>CABIWJ010000006.1:1494-229462 GCA_902362455.1 Eubacteriaceae bacterium
AGGGCAAACATACAGAAATGTATGGACGCAAAGCCAGGAGTCTACGGGTAGTTATTGAGGAAAGAAAGTTGTTAGTATAATAATACCTAAGATAGTTCGGTTGCATAACGTATTCGTTATGCTTTTTTTATTTTAAAATAAAAAGCATAAAAGGTGTAAAGGAGGGCAGAAGATATTAATACAAAAGAAAAGGAAAATAAATATTATAGGAGGAAATGAATGAAAAAGATAAAAAAATGTATGATAGCAATAGTCGTATTTGCAATGGTAATTATAAGTTCTACAAGTTGTGAAAGTAAGCCGATTATGGATGAGGATAAATGTGCAGAAGTGGCATTGGAATATATGAAAAATAAATATCAGAAAGATTTTGAGGTAACATATAGCCAAGAAAAGAAAAGAATTATAGGAAGAGCTGGATATGCAGAAGTAGATGTTAGAGTTAAAGGAAAAGAAAAAGAATATCGAATTATGATGTGTCCAGATGGTTATGATGATTCAGATAAAGATGGATATTATGATTCTTACATAGTAATATCGGATGATTATATGTGTGATATTGTTAATAATAAAATTAAAGTTGAATTGGACAGTAATGTTAAGAATGTAATAGTTAATAAATTTATTAGTGATATATATATAACAGAACGAAACATATCAAAAATAGAAGGATTTTGGGGTTTTTCAAGCGATTTCAGTTTTAATGAGAAAAATAATACTTTGGATGGTTTATTAAAAAATGAAAATGTATATATAACATATAGAATTGAAATTCCTGAAAATGAATTTAGTATGGATTATGAAAAGAATATTACAGAAATATTAAAGCCTAAAATATCAGAAGATATAATATCGATTTCTTTAGTATCATATCCGGAAGAAACTTATTTAAAAAGAGAAAAAATATATAAAGAAAAAGGATATGAAGAAATTGGCGGATTGATTGGAACAGATGAAATCGATTTTTTTATAGAGGAGGAAACAAATGAGTCTAAGTAATGAACAATTATTATATTTATCAGCATTAGCATACTATAATGTTGATACTGTAGATGTGAGTAATAAAAATGTTAAAAATATTATAAATGGTGTAAGGAAAGGTGAAAAAACAACTTGTTTTGATGGAGCAGCAGGATATAGCGATAAAGAACTTGGAATGGATAAAATTATAGCATTTATAGAAAATGATAGTGAATTAATGAAATTACAAATGGTATATCCTAGTGGTATTGATAATACTACATCATCAGTATGTTTTGTAAATACAGAAACGTCAGAAGTTTATGTTGTATATTGCGACAATTATATAGATAGTCCTTATGAGTATAAAGATGAAAATGGAAACATTAATAGTAATTCTACATGGATTAGTAATATGAAAGGGGCAGTTGAGTGTGATACAGTAGAGCAAAAACTTGCAGTAGAGTTTTATAATAATGCTATAAGTGCTGCCAGAAATGTATTAAATAATGTGGATGGAGATATAGATATAACTGTATGTGGACACTCGACAGGTGGAAATCAGGCACAGTATGTGACAATTGCGTATGAAAAGAAGTATTGGAAATGAAAAAAATGTTGAAAAAAGTAAGTTAATAAATTATACTGTAAATGTAAAAGAGAGATAAAGGGCAAACATACAGAAATGTATGGACGCAAAGCCAGGAGTCTACGGGTAGTTATTGAGGAAAGTAAGTTGTTAGTATAATAAATACCTAAGATAGTTCGGTTGCATAACGTATTCGTTATGCTTTTTTTAATTTTAAAATAAAAAGCATAAAAGAAGTAAAGGAGGGCAGAAGATATTAATACAAAAGAAAAGGAAAATAAATATTATAGGAGGAAATGAATGAAAAAGATAAAAAAAAGTATGTTAATAGTGGCGATATTTTCAGTAGTAATTATAAGTGCTACAGGGTGTGATAAAAAAACAGTAATGAATGCAGACAAGTGTGCAGAAGTGGCTCTTGAATATATGGAGAATAAATACCAAAAAGACTTTGAAGTAGTAGATAGTAGGCAAATGAGAAAATATATTGGTTCAGATAATTATGCAAGAGTTATAGTTAAAATTAAAGGTGAAGAAGAAGAGTATTGGATTATATTATATCCAGACGGAGATAAAGATATAGATAATGATGGATATTATGATTCTTACAAAGTAATATCAGATGACTATATGAGTGAATTGGTAAAACAAAATATTTTGAAAAGAGAATTTGATACTTTATCTAATGAAATGGGAGTTAATAGATATATTAGTGATATATCTGTATATGAAATATGTCAAATAAAAGGTTTTTGCGGTTTTGCAAGTAGCTTTTATATTGAAAGTGAAAATAATACTTTAGATGGATTATTAAAAAATGCAAATGTATGTATATCATATAGAATTGAAGTTCCTGAAAATGAATTTAATCAGGATTATGAAAAGTATTTTAAGAAAATATTAAAGTCTAAAATGTCAGATGATAGCATATCTATTTCAATAGTATCCTATCCAGAAGAAACATATTTAGAAAGAGAAAAAATATATAAAGAAAAAGGATATGAAGAAATTGGAGGATTGATTGGAACAGATGAAATAGATTTTTTTATAGAGGAGGAAACAAATGAGTCTAAGTAATGAACAGTTATTATATTTATCAGCATTAACATATTACAATATTGATACTGTAGATGTGAGTAATAAAAACGTTAAAAGTATTATAAATGATATAAAGAAAGTTGAAAAAACAACATGTTTTGATGGGATAGCAGGATATACAGATAAAGAACTTGGAATGGATAAAATTATATCATTTATAGAAAATGATAGTGAGTTAATGAATTTACAACTGATATATCCTGACAAAAAAGATACTACTACATCATCAGTTTGCTTTATTAATAAGGACACATCAGAAGTATACGTAGTTTTTTGTGGAAATTATATTGATAGTCCCTATATAGTAAGAGATGATGATGGGAAACAGATAAATATAAGTGAATGGACAGAAAATGTTAAAGGTTCATGTGTATCAGATACGGAGTCGCCAAAAAGAGAATTAAAATTTTATGAAGATGCTATTAATGCGGCAAGAAAAGAATTGAATAATATTGATGGAGATATAGATATAACTGTATGTGGACATTCAACAGGTGGAAATCAGGCACAGTATGTGACGATTGCGTATGAGAAGAATCAGGGTAAAAATTATTTACAGAATAATGATATTGATAGATGTGTTTCGTTTGATGGACAAGGTTTTTCAAACGAATTTATAAATAAATATAAGGAAGATATTGAAAAAAAATCAGATAAAATAATATGTTATGAACCAACAGTAAGTTTTGTGGGATCCTTATTAAAGAGTCTTCCAGGTATAAAAAAGAAATATATAAACATTGGAAGTCCGAATTCATTTGGAGTTGGCTATCATATGCCAGCAGAATTGTTAGATGAAAATGGTAATTTTAAGGAGGAGGGAGATTCAAGTTTTGTTAGCCGTTTAATAAAATCAATATCATCAAAATCTGTATTTATTGCAAATAATATATTTAATATAAATATGGAAAATGCAAGTGATGGAATTGGGAAGTTTATTGATGAAATGATGGCAGAGGGGAATGATGCAGAGGTCTCATGGAACAAATTAATAAACAATGAAGATGTTAAAGAATATTTGTATGTAGCTAGTGGAGTATTTTATTATGATACATTTTTAAATAACTTAGAATTAAGACAAAATAATGAATTTAATGAACTCGTTAATAAGTATAATGAAGGGATATCAGAAATCAAGGAGTTAATAACGAATGGAAAATATTTGCAAGCGTTGTATGAAATTTGTAATATAGTAGATGGTTCAATTATAATTGAATGCGTATCCAAAGGTATATTTGATAAAGTAAATACAGTATTGGATTTTGGTAAGTCATTTAGTAAAATGGTCATAGACGGATTGTGTAAGTGGACAGAAAATAATAAGTATATTACATTAGATAAGAAATTCAAATGGAAATCTATTAAGCATTTGTTTGGGTGGTTAGATAAAAGTTATAGACAAGCTTCAGCATCAGTACGTTATATATCAGATCCATTAGTAATTGACCTTGATGGAGATGGCTTTGAATTAACTGATGTAGAAAATGGAGTATATTTTGATAATGATAACTACGGGCTTTCAGAGAAGACGCAGTGGGTATCGTCAGACGATGGATTATTAGCAATCGATTTAAATGGTGACGGAATTATAAATGATGGATCAGAATTGTTTGGAAGTTCAACTGTAATGCCGGATGGTTCAATTGCAAGATTAGGTTTTGAAGCATTAGCTCAATACGATGAAAATGGTGATGGGATAATAGATGAAAAAGACAGTGCATATTACAGATTACTTGTATGGCAGGATAATAATAGAAATGGAATATCAGAAGCGAATGAATTAAAGACATTAAAAGAATTAGGAATAGAATCAATTTCACTTAAGACGGAGGAAATTGATGGTGTAAATACTGCATATATTAAGTATTTTGATGGACGAAAAAGGAAGATAGGTGAGTTTTCGTTTGATTCAGAATCATATAATACAATAGAAAAAGAATCAGAGCGTATATCAGAAGATATCGAGAAGATGCCAGATGTAAATGCAATAGGAAATGTAGCATCATTGCATACATTAATGCAGAAAGACACAACAGGCAGATTAGCAGAATATGTAAACTTGTTCGCTAAATCAGATAATGATAATGAAAAAAGTGAGATAATAACTAAAATATTATACTTTATAACTGGAGCAGATAATATATCTGGTGGAAGTCGTGGTGGAAATATTGATGCTAAGAAACTCAGAGTAATAGAGATGTTCATGGGACGTAATTTCATTGGAACAGAAGGAAGTAATCCTGTAAATACAGCAGCAGATATATTGAATGGCTTGTATAACAATATACATGAACTGTATTATAATCTTTTGAATGCAGAGACAAAACTTAAGGATTATATGGAAATGGTATTTATCGAGAATGATGATTATATAAATACAGAAATATTTGATACTTATATGAGTATTTGCATTTCAGAAGGAATAGATGTAAAAGGCATTATAAAAGATATAGGCAGATATATTGCAGTTATGAATGATAATCAGATTAACTTGGTTAATTATATTCAAAAATATATAGAATATCCTGAAATTATAACAGAATTAAAGAATGTAATACCATCAAATCTGATAGTTGGTTCAAATGAATCTGATACTATAAATATAAGTAATAATAGCAATGTTACAGTTATAGCGGGAGTTGGAGATGACATAATAAATGCCAACGATGGAAACGACTTAGTGTATGCAGGCTCAGGAAACGATACCATTTATGGAGGAGATGGAGACGATACCATTTATGGAGGAGCCGGAGATGATATCCTGAATGGAGAAGGCGGAAATGATAAACTCTATGGAGGAGTCGGAAACGACACCCTAAACGGAGGCTATGGAGATGATACATACTACTTTGAACTTGGAGATGGAGAAGATACAATCTATGAAGACGGAGAGTATGTCAATGTAGACAGAATAGTTTTCGGAAAGGGAATAAGTCCTGAAAATATATCTTTGGAAAGAATAGGAAATGACCTTGTAATAAAATATAGCGAAGTAGATAAATTCACAGTAAAGAACGCCTATGGCTACAAGAAATACTGTGGCTACGGTTATTACTTTGTTGAAAAAATAGAATTCAGTGACGGAACAGTATGGAACAAAGATAAACTCATAGAACTTATAAGTATAAAGACAGGAACAGCTGGAAATGATGTTCTTACAGGATATGAAGGAACAGATGTATATAACAGAAATGAGACATTCTATGCGGGAGCCGGAGACGACATAATAAATGCCAACGATGGAAACGACTTAGTGTATGCAGGCTCAGGAAACGATACGGTAAATGGAGGAGATGGAGACGATACCATTTATGGAGGAGCCGGAGATGATATCCTGAATGGAGAAGGCGGAAATGATAAACTCTATGGAGGAGTCGGAAACGACACCCTAAACGGAGGATATGGAGATGATACATACTACTTTGAACTTGGAGATGGAGAAGATACAATCTATGATGACGGAGAGTATGTAAATGGAGACAGAATAGTTTTCGGAAAAGGAATAAATCCATCTGACGTAACGATAGAAAGAGTTGGAAACGATATAATAATCCGTTACAGTGCCGCAGACCGAATAACAATAAAGAATGCCTATGGCTACAAGAGATACTGTGGCTACGGTTATTACTTTGTTGAAAACATAGAATTCAGTGACGGAACAGTATGGAACAAAGATAAACTCATAGAACTTATAAGTATCAAGAATGGAACAGCTGGAAATGATGTTCTTACAGGATATGAAGGAACAGATGTATATAACATAAATGAAACATTCTACGGCGGAGTCGGAAATGATACAATCTACGGTGGAGATGGTAATGATACCTATATCTTTGGCAGAGGTGATGGAATAGACACCATTGTTGATAATTCAGGTAGTAATATATTGTCATTTGAAGAAAATATATCCATAGAAGACCTTATGATGACAAAAAACGGAAATAATCTTGAAGTAAGTATCAGTGATACTACAGATAAAATTATTCTTAATGATTATTTTATAAATTCTTCATATCAGAACTTTAATGCAGAATTTGCAGATGGAAGTTCATTAAGTCAGAACGATTTTAGTTCAATAATAAATGGAACATATGTATATGAATCAGCGCTTAAACAGTCAGAACTACTTGTACAGAGCATGGCATCAACATCAGATGATGGAAATGTTTCAGAGATGGTTAATATAACAACACAGGATAACAATATGACAGATACACAGCTGTTTGTAAGCAATCAATAGAATAATGGGGGTACAAAAGTGGAAAATATAATAAACAGTGGAATGGCTTCATTTCTGACAATGACACATTTGCTCAATGTAAATGTGTCTAAGGAACAGTTGAATCATATTCTCTCCTTAAATGTAGGGGATATGACTGAAATAGAAATGATGACAGCCGCAAGATTGTTAAAGATAAAGGGAAAAATTAAGGAACTGAAATATGAACAGTTAGAAGAATTGAATGTTCCTGTAATATGTAAAGCTAAAGATGATACATATTTTATTGTTGGAAAAACAGATAATAATAAGGTGATGATTCTAAAAGCAAATAAGCCACCAAAATTAATATCTGTAGAAGAGTTCAGAGATATTTTTTCGGGAACAGTTATTCTGCTTAGTAATAAAAGCATTATTGATAAAGAGGCTGTGTTTGGTTTCAAGTGGTTTATTCCGACAATATTAAAATATAAGAAAGAATTTATAGAAGTATTGGTGGCAGTTTTTGTTATTCAGATATTAGGAATTCTGACACCGCTTGTAACACAGGTCATAGTTGATAAAGTTCTGGTACATAGGACTTTGTCAACGCTTTATGTGCTGGTGATAGGTTTATTCTTAGGGTATGTATTTGAAATGATAATAGGTCTGGCAAAAAGTTATGTATTTACACATACAACTAACAGAATTGATGTAATGTTAAGTGACAAATTATTTAAACATCTTTTTGCATTACCACTTAGATATTTTGAATCAAGACGTACGGGTGAAACGGTAGCAAGAGTAAGAGAATTAGATAGTATAAGGTCCTTTCTGACAGGAACACCTCTATCATCGTTGATAGATTTATTCTTCATTATAATTTATATAATAATTCTTTTCTTTTATAGTGTGCCATTAACATTTGTAGTAATTGCATCTATGCCGGTTTTTGCAATATTATCAATTATTGTAACTCCATTATTCAAACAGAGACTTGATGAGAAATTTAACGCAGGCGCAGAAACACAATCATATCTTGTGGAATGTATCACAGGCGTTCAGACAATTAAGTCATTTGCCTTAGAACCTAAAGTTGAAAAGAAATGGGGAAGTCTTCAGGCTGATTATGTTAAAGCAGGATATAAGACTTCAATGGTTGCAGGTACAGCTAATACACTTGGACAGTTTATACAGAAAACATTTGATTTATTAATTCTTTTTATGGGAGCTAAGTATGTAATGGCTGGTAGATTTACGGTAGGTGAATTAGTTGCTTTCAGAATGTTATCAGGCAGAGTAAGTGGTCCTGTATTACGATTTGTCCAATTGTGGCAGGAGTATCAGCAGGCATCAATGTCTGTTAAGAGAATAGGTGATATTTTTAATACATCAACAGAACCAAGAGTTGATATAAATAAGTTGTCGCTTCCATCAATTAAAGGCAGAATTACTTTCGAGAAAGTGAAGTTCAGATATAGAATTGATGCACCGGAAGTAATTAAAAATATAAGTTTTGATATTGAACCGGGACAGATTATAGGAGTAGTGGGAAGGAGCGGTTCAGGTAAAAGTACCATTTCGAAACTTATACAAAGATTATATATTCCGGAAAGTGGAAAGATAATGGTAGATGGCGTTGATATATCTTTAGTCGACCCGGCATGGCTTAGAAGACAAATAGGTGTGGTTCTGCAGGAAAATTTTATGTTTAATGGAAGTATTGCAGAAAATATATCGATACATTGTCCTGGGGTATCTATGGAAAAGATTATTGCTGCTGCGAAAATAGCAGGTGCAAATGATTTTATTATGCATATGCAAAATGGCTATGATACTATGATTGGCGAAAAGGGTGTTGGCTTATCAGGAGGACAGAAACAGCGGATTGCAATTGCAAGAGCTATAATTAGTAATCCTAGAATACTTATATTTGATGAAGCGACTTCGGCACTTGATTATGAATCAGAAAGTATTATTCAGAATAATTTACAGGAAATATGTAAGGGCAGAACTGTATTAATAATTGCACATAGATTGTCAACACTTAAAGATGCTAATAAGATTATGGTAATAGATAATGGCGAACTTGTTGAATTCGATACTAAAGAGAAGTTAATGAGTAACCAGGGACTTTATTATTATCTGTATAATATGCAGAAAGAGGGAAGAGTTTAATGAGAAAAGAAATGCTTAATTATGTGAAGAAATATAGTAGAAAAAGAGATAGAAACCTTAAGTATGATTTTATGCCTGAGCTTCTTGAAATAATTGAGAAACCGGCACATATAGGTGGAAAGGTTATTATCTGGAGCATATTTACATTGCTTGTAGTAACCATTATATGGGCTTCAGTATCTAAAATCGATGTCGTATCTACGACAGGAGGAACAGTTAATCCAAAAGGAAGTGTTATCAATGTTCAGGCTAAGCAGGACGGCGTGGTAAATGAGGTTCTGGTAAGTAATGGTCAGTATGTGCATAAAGGTGATATTTTGGTTAAAATAGATTCCTCATACGATAATATAGATGTTGAAAATCTGTCTGCACAAAAGAAATTGCTAGAAGAAGAAAATAAAATATATCAGATGATATTAGATAATCAGGATATAAGTTCAATTGATATAAATCAATACGATGAAAGTATGAAGAATACAATTAATTATATAGTTACACAGGAAAAGTATATAGCAAAAACGAATGAAGGTTCAATTGTTGATAACAAAGAACAACATAATCTGTCTGTACTTTCTAAAATAGCTGACAATGATGAGAAGATTTCTGAGATTGATAACAGTATTAAAAAGGCAGAGAATATTCTGGATAATAAAATACTTCATTCAGAAACTGATGGATATGTAACGAATATGCAGGAGGGACTTACAGGAAATGTCGTTGGAACAGGAAATGTTCTGATGAATATTATACCTGATAATACACCTATGGAGTTAACCTGTTATGTGAAAAACAGTGATATTGCAGACTTGAAGATTGGTAAAGCGGCAGTTATTAAATTAGAGGCATATCCATATTCGGAATATGGTACATTAACAGGAAAGATAACTTACATATCGGCAGGCGCAGTATCAACAGATGAAGTTAAGAATGTATATGTTGTAAAGCTTAGCATAGAAAATAATAATGATAAGATTAAATTACTCCCGGGAATGACTGCAACCGTAGAATTTGATTTAGGAAAAAGAAGTATTATGAAATACTTTCTTGATCCTATAACCGGAGCTTTAAAAAATACAGCCAGGGAAAAGTAATAAGAATAATCTTATTATAATGTTATAATAATACGATTTAGCGACAGGCGTAAATTACATATTCAAGGACAATCTTATTATAATGTCATAAGAATACCAGCCCATGTAAGTCCACCACCAAAACCAGCTAAAGCAATAAGGTCGCCAGGTTTTACGGTTCCGTTATGTAATACCTCATCTAAGAGGATTGCCACACTTGCAGCTGAAGTATTGCCATATTTATCAAGATTAACAGGGAAAATATCATCGCTAAGATGTAATCTTTTAGCGGCAAACTGAATAATACGTTTATTTGCCTGATGTAGTAATATTTTGTTAAAATCTTTTATTTCTATTCCGGATTTTGTTGATAATGATTCAATAATTTCCGGGATTTTTCTTGTGGCAAATTTGAATACTTCCTGACCATTCATATGGACATAAGGAGAGGTATAATTATTTTGAATAAAAGGGTTAATTAGTGGAGCATTTCCACAGGTTAATACATCGCCTTTACTTCCGTCTGAACCATGTTCTAAACATAGTATGCCACGTTTATCTGAATGGGAAACACCTAATATGGCAGCACCGGCCCCATCACCGAATAATACACAGGTACCTCTGTCAGTCCAGTCAATTATTTTAGAAAGTGTTTCAGCACCTATTATAAGAGCATGCTTAATTAATCCAGAGCAAATGAAAGCATGGGCCGTCTGTAATCCATACATAAATCCGGTGCAGGCAGCATTTATATCATAACACATAGCATTTATGGCACCGGTTGCAGCCTGGACTTTGCATGCTGTACTTGGCATTTTTCCATCAGGAGTTAATGTGGCTACAATAATTAAATCTATATCCTCCGGTGAGATATGGGAGTCTTTAATAGCTTTTATAGCGGCTTTAATTGATAATGTGGCAGTTGTATCACTATTTGAAATTCTTCGTTCTGAGATGCCGGTTCTGTCAGTAATCCATTCATCACTTGTATCGACAATGGTGCTAAAATATTTATTTGTTACAATATTTGCAGGAACAGCAGAACCTGTTCCTAATATATATGATGTCATAAGCTTTCTCCGTTCATAAAATATACGTTATTTAATTATACACCGAAAATAAGGATATCTTGCATAAAAATAAAATAAAAAGTACGATAAGCAGTAGGATAAACAGTAAGATAAGCAGTAAGATAAACAGGCTGAAGTAATTAATACATTTACAAATAACAGGGGCAGAATAATTATAAGACAATAAACAGGATTATAATAAATCAGGCTCGTTACCCGGTCTATATATGATGTTGTTTCATATATAAAATGGATAAAGAGCCTATATTTTTATTCTGAAAGAATAATATAATATTCAAAAGGTTTTAGAGTGTTGAGGTCTTTAGTATTAAGAGTAGTTTTCTCATCATTGATAATTCCTGTTGAATCACCATTTAATAAGATGTTGCCTTTAGAAATCTTCTTATCATATTTAACTGTCTGTTCTTTATTAGAAAGATTAACAACAACTGTAATCTTCTTACCATTTTTAACACGTTCGTAAGATAATATGCTCTTGTTATCGTTCGTAATCATTCTGACTTTACCGCCGGCTAATCCTGTATAAAGAGGTTCATTCTCAGTCTTTATTGTACAGAAATCAGTAAGGAGTTTCTCGTATTTATAATCGCCAAAATCAATATTATCCTTTTCGAAGAACTCAAGGGAAATATCTGAATCTTCTTCATTACCTGAATATATAAGAGGAAGTCCCTCAGCAGTAAATACTACAGTATATAAAGCACCAAGAGATTCTTCGCCGAAACGGTCAGCAAGTGTTCCGTCATAAGTATTTTTATCGTGGTTATCGATGAAATTCATCTTAAAAGCTCCGTAAGGGAGGTCCTTTTTGATGTAGCTTTCTAATTTGTCAGCAGTATTTGGAACTGATGATGCTAACTTGAGTGCATCATATAATTCGAAATTATAGTTACTGTCAAATGCTTTGTTAAGAAGTGAATCACTGTTTGTACCATCTTCTGCAACCATATAGATAGGTTTAACCTTATCTAATTCAGTACGTGCCTGTTCCCAGAAGTCAAGTGGTACACCCTGTGCATAATCGCATCTGAAACCATCAACACCGATATCATCTATCCAGAATTTCATGGCATCAATCATAGCAGTTCTCATATCATTATTTGTATAATCTAATTGTGCTACGTCATTCCAGTCTGTATTAAGAGGTGAAATGATATTACCATTTTCATCTTTAGCATAATATTCAGAGTGTTCAGTAATCCAGGTATGGTCCCAGCCTGTATGATTAGCAACCCAGTCTAAGATAACGTGGAAGCCCATTTCGTGAGCTTTATTTACTAATTCCTTGAATTCATCAAGAGTACCGAATTCATTGTTTACTTCTTTATAATCTCTTATAGAATAATAAGAACCGAGAGTACCTTTTTTATTAAGCTCGGAAATAGGATAGATAGGCATAAACCAGAGTGTATTGACACCCATATTTTTAAGTCTTTCTAAATGACTTGAAAATGCGGCAAATGTACCCTCATTTGTATATTGACGTACATTAACTTCATAGATTATGGCTGTATCTATCCAGTCAGCCTGCGTACGCTCGCCTATTACCACTTCATCTTCTTTAAAAGTTTCTTTCTTAGAAGAATTACCACAGCCTGCTAAGGACAGAACCATAGAAGTGGCTAATGATAATGCAATAAATGATTTAAAAATCTTTCTCATATCTTGTATTGTCTCCAGTCTGCAGGCTATAGATATTTTGTTAAATTAAGTTGTTATAAAAGACAATTTTGTGTTGCCTGCCACACAATTGTCAGGTAACTTTAAGTATACCGAACAGTTGAGAAATGGGCAAGTTATATTCTTGAAAATATGTATATTTTATTTGCAATTATACTCTTGGAAAAATATATATTTTATTTGTGAAAATATATGTTTTTTTATTTGTGTTTTAATCGGAGTTTAATGATAAAATATTATTGACAGTACCAGTTAATAATATTACAATTCAATTTGGCTGACTTAACGAGATTAATAGTCTTATGGATATTTTCAGGTATGTGAATCCGTTATGTAAAAACGCAAGATGGAAAATGAATTTTGAAAATAAATTTTACATCAGTTTATTAATAGAATTTGCTGTGGCATAGATAAACCAGAAAGGAATTTTGAGATGACAAAAAGACTTATAGATTTAGTTGATATTTCAAAATCATACGGTGACAATTTAATTCTTGATGAATTAAATCTGTATATAAGAGAGAATGAATTTCTAACATTATTAGGACCAAGTGGTTGCGGTAAGACTACGACCCTTAGAATCATAGGTGGGTTTGAACAGCCAGATAATGGAAAAGTTGTTTTTGATGGGAAAGATATTACAAAGCTTCCGCCCAATAAGAGACAGTTAAATACAGTATTTCAGAAATATGCCTTATTTACACATATGACAATAGCTGAAAATATAGCATTTGGATTAAAGATAAAGAAGAAAAGCAAACAATATATTGATGACAAGATTAAATATGCTTTAAAGCTTGTTAACCTTGATGGATATGAAAACAGAATGGCAGATTCATTAAGTGGTGGACAACAACAGCGAATTGCAATAGCCAGAGCCATTGTTAACGAGCCTAAGGTTTTGTTACTTGATGAACCATTAGGAGCATTGGATTTGAAACTCCGTCAGGAGATGCAGTATGAACTTATCAGATTAAAGAATGAACTTGGAATTACATTTATATATGTAACACATGACCAGGAAGAAGCACTTACTATGTCTGATACAATCGTGGTTATGAATCAGGGATATATACAGCAGATTGGTACACCGGAAGATATATATAATGAGCCTGAGAACGCATTTGTGGCGGATTTCATTGGTGACAGCAATATTATCTCTGCTACTATGATAGAAGATAAAGTTGTAGAGATACTTGGAACAAAGTTCAAATGTGTGGATACAGGTTTTGGTAATAATAAACCTGTGGATGCAGTTATAAGACCTGAGGACGTGGAATTAGTTGAAAAAGGAAAAGGAATAATAGATGGCAGGGTCACACATCTCATATTTAAGGGAGTTCATTACGAGATGGAGGTTATGGCTAATGGTTATGAATGGTTAGTGCATAGTACAACATTTGAGCCGGTTGGAACGGAAGTAGGTATAACTGTTGATCCATTCAATATTCAGATAATGCATAAGCCTGAATCAGAAGATGAGGAGGCAGTACCAATTGAAGAATAAAGAAAAAAAGGATAGGGCACTTAGCGCCTCATTCAAGAATACATTAATGGCGGGACCTTATATTGTATGGATAATTGCTTTCATAGTAATTCCGTTAGTCTTTGTATTCTATTATGGATTTACTGATGCAAATGGACATTTTACTTTCGATAATGTTGCCGTAATTGCACAGAAAGAATATTATAATGCATTGATTTTATCTATAATCCTTGCAGTTATAAGTACATTGGTATGTCTGTTACTTGCGTATCCGTTAGCACTTATTCTTAGAAATATGCATATGAAGAAGAATAGTTTTATTGTATTTGTATTCATTATGCCGATGTGGATGAATTTTCTGTTGAGAACTTATGCATGGCAGGCAATATTAGATATAAATGGTGTACTTGATCATCTGTTGAATACACTGCATTTACCATATTTTAATATAATTAATACTCCGGCAGCAATAGTATTAGGTATGGTATATGACTTTTTGCCATTTATGGTCTTACCTATATATAATGTATTAGTTAAAATCGATGACAATACGATAAATGCGGCAAGAGATTTAGGAGCAGATTACTTCCAGACACTTAGAAAAGTAATTCTGCCACTCAGCTTTCCGGGAATTGCAAGTGGAATAATTATGGTATTTGTTCCTGCACTTACTACTTTCGTTGTATCAGACATTTTAGGTGGAGGTAAACTATTACTTATCGGTAATCTTGTGGAAAATAAGGTTAAAGCAGATAACATTAATTTAGGTGCGGGACTTTCACTTATACTTATGATATTCATTGTTTTAAATATGTTATTTACGGCAAAATACGATAAGGGTGAAGGAGGAAATGTATTATAATGAAAAATGCAGCAAAGAAAATATACTTAGCACTTATAATTCTGTTTCTATATCTTCCGATTATTGTACTTATTGTGGCATCATTTAATGATTCTAAGATACTTGGAACATGGAAAGGTTTTACTTTTAAATGGTATAAACAGTTTTTTGCAAATGACTCAATAATGAATGCATTAAAGACAACACTTGTATTAGCAGTAATATCAGCATTTATAGCAACGGTGATAGGAGTAGTTGCCTGTCTTGCCATAAACAGAATGAAGAAAGTGCCAAGAGCAATACTTACAAGTATAACAAATATTCCAATGTTAAATGCAGAAATAGTAACAGGTCTTGCATTTATGTTATTATTTATCGGAATTGGTGTATCGCTTAGTTTTTCGACAGTTCTTATAGCGCATATAACGTTTTGTATTCCATATGCAGTATTAAGTATTATGCCTAAGGTTAAGCAGATGGATAACAGTATGTATGAAGCGGCCCTTGACTTAGGAGCATCTAAGACATTAGCATTTTTCAAGGTTACATTACCAGATATAATGCCGGGTGTTTTGTCAGGTTTCTTTATGTCATTTACAATGTCATTAGATGACTTTATAATTACACATTTCACAAGAGGTTCAGGCTTTGATACATTGTCTACAAAGATTTATACCGAAGTAAGAAAAGGTATAAAACCAGAGATGTATGCATTGTCAACGTTATTATTTGTTACAGTATTTGTGTTACTTCTATTGATTAATAAGACACCGGCTAAGAAGAAAGTCGTAACGAAGAGAGCAGAAATTATAAATAAATGTATGCAATATGCGACAATCGTGGTAATTATAGCATTAGTTGCAGTAAGTACAGTATATTCTGTAAAGAATATATTTGCCAAGAACACATACAAAGAAGAAATATATGTATACAACTGGGGCGAATATTTAGATCCAGAAGTAATTGATATGTTTGAAAAAGAGACAGGCATCAAGGTTAATTATGAAGAGTTTGAAACAAATGAAGAGATGTATACAATAATTGCCAAAGGTGCAAGAACATATGATGTTGTATGTCCGTCTGATTATATGATTCAGAAAATGATTGAAAATAATCTGCTTGCAGAAATAGATTATTCAAATGTTCCTAATATTTCTAATATGGGTAAACAGTATATGGAAAGTGCTGAGGGCTTTGATCCGGGTAATAAATACAGTGTTCCATATTGCTGGGGAACAGTTGGAATTATGTATAATACTAAGATGGTAGATGAGAAAGTAGACAGCTGGTCAATATTATTTAATGATAAATATAAGAACAACATTCTTATGCAGAATAGTGTAAGAGATGCATATTGTGTAGCACTTTCAAGTCTCGGCTACAGTATTAATACTTTAGATGAAAATGAGATTAAGGAAGCCACTGATTTATTAATCAAACAAAAGCCTCTTGTACAGGCGTATGTTATAGATCAGGTCAGAGACAAGATGATTAAGAATGCAGCCGCAATCGGAGTTATCTATTCAGGCGAGGCTATCTATATGCAGAGAGAAAATCCAGATTTGGAATATGTTGTTCCAAAAGAGGGCTCTAATGTATGGATAGATGGCTGGGTTATTCCTAAGAACTGTACCAATAAATCAGGAGCAGAAGCATGGATTAATTTCTTGTGCAGACCAGATATTGCACTTATGAATTTTGATTATATAACATATTCAACACCAAATGATGCTGCGAGAAATCTTATAGAAGATGAAGAAATCAGAAATAGTGAGATTGCATTTCCAGATGAATCAATCTTAGAAAGATGCAAGGTATATAATTATCTTGGCACAGACGGTGACAAGTTATATGATAAATACTGGACTAAGGTAGGTGCGGAATAATGAACTATGAAGAATCAAGAAAATATATACAGGACGCTTCCTCAAGGGGAAGTGTCTTAGGTCTTGACAATATTGTTAACCTGATGAATAAGTTGGGTAATGTGCAGGACCGTTTAAAGGTTGTGCATATTGCCGGGACTAATGGCAAGGGTTCAACTTCTGCATATATTACTCAGATATTAATTGAAGCAGGCTATACAGTGGGAAGATACACATCGCCTGCTGTTTTTGATTATATGGAAATGTTTACCATAAATAATATTAATATTTCTGAAGATGAATATGCAGTAAATATGACAATAATAAAGAAAGCAATTGATGAAATGGAAGCAGAACATATGACACTTCCCACACCATTTGAAATCGAGACAGCATTAGCTTATCTGTATTTCTACAGAAATAAATGTGATATAGCAATAATCGAAACTGGAATGGGCGGACGACTGGATGCTACTAATATAGTAAAATCTCCACTTGTAAGTGTTCTTACTTCAATAAGTAAAGACCATTCAAGATTCCTTGGCGAAACACTTGAAGAGATAACATTTAATAAAGCGGGAATAATTAAGAAAAATTGTCCGGTGGTAAGTGCGATTCAGTGTGATGAGGTGGCTAAGGTTATTAAAGAAGAGGCAATTAAGAATAATTCTAAGCTTATTGTATGTAATGAGCTTCAGAATGTAAGATTTAATAATGATAAAACATATGGAAGATATGTTGGAATTAGTAATGAGTTTAATGTAGAGACATCAATGCTTGGTACGTTTCAGATACATAATATCCCTACCGCAATTGAGACTATATTAGCATTAAAATCAGAGGGTTTCTTTATCTATAAAGAGAATATTGAAAATGGAATTAAAAATGCATCTATTAGTGGAAGATGTGAAAGAATAAATGATACACCTGCGATATATATTGATGGCGGACATAATCCGGGAGCAGCATTTAATCTTAAGAATACTCTGGAAATGTATTTTACAAATAAGAAATTAGTATATATAATAGGAGTATTAGCTGATAAAGACTACGATACAGTTCTGTCTGTTACGGGAGGGCTTGCAAATCATATAATAACTGTGACACCACCTGATAATGCAAGGTCATTAGACGGCAGAGAATTATTAAAGACAGCATTAAAGTATAATACTTCGGCAGAATATGCAGATGATTTAGAAAAGGCAGTTAACCGTGGCATTGAATGTGCCGGTGATGACGGAGTATTATTTGTATTTGGTTCATTATCGTATTTAGGCAGAATTAAGGAAATAGTAAGAAGTAAGAAAGGATAAGACTTCCAATGATAGATAAGACAAAGATAGAAGAGGGTGTAAGATTATTGCTTGAGGGAATGGGAGAAGATGTGAACAGAGAGGGATTGCTAGATACACCTAAGAGAGTTGCTAAGATGTACGAAGAGATTTATGGTGGTTTAGAAGAAGATGCAGCCACACATTTATCAAGAACATTTACAAGTACATCAGTTGATATGGTAATAGAGAAAGATATTACATTTTATTCAACCTGTGAGCACCATTTGTTACCATTTTATGGAGTGGTGCATATTGCATATATTCCAGATGGCAAGGTTGTCGGACTCAGTAAATTAGCAAGAACTGTTGAGGTATTTGCAAGACGTCCACAGATTCAGGAACAGATGACAGCCCAGATAGCAGAGGCCATTATGAATTATTTATCACCAAAAGGTGTAATGGTTAAAGTAGAAGCAGAGCATATGTGTATGTCGATGCGAGGTGTCAAAAAGCCGGGAAGTAAGACTGTTACATTGTATGCTTTAGGTGAATTTAAGGATAATAAAGAGGCGAGGCAGGAATTTCTAGATAGTGTTAAGTAGACACCTGCGGAAATGGAGATAGTGCGAAAGAATTGCACTGATGTGCCAATTCTTTCGCACAGCTAAATGTGTTGCAGGCATCACATTTAGCATTTATCGCAGAGCCAAATCTGACATTTGGCTCGCGATTCCTCCGGCACTTTGTGTCTGCGGAAATGGAGAAGATTATGAGAATTGGAAATAAGAATTTTGATGTTGAACATAAGACCTATATAATGGGCATATTGAATTGTACGCCTGATTCGTTTTCGGATGGTGGAAAATATAATGATATAGACAGAGCTATTAAACACGTAGAAGAAATGATACGTGATGGTGCAGATATAATTGATGTCGGTGGTGAATCTACAAGACCGGGTTATACAATTATACCTGATGAAGAAGAAATTGAAAGAGTAGTTCCGGTTATAGAGAAGATAAAGGCTAATTTTGATATTCCTGTTTCAATTGATACATATAAGAGCAAGGTAGCAGATGCAGCAGTAATAGCAGGTGCAGATCTGGTAAATGACATCTGGGGCTGTAAGTATGATAAGAAGATTGCAGATGTTATAGCAAAGAGAGATGTTGCGTGTTGTCTTATGCATAACAGAGATTTAGAGAAGAATCCTTATGGAAATGATGTAATGTATGATGTGTTAACTGATTTACAGGAAAGTATAGATATTGCACTTAAAGCAGGAGTTGCGAAGAACAAGATTATTACTGATCCGGGAATAGGCTTTGGTAAAACATTGCAGGATAATCTTAATGTTATGAATAATGTGGACTGGCTTAAGGAATTAGGATACCCAATATTATTAGGAACTTCTAAGAAGTCGATGATTGGACTTACTTTAGATGTACCAAAAGATGAGCGGCTAGAGGGAACACTTGTTACAACAGTTATGGGCGTTATGAAAGGTTGCGCATTTATAAGAGTTCATGATGTATTAGAGAATAAGAGAGCAGTTGTTATGACAGAAGCAATATTGTCGGCATAACAAGTTGCCACTTTGCAAACAAGTTGCCGGAAAAAGTGCGAAGATAATGCCGATGCACCAATTCTTTCACACAGCTAAATGTGTCGCAGGCGTCACATTTAGCCATATCGCAGAGCAAAATCTGAAATTTTGCTCGCGATTCCTCCGACGTAAACGTCTGCGGAAAAGGAGAAATAAGATATGGATAAAATTGTAATTAAAGATTTAGAAGTATTTGGAAAACATGGTGTATATAAAGAGGAAAATGTTTTAGGACAGAAATTCTTAGTAAGTGCCGAGATTTCATTAAGTACAAGAAAAGCAGGAATTACTGATGCATTAGAATTATCAGTTGATTATGGTAAGGTATGCCAGTTTATTAATGAATTTATGCAGAAAAATACATTTAAACTGATAGAGGCCGCAGCAGAACATCTTGTATTAGGAATATTTGCACATTTTGAATTAATACAGAGTGTTAA
Organism: Eubacteriaceae bacterium; assembly: GCA_902362455.1. Lineage (GTDB taxonomy): Bacteria > Bacillota > Clostridia > Lachnospirales > Lachnospiraceae > Bovifimicola > Bovifimicola ammoniilytica. Next base: position 21,871 of record CABIWJ010000006.1, read on the forward strand.
AGTTACAATTAAGAAACCATGGGCTCCTATAGGACTTCCACTTGATTATGTGGCAGTAGAAATTGAGAGAAGCTGGCACAGGGCATATGTGGCATTAGGCTCTAATATGGGAGATAAACTTAAATATTTAGAAGATGCTGTAAAAGCCATTGAAAATGATGTTAATTGTAAATTACTTAAGATTTCAGATATTATAGTGACGGAACCATATGGCCCGGTAGAACAGGACGATTTCTTAAATGGCTGTATGATGATTGACACACTTTATACACCGCAGGAATTATTAAGATTTCTACAGAAGTTAGAGAGTGAAGCAAATCGTGTACGAGAAGTACATTGGGGACCTAGAACATTAGATTTAGATATTCTTCTATATGATGATTTGGTTACCTCAGATGATGAACTTACAATTCCACATCCTGAGATGCATAAGAGAGCATTTGTTCTTGAACCATTGAAACAGATTGCACCAAATGCAATTCATCCACTCTTACACCAGAGAATACGCGATATGATATAGTGGTGCAAACAAAAAAACAAGCACCGCTGAAAGCGGTATTTGTTTTTTGGACACCACTATCGAACGAACCTCCTGCGATAGCAGGAGATAAAGCGCGAAGCGCGGGTTCGTGAGATAACTAAAGGTGAAAAAACAAGTAGCAGAAAGCACATTTGTTTTTTTGGCACCACTAAGCTAATAAAAAGGAAAGGATATCACACAGGATTGTGATTAAGGTACAGACGTGAATCTAGATTTGAATGAGATAAGACAGCAGATTGATGAGATAGATTCATCAATTGTAGATATGTTTGAAAAACGTATGGAGTTATGTAAAAACGTAGCTTTATATAAAATAGAAAATGGAAAAAAAGTTTTAGATAAACAAAGAGAAAATGAGAAGATAGCAAAAGTAGTTGAATTGGCTGATAATGATTTTAATAAGCATGGTGTAGAAGAATTATTTACACAGATTATGGCTATAAGCAGAAAATTACAGTATCAGTTATTGAATCAGAATGGAAAAAGTGATGATATCGGCTTTAAAAAAGTTGATAAATTAGACATTCAGAATGCAACAGTAGTATATCAGGGTGTTCCTGGTGCATATAGCTATCAGGCTATGATTAATTATTTTGGAAAAGATGTTAATAACTTTAATGTTAAAACATTTAAAGAAGCAATGGAAAGCATAAGGGACGGTAAAGCTGATTATGCAGTACTTCCTATAGAGAATTCCACAGCAGGAAGTGTAAGCGATGTATATGATTTGCTGGTAGAATTTGATAATTATATAGTTGATTATACAGATGTTATAGTAAGACACGCATTGCTTGGAACTCAAGATGCTACAATTGATGATATTAAGACTGTATATTCACATCCACAGGGATTAATGCAGTGTCATAAGTTCTTAGAAGAACATAAAGAATGGCAGCAGATAGCACAGGCGAATACAGCAGGAAGTGCTAAAAAAGTTGTAGAAGAGAATATTAAGTCACAGGCAGCAATTGCCAGTACAGTTGCAGCAGAGATTTACGGATTAAAGGTACTTGAAGAAAATATCAGTTATAATGATAAGAATACCACAAGATTTATCATTGTAAGCAAGAACAAAATATATACTGAAGATGCTACTAAAGTGTGCGTATGTTTTGAACTCCCACATTCATGTGGTACATTATACAATATGCTTTCACACTTTATATATAATGGTCTGAATCTTACAGGTATAGAATCACGACCTATTGAGGGCAAGAAATGGGAATACAGATTCTTCGTTGAATTTGATGGTAAATTTGATGAAGCGGGAACATTAAACGCATTAAGAGGATTGACTGAAGAAGCTAATTCAGTGAAAATATTAGGAAACTATTAAAACAGAGGTGATATTGCATGAATATGAATTTAAGAATTAATGCAGGAAAGTTGATGATTTACAAGAATTTTAAACATCAGGAGTTATTTGATAACTTTGAATGGCTGATTAATAATGCTGATGATGAGTATTACAATGATGAGGACAAGATAGCCTTATTATATGAGTGTGTGAATGAATTGTTAGAACTGGCTAACTCTTACGGCTTTGAGGGAAATCTGTATCATAATTTTCTGGGCTTTTTACTGGCAAATAATGAGAATGCATTTTCTACATCATGTGAGATAATTGGTGCACCAGAGGGCAGTATTAATGGTATTGCGATACATGATTTTGAGATTTTCAAGCAGTTAATGGATTATGATATGACTGAAATAGATAAGGCTCTTAACGTAGATGCAATTTCGATGATTAGTGATTATAAAAATGGTGGAAGAACAAGTAAGGTATTCAATAAACGTGTAAGAGACAGAATATGTGAACTTACAAGAGAATTAGAGAAGGCAGCAGATGTAGCAGAGTATTATAAATATGTAACAGATTTCTATAAGTCATATGGTGTTGGTAAATTTGGCCTTAATAAGGCATTCAGAATTGTTGGAAATGAAGCAGGAGAAGCACAGATTGTACCGATAACAAGTATTGAACATATTTACCTTGATGACCTGGTAGGATATGAGCTTCAGAAGAAAAAACTTACTGACAATACGGAAGCATTTATTGAGGGCAGAAAGGCTAATAATGCATTATTATTCGGTGATAGTGGAACAGGTAAGTCTTCAAGTATAAAGGCAATACTTAATGAATATTATGATAGAGGACTTAGAATGATAGAAGTGTATAAACATCAGTTCGGGGCATTATCTGAGGTTATAGAAACTATCAAGGACAGAAATTATAAATTCATAATATATATGGATGATTTATCGTTTGAGGATTTTGAAATTGAATATAAATATTTAAAAGCTATTATTGAGGGTGGCTTAGGAAAGAAACCAGATAATGTGCTTATCTATGCAACATCTAACAGACGACATCTGGTTAAAGAGAGTTTTGAGGATAATGAGGGAATGTCAAGTGGATTACATACATCAGATACAGTTCAGGAGAAGCTTTCACTTGTCGCAAGATTCGGAGTATCTATTTACTACTCTGCACCAAGTAAGAAAGAATTTCAGAACATTGTTACAACGCTTGCAGAGAAATATAATATTCATATGGACGAAGAAAAACTTAAATTAGAAGCAAATAAATGGGAATTAAGTCATGGTGGTTTATCAGGAAGAACAGCACAGCAATTTATAAATTATTTACTGGGATTTAACATAGACGAAACTAAAAATTAAGAATATGTATCTATAATTAACTTGTTGCGGAGTAGTTTGTGAGTGTCAAGTCAGGACAAATTACTTTTTGCATCTGACATTATGTCATAGGACTATTTGTTTCTGGACGTGAGCAGATAGTCATTAAGACATAAGTAAGCTTAATATAAGAGCTTGCAATATTTCCTTGAGACAATCGTTCAGAAATGAGGTATTTATGTATAAATTGATAGCAGCTATTGATGTTGGTTCATATGAACTAGAAATGAAGATATATGAGTTATCACCTAAGAAAGGTATAACCATGATTAATCATGTAAGACATATAATTGAAATCGGTAAAGATACCTATATAAATGGTAAGGTCGATTTCAAACATATCGATGAGGTATGCGAAATCCTTTATAATTTTACAAAGATTATGAAAGAATATCAGGTAGATGATTACATAGCATATACTACAAGTTCAATCAGAGAAGCAGATAATCAGGATATTATCTTAGACCGTATAAAAGTAAAGACAGGAATAGAGGTTAAGATTTTAAGTAACTCAGAACAGAGATTTTTAGGATATAAGGCACTTTCAGTACAATCTGAATTCTTCTCGTTTATACAGGAGGGAACAGCGATTGTGGATGTGGGCGCAGGCAGCATACAGATATCATTATTTGATAAAGATTCGCTAGTTACAACCCAGAATATTAAGCTTGGTTCACTTAGAATAAGAGAGTTATTATACAGACTCAGTAATGACAGACAGCATTTTAACAGACTTATAGAAGAGTTAATTAACAATGATATACAGACATTTAAAAAGTTGTTTCTTAAGGACAGAAGTATTAAGAATATTATTGCTGTTGGAGATTATATCGGATATTTTGCAAAGGAAAATGGTAAGCAGCTTAAATTTATGAACAGGGAAGAATTTAAGAACAGATTTGAACTGATGATGAATAAAAATGTTGAGGAAATCTCTAAGGAAATCGGAATTACTGATGAACAGGCATCAATTTTAATGCCTTGTATTCAGGTATACAGTAAGTTAATTAAAGAGACAGATACGAATAACATATGGTTTGCGGGAGTGGACTTATGTGACGGTATTGTTGCAGAATATGCAATTAATACAAAGATGATTAAGATAGAGCATGATTTTGAAAAGGATATAATCAATGCAGCAAAAATCATATCAAAGAGATATAGGGCAAATCAGAATCACATAGCAATTCTTGAGAAAAATGTTGTGACTATATTTGATGCGATGAAGAAGTACCATGGCCTTGGTAAAAGAGAGAGAATATTGTTGCAATTATGTGCGATTCTTCATGATTGTGGTAAATATATCAGTATGAGCCAGCCGGGAGAGGCCTCATATAACATTATAATGTCATCAGAGATTATTGGATTGTCTCATAAGGAACGTCAGATAATTGCAAATGTTGTTAAACATAATACAGAGGATTTCTTTGATGATAATGATGAACAATATGAGGGTGATAAATCAGATTATCTTACAGTAATCAAGTTAGTAGCTATTCTAAGGGTGGCAAATGCAATGGATAGGAGCCATAAGCAGAAATTCAAAGATTCTAAGGCAGTAGTTAAGGATAATACACTCGTGATTACTACATATGCACATGATGATATAACACTTGAAAAGGGCTTATTTAAGAGAAAAGCAGACTTTTTCGAAGAAGTGTATGGCATAAAACCTGTATTAAAGCAGAAAAAGGAGGCGTAGACTATGGCAGTTCAGAATGAATATACGAAACCTGAATATTATAAGAACAGAGAATTAAGCTGGTTACAGTTTAACGAAAGAATTCTCTTAGAAGCAAAAGATAAAACCAACAGATTATTTGAAAGACTTAAATTCTTAAGTATAACAGCATCTAATTTAGATGAGTTCTTTATGGTAAGAGTAGCTTCTCTAAAAGATATGGTAGATGCAAAGTTTACAAAACCTGACCTTGCAGGAATGAAGCCAAAGGAACAGCTAGTAGAAATATTAAAAGAAACTCATGAATTTATGGGAAGACAGTATTCTGCATTTAACCGTTCATTACTGCCGCTCCTTGATAAAGAGGGACTTACAATATTAACAGCACATGAACAGATGAATGAGGTACAGTGTAAATTCGTAGATGATTATTTTGACGAAACGATTTATCCAATTCTTACACCAATGGCAGTAGATTCCGCCAGACCATTTCCTCTTATAAGAAATAAATCATTGAATATTTGTGTTCTGTTAAAGGGTAAAGATGAAGAGAATTATGCAACGGTACAAGTGCCTGCAGTAGTAAGCAGAATTGTGGAACTTCCATCAGATAATGGCAGAACAGTAATTCTGTTAGAGCAGATTATTGAGAGAAATATTGATAAATTATTCAGTAATCATAAGGTAATCTGTGCATATCCATACAGAATTACAAGAAATGCAGATTTATCAATTGATGAAGACGATGCAGCAGATTTATTAGAGGAGATTCAGAAGCAATTAAAGAAACGTCAGAGAGGCGAAGCAATAAGACTTGAGATTGAGGACAAATGCGATAAGAATATCATTAAGTTCTTAAAGAGAGAATTAAATGTCGGTGATGAAAGTATATATAAGATTTCAGGACCGATTGATTTAACTTTTTTAATGAAGCTATATGGTATGGAAGGTTTTGAGTACCTTAAAGATGAGAAATATATTCCTGTACAGTCAGCGATGATTAATGATGACGAGGATATATTTACACAGATAAGCAGAAATGATATCTTATTACATCATCCATATGAATCATTTGATCCGGTAGTAGATTTCGTAAGACAGGCAGCAAATGATGAAAATGTTCTTGCAATTAAACAGACTCTTTACAGAGTAAGTGGCAATTCGCCAATTATAGCATCTTTAGCTAAGGCAGCAGACAATGGTAAACAGGTAACTGTATTAGTAGAGTTAAAAGCCAGATTTGATGAAGAGAATAATATTCAGTGGGCTAAGAAATTAGAAAAATCAGGCTGTCATGTTATATATGGACTTATGGGACTTAAAACCCACAGTAAGATTACCCTAGTAGTAAGAAAGGAAGATGAGGGTATTAAAAGATATGTTCATCTTGGTACAGGTAACTATAATGATGCAACTGCTAAATTGTATACAGATATGGGATTACTTACCTGTAATGAGGCAATTGGTGAAGATGCAACAGCAGTATTCAATATGATTTCTGGTTATAGTGAACCTAAACAGTGGAATAAATTAAGTCTTGCACCATATTGGTTAAGAGATAGATTTTTATATCTGATAAGAAGAGAAGCAATGTATGCAAAAGAAGGCAGAAAGGCATTTATTACAGCTAAGATGAATTCGCTATGTGATAAGGAGATAATTGCTGCTCTATATGAGGCATCAAGTGCAGGTGTTGAGATTAATTTGATTGTTCGAGGTATATGTTGTCTAAAGACAGGGATTCCTGGTATAAGTGAGAATATTCATGTGCGTTCGATTGTCGGAACGTTCCTTGAACACAGCCGTATATTCTATTTTGGCAATGGAGGAAATGAAGAGGTATATATGGCAAGTGCAGACTGGATGCCACGTAATCTTGATAAACGTGTGGAAATATTATTCCCTGTTGAAGATGAAAGATTAAAGACTGAAGTAATTAATATATTAAATATCCAGCTTGCAGATACTCTTAAGGCACATATACTTGTTGGCGACCAATACGAGAAGGTTGACAAAAGAGGTAAGGAACTGTTATCATCTCAGATGTATTTCTGTGAACTTGCGAAAGACAGAAAGAAGAAAAAGAACGAAAGCAAGGAGAGACTTTTTGTGAGTAGGGAGATGAAGGAGTAAACTTTTGAGTAGAACGAAAAAAGCAAAGCATAAAAAAAGGAATAAATATTGAAAAATATTGAAGGTATCATACCAATGGTGTGGTAACTTTTGTGTTGTGAAAAAAAATAAGGTAACAAATACAAAATGTTAAAAATAATATATAAAATGATAATTTAATTCAATGGTTATGGTAGGATAGTAGTTATAATGTGAAAATGATGTAGTTTAAATAAAGAAATATTTTATTTGACAATATAGGATATATCCTATAAAATATAAAAGAGACAAAGGAGGAGTTAATATGCCGGTTATATCAAGATTTCATGGGATTACAATAAAAATGTATTTACGTCAGAAAGAACATAATCCACCGCATATTCATGCCATATATGAAGACTGTGTTGGAATGTTTTCATTAATTGATGGAGAAATGTTTGAAGGTGATATTCCGAGTAAGGGACAACAAATGGTAAAGGAATTTATTAAGCATTACAGAAGTAAATTGCTTGAAATGTGGGAAACACAAGATTTTGAAAAATTGCCACCTGTTGAATAATAAATAGTAAATGGAAAGGATTGATAAGTATGACTAACAGGATTGTATCTGTAAAAACAATGGAAAATATGAATTTAGTAGTATACTTCCAAAATGGTGTAGAAAAAAAGTACAATATAAGAAGGTTATACAATAGTTTTCCTCAATTAAGAGAATTAGAATTAGATAAAAGTTTATTTGAAAAAGTTATTGTTGATGTTGGAGGGTATGGAATATCGTGGAATGATGAATTAGATATAGATGCAGAAGAAATCTGGGAAAATGGCATTGAAACAGGTTCACATAAAGTTAGTATATTATCAAAATTAGGATATGATGTGGCAAGGGCAAGAGAGCTAAAACATATGACACAAAAGGAACTTTCAAAAATAACGGGGATATATCAGTCAGATATTAGTAAAATTGAAAGAGGTATTGCAAATCCATCTGTGGCTACATTAAAGAGAATTGCTGATGGAATGAATATGGAGTTAAAAATCGAATTTATAAATATTAAATGATGATTTAGGTGGTAATAATATTTGTAATGAGATTAGAATAAAACACTAATTGTGCTATATGAACAAGATAAAGCCAACAATTAGTGTTTTTTTCGTGCATGCCTTAATAGTAAAAATATTGCATTTTGAGGTAAAACTTATTATAATATTCTGATATATAGACTTTTGTACTTGTAACAGTATATAGCGAGAATCAAATATTGTAGTCTGATATAAAAAATCTAACAGAACTGAGGCGATACCATGAAGCAGGAAAATATTAGCACTGAACTCAAAGACACAGTAACATTAGAAGATAAAGTAGACGGTAAAACAGGAAAAAGTGACGATAGTAATACAGCTAATAATACAGAAGGTAATACTCAGGGCAGAATGGTCGACGGACATCTTGTTAAAGAGACGTCAGAGTTTGATGACCCTGATGAAATGTTTAACAGTCTTATAAGCGGAATTCATAAATATCATCCATCTACAGATACTACAATGGTTGAGAAGGCTTATAAGATTGCATATAATGCCCATAAGGGACAGAAACGTAAATCAGGAGAGCCTTACATTATTCACCCTGTTGCGGTTGCAATAATTTTAGCAGAATTAGAGTTAGATAAGGAAACTATTGTTGCCGGTCTGTTACATGATGTTGTTGAAGATACTGTTATGACAACAGAAGATATTACAAAAGAGTTCGGAGAAGAAGTTGCACTTTTAGTAGATGGTGTTACGAAATTAACCCAGTTATCATATGAGCATGATAAGGTAGAGCTTCAGGCAGAGAATTTAAGAAAGATGTTTCTTGCTATGGCAAAGGATATAAGAGTAATTCTTATCAAACTTGCCGACAGACTTCATAATATGCGAACAATGCAGTATCAGTCACCTGAGAAACAGATTGAGAAATCGCGAGAGACAATGGAGATATATGCTCCAATTGCACAGCGACTTGGTATTTCTAAGATTAAGATAGAGTTAGATGATTTATCACTTAAATATTTAGAACCTGATATTTATAAAGATTTATCAGAAAAAATTGCAATAAAACAATCAACAAGAGAGAAATTCATAGAAGAAATCGTATCAGAAGTCGGTGAACAGATTTCAAAAGCAGGAATAGAAGCTAAGATAGACGGACGTGTAAAGCATTTATTCAGCATTTACAGGAAAATGGTTAACCAGAATAAAACACTTGACCAGATATATGATTTATTTGCAGTAAGAATTATCGTGGATACGGTAAAGGACTGTTATGCGGCACTTGGTATAATTCATGAGATGTATAAACCGATTCCGGGAAGATTTAAAGATTATATTGCTATGCCTAAACAGAATATGTATCAGTCACTTCATACTACACTTATTGGTCCATCGGGTCTGCCTTTTGAGATACAGATTAGAACATTTGAAATGCACAGAACTGCTGAATATGGTATCGCAGCACATTGGAAATACAAGGAAAATGCAGAGGGTAAGAACCCACAGGAGACTGAAGAGGAGAAACTTAGCTGGTTAAGACAGATTCTTGAATGGCAGAGAGATATGTCAGATAACAGAGAATTTATGAGTCTGCTTAAGAATGATTTAGACTTATTCTCTGAAAATGTATTCTGCTTCACACCATCAGGTGATGTTATGAACCTGCCACGTGGTTCAACACCTATTGATTTCGCATACGCAATCCATAGCGCAGTAGGTAATAAGATGGTTGGTGCAAGAGTAAATGGTAAGATGGTTCCGATAGATTACCAGATACAGAATGGTGACAGAATAGAGATTATTACTTCACAGAATTCAAAAGGACCTAGCAGGGACTGGTTAAATGTTGTTAAGAGCACACAGGCTAAAAATAAGATTAATCAGTGGTTCCGTTCAGAACTTAAAGAGGATAATATAGCAAAAGGCAAGGAAATGCTTGAAAAATACTGCAAGTCCAAATCGATTGTTCTAAGTGATTTATCTAAAGCTGAATTTACTGATAAAGTAATGCGTAAATATGGTTTCAGAGATTGGGACTCAGTACTTGCAGCATTAGGTCATGGAGGCCTTAAGGAAGGACAGGTAATTAATAAACTTGTAGAGGAATATGAGAAGAAGCATAAGAAAGAAGTTACGGATGAAGAGATTCTTGAGGCAGTTTCAGAAGCCAAGGAAAAACCTGTTGTATCTAAATCTAAAGGTGGAATAACAGTTAAAGGCATTCATGATGTTGCAGTAAGATTTTCAAAATGCTGCAGTCCTGTTCCGGGTGATGAAATCGTTGGTTTCATTACGAGAGGAAGAGGTGTATCAATTCATAGAACAGATTGTGTAAATATTCTTAATATGCCTGAGATAGAAAGAAGCAGACTTATAGAAGCAGAATGGCAGAAGTCTGATGATTCATCGGCTGAGAAAGATAAATATATGGCAGAAATTAAGATATATGCTAATAACAGAACCGGTATACTTGCAGATTTATCAAAGATTACAACCGAGCGAAACATTGATGTTACAAGTATGAATGTAAGAACAAATAAACAGGGACTTGCAACGATTTCTATGGCATTTGAGATAGGAAGCGTGGAAGAACTTAAGAAACTTGTTGATAATATGAGAAAAGTTGAAAGCATTATAGATATTGAGAGAAATTAAATAGGAGTTCAACGTGAAAAATCAAATTGATATGACGATTTTTCACACAGCTAAATGTATCGCAGGCGCCACATTTAGCTCTTATCGCAGAGCCAAATCTGACATTTGGCTCGTGATTCCTCCGACGTGAACGTCTGCGGAATGGAGTTTAGTATGAAAAATTTAGAAATTACGAAGATAATAGTCGGACCAGTAAGGACAAACTGTTATCTTGTAAGAAGAGTTGACAGTGATAAAGTTATAATAATTGATCCAGGTGATGAGGCTCAAGTAATTGAAAGAAGGATTCTTACTAAGACATTAAAGCCGATTGCGATACTTCTCACACATGGACATTTCGACCATATAGGTGCAGTAGATACATTAAGAACACGTTTTGGTATTAAGTCGTATATGCTTGAACAGGAGAAAGATGTAATTAGCGGCGAAGCAAATCTTGGCAGGGCATTTGGAATACCAACAACAGGACATGCAGATATACTTGTTAATGAAGGAGATGAAATAACACTTGATGAGATAACATTTAAGGTTATTCATACACCCGGACATACAATAGGAAGCTGCTGCTACTTAGTTGAAGCTGAAAAGGTATTATTTAGTGGTGATACACTATTCTATCATTCACATGGAAGAACTGATTTTCCAACAGGAAGTGAATCGGCAATTATACGTTCAATTACAGAAAAATTATTAGTATTAGACAGTAATATAGTAGTATATCCGGGACATGAAATGGATACTACAATAGGTCAGGAAAAGGCATTATATGATTTTTATTAAATATATAGACAAATTTGATTTCGAATACGATATACAGGGAATAGTAAGGTCATTTTATCCGGGCGAGGAAATGTGTACGGATAAGTCAGAACGATTAAATGATGCAAGACTTATATTAGAATGTGATTTTAATTCTGAAAGTTTGGAAATTAAACTGTTAGAGAAATTAAATGATACACAATTTAAGCCGGTAACAATTGAAAAGTTCAAGGCAGCAACAGACTTAAATGGTAAGTATGACCGTAAAGAGACTAAGAATATTCTTAAGAGAAAACTTTATGATATATTGCATAATTATTCGGGGAAAGAATTATTATGGGGAACATTATCAGGTATTCGTCCTACAAAAATAACTTCGGAATTATTAGAAAATGGAATGTCCGATGAAGAGGCAGTTCATTTTATGAAAGAGAATTATTATCTGTCAGATATTAAGGCAAAAGAAAGTGTGAAAATCTCAAGAAATGAACTAAATATTCTTGATGAGATGGATTATAAGAACGGATATAGTCTATATGTTGGCATACCATTTTGCCCTAGTACATGCTTATATTGTTCATTTACGTCTAATCCGCTTTCAAGATTCAGGAATAAAATTGACAGTTATTTAGATGCAGTCTGCAAGGAAATAGAGTTTTGTAAAAATGCATTTGCACATAAGAAGATTTCTACTATATATGTTGGTGGAGGGACACCTACGACATTAGAACCTTATCAGTTAGAAAAATTATTAGGAAAGATAGAAGAATGTTTCGATGTCCGCAAATTATATGAATTTACGGTTGAAGCGGGCAGACCTGACAGTATTACAAGAGAGAAGCTTGCAGTAATTAAGAAGCATGGAGTTACCAGAATATCTATTAATCCCCAGACCATGAAAGATGAGACACTTAAGATAATAGGAAGACATCATACTGTAGAGCAGTTCATTAATGCCTATAAAATGGCAAGAGAAGAGGGATTTGACAACATTAATATGGATTTTATATTAGGACTTCCTGATGAAAATGCAGACGATATAAGATATAATATGAAAATGGTTGAGGAGCTTAAACCTGACAGCCTTACGATTCACTCGCTTGCACTTAAGAGGGCAGCAAGACTAAATATTTTCAAGGACAAATATAAGGATTATGCATTTGAAAATAGTGAAGAAATTATGGAAATCACTAAAGAAACAGCCAAGAGACTTGATTTAGAACCATATTATCTGTATAGACAGAAGAATATGACAGGTAACCTTGAAAATGTTGGATATGCAAGAAAGTCAAGAGAGGGTATATATAATATCCTGATTATGGAAGAGAAACAGACAATCCTTGCAGTAGGTGCAGGTGCTTCTACGAAAATGGTATTTCCTGACGGAAAGCGTATTGAGAGAATTGAAAATGTCAAAGATGTTGATTTATATATAGAGAAAATTGATGAAATGATTGAAAGAAAGAACAGATTTATTCAGGAAAATGAATGTTTCAAAAATGCTTCTGTTGAAGAAGATGATGATATCAATAAAGAAGATGATAATGATATCCAAAATGCTGCTGATGAAATTATAGACTTTAATATAAATTCTATACCAGAAGCATTGATGCATGGAATATGTGTAAGCAATCTTGCCTATGATATTGGCAAAGAATTAGGGTTAGATGATAAATATTGTAATATGCTTGCGATGGCAGGTATGGTACACGATATAGGAAAAGTTAAGGTATACGCATATTTATATGGTGGAGATGATACCTTGAATGTAGAAAAATTAAAATATATAAGGATGCATTCTAAATTAGGATATGATATACTGTCTGAAAAAGGTTTTTCTAATGATGTATTAGATGCGGTATTATATCACCATGAGAATTATGATGGCAGCGGCTATCCGGAGAATTTAGCAGGTGAAAATATTCCGTTGTCAGCAAGGATACTAAGAGTCAGTGATGTATTTGCGGCATTAATATCTAACAGAACATACAGAAAAGCATTTGATTTCAATACGGCAATTGAACTTATGATTGATGAAGTCAAGAATTTTGACATGAAGATATTTCTTGCATTTATGCGAGTAATTCATAATGTTGATATAAATAAAATCACGAGAAAGGAAGATAGAGAAGAATGATTACACAGGCACCAAGAGGTACACAGGATTGGTACGGAGAGAGTATGCATGAGCGTACCGTAATTGAAAAAATATGTAGAGATGTAGCTAAAAGATATAATATTAAAGAGATAATTACACCTGTATTTGAACATACAGTATTATTCCAGAGAGGCGTTGGAGAGACAACTGACGTAGTACAGAAAGAAATGTATACATTTGTTGATAAAGGCGACAGAAGCATAACTCTTAAACCAGAAGGGACAGCAGGTGCAATAAGAGCATATCTTGAACATAATATGTATGCTGAACCTGCACCAACTAAGTTATTCTATGTAACACCTGCATTCAGATATGAGAAGCCACAGAGTGGACGTCTTAGACAGCATCACCAGTTTGGTGTAGAAATAGTAGGCTCGAAGAGTCCTATGGTAGAAGTTGAACTTATATCACTCGTATCGACAATTATAAGAGAATTAGGATTGAAAGATGCAAAATTACACATTAACAGTATCGGTTGTGCTAATTGCAGAAAGACATATAATGAAGCATTACTTGCATATTTAAAACAGCATGAGGATTGCCTGTGTGAAACATGTAGAGAGAGAATGGTCAAGAATCCTTTAAGAGTAATTGACTGTAAAGTAGAAACATGTAAGAAGATTGTTGCCGATGCACCAAGAACAATTGATTATCTTGATGATGAATGTAAGGCACATTTTGAAGAATTACAGTCTATACTTACAGCACTTAATATTCCATATGAAATCGATACAGGAATAGTAAGAGGACTTGATTATTATACTAAGACAGTATTTGAGTTCGTTAATTCAGAAGGCTTTACATTATGTGGCGGCGGAAGATATGACGGACTTGTTCATGAAATAGATGAGAAACAGGATATACCATCGGCAGGCTTTGGCATGGGTATCGAGAGAATCAGATATTTTCTTGATAAAGAGGGTGTTACGCTTGAACCTGAAGAACCAGTTGCATTATATGTAGGTATTCTTGGTAAAGAAGCTAAGGCTAAGGCATATAGTATTGTTAATAATCTTAGAAACAGTGGAATTGTTGTAGAAACAGATTATATGGACAGAAGTGTTAAAGCACAGATGAAATATGCTAATAAGATAGGTGCTAAATACACAGTCATTATCGGCGAAAATGAGATAAATGAAAACAGTGCTAATGTTAAATGTATGGAAGATGGAGAACAGACAAATATTTCGCTTGACGAAATTGCAAATTTCATAAAAAGAAAGGAAGAAAAATAAAATGGCTGAGTCAATGAAAGGACTTAAAAGAAGTCACAGATGTACAGAATTATCTGAAAAAAATATAGGCGAAACAGTTACAGTAATGGGCTGGGCTGCTAAGAGAAGAAATCTAGGAAGTCTTATATTCGTAGATTTAAGAGACCGTTCAGGTATTTTGCAAATTGTATTTGATGAAAATGATGTTAAGGCTGAGGGCTTTGCTAAGGCAGAGACAATAAGAAGCGAATATGTAATAGCAGTAGAGGGAAGAGTTGAGAAACGTGGTGGTGCAGTTAATGAGAATCTTGCAACAGGTAAGATTGAAATAAGAGCAACATCATTAAGAATACTCTCAGAATCACTTACACCACCATTTCCAATTGAAGATGGTCTGACTGTTAAAGATGAATTAAGATTAAAATACAGATATCTTGATTTAAGAAGACCTCATATACAGAAAAATCTTATCTTAAGAAGTAAGGTTACAACATTAGTACGTTCATTTATGGCAGAAGAAGGCTTCTTAGAGATAGAGACACCTATACTTACTAAGAGTACACCTGAGGGAGCAAGAGATTATCTTGTGCCTAGCCGTATTCACCCTGGTAATTTCTATGCATTACCACAGTCACCACAGTTATTTAAACAGTTATTAATGTGCTCAGGCTATGACAGATATTTACAGATTGCTAAATGTTTCAGAGATGAAGATTTAAGAGCGGACAGACAGCCTGAATTCACACAGATAGATATGGAATTATCATTTGTAGATATTGATGATGTTATAGATGTAAATGAAAGACTTTTAGCAAAATTATGGAAAGAAATCTTAGGTGTAGAGATTAAGATACCATTTAAGAGAATGACATGGCAGGAAGCAATGGACAGATTCGGTTCAGACAAGCCTGATACGAGATTTGGTTTTGAACTTAAAGATATCTCAGATGTTGTTAAAGACTGTGGATTTTCAGTATTTACAAGTGCATTGGAAAATGGCGGTTCTGTTCGTGGTATCAATGCTAATGGTCAGGGATCAATGCCAAGAAAGAAGATAGATGCATTAGTTGAATTTGCAAAAGGTTATGGTGCAAAAGGTCTTGCTTATCTTGCAATCAATGAAGATGGAACATATAAGTCATCATTTGCTAAATTTATGACAGAGGAAGAATTAGCCGCCATCGTTGATAGAATGGAGGGTAAACCTGGAGATTTACTCTTATTTGCAGCAGATAAGAATAAGATAGTTTATGCCGTACTTGGTGCATTAAGATGTGAAATTGCTGATAAATTAGGTTTGCTTGATAAAGACACATATAACTTCTTATGGATTACAGAATTCCCATTATTTGAGTATTCTGATGAAGAAGAAAGATATGTTGCAATGCATCACCCATTCACAATGCCAATGGAAGAGGACATTGATTTAGTAGAAACAGATCCGGGTAAAGCAAGAGCTAAAGCATATGATATCGTACTTAATGGTACAGAGCTGGGTGGTGGTAGTGTAAGAATACATCAGGATGATATTCAGGAAATGATGTTCAGAGCATTAGGGTTCACTACAGAAGAAGCATATGAGAAATTCGGTTTCCTCTTAAATGCATTCAAATATGGTGTTCCACCACACGCAGGTCTTGCATTTGGTCTTGACAGACTTATAATGCATATGGCTAAGGAAGATAATATTCGTGACGTAATCGCATTTCCAAAGGTTAAAGATGCATCTTGTCTCTTAACTGATGCACCTAATGTAGTTGACCAGAAGCAGTTAGACGAATTATATATTGCAAGCACATATAAGGAAGATAAAGATAAAGAAGCTGAATAAGAAATGAAGAAATTTATATTAATATATCTGATAGTGATTAATATCATTGCATTTGCAATGATGGGAATTGACAAAAGTAAAGCTATTAAGAGAAGATGGCGTATTCCGGAAAAATCGTTATTTCTTTCAGCTATATTAGGTGGAAGCATCGGAGCAATTGCAGGAATGCAGTTATTCAGACATAAGACAAAGCACACTAAATTCGTCATAGGTATGCCTGCGATATTAATATTACAGATTGTGATAATTGTGGCTGTATCTACGACAGGTTGTGGAAAGAGCAGCAATAATAATGGCAGTTCTGTGGATAAAACAGTATATGAGATTAGTGGTGATGGCTCATTTATGCCGACAGGTTTCAGTCTGGCTGGTGAAAGTTTTGAATTACCATGTACACTTGATGATTTTGCGAAGATTAATTATGTGGTAAATGCGGACTTAGGTGTATTTGATATATCAGATTTACAACCCGAAGAGGACGAGAGAATGATTCAGCTTATTGAGAATTATGATACTATAAATGTCTATCTTAAGAATGACAGTGATACGGTTAAAAGTATACAGGAATGTCAGGTATATGGACTAAGAATTGCAGATAATGTGTCAGACAATACGAAAACAGATGATAAATCAGGGAATTCCGGCTACAGAGATTTTAAACTTTCTAACGGAATAGGATTAGGCATACCATTTGAGGCAGTAATAGAGTTCTATAAAGACAGGGAATGTGAAGTTGACAATGGAGAATTTCCAGAGTTATCTTATACTGAAAATGGAATGACTATTACTTATGATGGATTAGACGGCGTAGTTAAGGGAATTTCAATCATTCCGTCTTAGATGCCAGCCTAACAATAATAATTTTTCATATAACAGACCTACAGTAAACCATGCAGGGGCATAATCCAGACGGATTATGCCTTTTATATTATATTTGGCTTTGCTATAATCCCAAGGACAAATATTATGCTTTTTAAGATTTAATCCACTTACATATTCAACTACAAAGATTAATCCTGTATATATACAGCCACGAAAAAAGAAATTAAGATTCTTAATTAATTTACTGATAGGTTTAATTAAAAAAGCCATACCATAAATTGGAAACATAATAAGTGACGTATTACAAGATAATTTTTTATCGTTATTTAGAAAGTTAATCATACCTGTCCATACTACCTCTAAACACCAGCCGGTAATTCCGCATTTAATAAAATCACTTTCATTTTCATATACTTTATTTAGAATTTTGGTATTATTCTTCATACTAATCTCCATTCCGCAGACGTACTTGCCGGAGAAATCCGCTCATATATTTTTAAGAACAAAATATTTACTATGGTAAAAGTATGGATTATTTTAGAAAGTTTATACCTTATATTTGTATACATTTGATATTTAAAACTCAAACTTAGCACATATATAATAGAATCAAATCATCTGTATTAAGCGAATTTGCATATATAAATATCGAAACTTTTGTAAGAATTGCTAATTTGTAGATATCTTTTTCGGCTCTTTTGATTATTTGAGTTCATTCAATGCCATACACTTAAACCGATTTGTCCGTCTATGCCACACACTTGATTTATGACGTATCGTGTGCAAGTTATATGCCGTCAGATGCAAATGGTCGGTGCAGTAAATCACCGTTCAAGCGAAGCGCGTTTGATTAGCTGCACCGTAATAGACTTTGCAGATGACGGCATTTACTTGCACTAGATAAAGGAATTATGAAAGCGTGTGTCATAGACGGACATCTCGGCTTAAGTGTATGTCTGTTGAATGTACACAAAATTTGAGCCGAAAAAAGATATCTTACAAATTTACACAATTCTTACAAGGTATTTCGATATTTATATCTGTCAAATTTACTTTAACAGATGGATAATGCTACATATATATGTGCTAAGTTTGAGTTTGAAATCTAAAAAACCTATAAAATCTAAAGTGGCAACTTGCAATAGATTAAGAAATAAGATATACTATCAACTGTGTGTTCAGAAAATGAACAAAGTATAATGTGCTATGAAAATAGAACGGAGAAATTATGAGTAAGAATTACAAATTAATAAATATGGATGGAAAGGCTAAACGTGGAGAGTTTACTACCGTTCATGGCGTGATACAGACACCTGTATTTATGAATGTAGGAACAGCGGCAGCTATTAAAGGCGCTGTATCTACAATGGATTTACAACAGATAAAGACTCAGGTAGAATTGTCTAATACATATCATCTTCATGTGAGACCGGGAGATGATGTGGTTAAGAAGATGGGTGGCCTGCATAAATTTATGGTATGGGATAAACCTATTCTTACTGATTCGGGTGGTTTTCAGGTATTCTCACTTGCAGGTTTAAGAAAGATTAAGGAAGAGGGTGTATATTTTAACTCTCATGTAGATGGCCGTAAGATTTTTATGGGACCTGAACAGAGTATGCAGATACAGTCTAATTTAGCTTCTACAATTGCTATGGCATTTGATGAATGTGCACCAAGTACCGCTGATGAGAAATATATAAGAAATTCAGTAGAGAGAACTACAAGATGGCTTAAGCGTTGCAAAGAAGAGATGAAAAGACTTAACAGCCTTGATGATACCATTAATAAACATCAAATGCTATTCGGAATAAATCAGGGTGGTGTCTTTGAAAATATTCGAAAAGAACATGCAGATATTATTTCAGAACTTGATTTGGACGGATATGCAGTAGGTGGTCTCGCAGTAGGTGAAACGCATGAAGAGATGTATAGAATATTAGATGAAGTAGTACCACATCTTCCTACAGATAAGCCAACATATCTGATGGGTGTGGGCACTCCGGCTAATATATTAGAGGCAGTTGACAGAGGTATTGACTTCTTTGATTGTGTATACCCAAGCAGAAACGGAAGACATGGACATGTATATACTAACAGAGGTAAGATTAATCTGTTTAATGCTAAATATGAATTAGACTCAAAACCTATTGAAGAGGGCTGCGATTGTCCGGCCTGCAGAACTTATAGCAGAGCATATATAAGACATTTACTTAAAGCTAAGGAAATGCTTGGAATGAGATTATGCGTACTTCATAATCTGTATTTCTATAATACAATGATGGAAGAGATAAGAGATGCTATCGAGAATAACCGATATAAAGAATATAAGAAGCAGAAATTAGAGGGCTTTTTAGAAAATGATAATAACAAATAGAAATTATTTTAGGAGGAATTATTTATGAACACAGCATTAGCAATGTTAGCAGCAGAGAAAACAGCTTCGGCAGGACAGGGAATCGTTATGATTCTTGGATATGTAATCGTATTTGGTGCATTTATCTATTTCTTAATGATAAGACCACAGAAGAAACAGCAGGCACAGATGAATACATTATTATCATCATTAGAGATTGGTGACAGTGTATTAACAACAAGTGGTTTCTATGGTGTTGTAATAGATATTAATGATGATGTGGTTATCGTAGAATTCGGTAATAACAAGAACTGCAGAATACCAATGCAGAAAGCTGCAATCGTTGATGTAGAAAAAGCAGCAGATGGTATTGAAAAATAAAAACAAATGTATTATAATCCTAGATGGTTGATAAATGACTTATTGCAGTTGTTATTTATAGCAGGCATTTAGAAACTACAGAAAATATAATAGATTTATATTTATGTAGAAATATTTATATTAAAATTTATATGAGATATGAAGTCTTCAGGGCATGGTGAGATTCCATACCGGCGGTAAAGCCCGCGAGCTGATACATTTACGTAGAAGCATGATTCGGTGAGACAATTGTTAATTCCGAAGCCGACAGTAAAGTCTGGATGAGAGAAGAACTTAATATATGCAGGTAATGTGATACTAAGTACCCCTGATGACTAGGCAGTTTATAGCTATTAGTTGTCAGGGGTTTTGCTTTGTGCACACATTTTTCTATAAGGAAATGTCATGTAAAGTGATGTAATGACGTACAGTCATATAAAAGTAGTGCAGAAAAAGTGGCACAGAAAAGGCAGTGTATAATATCGCAATCGATATTTACAGATATGTATTTAAACGGATAAGGAGGATTGCAATGGACGAGAAATATATGAGAAGAGCGATAGAGCTTGCTAAGTCTGCAATGGGACATACTTCACCTAATCCGATGGTAGGCTGTGTGGTTGTTAAAGATGGAAGAATAATCAGCGAGGCTTGTCATGAAAGATATGGAGAATTTCATGCTGAAAGAAATGCATTGTTAAGATGCAAGGAAGATACTAAAGGTGCTGAATTATATGTTACATTAGAGCCATGCTGCCATTATGGTAAGACACCACCATGCACAGAGATAATTATTGAAAAAGGAATCAGTAAAGTATATGTGGGCAGTATGGACAGCAATCCGTTAGTATCAGGTCATGGTGTGGAAATACTAAGACAACATGGAATTGAAGTCGAATGTGGTATCTTAGAAGATGAATGTATTAAGATGAATGAAATATTTTTCCATTACATCAGTACAAAGACACCATTTGTAGCAGCTAAATATGCAATGACATTAGATGGTAAGATTGCAGCATACACAGGTAATTCTAAATGGGTTACATCTGAGCAGTCAAGACTTCATGTTCAACAGCTTAGAAAAAAATATTCAGGAATTATGGTTGGGATAAATACGGTTTTAGCCGATAATCCAATGCTGAATTGCAGAATAGAGGAGGGAGTTAATCCTGTAAGGATAATTCTTGATTCGAATTTAAGAATACCTGAAGATTGTAATATCGTTAATACCGCTAATGATATCAAAACAATTATAGCATACTGTAAATGTGAAGAAGCTAAGCTCGAAAGATTAAGTGAAAAAGGCATCACATTTATTAAGACTAAGGGTGAAAGAGTTGATTTGAAAGAATTAATGATTAAACTTGGTGAAATGAAGATAGACAGTGTGCTTATTGAGGGCGGTGCAAGTGTAAATGCTGCCGCATTCGAAAGTGGTATTGTAAATAAAGTGTATGCATATATTGCACCAAAGATTATTATGGGAGAAAATGCAAAATCTCCGATTGGTGGCAAGGGAATTGCACTTATGAAAGATGCAATTAATCTAGAAGATATAACGGTAACAAATATAGAAAACGATATTCTTATAGAGGGATATGTAAGATAGAATATCTTCGGAAAGGATAGTGCGAAAAATCGAATTGATATGTCGATTTTTCACACAGTTAATTAGTATCACAGGTGATACTAATTAGCGTTTATCGCAGAGCCAAATCTGAAATTTGGCCCGCGTTTCCTGCGATATAGAATATCTTCGGAAAGGAGAAGAGATGTTTACAGGTCTTGTAGAAGAAATCGGTACTGTTAACCGTATCAATATGGGAAATAATTCAGGAACTATTGATATAAAGACAGGAAAAATTCTTAATAATACAAAAATCGGTGACAGTATTGCTGTTAACGGAGTGTGTCTTACGGTAACAAAGTTAAAAGGAGACACATTTGAAGCAGATGTTATGGCTGAAACCTTCAGGAGAAGTTCACTTGGTAAACTTAAGGCGAAATCACACGTTAATCTTGAAAGAGCCATGGCTGCTGATGGAAGATTTGGGGGACATATTGTATCAGGACATATTGATGGGACAGGAACCGTATCAGAGATAAAGCCTGAAGAAAATGCAATATGGTATACCATATCGGCTGATAAGAAGATTTTAAGATATATAGTCGAAAAAGGTTCAATTGCCATTGACGGAATAAGCCTTACTGTGGCATATGTTGATGATAAATGCTTCAAAGTATCTATAATTCCACATACGAAAAGTGAAACAATTCTTCAATATAAATCAGCTGGAGATATAGTTAATCTCGAATGTGATATCATTGGTAAATATGTTGAAAGGCTTATGACATTTAAAGAAGATAGTGAAAGCGGCAATCAAGACAGCAGTAAAGGTAGTAATGTAACATTAGAACTGCTTGCAAGATGCGGCTTTTAGGCATATTAATTTATAGAAAGGAATAACCACTGTTAGTATAGATATAAAATACTAATCAGATTATTAAGGTGAAAATAATGAAAGAAATAGGAACAATACCTCAGGCGTTAGAAGATTTAAAGAATGGTAAAGTTATATTAGTTATCGATGATCCTGACAGAGAAAATGAGGGAGATTTGATATGTGCAGCAGAATTTGCAACACAGGAAAATGTTAATTTTATGGCATCTGATGCAAAAGGACTTATCTGTATGCCAATGAGCAAAGAATGGTGCCAGAAACTCGATTTACAGCAGATGGTAAGTGTAAATACTGACAATCATTCTACTGCCTTTACGGTTTCAATAGACCATGTAGATACAACAACAGGTATTTCAGCATATGAACGTTCATATACAGCAATGAAAACAGTAGAAGATGGTGCTAAGCCTGAAGATTTCAGACGTCCTGGTCATATGTTTCCACTTGAAGCAAGAGAGGGTGGCGTATTAAAAAGAGCAGGACATACAGAGGCTACTGTAGATCTTGTGACATTAGCAGGGCTTAAACCGGTTGGTTTATGCTGTGAAATAATGCGTGAAGACGGAACAATGATGAGAACAACAGAATTGTTACAATTTGCTGATGAACATAATCTCACAGTTATTACAATTGCAGATTTGATTAAATACAGATTAGAAATGGGTGGACTTGTTAAGAAAGAGGCAAAAGCAAAACTACCAACTAAATATGGTGAATTTGTTATACATGGATATGAAGAAGTATTGACAGGACATCACCACGTTGCACTTACAATGGGTGATATATCAAACGGAGAGCCTGTATTATGCCGCGTTCATTCAGAGTGTCTTACAGGTGATGTATTCGGTTCAGCAAGATGTGATTGTGGCGAACAGTTAGAAGAAGCTATGAAAATGATTGCTAAAGAGGGAAGAGGAATTTTAGTCTATTTAAGACAGGAGGGAAGAGGAATCGGTCTTATTAATAAGTTAAAAGCCTATGAACTTCAGGAAAAGGGATATGATACTGTTGAAGCAAATGTTAAATTAGGCTTTGCACCTGATTTGAGAGATTATGGAATCGGAGCAGAGATACTATATGATTTGGGTGCAAAACATCTTAGATTACTTACCAATAACCCAACTAAGATATCAGGTTTGTCAGGATATGGAATTACAATTGATGAACGTGTTCCAATTGAAATTAAAGCCGGTAAATATGATTTATTCTATCTGAAAACAAAACAAGAGAAAATGCATCATATGACAAACTATTAATAAAATTATATTAGATTAGAAAGAAGGAAAAAGATTATGAAGATTTTAGAAGGAAATGTAGTAGGCACAGGCGCAAGAATAGGAATGGTTGCAGCAAGATTTAATGAATTTATTGTATCAAAACTTGTATCAGGTGCAGAAGATGCTCTTGTTCGTCATGGTGTAGATAGTGATAGTATTACACTTGCATGGGTTCCAGGAGCATATGAGATTCCTGTTATAGCTAAGAAAATGGCAGAAAGCGGAAGATATGATGCTATTATCTGTTTAGGAGCAGTTATCAAAGGTTCTACAAGTCATTATGATTTAGTATGTAACGAAGTCAGCAAAGGAATTGCCGCAGTCAGCTTAGAAACAGGTGTACCTGTATTATTTGGAGTTATTACAACAGATAATATTGAGCAGGCAATTGAGAGAGCAGGAACAAAGGCAGGTAACAAGGGTTATGATGTTGCCTGCTCTGCAATAGAAATGATTAACCTTATTAAAGGTGGATTAAAATAAGAGAAACAAAATATACTAAATAACAGAATGGATATGATAAATGGT
Organism: Eubacteriaceae bacterium; assembly: GCA_902362455.1. Classification (GTDB taxonomy): domain Bacteria; phylum Bacillota; class Clostridia; order Lachnospirales; family Lachnospiraceae; genus Bovifimicola; species Bovifimicola ammoniilytica. Next base: position 46,356 of record CABIWJ010000006.1, read on the forward strand.
CCAATCTGGAATAAAATTATACAATATGCACTTTTAATAGCGGCAACTTCCTAATCCTTAGTGAAACAGAGTTATAGTAAATAACATTTATTGACTTTGATGATGTTATAAATATTGATTCTGAAAACGTCACATTTGTAAATGGTAAATAAAAATTTTAATTGTGTGAAACCAGTAGACAAAAAATCTACTGGTTTCATCATGTTCAAAATTATCTAAGATAATGGATTTTTTTAAATTATAGGATTTTCTGCTCCATAGAAGTCCATTGAAATTGAGTATTTGCATCATACCATCGATTGCTTATCATTAACTCTGTATCGTTATCGAGGCGGACTTTCTGGAAGTTGTAACCCTTATTCATAAAATACTGACCCAGTTTCATCCTCATGATATGTTCCGCATTTGCCGTATGGAATGCGTTGTCTGACTTTGACGGTGTACTTCGGCAGTAGTACAAAAATGGATATTCAGCATTTTGTAGGAAGTCAGTTACTTTCTGGTGGAAAGGCTGATATTTGTAACCAGTAACAGCACAAGTATCCGCAGCTTTAAGATAGCCGCGGATAACGGCAACGATTACGCCGAATGCCGTCTCGGTAAAATCTATCTTTACGGCAAAGATGTTCCGAGAGATAGCGATAAGGCGATGTACTATCTTCATCTTGCCGCCGATCATGACAATCAATATGCCGCACAGCTCATCCACAGCATTAAGGTAAACGGCAATTGGACGGCGGCACTTGCCTCTCTTCGCCTGCTCGGACACATGGCTCGTATCATCCAAAACCACTTGGAGGACGAGCGCAAAAGCAGAGGAAACAGCATCGACCGCAAGCTGCGCCGGCAGACAGACTTGGTCGCACTCCTGCAAAGTCAGGGCGAACACTTAAAACGCTCCGGCAAGGAATATGAGTGGTGTTCTGTGCGCCAGAGAAGCGGCACATCGTGTCGGTATTCAATGTAATTCAAGAGCTACTCGCTCCGTCCAAAAAGAAAGGCAAGAATCAGTTTCAGCAGCTGATGGAGTTACTGCCGAACGAGCATAAGGCAAAATGGTTTGCGGGTGCGGCACTGAACACCACCGAACAGAGTATGGCAAGTGTTATGAGTACGGCACTGTCAAGGCTCAACGCTTTCCACGACACCGAGTTAGAGCAACTCCTGTGCTTCGACACTGAAATCGATGCTGAAACCTTCGTGCTAAGTCGTCCGTGTCGACTTGCTTTTATTCGGATATTCGTATATAATGTATTGCATTGAGTATTATCCATGCGGAGGTGCGGTATGAACGGGATCAAGGGCTATATCTCCATTCGGGGGGGTGCCCTACCGTTGTGGCGTGTCGGAGCGGCGGGTCAATCAGTATTGCGTCGAGGGGCGGATCTCTGGCGAGTCCCAGTTCGGGCGTTCATGGGCGATTCCGGAAAATGCGGAAAAGCCGTCCGACCTGTGCTTTTAGGAACAGCACCGCGATCCCGGCAGGACAAGCACCTGACGGATCCCTTCAGCATTGGAATTGGAAGCATCCGCAAAAAGGAGGTGAGTGCGATGGCCTGCGATGAAACCCTATACCGCCAATATCTTAGCGGCGACGACGCTGGGCTGGAAGCCCTGATGAAAAAATACGGCGCCCCCCTGACCCTGTATATCGACGGCTATCTGCACGACGTTCACGAGTCAGAAGAGCTGATGCTGGACGTTTTCGCCTATCTGTTCACGAAAAAGCCCCGAATCCGGGAAGGCGGCCTCAAGGCGTATCTGTATAAGGCGGCGCGGCACATGGCGTTGCGCCATAAGAGCAGGAGGAAGCCCCTGTTCAGCCTCGATGCACTGACCGACGAGCCGGAGGGACGGCTGCTGGTGGAGGAGGTTATACGGACGGAGGAGCGAAACCGCACCCTGCACTTCTGCATGAGCGAAATGAACCCGGACTATCGGGAAGTCCTCTATCTCACCTATTTTGAGGATATGAGCTACGCACAGGTGGCGGAGGTCACGGGAAAAACGGTAAAACAGATCACCAACATGGTGTATCGCGGAAAGAAAAGCCTGCGAAGGCTACTGGAACGGGAGGGAATCACAAATGCGGAGTCATGAAGAGCGCGTCGCGGAGACAAAGCGGCGCATTGAAAAAATTGAGCGGGAAAAACGGCTGCGGCGCAATACGGTCACCATGGCTTCTACCGTGGTGGCGTGCCTTGCGCTACTCATCGGCGCGTCCTTCGCCATGCCCGGCATTGCCGCAAGCATCCAGGCAGGCGACTATGCGGGCTTTGGAACGGCGGCCAGTATGTACGGCGTTGGCGCGGCTTTGGGATACATTGTTATCGGGTTGCTGGCCTTTCTTCTCGGTGTGTGCGTGACCGTTCTGTGCTTCCGGCTGCGGCAGATGAGCCGTGAGGACGGGCAGGACAAGGAAAGCGAGGATGCACATGGAGCTGATTGAGAACCTGTTGCAACTGCTGGTCACGTTCGTCGGCGCGCTGCTTTCCGGCATATCCTACCGGACAAGCCGCAGGCAGGCGTTTTTTCTGCTACTGTGCTTTTATGGCTGCTTTGCCCTCGGTGCGCTCTACTGGACGCTGTACCTGCTGCTGTTCGATACCACGCCGCAGGTCTTTTATGTGTCGGAGTTCGGCTGGGTAGCCAGCGTAATTTTTCTGCACATTTTACAGGCCACGCTCTCCGACACGGAGGAACGCGCCTTCCGCTGCCGCAGGGCATGGCTTGCACCTATGTTCGGCGTGCCGCTGCTGGCGTTCTACTGTGTTTTCGGGGACATTCTCTCCAACCTTATCTGGTGCGGCATGATGATATGGCTCTCCTTCTGCGCCATTCGAGGGCTTGCCTATGCGAAAACGCAGATGGGCGCGTCGCGGAATATGCGGTGGTTTCACATCGGCGTGCTGTGCTTTGTGTTCGCTGAGTATCTGCTTTGGACGGCGGGCTGCTTCTGGCCAGATACCTCACCGGCGAGCCCAACCTTCTGGTGCGATATGCTGCTGACGCTTGCGATTCTGGGGTTGCTGCCCGCCACGAGAAAGGCGGTGGAAGCATGACCTATATCGAAAATATCTTCCTCTGCATGGTATCTCCCCTGTTGGTGGCCGCATTGTGCATGGGCAGGCGGCAGCTCCGCTTCTTCCTGTTTAGCATTGCCGGGATGGGTGTGTGTCTGCTTTCAGCCTATATCAACACCTTCCTTGCGGCGGTGTGTCAGGCGGACGCCCTTGCCGCCACGGCGGAGATCGCACCGGTGGTGGAGGAAATGATGAAGCTGCTGCCGCTGGTGTTCTATCTTCTGGTGTTCGAGCCGGAGGGGGATAAAATCAAAAGTGCAGCAATAACAGTATCCCTCGCCTTTGCCACCTTTGAAAATGTGTGCTATCTCATCCAGAACGGCGCTGACCGATTCTCCTTCATCTTCTTCCGTGGCTTTGGCACGGGAGCCATGCACGTCCTCTGCGGTCTGATTGTGGGCGGAGGGCTTGCCTACACATGGCGGCGGACGTGGCTGAAGGTCGCGGGCACCTGCGGACTGTTGGGCGCGGCCATTACCCTCCACGCCATCTATAATCTGCTGATCGCTTACGGCGGCACGACGCAGTACATCGCCTACGCCCTGCCGGTGCTGCTGGTGGTGGCGGGAAGGCTATCCGTTTTCCGATTATCACGGAAGCAATAACTGAATATCCATTCCTTGAGAGTTGCTTTTTGGCGACTCTCAATTTTTTTTGAAAAATTTTGCGTTTTGGGTGAGAGTTTTTTCGATTTTTTGTACCTATATAAGTGAAGGGGTTTTTAAGCCGTATTTCAAAGAATCCAGAGAGGAGGTTCAAACGATATGTACGATACTGCAAGACGGGTCGCACTCGTCAAGCAGCGGGTGCGGGAAAACACCCGCCGAAGGCAGCGGTGCGATGCAATAAGCCTCTCCGCAGCGTGTATGCTGTTGTGCGCAGCACTGACGCAGGCGGTGGACGCATTTGCAGTGCAGGGACAGACCGCCGCATGGGGCAGCTTCGGCACGATGCTGCTGCGGGAGGACGCAGGCGGCTATGTGCTGGTGGGCGTCGTCTCCTTTGCTGCGGCGACAGCGATCACTGCACTGTGCTTTCGGCTCAGAAATAGAGAAAACCATAGAAAAGGCGGAGCGGATAAGTCCGCCCGACACGAAAAGGAGGAGAAAAACCAATGAAAAAACGAATACTCAGTATCCTGTTACTGTGCTGCATGTTGCTGAACATGCTGCCAACAGCGGCGTTTGCATCGGTGAGCGATTCGCTGGACAACACACCTGAGGAAAATCAGGCGATTTTGGAGCAGCTCTCCGCCTTGACCGGCGGTAGCAACGACCAAGTGCTTTCCATGCTGAACGCTTTGGGGCTACTGGATGAAGCCGGCAATTTAAAGGTGGATCAAACCATCACGCTGGACGGCCAGGTGTTGACACTGGCGGCTGTCATGGAGCTGCTGGAAAATCCCGCCACGGATCTCACTCGTATAGCCGACGTGGATGGGACTCCGGTGGCACTGGGCGATTTGAAGACCATGATCCAAATCGAACAGGAGCTGCAGTGGATCAAGGACACCTATTTCTCCGGCAGGGAGTTTACCGGGGAAGCTCTGGAGAATCTCAATAGCCTGATGGAGCAGCTGGAGCTGCAGGGCATCAGTTTGCGGTATTCCGCCTCTGCCACAGCGCCTGAGGGCGTTGAGACGGTGGATATGAGCGGCATGATGAGACAAACGCTGGGGAGAGAAGCATACAACAACAAATGGGACTCCGGGACTTTTGCTGTATACAGCGGAAAACCGGTCGGCTTTTCCTACCGCATTAAAAAAGGCCAGCTCAGCAAGTATATCACCGATGTGAAGGTCTCGATATACGGGACGAGTGGGGTCAAGCAAAGCGACGGGTCCTACAAGCTGACCTATCAGTATGACAGCCCGAATTCCATTTTAAGTGGGTGTAAAATCACTGTCGAGGTTACAACCGAAGGAAGTAACCCAGGCTGGCTCAAGGATTCTTATTCCTATGGCGACCTGCTGGGGATGATCGAATTTTACGATGCGGAAAATCTGGTGTTCTATGACGGCGCCGGTTATGCCGACCACTGCCAGCTCAAGCTAATAAAGACGGTTGACGCCCCCGCAATAAAAACATCAATGACCGCGCCGAACTATGAAAAAACACTCAAAAATACAGACACATTATATGCGGATATGTATATTCCTTTGCTGGCAGATGGATACAATGCCGGCGACGGTGCCAACAATCAGGACTTCGTTGCGCTAAGCGATACCATCGGAATTCTGGAGGGTGCCCGCAATTCGGTGCTTCCCGGCGGCTCCTCCCCATTTTATCAGCCATACCAAATCGACGCCAGCATCAGGTTTGAGTGGAATGGCAAAGCAGATGCCTATACCGGCAATGCGCCGTATGGCTGGTATAAAAACCGACCCTATGCCCCGTTCTATCTGACGGAGTACAAGCTCAATGGAACATCTCTGGAGCTCAGCAGCGAAAGAATGAGTGCGCTGAACTGTACGATTCAAAAGGACAGTACGGTCAGCATCTCCCTGCAGTCTACCACGCAAAACAGAGGGGATCAGCGGTACTATCTGCCCTTCGAGCTGTATCTGAGGAATGTAAATGGCGACCAACAAAATACCTCCGCCACCACCAAGACCAGCAACGCCACCACCAGGCTGTTGGACACGGACGCTCCCACCATTCAAAGCGTCACGGCCCCGGCAGGAATCTATGCCAGAGGACAGCATGTGCCCATCACAGTTACCTTTAACGAGTTCGTGGATCTTAGGAACGCCCGCGTGACCATCAATGGCAAAGAGTATACCGCCGCTGAGCTTTCCATGAACGACTACGGTGTCACGGCAATGCTCTGGTACCCGGTGCAGGATATGGATGCCACCACGGTCACCGTCAATGGTATGACAGGTGTGAAAGATGTTTTCGGCCATCCGCTGGATACCACACAATATCCAAGCGAGCCGATTACTGGCGTTACGCTGAAGAGCGTCTTGATGCGCAATGCTCCAACTGCACTGACCGCCGTCTACGACAACGGCAAGGCATCGTTCACGATGAACGCCAACATGGAGCAGGCCTACAAGACCGTATACAGCAATTATCACACCCGGGAAGGAACAGAGCCGAAGGAAGCTCCTTTCCGCCTCGAGCTGAGGTACGACTCCGCGACTGAACCAATCCATCTGCAGGTCTATCTGGACACAGAGAAGGAAGCCTTCACCATTAGCGACTATGCAATCGCACTCGCGGTTTACACCCGCACCTATACGGTGATGCTGCAGGCCAACGAGGGCACGAAAGACGCTCCTAACTGGGTGAATGTTCTTCCACTGACCCGGCAGTTCAAGGTGCCAAAGAAAGTTTCCGTGAGCACGGTGAACGTCGTCCCAGAAGAGAATGACGTCGACTATACGATTTCCCTCGCCGAAGCCGCCCGCCCTACGCTTAGGGCAGAGGTTTTGGGGGCAGGCGATGTGCCGGCAAGCTACACCACCGGTAAATGGAGCAGCAGTGACCCGCGCATTGCCACCATCGACGAGGATACCGGCGTTGTTACCACCACAGGAACCGAGGTGGGAACCGTCACCTTTACCTTTACGGCGGACAACGGGACTGAGGACACTGCCGATGATGTGACGGGCCAGTCAAAGTCCTATACCGTGACGGCAGGCAATTCCCTGGCACTGGTGATTCCCGGCGGCTCGTCCATCGTGACACGGGTAAATCAGCCCGCCACCGTGCTGTGGAGCTCCAACGTCGCGCTGATGGCACCGAACAAAGAATTCAATTACAAGATTGACCTGTATGAGGGCAACTACGCGAATGAGGCGGCGCTGAGAGGCCGCGATCCCGTTGCGACTTATACCGCCGGCAAGGATAAAAACAGCGTGCGGATCCCGGAGAATGTGCTCTCTAAGCTCTCCAACGGCAATACCCCTGCCTACACGGTATTGGTATCCATGCCGCACCCCAACGCAAAGGGTGAGAACGTCCGCCTGTCGGCACTTGCCTGGATCATCGTGCAGGCACCACCTGCCACGGCCAAGCTGACACCGCCACAGAGCATTTACCTCAAGGATACCGACGGCGCCGTCAATATCAACTGGTCGGTGGAAAACGCCACTGATGGGGCCTCTCAACAGTCCACGCTGACCATTACCCGGGTCACAGAGGACAACAACACCCAAGTGGTGGCCCGTGAGCGCCTGTCCGATACCTCCGGAAGATTCTCCCTGTCATTACAGAGTGTGAAAGCCGGCAATCTAAAGGACACTTATCAAGTGGTTTTGAGCGTGGAGAACCCTGGTGAGGAATCTCCAAGCACCGACTCCTTCCCACTGTATGTCTACGATGCCGACGCACTGAAGGTGCAGGACGACAAAGGAAACACGATTTCTAAGATGACCATGGACAATACCTCCAAGGTCAGCGACAGCCTGCCCACCGATACAGCTGAAATTTTGCAGCTGCGCCAGGAGTTGGGGCTGATCGAGTACATAGGCATCAACTATGACGAGTACGGATGGAACTCCTTTAAAGATGGAATCCGGTGGCTCTCCAGCAACAACAATGCCATTTCCGTCAACTACAAGCAGGGAGGACTGTATGAGGACATCAGAAACTTCTCCTTTGATTCCTACCTTCCCGAAACCAAAATGGCGCTGTCCGGCTTGGCCAACGGCACCGCAACCGTCACGGCTACCCATGCCGCCACGGGCATGAGTGCCACCGTACAGGTGACAGCGAAAACACTGAAAAATAAGTTCTATCTCTTCCAGCTGACGCCTGCAGCAGAAACTACTCTGCAATACACCGACGGCAAAGGTGTGTCCAAAACGGTCACGACCAACAGTGAAGGCGTGCTGGCACTTTACGAACCCAACGGAATCGCAAGTGAGGTGTCTCTACGGTCCGGCTCCGGCGCGGATATTTATCTGGGCACCATCTATAAAGAAAATCTGCGTTCCGGCGAGCGGGATGCCACAAAACTGCAGCTTTATCCTTTGAATACCTTCAGCCTTCGGCGAGTCGCCCGGGCATCTGTGACGCTCATCACGCCGGGCGGCGATCCGCTGGCGAACAAGACGGTGACCGTTCGCGGCGGTGTTTATAAAAACGGAGGCTACTGCGAGACAGCTCAGCTGGGCTCCAGGGCAGGAGCACTTGTCAGCGGCATCACCGGCGACACCTATACCACGGATGCGGCGGGAAATATAACTGTCTATCTGGATTCCACCCAGTTCTGGTCGGCCGAAAAGGGCGAGAGTAACACCACGGCGCTTTCCGCTCTGGATCAGCTGGAGTACATTCTGGAGATCAGCGCAATTGACGGCGACAAGTACTATCCGCTGTTGCTGACCGTCAACGGCAAGCTGGGCGTGGACGATGTAATGCGTACCGCAGAGGGCGTTGTCTCTCTGGAACGCGTGCCGAAGGGGGAGAAAAACAAACCCTTCATTGTGGCGCAAAGCGTTGATTACGGTCTTGCAAACGGCCAGAAAGTGGATGTCCGCAACTCGATTGGGAAGATTGGCCCTAACAGCAGCTTTAAAACAGCAATCCTGCACACCACTATGTTCCTCTGGGGCGAGGATATTGCCAATGCGAAGAATTACAGTCTCAAGTTGGCAGACGAATACGGCGTTCTTCCTGCCGCCCAGAGCAGCAGTACCACGCAGTATCCCTTCTCATCCATCCCCGTAGTGGAAAACGATCTGACCCTCACCGAGGCCACCATGACCACCTCCGGATGGATCGCCGACGGCAAGGATGTGGGTATGAAAACGCAGCTGAGCCTGAACGGCAGCCTGCTGCAAGAGAAAATAATGCCCTTCCGGGTCGTTGATCTGACCCGAGTGCCAAAGGTGACAGAGGATGACCGCGTTACCGGTATTCTGGCGACGATGAAGGACTCCAGTGGAGTGAATGATGTTGACTTTGGCGGAGTGGGCGATAGTAACATTCTCAAGGTGCTGACCGGGCGGCTGGATGATCTGAGCGGTCCGGTGGACACATCCGTGTTCAAAATGATTATCACCCCTAGCGAAGATCCATCCGTGTTCCGTGCCATGATTTGGGCCGGGTACAATACACTGGAGATGGAGGACATGGACTATTCCGAGGACGGCGTGGCCTTGGGTGCGAATGTGCTAACGCAGAACCTGGAAGTGGGCGTGCCCGGGACCGGGGATCTGAGTCAGATGGCCAAGGGCACCTATAATCCAAATGGAGAGTACAAAGCCAACTCCATGGCCGGCAAGGTCACCAACACGGATCTCAACTTGCAGTTGGAGGGCTTTTACGAAGCGGAAATCCGCTATAACGCCGAAAAAAAGGAGTGGGAGGTTTTCACCGTAGGTGGCGGCTTTACCGCCGGCATTGGCGTGGGCTTCACCTTCAGCGTGAACGCCATGGCTGGACCCGTGCCGTTGACAGCAACCTTTGAGCTGGGTGGTGCCATTCAGCTGGATTTCCGTACCGCAGTGCGCTACGGCCAGCAGGGCGAGGGTACAGAGCTTGCCTGGAGCGATCCCACAGCCACGGCAGTGAATGACTTTTTGACCACGCTGCGTATCAACGCCTATGTCCACGCGTTTGGCGGCATTGGCTTTGACTATTCGGTCGTGGCACTGAAGATCGGCCTATTCGGCAATTTGGATGTGGACAGTCAGAATAAGTTCCTTTCCCGCACCTATCTTGCCGACGAGACAAAGCGCCAGATCAACGGTCAGGCCCTGGGAATCAAAAGCGAAGTGGGAATCAAATTTGTGGCAACCTTCCTGTTTATCTCCTACGAGGCGGTGATCGCCTCCGGAACCCTTGAAGGTACCAAGACTTTTAATGACTGGAAAACAATCGACAACTATTGGAATAACGCCACCAGTGGGCTGAGCCTTGCCTCGCTACGGATGGCAGCGGCTCAGAGCGGAATGCAGGTAGCTTCTGGCAGTGCAACGCTCCAAAGCCGGGACTATCTGGAGCAATATGCCCGTACTTGGGGCCAACCCCAGCAGCGGATGATGCTGTTCTCTCTGAACTCAACCAGTGGGCTGGAAAACATCCAGACCAATGCTAACCCTACATCCTATCCACAGATCAGCGATGACGGGAAGGTATTGGCCTACATCAACGACGGCAACAGCAGCAGTATTTACGATAGCCGGGCGCATTTCTCCACCCTCAATGGCGGCGTCTATACTCTCTCTAGTGAAATTGACGCTCCAGCAGAGTTCCCAGGCTACGGCGACACGAGCATTTCTTTGTCTGGCACTGGCAGCTTCGCGGCGGCGGCTTGGGTTCGCATGGGCACTAACCTTCCGGGTAAAAATGCCGGTGATCCCGTGACATTGGAAGAGCAAAACCTGCTGATGAACAGCACGGAGATCGTAGTGTCCGTCTATGACGGCACAACCTGGACTTCCACCCGCCTAACCAACGACGGCACGCCAGATCTGGCCCCAGTCACGGCAGTGGGCGGCGACGGCAAGGCCATCGTGTTCTGGCGCAGCGTCTACACCCCAGATCCCGGTACGCAGGGCAGCAACTTGCTGAACTTCACGACCAGAGATTGTATCATGTACTGTTGCTATGACAGGAATAATGGCACCTGGAGCGAGTCCAAAATGCTTTATAATGGTGCTACTGGCAGCGTGAAGGCGTTGCAGGCGGCCATGCTGCCCGACGGAACAGCTATGGCGGTTTACTCGCTGGACCGCAGCGGAACCGGAGATACCTCCGCCTACGAGATTGCCTATTGTACCGTGGCTGCTGACGGAACTCCTGGTACAGCCATGCTGGCGACCTGTGACAGCAATCTTGACGAAAACCCCCAGGTCGTTGCAGCCAACTTCGGCAGCGGGGATGACCGATTTGTCATCGGTTGGCACAGTATCCGAGACGGCAGCAGCGATATTCAGCTGTTGGCTGTGGACGGAAGCGGCACCATGTCCAACAGTTTCCCAGGCTCTTTGTCTGCCCTGACCAGCAGCGGCAACGCCGTCGTGGGCGGAGACTTCCGCTTCGCTTCCCTCAGCGGGGATCATCGCAGCCTCAATGATCTTACCATTGTCTGGAATGAGACTGTCAATGACGTCAACGGCGCGGTAAATCACGGCATTTTGAAGGCGGCCAAGCTGCGCTATGCTACAAATACCTACACTCTCTCCGCACCGTTGGAACTGGCAGAACTGCCGGATCGCACGCTGGCTGACCACTTTGATGCCTATGTCAGCGACAGCAATCAGGTGCAGGCTGTCATTCAGGCTACCTTCTATGACGATGAAAATCCGCAGGTAATCGGCGGCGTGACCGTTCCGGGTGAGAAAACGAACCTCTATACCGTTACCTCTGATTTTGTCACCGATGCGGTGGCAGTGGAACAGATCGGTGTGGATTATGCAACGCTGGCGTTGAACAGCCTGACACCTATTCGCTTTACCATCCGCAACACCGGGCTGAACGATGTGACAAACCTAAAGGTCAGCATTGGCAGCGGGGAAACCGCCACCCTTACGGAAACACTGCTGCCAAATGAAAGCACCACCCTTACCGTCTGGCACCATGTGGGGAACCTCGTGACCAACCCGAGCTATACCATCACCGCCGCCAGCGGCATCAACGAAAAAGGCACAGTGTATCTGGATTATCCCGACATTGGGATCTCGCAAATGGAAGTGATTGCGGAGAGCGCCGGCAAGCGTACGGTGCGCATGACCCTCTATAATTCCTCTGCCGCCACTCTGGCTGGCAAAAAGGGTCGCGAGGTGAAGCTTGCGTTCTATGCGGATGATCTGCATACCAAACATGCAGAGGTAGCCTGCACCACAAACGGCGTATCGGTTCGCGATAATGAAATCACCATTTCCGAAGACAGCGCCCTCGCCCGCATCGATCAGGGAACCTTTACACTGGACCTGACCTATGATCTGGGCAAGTATATGAACTCTATTGGCAAAACAGAGATCCCAAATGTGGGTACCTATCTGTACGCCGAGGCGTGGGCGGAAGGTCAGATCGGTGGAACGGGAAGCAATCAGCGCCTGCCGGAGTATGACGGCAGTGACAGCGAGGCCAGCGTCCATATGACTGGCGCACTGGCCCGCACCGGAGAGCGGATGACGATGGATGTGACACAGGGAAACGACGGCAACGGTCACAGCACCGCAGCCATTACCCTGCGCAACAACTCCCTGCAGTCTCAGACTAGCGCAATGCTGGTGGCCACACTGCTGGATGCTGACGGGACCGTTCTGGAAACGAAAAAGACCAGTATTGGCGGTGCCATCTACGGGGAAACCTTCCAGACGGAAACCGTCACCTTCTCCCGGCTTGGCACCCGCGTAGTGGTGCGAGCCGCAGTGCCTGGTAATGACCTTCTGACCTTTGAAGGTCTGGCAGTGGGACTCGGCGATTTTACCGCCAACGGAACGAACTATACCTATACGCTGCAAAATGATAGCGGAGCAACATCTACGCTAGTCACAGCGATGTCTGGAAACGGCGAGCCCGTGAGCATCAACGGACAGGCTATGTCCACCGGCGGCAGCGCAAACGTTGCTATCCCCGACAGCGGCACAACCGACATTGTCGTGGGAATCGGTGCTAAAACCTACACACTGACGATTCTGCGCAATAGCGGCGATGAGCATACTCACAGCTACGGCAGCGAGTGGAAGAACGATGCAGACAACCATTGGTATGAGTGCTCCTGCGGCGATAAGAAAGATGTTGCAGCACACACCGCAAGCGACTGGATTATTGATACACCGGCAACGGCTACCACAAGCGGCTCAAAGCATAAGGAATGCACCGTCTGCGGTTATACGATGACAACCGAAACGATTCCGGCAACCGGCGGCGATGAGCATACTCACAGCTACGGCAGCGAGTGGAAGAACGATGCAGACAACCACTGGTATGAGTGCTCCTGCGGCGATAAGAAAGATGTTGCAGCACACACCGCAAGCGACTGGATTATTGATACACCGGCAACGACTACCACAAGCGGCTCAAAGCATAAGGAATGCACCGTCTGCGGTTATACGATGACAACCGAAACGATTCCGGCAACCGGCGATGAGCATACTCATAGCTACGGCAGCGAGTGGAAGAACGATGCAGACAACCACTGGCATGAGTGCTCCTGCGGCGATAAGAAAGATGTTGCAGCACACACCGCAAGCGACTGGATTATTGATACACCGGCAACGACTACCACAAGCGGCTTAAAGCATAAGGAATGCACCGTCTGCGGTTATACGATGACAACCGAAACGATTCCGGCAACCGGCGGCAGTGAACATACTCACAGCTACGGCAGCGAGTGGAAGAACGATGCTACGAACCACTGGCATGAGTGCTCCTGTGGCGATAAGACCGATAAGGCGGTGCACGACTTCAAGTGGATTGTTGACAAGGAAGCGACCGCAACGCAAAAGGGCTCTAAGCATGAGGAGTGCAAGGTTTGTGGCTACAAGAAGGCAGCAGTTGAGATTCCGGCTACCGGCTTCACAACAAAACCGATCGATTCTACGCAAACCAACCCGAGCACTGGCGCAGAAAGCACGAAAACCGGTGACAACAGCAATATGATCCTCTGGATCGCACTGCTGTTTATCAGCGGCGGTGTTCTGAAAGGTGTAAAGGTATTTGATAAAAGGAAAAGACATTACGTCAAATAATCAAGTATAAGTAACAATTAACGATCCATCACGGAAACATCACAAATACGGCACAGAGGGCATAAAAACCGCTGTGCCGTATTTCTTTCCTTAAGACTGTTTTTGAAAAATAAGCAATTTCTCGGGCATAACCCAAGATTTTTTTGCCGGATTCCATGTATACTGTGTATATCACACTTATGCATTTTTCATTTTTACCACGGCAATCGGATACACGGATATCAACAGATACCAAATACAGCGAGGTAATTATGAAAACAAGAGAATACTAAAGAAAAAAAGGGTGTCCTGAAAAAAGGGTGTCCATTAGGAAAGTGTACAAAATGATATTTCCTAGATATGTTATCCGGTAATTGTTTCCATCCTTTAAAACCAAATTCAGATATCAATTTTTTTTAATTAGTCATTGAAAAATATATTAAAATATTATAAAATATTACCTAATATTCTTCTTATGTATATGAAGATATGCAATCAGGTAGTGGATATCGACAAAAATTGCATAGCAAAACTGCTAGATGTCGCCACAGGGCGACATTTTTAGTGTATTTAAAAACAGATGTTAAATATATTAAAAAGTATTTGCATTAACTAAGATAAGAAGATAATTACAGTACATAGAAAAGAGGGATTTTCATGAATTTCAACATAGCAGTTATGTCCGGTGATGGGATTGGTCCGGAAATTGTTGAAGAAGCAAAAAAGGTACTTGAAACAGTTGGTAAGAAGTACGGTCACACATTTAATTTTACGGATGTATTAATTGGGGGAATATCCATTGATACATATGGTGAACCACTAACAGACGAAGCTATAGAGACAGCTAAGAACAGCGATGCTGTACTATTAGGAGCCGTCGGTGGTGTCGTGGGTAAAGATAAATGGTACGAGCTTGCACCAAACTTAAGACCTGAGGCAGGACTACTAAAGATTAGAAAGTCATTGTCATTATATGCTAACTTAAGACCTGCATATCTGTATGAAGAACTTAATGAAGCTTGTCCTCTTAAAGAAGATATAGCAAAAGCAGGCTTTGATATGGTAGTTGTACGTGAACTTACCGGAGGACTTTACTTTGGAGAGAGATGTACAAAAGAGGTTGATGGTAAATTAACAGCAATTGATACACTCACATATACAGAAGACGAGATAAGAAGAATTGCAATAACAGGTTTTGATATTGCAATGAAGAGACGTAAGAACGTAATAAGTGTCGATAAGGCAAATGTTTTAGACTCATCAAGATTATGGCAGAAAGTAGTGGCAGAAGTCGCTAAAGATTATCCGGAAGTTAAAGTTACGAATATGCTTGTAGATAACTGTGCAATGCAGTTAGTAAAAGATCCAAAACAGTTTGATGTAATACTTACAGAGAATATGTTTGGTGATATTTTATCAGATGAAGCAAGTATGATTACAGGTTCAATCGGTATGCTTCCATCAGCAAGCCTTGGATATAACAAGATGGGATTATATGAGCCAAGTCATGGTGCAGCACCTGACATTGCAGGTAAAGATATTGCTAATCCGATAGCAACTATTCTTTCAGCAGCTATGATGTTAAGATATTCATTTGACCTTGATAAAGAAGCTGATGCAGTAGAAAGTGCAGTTAAACAGGTACTTAAAGATGGTATCAGAACAGTTGATATTATGTCAGAGGGCAACACTCAGGTAGGCTGCAAAGCTATGGGTGATGCAATTTGTGAGAGAATAAAATAAGATAGTTAGATATCAGAATGGAGATTAGTGTGAAAAATACAGATTGATATCTGATTTTTCACACATCTATTTGTGTCGCGGGCACCACAAATAGCATCTATCGCAGAGCCAAATCTGACATTTGGCTCGCGATTCCTCCGGCACAATGTGCCTGCGGAATGGAGATTAGTATGGATAGAAGAAGTGATAATGTAACAAAAGGAATGCAGCAGGCTCCTCACCGTTCATTGTTTAATGCATTAGGTATGACAAAGGAAGAATTAGACAGACCATTAGTTGGTATCGTAAGTTCATATAATGAGATAGTTCCAGGTCATATGAATATAGATAAGATTGCAAATGCAGTTAAAATGGGCGTTGCAATGGCTGGTGGTACACCAATTATGTTCCCGGCAATTGCAGTATGTGACGGTATCGCAATGGGACATACAGGAATGAAATATTCACTTGTAACAAGAGATTTAATTGCAGATTCAACAGAATGTATGGCAATGGCACATCAGTTTGATGCACTTGTTATGATTCCTAACTGCGATAAGAACGTTCCGGGATTATTAATGGCAGCAGCCAGACTTAATATTCCTACAGTATTTGTAAGTGGTGGTCCGATGCTTGCAGGTCGAGTTAAAGGATGCAAGACATCATTATCAAGTATGTTCGAGGCAGTAGGTTCTTATGCAGCAGGAACAATGACACTTGAAGATGTAGAAGAATTTGAAGCAAAAGCATGTCCTACATGTGGTTCATGTTCGGGAATGTATACAGCTAATAGTATGAACTGTCTTACAGAGGCACTTGGTATGGCGTTACAGGGTAATGGTACAATACCTGCTGTATACTCAGAGAGACTTAAGCTTGCTAAACATGCAGGTATGAAAGTTATGGAACTTCTTGAGAAGAATATCAGACCGAGAGATATTATGACAGAAGCAGCATTCAGAAATGCTTTAACAGTAGATATGGCACTTGGATGCAGTACAAACAGTATGCTTCATTTACCAGCTATTGCACACGAAGCAGGCGTTGAATTAAATCTTGATATTGCTAATGAAATCAGTTCAAGAACACCTAACCTCTGCCACCTTGCACCAGCAGGTCATACATACATCGAAGAACTCAATGAGGCAGGCGGTGTATATGCTGTAATGAACGAGCTTAATAAGAAAGGCTTATTGAATACAGACCTTATGACAGTTACAGGTAAAACAGTCGGTGAAAATATTAAGAATGTTGTTAACAAAGATACAAATGTTATAAGACCAATAGATAATCCATACAGTGAAGTAGGTGGAATTGCTGTACTTAGAGGTAATCTTGCACCAGACAGCTGTGTAGTTAAACGTTCAGCAGTTGTACCTGAGATGCTTAAGCATGAAGGACCAGCAAGAGTATTTGATTGTGAAGAAGATGCAATCGCAGCTATCAAAGGTGGTAAAATCGTTGAAGGTGACGTTGTGGTTATCAGATACGAGGGACCAAAAGGCGGTCCTGGAATGAGAGAGATGCTCAACCCTACATCTGCAATCGCAGGTATGGGACTTGGTTCAAGTGTAGCACTTATTACTGATGGACGTTTCTCAGGAGCATCCAGAGGAGCATCAATCGGTCATGTATCCCCAGAGGCAGCAGTAGGAGGCCCAATCGCCTTAGTTGAAGAGGGAGATATCATTAAGATTGATATTAATGCAAATAAGATTACACTTGATGTATCAGATGAAGTATTAGCTGATAGAAAAGCAAAATGGCAGCCAAGAGAGCCAAAGGTAACAACAGGATATCTTGCAAGATATGCATCACTTGTAACTTCAGCAAATACAGGTGCAATTTTAAAAACTAACTAATCAGAAATATTAAACAATAGAATTCTATATAATATAGATTAAATAATGTTATAAAGATACAGAAAGGAAAGTAAAAATGCAGTTAACAGGTTCAGAAATAATTATTGAATGTTTAAAAGAACAGGGCGTTGATACAGTATTCGGATACCCTGGTGGAACAATCTTAAATGTATATGATGAATTATATAAACATTCCGACGAAATAACTCACTATTTAACTTCGCATGAGCAGGGAGCTGCCCATGCAGCAGACGGATATGCACGTTCAACAGGTAAAGTTGGTGTATGTATGGCAACATCAGGTCCGGGTGCAACTAACCTTGTAACAGGTATTGCAACAGCTTATATGGATTCAGTACCAATGGTTATAATCACAGCAAATGTTGCAAAGGCAGCACTTGGTAAGGATTCATTCCAGGAGGTTGACATTGTAGGTGTTACAATGCCAATTACAAAACATAATTATATGGTACGTGAGGTAGAAAATCTTGCAGACACAATTAGAAAAGCGTTCTATGTAGCTAAATCAGGTCGTCCGGGTCCTGTTCTTGTAGATATTACTAAGGATGCTACAGCTAATAAGACAGAATATACTTATAAAGAACCAATGAAGATAGAGCGTTCTACAGAGAATATTACAGAAGAAGATATTGAAAAAGCAGTTAAATTAATAGAAAAATCTAAGAAACCATATATTTTTGTTGGTGGTGGTGCTGTTATATCAGATGCTTCTGATGAATTAAAGGAATTTGTTGAAAAGGTAAATGCTCCTGTATGTGATTCGCTTATGGGCAAAGGCGCATTTGACGGAACTAATCCTTTATATACAGGAATGTTAGGTATGCATGGAACAAAGACATCTAACTTTGGAGTTACGGAATGTGATTTACTTATTGCAATAGGTGCAAGATTCAGCGACAGAGTAACAGGTAATGCTAAGAAATTTGCTAAAAATGCAAAAGTTCTTCATATTGACATTGATCCTGCTGAGATTAATAAGAATATCCCTACAACAGCAAGTGTTATAGGTGATGTTAAAGAAGTTCTTACAAGATTGAATGCAAGATTAACAAAACATGACAGAACAGAATGGATTAATCACATAAATGAATTAAAAGCTACATATCCTTTAACATATAATAAAAATGAGTTAAATGGACCATTTATTATGGAAAAGATTTATGAAGTGACAAATGGTGATGCTATTATCACAACAGAAGTTGGCCAGCATCAGATGTGGGCTGCACAGTATTATAAGTACAGTAAACCAAGAACATTTGTATCATCAGGTGGTGCAGGAACAATGGGATATGGTTTAGGAGCCAGCCTGGGTGCTAAGCTTGGTAATAAAGATAAAGTCGTTATTAATATAGCAGGTGACGGATGCTTCAGAATGAATATGAATGAGATTGCAACAGCAACAAGATATAATATTCCAATCATTGAAGTAATTGTTAATAACCATGTATTAGGTATGGTTAGACAGTGGCAGACATTGTTCTATGGAAAGAGATATTCTAATACAACTCTTAATGATTCAGTAGATTTTGTCAAATTAGCTGAAGCTATGGGCGCTAAAGCATACAAGGTTACAAAACCAGAAGAATTAGAGCCTGTATTAAAGGAAGCTATTTCACTTAATATCCCTGTTGTAATTGATTGTCAGATAGGCAGTGATGATAAGGTATTCCCTATGGTTGCACCGAATGCACCAATCAGTGAAGCATTCTCGGCAGAGGATTTAGCAGCTAAAGGTCTTGACTGTTAATATTAAGAGATGTAGAATGAGTTAATATAAGACATTAACACTTTAATGTGATGTAATATAAAAGGAGGACACGAAAAGTGAGCAGAGTTTACAATTTTTCAGCCGGTCCGGCTGTATTACCTGAAGAGGTTTTAAAAGAAGCAGCAGCAGAAATGTTAGATTATAATGGTACAGGAATGTCAGTTATGGAGATGAGTCATCGTTCTAAGGCTTATCAGGAGATAATAGATGCAGCAGAGCAGGATTTACGTGATTTAATGAACATTCCTGATAACTATAAAGTATTATTCTTACAGGGTGGTGCATCGACACAGTTCGCAATGATTCCAATGAATCTTATGAAGAATGGAGTAGCTGATTACATAGTAACAGGTCAGTGGGCTAAAAAAGCATATCAGGAAGCACAGAAATTCGGTAAAGCTAATAAAATAGCTTCATCAGAGGATAAGACATTCTCATATATTCCTGATTGTTCAGATCTTCCAATCAGTGAAGATGCTGATTATGTATACATTTGTGAAAATAATACAATTTATGGTACGAAATATAAGACACTTCCTAATACAAAAGGTAAGACACTTGTAGCTGATGTTTCATCATGCTTCTTATCAGAGCCTGTAGATGTAACTAAATATGGTGTAATCTATGGTGGTGTTCAGAAGAATATCGGACCTGCTGGTGTTGTAATTGTAATCATTCGTGAAGATTTAATTCCAGAAGAACCACTTGAAGGTGTTCCAACAATGTTACAGTACAAGATACACGCAGACAATGGTTCTATGTACAATACACCTCCAGCATATGGTATCTATATTTGCGGTAAAGTATTCAAATGGTTAAAGAAGATGGGCGGACTTGAAGAGATGCAGAAACGTAATATCGAGAAAGCTAAAATACTTTATGATTTCTTAGATGAGAGTGAATTATTCAAAGGAACTGTTGTTAAAGAGGACCGTTCATTAATGAATGTACCATTTGTAACAGGTGATGCAGATTTAGATGCTAAGTTCGTTAAAGAAGCTAAAGAAGCAGGTTTTGAGAATCTTAAAGGACACAGAACAGTTGGTGGTATGAGAGCAAGTATCTACAATGCAATGCCAATTGAAGGTGTTAAGAAATTAGTTGAATTTATGAGAAAATTTGAAGCAGAGAATAAATAGAATATTGCCTGCGGAATGGAGATTGATATGACAAAGATTAATTGTTTAAATCCTATTGCAAAAGTAGGTCTTGATTTATTTACAGATAATTATAATACAGTTGATAATTTCGAAGAAGCTGATGCTGTATTAGTAAGAAGTGCAGCAATGCATGATATGGAGATGCCAGCTTCATTAAAAGCAATTGCAAGAGCAGGAGCAGGTGTTAACAATATTCCTCTTGAAAAATGTGCAGAAAAAGGTATTGTAGTATTCAATACACCAGGTGCAAATGCAAATGGCGTTAAAGAGCTGGTTATAGCTGGTATGTTATTAGCAGCAAGAGATATCACTGGTGGTATCGAATGGGCTAAATCAGCAAAAGACGATGCTAATATAGCTAAGGCAGCAGAGAAAGAGAAGAAAAAATTTGCTGGTACAGAGATATATGGTAAAAAGCTTGGTGTAATCGGTCTTGGTGCAATTGGTGTTAAAGTTGCCAATGCAGCAGTTTCATTAGGAATGGAAGTATATGGTTATGATCCATATATTTCAGTTGCAGGCGCATGGAACTTATCAAGAAGTGTAAAACACATTGCGACAACAGAAGAGATATTCAAAGAGTGTGATTACATAACAATTCATGTACCATTGTTAGATAGCACAAAGGGAATGATTAACAAAGAAGCTTTCGATATGATGAAAGACGGTGTTGTAATTCTTAACTATGCAAGAGATGTACTTGTTGATGAAGAAGCTATGGCAGATGCATTAAAATCAGGTAAAGTAAAGAGATATATGACAGATTTCCCTAATCCATTATCAGTTAATATGGAGGGTGCAATTGTAACACCTCATATTGGTGCTTCAACAGAAGAATCAGAAGATAATTGTGCGATTATGGCAGTAAATGAGATTATGGACTTCATCGAGAATGGTAATATCAAGAATTCAGTAAATTACCCTAACTGTGATATGGGAGTATGTGATAAAGCAGCCCGTGTAACAATTTGTCATAAGAATATACCTAATATGTTGGGTCAGTTTACTTCTGCATTTGCAAATGAGAACATTAATATTTCTGATATGACAAATAAGAGCAGAGGTGATTATTCATATACAATGTTAGACCTTGATACAACAGCTTCTGATAGCGTAGTAAAAGCTATAGAGGCAATCGAGGGTGTAATTAAAGTCAGAGTAATAAAATAATGAGTTTTAATCAGATAGATATTATCTGATTAAATTTAAACGAAAAGTGTCGTTAGATAAATCTGGCGGCACTTTCGTATTATAAGAATGGAGAAAATAGAAGATGGCAACAATAAAAGCATTTGAATGTATAAAACCTACAAAGGAATTAGCTAAAGAAGTAGCAGCATTACCATATGACGTATATAATCGTGAAGAGGCACGCGAGGCTGTAAAAGGTAAGAAGTACTCATTTCTAAGAATTGACAGGGCAGAAACACAGTTTGATTCATCTGTAGATACATATGATGACAGAGTATATGCTAAAGCAAAAGAGTTATTAGATGATATGATTAACGAAGGTGTATATGTTAAAGAAAATAAGAAATGCTATTATATCTATGAACTTACAATGGACGGAAGAATACAGACAGGTATAGTTGCATGTGCAAGCATTGATGATTACCTTAATAATGTTATCAAGAAACATGAGAATACAAGAGCAGAAAAGGAAATAGACAGAATAAGACACGTTGATACATGTAATGCACAGACAGGACCTATTTTCCTGGCATACAGAGAGAATAAGAAGATTTCAGAAGTAATTAATGAAGTTAAAAAAACAGAACCAATATTTGCATTCGTGGCTGATGATGGAATTAAGCACGTAGGTTATATAATAGATAAAGACGAAGACATTAAAACCATTGAAAATGAATTTTCAAATATTAACAATATTTACATTGCTGATGGTCATCACAGGGCAGCTTCAGCCGTCAAGGTCGGAATCAAGAGAAGAGAAGAACATCCGGATTATGATGGAACAGAAGAATTTAATTACTTTTTATCAGTATTATTCCAGGAGCAGGAATTAATGATTATGCCATATAATCGTGTTGTTAAAGATTTAAACGGATTAACATCTGATGAATTCATAGAAGAAGTTAAGAAGTCATTTGACATTGAGAAAGTCGGCACAGAGCCATATAATCCTCAGAAAAAGGGTGAAGTAGGAATGTATCTTGACAATGTATGGTACAAGCTAAGTGCAAAGAATGAAATATTAAGTGATGATGCAGTAGAGGGACTTGATGTATCATTACTTCAGAACAATGTCTTAAATCCTATACTTGGAATTGCAGATCCAAGAATAGATAAACGTATTGATTTCATAGGTGGAATAAGAGGACTTGCAGAATTAGAAAGAAGATGTGCGCTTGATATGAAAGTTGCGTTTGCAATGTATCCTACATCTATTCAGGAATTATTCAATGTTGCTGATGCAGGTAAATTAATGCCGCCTAAGTCTACATGGTTTGAGCCAAAATTAAGGAGTGGATTATTTATTCATGAAATATAATACGAAGCAAAGGGAACTTATCTTAAAATATCTGTGTGAAAAAGAGGGTGAACACGTAAAGGCAGAGGATATTTTAGAATATCTAAAGAATAATGATACACCGGTTGGTAAATCTACGGTCTATCGATATTTAGAGAATTTGGTTGAGCAGAATCTTGTCAGAAAATATACGATAGAAGAGGGGAAGGGTGCATGTTACCAGTTTACTGGTAATGATAGCACACACCATTGCAAAGAACATTATCATCTGAAATGTAGTGATTGTGGCGAACTGTTTCATGTGTCGTGTGAATTTATGGACGAAATAAATGAGCATATTTTAAATGAACATAATTTTGTGATAGACAAAAGTAAGACAGTATTCTATGGAACCTGCGAAAAATGCCGTAAGAAAAAAGAGTGTAATAACGAAGAAAATAACAAACAGCGAGATGAAAAGTCAAATGAGAAATGTTGCAGTAAATCTAATGCTAAATATGAAAATGAAACTTAGTTTCAAATTCACATTGACAAAATAAAAAATAAGGTATATTATAATCGGGTACAAATTGAAACTTAGTTTCAATTTGTACCCGTATTTTTACTTACCATGAAATTTCGTTGAAATTGTCCTGGTAAGTAAAAAACGCTCCGCGAGGAGCGCACTGCGGAGGAGCAGAAAATGTTGCTATAGCAACCCGCCGCAGGCGGAGAATGTCGCAGGCGACATTATTTATTCTTATTAAGAGAGTCACAGCTATTTGCATCGGAGCGAAAGCAAATAGCAATTATGGCAGATGAGAAATCACTCAGAAATGAGAAATCACTCAGAAATGAGGAAAGTATGAAGAAGGTTTTAGATAAATTAATTATATTTACACTGATTTGCATAATGGTTGTTCCACTTTCAGCGTGTGGCAGGAAGAGTATAGATGATGACAGGTTACTAATTGTGACTACATTATTTCCACAATATGACTTTACAAGACAGATAGCGGGTGATAAGGCTGATGTGAAATTGCTTTTATCACCGGGTATGGAAGCACATAGTTATGATCCGACACCATCAGATATTGCAAGTATAAATGAAAGTGATTTATTCATTTATACAGGTGATAATATGGAGACCTGGGCGGCAAAACTGATAAAAGGGCTTGAGAAAGATGTCAATGTTCTAGATGTCTCAAAAGGTGTTGATATTATTAAGACAGAAGATGAAGAGGGACATCATCATGATGAAGATGAAGAAGAACATGGACATGAGGGGCATAATCATATATATGATCCCCATATCTGGACAAGTATTTCTAATGCGAAGATTATGGTATCAAATATAGTTGATGAGTTGGTACAGATTGATGCAGAAAATGCTGACTATTATAGAAAAAATGCTGATAAATATTTAGAGCAGCTAACAGAATTAGATAATGAATTTAAAGAAGTTGTTAGAAATTCGGATGTTAAAACAATATATTTTGCAGACAAATTTGCAATGTATTATTTCGTACATGATTATGGACTTAACTATGTATCGGCATATGATTCCTGCTCTTCAGAGACAGAACCAAGTGCTAAGCTTGTAGCAAAAATGATTGATGAAGTCAAGGAAAACAATGCACCAGCTATATTCTATGCGGAATTATCTAATCATAAGGCAGCAGATACGATAAGTGAGGAAACCAACACTAAGGAATATCTGTTACATTCGTGCCATAACATTTCGAAAGATGAGTACAAAAAAGGTGTGACATATATAAGTCTTATGAAGCAGAATCTTGAAAATCTGAAAAAAGGTTTGAATTATAATGGGAATTAATGTTAGAAAATAAAAAACGTAAGAAAATGTGAGAAATGTCACACATAGCAGTGCAGAATGGAGATTAGTGTGAAAAATAATGCTGATGCGATTATTTTTCACACAGCTAATTGTTTCGGGGCGAAAACAATTAGCATATATGTCAGATGAGAAATCGCTTTAGCGAATTTCTCATCGCCTCCTCACGACAAAGTCGCTCGGAAATGAGGATTAGTATGAAAAAACTACAATTAAAATGTGAAAATTTAACAATTGCATATGACAGGGTAAATGTATTTGAGAATATGAGTTTTGAAGTAAATGAGGGTGATTACCTGAGTATAGTAGGTGAGAATGGTTCTGGTAAAAGCTCGCTTATAAAAGGAATATTAGGACTTGTTCCAATCAGAAAGGGTGAAGTGATATTTGAGGGTGGTGTAACTAAGAAAAATATCGGATATCTGCCCCAGCATACAGCAGCACAAAGTGATTTTCCAGCATCGGTATATGAAGTGATTCTTTCAGGCTGCCTGGCCAATGCAGGATTTCGCCCATTTTATACATCGAATGATAAGAAACGTGTTAAAAAGATTATGGAGAAATTAGGTATAACTGATTTAGCACAGAAAACATTTGGTAATCTGTCAGGTGGACAGAAGCAGAGAGTTCTTCTTGCAAGGGCATTACTTGCAACTGATAAGATATTATTCTTAGATGAACCTATTACAGGGTTAGATCCACTGGTGACATCAGAATTTTATGAAGTAATATCGAAACTTAACAAAGAAGATAATCTTACCATAATTATGATTTCACACGACCTGGAAAATGCAATGAAGTATTCGAATAAAATATTGCATATGAAAGAGAAAGGTTATTTCTTTGGAACTAAAGAAGAATATATAGAAAATATGGAAGGGAAAGATTTTTTGAATTATGATTGATGAAATTATTAAAATGTTTTCTTATGCATTTATGCAGAAAGCAATTATAGTTGGTGGAATAATTGCTTTATGTGCATCTTTATTAGGCGTAATACTTGTACTTAAAAGATATTCGATGATAGGAGATGGACTGTCGCACGTTGGTTTTGGAGCATTGTCAATCGCTGTAGCATTAGATACAGCACCACTTACGGTTGCAATGCCTATCGTTGTAATTGCAGCATTCTTCCTGTTAAGACTAAGTAATAACAGTAAGATTAAAGGTGATTCTGCAATTGCACTCATATCGAGCAGTTCAATAGCAATAGGTGTTATTGTAAATGCAGCTTCGAACGGATCAAATATGGACCTGAATAGTTATATGTTTGGTAGTGTATTATCGATGAGTGGAAGTGATGTCTATATAAGTGTTATACTTGCCATTGTGGTTTTAAGTATATTTGCACTATTTTACCATAAGATATTTGCTATTACTTTTGATGAAAATTTTGCAAAAGCAACAGGCATAAAGACGGGCTTCTACAACACATTACTTGCCATACTTACAGCAGTTACAATTGTAGTAGGAATGAGAATAATGGGTACAATGCTTATTTCAAGCCTTATTATATTCCCAGCACTTACTTCAATGAGAATGTTTAGAAATTTTAAAGCTGTAATAATAAGTTCCGGTATAATATCAGTTATCTGCTTTGTGGTGGGTGTTATTATTTCATATATGTATTCATTTCCAACGGGGGCATGCATTGTAGTTACTAATCTGTGCGTATTTATTGTATTTTCTATATTGGGCAGAATATTTGCAAAGTCCTGAAGTAATTAAGATATAAAAGTGAACATACAATACACATATATTGTGCATGGTTGGTGCGATGCACCGGTTTGACACCCCAATCCTGAATCATAACAATTTTCTTTAAAATTATTAAAATTACTAAAAAGAACAAAATTTCTTGAATAGTTATGAAAAATATAATACAATATAGAATATTGTGAAAAATTATATGATTAAGTTATTTTTCACATAACTATTTGCTTTGGGCGAAGGCAGATAGATATAATGACGATAAGATAATAGTCATTTAATGACAAAACGCTCAGAAATGAGGATTATAATGAAAGATATAGAAAAAATTAATAATAATATGGAAAATGATGAATTAGAAGATGATGATTTAGAAATTGAGTTTGTAGATAATGATTTTGTAGAACAGGATATAGAAGATACTCATAATAAGTCAGATGGAAAGATTGAATTTGAGAAAGTTACAGATGATGAAGATGATTATGAAAATGATGATTATAACGAGGTGGCAGAGGACGAGGATTATCTAGATGATGACGAGGATGACGATGAATTCGACGAAAATGATATAGAATATAATCCAGATGCAGATTATAATGGCGAATATATTAAACAGAAACTTACCAAGAGCCAGATTATAAACAGGGTTATAGCAGGTATGGGAATTGCTATTGCAGCATTCACAATATTCTATAGTGCAGTTGCATATGGGATGTTAAATAAAGATGATACTCAGGCAACAGAGCCAGAGACAGAGACAACACCAGCAGCTCAGGAAGAAACTAAAGAGCCTGGTGAAAATGAATTCTTCGTAAGTACAAATTCTGATGAAAATATTTCAGATAATATTAAGGATTTAATTAATGATGTTAAGTTAGATGAGACTAAGACAGGTCATTCGAAAGTAGATGATAATGTTAATAATATACTTAAGATGACAACAAAATCAGATATGAATACATATGAAAATGTTAGAAATATTTACGATTATATGATGTATTTCTATGATATTAAGTCTAATTCATTCGTAGATGAGGATACAGTTTACGATTTCTGTTCAAATTATGAATTCACATCATCATTTGATATGGAACTTATGTATCGTGCTAATAAGTTATTTGAGACTAAATCAGGTGATTCAAAGGATTATGCCTGTGGCTTCACAGTTTTACTTAGAAGATTAGGCTTTGAAGCATATTATATAGATGGTGAGAGAAAGACAGAGACATCGTATGAGAATCGTGGTTATACACTTGTGGTAATCAATGGTAAACAGTATATATTTGATGTGGCAGCGGAAGATGAATTATCTGCCGGAGCAAAAGTTGAATATAAAGTATTTTGTAAGACTTTAGATGAACTTAAGGATAGTTATTCTGATGATGGAATTAAAGAAAGCATGGAGAAATTTGAAAACTTTAAGACATTAGGTGCATTTTCATTTAATGCTAAAATATCAACAAGTTCCGGAGATTCAGATAGTGGAAGTGTATCTTATAGTGGAAGCGATAATTCTACATCAGTAGGTGATATGACGATAGATATTTCGGATACAGTATATTTCAAAGGAAGTGTATCAGGAAGTAAATCAAATATATGGAAGCTTATTGCAAAAGTCTACGATGAGAATATGAATTATGTTACAGAAGAAACATTATACAGCGAAAAAAATAATGAGGTATCAGATGAAGTTTCATACAGACCTGCAAGAGGCGGCTATGTAAAACTTTCATATATTGTTACTGATAATAACGGAAGAACATGTTCGATATCAATTATGCTTAAGGTTAATGGGGACGATGAACCTGAGACTACTAAAAACGAGCCAACGACTGAACACATCGCAAGTTCCGGAGAAATAGAATAAATATAATAAATGGTACAGTTAATGACCAGTGCGTTAGGGTGAAAACCAAAATGAACTGGTCATTTTTAAAATTAGGCGAATATCGGGAAAGGAAATAATAAAATGATATTAAATGTGACAAACTTAAGTCATGGTTTTGGTGACAGAGCAATCTTTAATAATGTATCTTTCAGATTATTGAAAGGTGAGCATATAGGATTAGTAGGTGCAAATGGTGAGGGAAAATCTACATTTATGAACATTGTAACAGGTAAATTAATGCCAGATGAGGGTAAAGTCGAATGGAATAAAAATGTAAGAGTAGGATATTTAGACCAGCATGCAGTCCTAGAACCTGGAATGACCATAGGAAGTGTATTAAAATCTGCATTTTCATATTTGTTTGAGATGGAAGAACAGATGAATGAAATCTGTGATAAACTCGGTGAAGCATCAGAAGATGAAATGGAAGCAATGATGGAAGAGTTAGGAACTATCCAGGATATGCTTACTAATCATGATTTCTATACAATTGATGCAAAGGTCGAAGAGGTAGCAAGAGCATTAGGACTTCTGGATCTTTCATTAGATCATGATGTTATGGACTTAAGTGGTGGACAGAGAACAAAAGTATTATTAGGTAAATTATTACTTGAAAAACCAGACATACTATTATTAGATGAACCAACTAACTATCTTGATGCAAACCATATAGAATGGCTTAAGAGGTATTTACAGGAATATGAGAATGCATTTATCCTTATTTCTCATGATATTCCATTTTTGAATAGTGTGGTAAATATTATCTATCATATGGACAATCAGGAACTTAACAGATATGTTGGTGACTATGATAAATTTATGGAAGTATATGAGATGAAGCAGGCTCAGTTAGAAGCAGCATATAAGAGACAACAGCAGGAGATTGATGACCTTAAAGACTTTGTAGCGAGAAATAAGGCAAGAGTCTCGACTAGAAATATGGCAATGTCAAGACAGAAGAAGTTAGATAAGATGGACGTTATAGAACTTAAGAAAGACAAGCCAAAACCTGAATTTGAATTTAAGAATGCCAGAGCTACAGGCAAAGTAATCTTTGAAACAACAGATTTAGTAATCGGATATGACAAAAATGCACCACTTTCAAAGCCGATTAATCTAAGAATGGAAAGAGGAGAAAAGATTGCGATTATCGGAACTAACGGAATCGGAAAGACAACATTTCTAAAGAGTGTTTTAAATATTATAGAACCACTTGCAGGAAAGGTTGCATTAGGAGATTATCTTGAAATAGGCTACTTTGAACAGGAGATTAAACCGGGCAACAACAGTTGTATAGAGGAAATATGGGAAGAATTTCCGTCGTATAGCCAGTATGAAGTTCGTTCAGCCCTTGCTAAATGCGGACTTACCACAAAACATATTGAAAGCCTTGTAAGAGTGTTAAGTGGTGGTGAACAGGCAAAAGTAAGATTATGTAAATTAATAAATCGTGAAACTAATATTTTGTTATTAGACGAGCCTACTAACCATTTAGACGTTGATGCAAAAGAAGAATTAAAAAGAGCATTAAAAGAGTACAAAGGTGCAATACTTTTAGTATGCCATGAACCTGATTTCTACGATGGACTTGTAGATAAGGTATGGAACTTAGAAGAATTTTCATTGTTAGCATTATAAAATGATAAGGTATGATATGGATAAATGGTGAATAATAATACAAACGGGTGTATGTTATGCCCAAGAAAATGCAATGTTAATAGAGAAGATATTTTAGGATATTGTGGTGTTGGTAATGAAATTAAAATAGCAAGAGCAGCACTTCATTATATGGAGGAACCTTGTATAAGTGGTAAAAATGGCAGCGGGACAATATTTTTTACTGGCTGTAATCTAAGATGTATATTCTGTCAGAATTATAAGATTTCACATAACAATTTTGGCAAAGTAATAAGTAATGAAAGATTAAGTGAAATAATCTTAGGATTGCAGGATAAAGGTGCTAATAATATTAATCTTGTGACAGGTACAATGTATGTTAATGAAATCATTAAGGCTCTTGACAGGGTTAAGCATAAATTAAACATTCCTGTTGTATACAATTGCGGTGGCTATGAAAATGCAGACACTATTGAGAAACTTAGTGGATATGTAGATATTTACCTACAGGATATAAAGTATTATAATAATGAATTAGCAGTTAAATATTCTAAGGCACCGGATTATTTCAAATATGCCTCAGTCTCGACCAAAGAAATGATTAAACAGGTCGGCAATCCATTATTCTATGATAAAGAGAATGAACCTGGTAAAATGCTTAAAAGCGGTGTAATAATAAGACATCTGGTGCTTCCTGGAGCAAGAAAAGATTCAATGGAGATTCTTAGATGGATAAGTGAGAATCTTGATAAAGGAAGCTATCTTATAAGTGTTATGAGCCAGTATACACCGGCATATAAGAGTAAAGATTTTAAAGAAATTAACAGAATGGTCACAACTTTTGAGTATGATAGCGTTATAAATGAAGCATTGAGACTTGGAATTGATAACGGATATATGCAAAACCGCGACAGTTCAGGAAAAGAATATACACCTGATTTTGATTTAGAGGGTGTATAATGTGCAAAATTGAATTGATATGCCAATTTTGCACATAGCTATTTATGATATCAGTATCACAAATAGCATTTATTGCAGAGCTGAATTTAATATTTGACTCACGGTTTCGCAGATGAGATAGTATATGGAATGCTATGTAAGTAAAAAATAGAAAGGAAATGTTGCATTATGGAAAGAGAAAATTGTTGGAACAGTTATTCTGAAAATGAATTAGAAGAATTAGAAAAGTTAAATGATGATTACAGAGCCTTTTTAGACAAAGGTAAGACAGAACGAGAATGTGTTAAGGAAACTATTCGTCAGGCTAAAGAAGCAGGCTATAAAGACTTACAAAATATTATTAAGAATGGCAAGAAGCTTAAAGCAGGTGACAGAGTATATTGTTCATATATGGACAAATCAATAGTACTTTTTAATATTGGTAAAGAACCTATTGAAGAGGGAATGAATATTTTAGGCGCACATATCGATTCACCTCGTCTTGATATCAAGCAGAATCCTTTATATGAAGAGACAGAAATTGCATATTTAGATACACATTATTATGGTGGAATTAAGAAATATCAGTGGGTTACAATTCCTCTTGCAATCCATGGCGTAGTTGTTAAGACTAATGGTAATAAGATAGATATTGTAATCGGTGAAGATGAGAAAGACCCTGTTTTATTTATCTCAGATTTATTAATACATTTAGCGCAGACACAGCTTGAGAAAAAAGGCGCTAAAGTAATAGAGGGCGAGGACTTAAATATTATTATCGGTAACAAGCCACTTAAGGGAGAAGAAAAAGATGCCGTTAAGAAGAATATTCTTAAACTAATTAAAGAAAAATACGATTTTGAAGAAGAAGATTTTATGTCAGCAGAATTAGAAATCGTCCCTGCAGGCAAGGCCAGAAATGCAGGTATAGACTCAAGTATGATTCTTGCCTATGGTCAGGACGACAGGGTGTGTGCATATACTTCACTTGCTGCAATGCTTGAGAAGAAAAAGGTTAATAAAACAGCATGCCTTTTACTTGTAGATAAAGAAGAAATAGGTAGTGTAGGTGCAACTGGTATGCAGTCGAAATTCTTCGAAAATACTTTGGCAGAAGTCCTAGACAGAATGGGAGAATATTCTGAACTTACATTAAGACGTGTACTTGCTAATTCAAAAATGCTTTCTTCGGATGTAAGTGCAGCTTATGACCCAACATATGCATCAGTATTCGAAAAGAAAAATGCAGCATATTTCTCAAAAGGACTCGTTATTAATAAATTTACTGGAAGCAGAGGTAAATCAGGCTCTAATGATGCCAATGCAGAATATCTTGGAGTAGTAAGAAAAATATTTGAGAAACATAAAGTTGCTTATCAGACAGCCGAATTAGGAAAAGTAGACCAGGGCGGCGGCGGAACTATCGCATATATAATGGCTCTATATGGTATGAATGTTATAGATAGTGGTGTTGCTGTATTAAATATGCATGCACCACATGAGGCAGTCAGCAAGGCTGATGTATATGAAGCTAAAAAAGGATATGTGGCATTCATCTCTGAGTAGATAATAGAGTTAATAAAAAAGTGTCCGTCTATGATACAAACTCTCATATTCCTTAATCTAGCCTAAGTAAATGCCGTCATCTGCAAAGTCTATTACAGTGCGATAAATCAAACGCGCTTCGCTTGAACGGAAATTTACCGCACTGAACTTTTGCATCTGACGGCATAAACTTAGGCACGATACGTCATAAATCGAGAGTGTATCATAGACGGACACATTTTATAAAGGACTGATATCTAGAGGAAACAAAACAAAAAGCTGTGATATGTAGTAATAGAGATATTACCATATTTACAGCTTTTGCATTAAGATTATGATGTTAAAATCGAGTGTTATCCTGCTACAAATATATATTTACAGCTAATATAAAATGTTTTTTGACTCTATATTATTAATTAACTGATTTCGTTGAGTTTACGTTCACATATTTTATCTAAGATATAATTAATATCACTCAATTTATAAATGTTATTCTCTAAGCAATATCTTATTATTAAATCTGTTTCAGAGGAATTAGTAAGTGCATATCCTACAGTTTTAAGAAGTTGCCTGCTTTCAGCAAGATTCAGGTCAAGACCGAAACATATTGCTATTGCCTCCCATTTCTCAACAGGACAGGCTGAAGAGGATATTTTATTAAAAATACTGTTTTCTAAACCATATTCAGCACATATGGTTGCTGGACTTACGTTATTCTCTTTAAGATATAATTCTACAATATCCTGAAAGTTATCAGGATTACCATGTGATTCATACCATTCTTTACAAGCATCTCTGTCAGGGTCAGACTTCAAAGATAGGGTATTGAAAGCATATTTAGCACTTCCACGTTCTCTTACATAATGTACCTGTATAAAAGTTCTGGCTTCATCACAATATGTATCTAGTTTTTTATTGATTCCTTTATTGCCGAATTTAGAAAATATAGACAAAACTATCACCACTTTCTGTAATCTTTATGATTTAACTATGATATATGATACCACATTTTGAGAAAATATAAAAGAAGATAATAAAGTTGATTAATTATTAAAAAATTAGTATAATATGATACAAATGTCAAAAATAAGAAGGTTTACGGATAATGAATAGTTTGGTATCATGTGTTTTTGATGTCAAATCATAATTAGATTATTTTGTAAAGAGATATTTAGAAAAGGAGTGCCGGTTAAGGCAGTTGTGAATACAGATATGTCATTAATTAAGCAGGAAAATATTAGAAATTTTTGTATAATAGCTCATATTGACCATGGTAAATCTACACTTGCAGACAGAATTATTGAGAAAACAGGTCTGCTTACAAGCAGGGAAATGCAGGCACAGGTGTTAGATAATATGGATTTAGAGCGCGAACGTGGAATCACCATAAAGTCCCAGGCGGTAAGAACTGTATACAAGGCAAAAGATGGTGAAGAATATATTTTCAATCTCATTGATACACCGGGACATGTTGACTTTAACTATGAGGTTTCAAGAAGCCTTGCAGCTTGTGACGGAGCAATTTTGGTAGTTGATGCAGCACAGGGTGTAGAAGCACAGACACTTGCCAATGTCTATATGGCACTTGACCATGACTTAGATGTAATGCCTGTAATTAATAAAATAGATTTACCAAGTGCAGAACCACAGAGGGTAATTGACGAAATAGAAGATGTAATCGGTATTGAAGCACAGGATGCACCGCTTATTTCAGCAAAGAACGGATTAAATATAGAAGAGGTCTTAGAACAGATTGTTAATAAGATTCCAGCACCTAAGGGAGACAGTAATGCACCTTTAAAAGCATTGATATTTGACAGCATTTATGATTCTTATAAGGGGGTAATAGTATTCTTCAGAGTAATGGAAGGTACAGTTAAAGTCGGCACACAGGTAAAAATGATGGCAACAGGAGCAACAGCAAGTGTTGTAGAAGTTGGATACTTCGGAGCAGGGCAGTATATTCCGTGTGACGAATTATCAGCAGGAATGGTTGGATATCTCACAGCAAGTATTAAAAATGTTAAGGATACAACAGTGGGTGATACAATTACTGATGCAGATAATCCTTGTGATGAGGCATTACCAGGATATAAGAAAGTTAATTCTATGGTCTACTGTGGTCTCTATCCTGCTGATGGAGCAAAATATCCTGACCTTAGAGATGCACTTGAAAAGTTACAGTTAAATGATGCTTCACTTAATTTTGAACCGGAGACATCGATAGCACTTGGCTTTGGTTTCAGATGTGGTTTCTTAGGATTATTACATCTTGAGATAATTCAGGAAAGATTAGAAAGAGAATATAATCTTGACCTTGTTACGACAGCACCGGGAGTTGTGTATAAAGTATATAAAACAAATGGAGAAGTAATAGAACTTACTAATCCATCAAATCTTCCTGATGCATCAGAGATAGATTATATGGAAGAACCTGTGGTTAAAGCAGAGATAATGGTTACAACAGAATTTATTGGACCAATTATGGAACTATGCCAGGAGAGACGTGGCAATTATCTTGGAATGGAATATATCGAGGAAACAAGGGCATTACTTAAATATGAATTGCCATTAAATGAAATTATATATGATTTCTTTGATGCATTAAAATCAAGGTCAAGAGGTTACGCTTCATTTGACTATGAGATGAAAGGCTACGAGCGTTCAGAACTTGTTAAATTAGATATTCTTATTAACAAAGAGGAAGTCGATGCATTATCATTTATCGTACATGCGGGAACAGCATATGAGCGTGGAAGAAAAATGTGCGAAAAACTTAAAGAAGAGATACCAAGACAATTATTTGAGATACCTATTCAGGCTGCTATCGGAAGCAAGGTTATTGCGAGAGAAACAGTTAAAGCTATGAGAAAAGACGTTCTGGCTAAATGCTATGGTGGTGATATTTCAAGAAAGAAGAAGCTTCTTGAAAAACAGAAAGAGGGAAAGAAACGAATGAGACAGGTTGGAAATGTCGAGATACCACAGAAAGCATTTATGAGTGTACTTAAGTTAGACGAGTAAATAAGTGTTATGTATTAAATAATTGAATAAAATAATGTTATTGTTTATATAGAAAGAGGCAAAACAAATGTCGGCAGGAATATATATCCATATTCCGTTTTGCAAACAGAAGTGTCTCTATTGCGACTTTGTATCAGCGAAAGGTTGCGATAGAGATATGGAATTATATGAAGAAGCACTGCTTAAAGAAATTGAATCAACAGAGATAGATGAACCTGTTGATTCTGTTTTTTTTGGCGGAGGAACACCATCTGTTTATAAAGTGGAATATATAGAAGAAATTTTAAAAATTGTTTTCAGAAAATATAATATTGATAAGGATATAGCAGAAATAACTATTGAGGTTAATCCGGGAACAGTTGACTATGATAAGCTCAAAAGATACAGGGCAGCAGGAATTAACAGAATAAGTATAGGGCTACAGTCCGCTGATAATGAAGAATTAAAGCTGCTTGGAAGAATTCACACATATGAGAAATTCGTAGAAACTTATACAGAAGCAAGAAGAGCAGGTTTTAACAACATTAACATAGATTTAATGTCTGCAATTCCTTATCAGACAGTTAATTCATTTATGGAGACACTTAAGAAAGTCGTTAAACTTAATCCGGAGCACATCTCAGCATATAGTCTTATAATCGAAGAAGGTACGCCTTTTTATAATAAATATGGTGAAAACGGTGAGTTTAGCGATGCCATTCCAAGTGAAGAAACAGACAGGAAAATGTATCATATGACGAAAACGTTTCTAAAAGAAAATGGATATGAGAGATATGAGATTTCTAATTA
The DNA here is from genome assembly GCA_902362455.1 of Eubacteriaceae bacterium. GTDB lineage: Bacteria > Bacillota > Clostridia > Lachnospirales > Lachnospiraceae > Bovifimicola > Bovifimicola ammoniilytica. Next base: position 82,439 of record CABIWJ010000006.1, read on the forward strand.
TTCGAAAAAAGGTTATGAATGTAAACATAATATTAAATATTGGAGCAGGGATAATTATTATGGCTTTGGTGTGGCAGCAGCTTCTCTTGTGAATAATTTAAGATATTCGAATATATCTGACAGGGATAAATATATAGATATTCTTTTAAGAAGAAAATTGGATAGAACTGATATAGAGAGGATAAATAATACAAATATAGATGAAATTCGTGATGAAATCTCAGAGGTTAATAAAGATGAACAGATAGAAGAATTTATGTTTCTGGGATTACGCAAAATGGAGGGAATCAGCTTAAAAGAATTCGAAAGAGTATCTGGAAAGACATTAAGAGAAGAATATGGCGAAATACCTGACAGGCTGATATCCGAGGGATTATGTGAAGTGGTTAGAATAGATGGAGATAAAGATGTAGAAGACATTCTGAAATATGTGGATAAAAATATAAGTAAAGAGATGTGTGGTGGAATAAAAGATAACGAAGAATACTTCAGGTTAACAGAGAGAGGGATTGATATAAGTAACAGTGTATTTGTGGAATTTATGAAATAGAATTAATTATGCTAAGCCTTAAAATACTAAGTCTTAAAATAATATAAAGTGCTTGTTATTTTTCTATCAGTTAAGTATAATTAAATTTAGTCGTAAAAAAGAAACGGAGGATTAAAAATGGGAGAAGTATACCATGAATATATGATAAAAAGAAAGCATACATTGATTGGAATGATGGTAAGAGTTCTGTTTATATTATTATGTGCGCTTTCAGTAGTATTATCAGCAGTTTTCGGACCGGTCGCATTTATCGTTGGTGTGGCTTTGGCATATGCTACAAGATATGTATTTCATATGACAGATATTGAATTCGAGTACCAGTATTTAAGTGGTGAATGTCAAGTTGATAAAATATGTGGTAAGATGAAGAGAAAAGGCTGTGGCAAGATTGAGATGGATAAAGTCGAGATAATCGCGCCGGAAGATTCAAAATTACTTGAGCCATATGAGAAACAGGTATATAAGCTTAGAGATTTCTCATCATTAGAGAAAAATGCCGACAGATATGTAGTATTTCAGAGAAACGATTCGACATTAATCAAAGTTATATTTGAACCAAATGAAGATATCATAAGAGAAATGAAGATGGCAGCACCAAGAAAAGTTAATATAAAAGGTGAAGAAAGACCATATTAGATATAGCGTTCTTAATGATAGTTAAAGCTATATACAAGTTGATATCAGTGAAAAAAATTAATAGCACAACTACTTGACAATACAAAGTAGCTGTGCTAAATTTATATCATACTACTTGATAATACAAAGTAGAAAGGCGATAGAACAATATGGAAGATACACAATTAATGAAAGGTATATTAGAAGGCTGTGTGCTGGCAGTTATTTCTAGCGGTGAAACATATGGCTACGAAATTTTACAGTCACTTAGCACATATGGATTTCAGAATTTAGGTGAGGGAACAATGTATCCCGTCCTTACCCGTTTAGAGAAGAAGGAATATATCTCCTGTAGGAGAGCAAAATCTCCATTAGGACCAATAAGAAAATACTACTCAATTACAGAGGAGGGAGAAGAGTATTTAAGAAATTTTAAAGAAAATTATGAAAGAATAACAAAATGTGCAAATGAAATATTAAATGTGAATGGAGAATAGTGCAAAGGAATTGTGCTGATGCACCAATTCTTTTATACGGCTATTTGTTTCGGAGCGAAAGCAAATAGCCTTTATGGCGATGAGAAATCACCTGTGAGAATTTATCATTGCCACTTTGCAACAAGTCGCTCAGAAATGAGGAATAGTATGAAACAATCATATATATTATTAGAAGATAAATTAAACAAAGAATATAAAGAAGTATTTGAAAGAATTGACATATATGGAAATACACATTTTATTGATAGTGATGTCCAAAGTGGAAAAATGATGGAATTACTTGATAGTATGTTAGAAGCACAGAATGATGGACAGAGCGTATCAGTAATCGTAGGAAATGACATAGATAAATTCTGCAAGGAATTCTATAGTGATTATACTGTCGAAAACCGTATAAGGGAAGTACCAGAAAGGCTGTTTAAATTAGCAGCGTTTCTTCTGATTGTAGAATTGATAGATTTTATCATAGGACTTACAGATGGAGAGGGAATATTAAGAAATACTGATTTGAGTCCGTATTTCATAGGAATTGCAGGAGGTATTATTGTTGATACCATAGTATTTCTTTTAATCAGACCCCTTATCGATAGATTTAAGAAGATAAAACCATTTTTCTGGAATCTGTGTATGGCTTTAATGGTCATTATTATGGTAATGTTTTTAATATTTATACCGACAGATGATAAATTTACAATGAATATAAAAAGTATTGTACCGATAGCTGTTACAACCGCATACATACTAATTTATCTGATATTCAGAATTATCATTAATTATAGAAAATATGGTACATTTAAGATTAGAACAAAGAAAAAGGAAAAAGCAGAAATAAGCTTCAGGGATGCAATAAATGAGGGGATGAACTTAGAAAATGAATTGCCAAGGGAATGGCTTAAGGGTTATAAGAAAAAGTATGATAAGGCTGTAAAGAAAGGAAAAACTCCTGTAAACGAGGCTCAGTATCTGGAGAATATTTCGAAGAAATGTGATGTAATACGAGTAACTAAACAAAATACATGTATCTTTGTTGGAATGACCGTAATTTTAATTTCAGGAATGTGGATAGCAGGACAATTTGAGTCTGTTTCAGATGGACTTATATACTCAGGACTTATGTGTGTGATTGAGGGAGGATTACTCAGATTTTTTAATAAATCAGCCAAAGAAACAGATAGAATATATAAAAATATGATTATAGAAATGCAGGAAAAAAATATTACGTTAGAAGAGTATGTTGAAAGTTTGAAATAGAGAATTTAAAATTTCAAAGATGATAGTCTAAATAATAATTATATGATTTGAAGTTTGTAAAAATGAATTGACTTAATGGAAACAACTTGCTATAATTGTGTTTAGTGGGAAAAGTGCGACTATTTTTAGCACTTTCCCAAGGTCGTATTATTGAAAGCATTTATTGCTTTTTAGTAATAAACGAAGTAAATTTTTAGGAGGAATTGACAAATGGCAAACAAATGGGTATACACCTTCAAAGAAGGTAACATGACCATGCGTAACTTACTTGGTGGTAAGGGCGCTAACCTTGCAGAAATGACAGAAATCGGGCTTCCAGTACCTCAGGGCTTCACAATCACAACAGAAGCTTGTACACAGTACTATGAAGATGGTAGAAAAATCAATGACGAAATCATGGCACAGACTATGGACGGAGTTAAGTGGATGGAAGAAGTAAACGGAAAGAAATTCGGTGATCTTCAGAACCCACTTCTTGTATCAGTTCGTTCTGGTGCAAGAGCATCTATGCCAGGTATGATGGATACAATTCTTAACCTTGGTCTTAATGACGAAGTAGTAGAAGCTATGATCAAAGGTAATGATGATCCAGCATTTGCTCGTTTCGTATATGATTCATACAGAAGATTTATTCAGATGTTCTCAGACGTTGTTATGGAAGTTGGTAAGAAATACTTCGAACAGCTTATTGATGAGATGAAGGAAAAGAAAGGTGTTAAATACGACGTAGATCTTACAGCAGATGATCTTAAAGAATTAGCACAGCAGTTCAAAGCTGAATACAAGAAACAGTTAGGTGAAGATTTCCCTTCAGATCCAGTAGAACAGTTAAAATTAGCTATCGAAGCTGTATTTAAATCATGGGATAATCCACGTGCTAACGTATACAGAAGAGATAATGATATTCCTTATTCTTGGGGTACAGCAGTTAACGTAATGCCTATGGTATTCGGTAACTTAAATAATGAATCTGGTACAGGTGTTGCATTTACTCGTGATCCTGCTACAGGTGAGAACAAACTTATGGGTGAGTTCCTTATCAATGCACAGGGTGAAGACGTAGTTGCAGGTGTTCGTACACCAATGCCTATCGCTCAGATGGAACAGGAATTCCCAGAAGCATATGCTGACTTCATCAAAGTATGTGATATCCTTGAGAATCACTACCATGATATGCAGGATATGGAATTCACAGTTGAAAATAAGAAATTATATATGTTACAGTGTAGAAATGGTAAGAGAACAGCTCCAGCTGCATTAAAGATTGCTTGTGACCTTGTTGATGAAGGACATAAGACAGAAGAAGAAGCTGTATTAATGATTGATCCACGTAACTTAGATACATTATTACATCCACAGTTTGATGTTGCTGCACTTAAGGCTGCTACACCACTTGGAAAAGGTCTTGGTGCTTCACCAGGTGCTGCTTGTGGTAAAGTTGTATTTACAGCTGCTGATGCAGAAGAATGGGCTGCAAGAGGAGAAAAAGTAGTTCTTGTTCGTCTTGAAACATCTCCAGAAGATATCACAGGTATGAAAGCTGCTCAGGGTATCTTAACAGTTCGTGGTGGTATGACATCACATGCTGCTGTTGTTGCTCGTGGTATGGGTACATGCTGTGTATCTGGTTGTGGCGACATCAATATGGATGAAGAAAATAAGAAATTCACATTAGCTGGTCAGACATTTACAGAAGGATCAGAAATCTCTATCGATGGTACAACAGGTAACATTTATGCAGGTATTATCCCAACTAAAGATGCTGAAATCGCAGGTGAGTTCGGACGTGTTATGGCTTGGGCAGATAAGTACAGAACACTTAAAGTTAGAACTAATGCAGATACACCAGCAGATGCTAAGAAAGCTCGTGAACTTGGTGCAGAAGGTATCGGTCTTTGCCGTACAGAGCATATGTTCTTCGAAGAAGACAGAATTGCAGCATTCAGAGAAATGATTTGTTCAGATACAGTAGAAGAAAGAGAAGCAGCTCTTGATAAGATTCTTCCATATCAGCAGGGAGATTTCAAGGCTCTCTATGAAGCACTTGAAGGTAACCCAGTTACAATCAGATTCCTTGATCCACCTCTTCATGAATTCGTTCCAACAGAAGAAGGAGATATCAAGAAACTTGCAGATGCTCAGGGTAAATCAGTAGAAGACATCAAAGCTATTATCGCTTCACTTCATGAATTTAACCCAATGATGGGTCACAGAGGATGCCGTCTTGCAGTAACATATCCTGAAATTGCTAAGATGCAGACAAAAGCTGTTATCCGTGCAGCTATCGAAGTTAAACAGGCACATCCAGATTGGAATGTTAAACCTGAAATTATGATTCCACTTGTTTGTGAAGTTAAGGAATTAAAATATGTTAAGAAAGTTGTTGTTGAGACAGCAGATGCTGAGATTAAAGCAGCAGGTGTTACTCTTGAATACGAAGTAGGTACAATGATCGAAATTCCTAGAGCAGCTCTTACAGCTGATGAAATCGCTAAGGAAGCTGACTTCTTCTGCTTCGGTACAAACGATTTAACACAGATGACATTTGGATTCTCAAGAGATGATGCTGGTAAGTTCTTAGATGCTTATTATGATAAAAAGATTTTTGAAAATGATCCATTTGCTAAACTTGACCAGACAGGTGTTGGTAAGTTAATGGAAACAGCTATCAAACTTGGTAAACCAGTTAATCCAAAACTTCACGTTGGTATCTGTGGAGAACATGGTGGAGATCCTTCATCAGTTGAATTCTGCCATAAGATTGGTCTTGATTATGTATCTTGCTCACCATTCCGTGTACCAATTGCAAGATTAGCAGCAGCACAGGCAGCTATCACAAATAAATAATCAATTCCTAATTAGAAGTTAATATTTAATTAGATTATTAAACTCCAGATTATGTTCAATAAGAATGTGGTCTGGAGTTTTTTGTGAGTATAATATTCCATAAGGGAAACATTAACTATTCTATTATCTGTATAATAACACTTTATTTTTATGAAATATGGTTTATAATTTTAATATAAATGTTATGAAATGGAGACTTATATACAAATGTATAATGAAAATGATAAAACTGATTTAACAGGTACAGAAAGTGAAACCACAGAAAATAATGATAATTCATCTGGTACTTATGGTGGTTCATTTAAAGACTATACCTATTCTACATATGATTATAGCAGCTTCTATGATGAGAATTATAGTAACTCCTACGATAAGGCAAATAATACAACAGATAATTCAGAAAACCAGACTTCTTATAATTCTACTGTAGATGAATTAGATGACAATAAAGTTTCAGAGACGTTGTCAGATGATTCAGATTCTATTGATTCATTTAAAATTTTCGATAATTTAAACTCAGTTGACTCTTTTGAGACTCTTGATTGTACAAATTCTGTTAATACATTTAATAGCACATCAAATAACCTGAATAATTCTACAAATAACTCTCAGCAGACAGTTCCACCAGATGAGGATGCAACTATTTATCTTGATGATTTTTGGAATGAAGCAGTGAATTATAATAATTCTCTTAGCAATTCACAAAAAAGACAAAATAAGTATAAGAGATTAAATATTCCGGGAGTGACCATTATATCTATAGGTATTCTGTCGATGGTACTTATAGCTATAGGTGCGATATGTGGTGGGAATGTGGAATATATTCTTACTGGTGTCGGTCCGGTAATGTTTGTTCTAGCACTTATGTCTGCTATTATATTGGATACTTTCACAAAATACAAAATGTCTATTTTCATAATTAACCCTGATTTTCTACAGAATGAGATTCCGTCACAAAATATTGACCTATACCTTAATCTCACAGGGAAAAAAAGTTTTAAAACCCAGCGGTCGTATTGTTTAACTGCTCCATCAGTTAATGAAAGGCCTAAAGTATTATGTGTAAAATATGCTTTGCTTACGGTTTTAACTGTTTTTGCTATTGGAAATATAATTTCATATATTAAATATGGTCCTCAATGGTCTGATATTCTTGCATTAGATGCTGTTTTATTATTTCCGTGTATCGGAATATGTATGTTTTACATTGTTATTGAACAGCAACTACAACAGAAATCGGGTTATTATGATGAAACTGTTGATGCCGTATGTGTTGAGGTTGATTCACGTATTAGCAGAAAACGTGTCGGCAGTGGACATTCTACCAGAGTATATAGACCTATTTTATATACCAGATGTAAAAATGGACATAAATATATTTTAATGAATAACGTGTATACTAATACACATATTCCGTATATAGGAGAGGTTTATAAGCTTAAAGTTAATAGCAGGAATCCATTATGTTATGTGCAGTTAGAATCAACTTTCAGGAATGCATTTTTTTGGTTTTCAATTTTATGGATAGCTCTTAGCGGTTTAGGTTATATATTTGTACTTTTTAATGCAACATTCTAAAATTAGTATATATTTATTTCAATAGGTACTTAGATTAAAAGCCTGTATTGTCTTTAATTGACATACAGGCTTTTAATTTGTTAGGAATCTTTTTCAAAGGTTCTGTTATTTAAATCTGAAATCGTTATTAGCAAGTGAGATAGAAAGTTATGAAATAAAGAGCGAATACAACAGCAGTAAATACCAGGCTGCAAATAATGCGTACATACTTGCAAACAAAAAATATTTAGAATTATAGATATAATAAATATTTTAACGTCTATATAGACAATGACATATTACAGAACCGACACTATCGAGACAATTTATGCAGTTTGAGGAAGAGATAGCAGGCGATTACACAGCGTTATAGTTTTAAACTATAACAAACCATAGGAAATACATATTATACAAATCAGAAAATATAGTTGACAATTAGTGCTGTTCAATGTAAAATCACTAAGCATAAGATATCATATAAAACATATAGGAATAGTAATAATAAACATTCCCATAGATTTATAATGATGAAATATGAAAAATGAATGAAATGGAGGTAAAGAAATGTCTGAGATTTTAATAGAGAATTTATATAAAACCTTTAAGACAAAAGGCGGGGAAGTACATGCTTTAAATGATGTAAGTCTTTCTATAGAAGCAGGAGAAATCTTTGGAATAATCGGAATGTCCGGTGCAGGAAAAAGTACACTTGTCCGATGTATGAATTATTTGGAACGTCCAACTAAAGGAACAGTTAAAGTCCAGGGACAGGAATTATCTTCTTTATCAGGCCGACAGCTTAGAAAGAAAAGAGAAAACATTGGAATGATTTTCCAACATTTTAATCTTTTAATGCAGAAAACAGTAATTGACAACATTTGTTTTCCTTTATATATACAAGGCACTTCTAAGAAAGCAGCGAAAAAAAGAGCAGAAGAACTTCTTGATATAGTAGGACTTTCAGAAAAGGCTAAAGCATATCCGGCACAGCTTTCAGGAGGACAGAAGCAGAGAGTTGCAATTGCAAGAGCATTAGCGACTAATCCGAAGATACTTCTTTGTGATGAGGCAACAAGTGCATTAGACCCACAGACAACATCTTCTATATTAGAATTGCTTAAGAAGATTAATAAAGAATTTGGAATAACAATAATAATCATTACGCATCAGATGTCAGTTGTCAGAGAGATATGTACTAAATTGGCAATTATGAAACAGGGAGTAATCGTAGAGCAGGGCGATACGGTTGAAATATTCAATCATCCTAAGTCCGATGTTGCTAAAGAACTTCTGAGCACAGACAGTGATTGCTTATCAGATAAAGAAAGTTATGATGTGGTAGACAGCATACAGAATGGAACAAGAGTAAGAATTGTTTATTCGGAAAATTCGGCATTTGAGCCTGTAATTGCAAATATGATTCTTAAATTCAATGAACCAGTCAATATTCTAAAAGCATCAACTAAAAATGTTGGTGGTGTGGCAAAAGGTGAAATGATTCTTGAATTTCAGAAGAATTTCACAAGACTTTCAGAGATACAGGAATATCTGAAAGAACGAAATATAGAATTAGAAGTCATTGACGAAAAGTGGAAGGAGGGTGCTTAAGATGTTTACTCCGGAAGTTATAGAAATGATAAAACAAGGAATTTATGAAACACTTTATATGACATTAGTTTCTACATTCTTTGGATATCTGATTGGTTTACCAATGGGCGTGTTACTATGTGTAACAGGCAAGGATGGATTAAAACCGAATGCAGTAATATACAAAGTATTAGATATAATTGCTAACATCGTAAGAAGTATTCCGTTCTTAATTCTGTTAATATTACTGATACCATTTACAAGACTTTTATTAGGACAAAGTTATGGTTCAACAGCTACAATAGTTCCGCTTGTAGCCGCAGCTATTCCGTTTATAGCCAGAATGGTTGAATCTTCATTAAAAGAAGTAGATGCAGGTGTTATAGAAGCAGCAAGATCTATGGGTGCTTCAACATTCAGAATTATAGTAAAAGTGCTTTTAGTAGAAGCAAGAACATCTATTATTACAGGCGCAACGATAGCAATCGGTACAATACTTGGATACTCAGCTATGGCAGGAACTGTGGGTGGTGGCGGACTTGGAGATATCGCAGTAAGATATGGTTATTACAGATATCAGACAGACATTATGATTGTTACAGTAGTATTACTTGTAGTATTAGTTCAGATATTCCAGTCAATCGGAATGTTAATAGCAAATCGCCTTGATAAACGTAAATAATTAGATGATAAATACAAAGCAGAACTTTAATAAAATAAAGTCAGACATAACCTAGAAATATAATTTATTACAATTAGCAGTTTAATAGTTTATAAGACTTATTTGATAAGTCTTTATATAAAATAAATAGAGAAAGAAGAGGACAAGAATATGAGAAAGACATTTAAGAAAATTTTAGCAGTAACATTAACAGGTGTAATATTAGCAAGCTCATTAACAGGCTGCGGAAAATCTAAGAAAGATGATAAAACAATTAAAATCGCAGCATCAGCAACACCACATGCTGAAATATTAGAGAAAGCTAAACCATTATTAGAGAAGAAGGGATACAAATTAGAGATTAAAGTATTCGATGATTATGTTCAACCAAACCAGGTTGTAGAGAGTGGGGAATTTGATGCAAATTACTTCCAGCACATTCCATATTTAGAATCATTTAATAAAGAAAAAGGTACACACCTTGTAAATGCAGGCGGAATACATTATGAGCCATTTGGAATCTATCCGGGTAAGAAGAAATCTTTAGATGATATAGCAAAAGGTGATTCAATCGCAGTTCCTAATGATACGACAAATGAAGCAAGAGCATTACAGTTATTACAGGATAACGGAATTATCAAGTTAAAAGATGGTGTAGGCCTTGAAGCGACAGTTAATGATATTGTTGATAACCCATATGATGTTAAAATTGTAGAGCTTGAAGCTGCACAGGTAGCAAGAGTTGTTGATGAAACAGCATTTGTTGTGTTGAATGGTAACTATGCACTTCAGGCAGGCTTTTCAGTAGGAAAAGATTCAATTGCAAGTGAAAAAGCAGATTCAGAAGCAGCACAGACATATGTAAATATAATAGCAGTTAAAGAAGGCAATGAAAATAAAGATTCTATCAAAGCATTAGTTGAAGTATTAAAATCAGATGAAATCAAAGAATACATCAATGAAACATACGATGGAGCAGTAGTTCCATTTGAATAAAAATAGAGATTACAAACATAAATATTAAAAAACAGGGTATCAAAAGGTGTGTAGCACCTCGCACACATAAAAATATCCGGAGACAGATCTGCCTCTGGATATTTTTATGTGTGGTAGTTCTTAGAGTGAATTTTGACACCATAATCATAGATGTACATCTTATTGTGCGTTGTTTTGAAGTTGAATTTTATCAGTATTTTCTTAGAAAATTCACCATTTTTTCAATAGTCGCTGTACTCTCATCTAAGAAAGGATAGAAAACGCTAAAGGCATGTGTTAGTTTTGAATCCTCAGAAAAATTCAATAACTTATGTGGAACATTATATTTAGTAAGGACTTTTTCGTAATCTAATGTATAGTGTGAAAGATTGTCATTAGTACTTGTTACCAGAAAACAAGGTGGCAATGAAGTTACTATATCCTTGTGTTCTGGATTAACATATTTGGCAAAATTTCCTTTTTTATAATTCTTACCAAAGACATATTTAGGTAAGAACAAGCCTATCTGGTCAAAACGTGTTGTATAAAACATACCACTTATAAGACCAAGAGCATTGATTTTAAGATGAGATGGTTCTACATTTGCCGCATTAGCAACGTTCTCGCAATTATCAACAGCAGTATGATATGTAAGCAGACATGCACCACCACTGTCGCCGACAGCATAAATATGTTCAGTATCGCCATTGTATAGTGCTATGTTATCGGATATGAAATTCATTGCCATAGTGATATCTGATAATTGTTCATAAATCATACAATCGGGGACAAGACGATATTCAACACTAAATACCAGGAAACCCATTGAACTAAGTCTTGCACAGAAGAATCTGTTAAATTCCTTATTTCCCATAATAAGTCCTCCACCATGGATATTAACAATTACAGGGAGAATGGCATTTTCCATATCTTTTGGACGAAATATATCTAATCTATGTTCTTTGAGCCCATCATTTGAATAAGAAATGTCTTTATATTCAAGTATGTTGTCCGGAAAGTTAAATTCTAAGTCTCTTTTATCAGCCTGCTTTTCGAATTTCTCACGTTGTTTATAGAAAATACTTTTAATACTCATAATTACCTCATTTCTTTTGTATGTTATTTTAATTCGGCTTTTTTGATTATTTGAGTTCATTCAATGCTTATATATAAAAAGCTCTGAATTATAGAATAAGAATACCATTTATAATAAAAACATACAAGAACTTAAAAATAATTATGTATGTAAAAATTCATTAAAGAGAGTGATGACGACTATTTCAAATTCTTTACAACAGAGCTTGAGGATACATATAGGGATTAATACTATATAGAAGATGATAAATTTTGTACAAATCTGCCTTTGAAATGTATTGTTAAATAGTGATACAATTAACATAGTATCTATTTACAGTTGAAAGATATGATTTATGAGGAAAATTTATATATTGAAGATGATAACGGCGAATTTGATGCGATTTTCGAAATAGATGAAGAGGGTGTATATCTATGCGATGAGTTAAGTAGTGTAGATATACGAATAGAATATGATGATGAGGGACACGTAGAAGAAATATATAGCAAACAGTATTTAGAGGGCAGATATGGTGCGGACCCATATCTTAAGAGAATAGTAAATTGGGAGATTAAAGAGTGAGTTTAAAGCCGAAGAAGAAAAGTGATATTAAGAATTTTGAATATTCGAAGGTTAGAGAGGACTTGTTCGATATGTTAATGGAATTAGGCTCACTAGAGTATGCCAAAAGACGTGCAAAAGAATATATGATGAATATGTATCAGCGAAAATATATGCACCGTCTGCTATGGTTTCAGCTACGGGAATGTTTGAGTTAGTAGAAGAATTAGAGAAATATTTAGAGAAATAAATTTATTAGAATATATTATTGGAGTATGCAAGAAGAGAATTTCAACTCAGATTTTAAGACATATAGAAGAGCTTAAAGTTTTTCTATATGTCTTTTTTAGATAAAAAATTCCATTGCAATTTATATACAAAAACGCTCTGAGAGAATATGCACGTATTTGTATACAAAATGTCATATAGAGCTACACAAAAGTGGCGTAGCGTATGTCTTACAATATTCTTTCTCAAAGTTGTGTAAAATATCTCAAAAATCGCGAAAAAAATAAAAAAGAGACATTTGTAACATTAAAATTATCAGGAAAATAAAATATAATATCTCAAAACAGTTCACAAAATTACATAATATGAACTTATCGGAACGTTAAAAGTGAAGATTGGAGATGCCTATGAATAATGCTAGTTACAAGTTAAGAAAAAAAATTATAAGTGTATTGATAGTTAATATTGCAGTAGTGATGTTAATGTCAGGATGTGGAGAAAATAAGAGTAATAAAGGAGCAGGTAATAGGGGTAAAAACAGGGTTAGCAATCTGACAAAAGATTCAAATAAAGATAATAAATCTTCAGATACAGATATAGATTCGAATGACAACGACACAGATAATAGTGATAAAGATACAGGTAACAGTGGTACGAATAAAAAAGGTACTGATAATATGGATTCTAAAACAGATACCGAGCCTGTTAATATTGAGCAGGAATTATTGAAACAACGTGGAATCGATTTTGATAAGTCAGATTATCCTACATTTACAGGGGGAGAGGGAATCGTTGATACCAATTCTGTTTTTGGAAGTTCAGCATTCTATAAGTATACAAATTCTAATTACAATATGATTTCAGATGGCAAGATTTATGAAGTGAATCTAGAGGCGAAGCTGTCAAATGGGCAAAATTGCAGATTAGTAGGAACACTTCCGGAAGATGGCGAAATTATAAGCAGTAAATTAGAATATGATGGTCAGGGTTTAGAAGTGGAGTATAGGAATCATCATAATTATAAATTAACCTCGACTTCAGCAGCAGGTCCATTTACGACAAAACAGATAGATACAGCCCAATATCCTATGTTTGCAAAAGTATATAGGTATCAGTCAGATGGCAAAACACTTGAAGATTGTACAGAAGCCTATATGAACCTGGATAAATATTATCATGATACAACTCCTTATATTGTATTTATGAATGGAAAGATTAGTATGGTGGAACCAAAAAAAAATTTTTATGATGAAAATAGTGCAGGGAGAATATATTTTGATGGAGAATGGAGAGAATTTATCGGATATGACATAGATACGTCAGCTATGGGAAATGAGACACCGATAAGATTATTTAACAGTAATATTGTCATGACGAATTGTGCGTTTTATGAAATTATATATGCCAGAAAACCTGTATTAACACCTGATAAAGATACATATAAGAATCAGGATGGTTCGTATGCACAGTATCTTCCTTGTTATGGAAGTATGCATCATATGAAATTAAGAAAGATAGAACTTCTAAGTAATTATTATGAGGATGTGAGAAATATATGTTCTGCGAGCGTAATCACGAAAGATTATAAAATACTTCCTATAGAAGAAATTATGGGAGACAGATATAGTTATGATGCATTTTTCTATGACTGGTCTATAGATGAAGCGGGTAATTATGAAAATCAAGATAATAATGTTAGTAATTATGGCAATGGAGGTGTTAATTAATGAAGAAGAGAGTTCTAGCTATAGTAATGTCTGTAATGCTTATATTGCTAGCAGGATGTGAAGATAAAGAATATCCCAAACATACATTGAGTACAGAAGAGACTAAGCATACAGTAGATAAGCAATATAATGATACTGTACAGCTTACCGAGACAGATATTCAGAAAATGAATGATAATAAGGCAGTATTTGTATATAGTGACGAGAATTATGTTACTACGTTAGTTGGCAAATACTATGATGAGAAAATAAATGACTACGAAGATGCAGTTGAATCATTAAACGGAGTGGCTTCATTAATTGGATTGTCAGCGGGTTCTGAATTCTTCTGCGTATTTGGTGAGCAGGATAGTAAAGGATATACATATTATACATTTCAACAGAAATACGGTGGACTTACATTACAATATGCAACCTTAAAAGTTATTGTTGACCCGGAGGGATATGCGGCGGGATTGTCGTGTTCATTTACACCGGATGTGGGTATTGCAGAAGAAAAGACATTTATAAGTGCAGCGCAGGCGGAAAGTATAGTTAAGAAGCAATATCCTGATATAGATTTTAAATATTATACAGACTATACGCAGAAGTCAGCAGTTACATTTAACACCAGAACAGTTGAATGTATGGTTGTATATACATCTAATCCTGAACAATCAGTTTCATTTGACATGCCATATATTGAACATTTTGTAACATATGCAGGCGAATATCTGACATCGGTTCCAACTTCCTCGATAGGTTCGGCAATAGATGATGCATACAAGACAGAGGATTATTTTAAGAATCTTCAGGCTGGTACCTATACAGGAAAGGTTAAGTTATATGATGGAAGTTCCTTAGAAATCACAGTACCTACAGCATATAATTCGCAGGACGGTAAATATTATCTGGCGGATATTGACAGAAAAATTATGGTATCGGATTATGCTGCATTTAATTATGACAATGGCAGATTAGATTTCATAACATCAGATGATAACAACGGTTGGGATGATAATTATCTGATAACATATTATAACTACATTCGTGCTTATGATTATTATGCTGATATGAATATTAGGTCAATAGATGGTTTTGAAACCCCTATACTTATTACTGTAAATATGTGTAATGAGAAAGGCGAGGCTGAGAATAATGCGTGCTTTTATGGTGTGAATAATGGCTGGGCGTGTTTTGGAAGTAGTCAGGCAAACAGATATGGAGAGGCACTTGACGTAGTAGGTCATGAGTATACCCATGGAGTAACCAGAAGTTCTATGCAGGGAACTAAATATGCAAATGAGACGGGTGCAATTAACGAAGCATACAGTGATATTATGGGAAATATAATGGAAATGCGAGCAAATGCAACAACTGACGGTTCTTGGAAATTAGCCGAGAACAGTGGAGAAACACTACGTTCTATGAGTAATCCTAATCTGTATAAACAGCCTGCATATGTGGGTGATGAGTATTATGGTGCAAATGTAATTACACCACATCAATATAATGATAACGGAAGTGTGCATCAGAACAATTCATTATTATCGCATATTGCATACCGGTTATATAAAGATGGAATGAGTCTTTCAGATGAGAGTAAATTATGGTACACATCGATAGAATTAATTACACCGCTTTCAGATTATGATGATGTCTATGCGTGCTTATTATTTAGTGCCAAGATAAATGGTTTAGATAAGTATTCTGATAAAATTACTGAATTATTTGAGGCAGCAGGTCTGTTAGGTGACAGAAACAGTAATGCATATGATACAAAGAAATCAGGTTGTGGCAGACTCGAAATTAAAGTATCAGATGAACTTGCACAGGGTTGTGATTTCGTTGGAGTATATTCGGTTGCAAGTGATGGAAGTCTTACATATGAAAGTTCAGTATGTCCTGATGTAAATGGAAGAATTTCCGTATTAATTCCTGCTGGGCGATATGCATTTATATATGGACATGTGACAGAGGAGGGCGTACAGAATTACGGATATCAGAGGTCAGGCTGGGCTTCGGGAACAGATTATCTGGTTGCTGTTGAAATAGAAAATGGTAAAACAACAAATTTAGATGATGTAAGTTAGGAGGTGAAGGCATTTGAAAAAGCATAAAAAACTAATATGGATATTAATAATAATCTTCATAATTGTAGCAATAGCTACAGGTGTTACGATATTTTGCTTAGTGACATTTAATGAGAGAGATTTCGTGATTAACAGCAAGAATACCAGTAATGAGGATATAAATATTTCTGATGATACTAAAGTATATGGGAATGCTGATGATAATTATTCATTTGTATATAATGCAGAGGCTGAGTTAGTCGAAGATAATTCGAACATTTACCTGTACACAGTTGAAGAGGGCGAACCACCATATATTATGATTTATTATTCCAAGGGCAAGATAAAGCCTGAGAAATATTTTAGGGATTATAAGAAAATGGTGAAAAAGTCATATAAGAAAGCTTCATTTAAGAAGATTTCACAGGTACATATTGGAGATAAGACACTTTATATGTTAAGAGCCGAGATAAAAAGTGAGGGTTCAACATATGTAATCGACAGATATATAGAGATATATAAGAATTGCAGTGTTCAATACACGATTAAGAGTAACCATACAGGAAGTGAGGACGAAGTCTTAGCTGGCATCATAAAGAGCTTCTGTTTTGACAGCAAAGCATATTCTAACCGAAATAATAGTGGTAATAATGATAGCAATAATACATCAGATACCCTAGAATATAAAGATTTCAGTTCCATTTCTAATGATAAAATAGGTATCTCAATGTCTGTCCCTGCGGATTTGCAAATGCAGGAGATACCAATAGGTCTATACGGCCAGAGCGACAATATTATTCTGTTTGCTTCATATCAGAACAGCGATGCTACGGGGGCTGCCATATATGATGCAGATGATTTTGTAAACAGGATAGCAGAAGTAGATGGACTGCTGCAAAGCCAATTAGGTGTAGACAAAGTCACAATAAATAATGGTTCAGAAGAACAACTTGGCAATTATCTGGCTTATGGATTTCCTATACAGATTGAAACTGATGGATTTAAGGGAAGTGGAAAGCTATATCTGATAAATGGTTCAAAGAATAGTTCAAATGCAGGCTGTTATATTTTATATTATGCAGTTTCTAATGAAGATAAATATACAAAGGCAGCCGAGCAGTGCATAAGCAGTTTCAGTATAGACAGTGAGCCACAGGATATGCCGTCATATCAGAAATATTCAGATACAACTAATAAGATATCATTCTTATATAGAACAGGAATCACAGATAAAAAACCTGAGGATATGGGTGGCATTATTCGATTGGAATTGTCAGATGATTCATTTATTATGGTGGAAATAACTAATACCAGTACTGAGAGCGTTAATTCAGCCGATGATTATATGCAGCAGTTCGTAAAACTTCTGAAAGAAGACAATTCTGATATCAAGTATACAGTCAGCGAGATATCCAGGGCTGACAGTGGCAGGTATGATTTTAAAACAGTCGATATCTCATATAATTATGAAGGCAAGGACAGAGTTCTTTCATTAAGTTGTGCAGATGGTTCTAACGGAGTTATATATAGAATCTATTATTCTGGAATAACTGATGAAGCAGAGAAACTTAAAACATTATATAGTGATATTCTATGGTCGTTTAGAGCTGGCTAAGAAGAATGGAGGTCAATATGAGGAAAACAGGAAAGAAGTTAGCATTAATACTTACAATGGCAATAACATTAACATTATTTACATCATGCGGTGGTAAGAAAAGTGATGTCGGAGGATTAGGAGACGATAATAAGGTAAATAATATATTTAATCAGGGTAAAAATAAAGATACGGATAATAATTCAAATGGTGGTTATGACAATAATGATGATAGCAATGATGATAATAATGATAAAGATAGTGATGATAGTGGTCAGAATGACAAATCAAATGATAAGAAGAGTAATAAAAAGGGCAGCAGTAAGAATAATAAAAGCACATTACAACTTGAGACTTATAAAGGAGATGGCTTTTCAATATTAGTACCAAAGGGCTGGAATATAATGACAGGTGGAGATGGTGTATATTTCTGGTATAACATTTACAATCCACAGGACGAGAGTATGATGGTATTCCAATATGGTAAATTAGAGCCTTTTCTCAAATCATATGAGGCAAAAGCATCATGGCAGAAGTGGGCACCAATAACAGGGACAGGAGACGAGACATTTGCTCATGCGCCGGTATGTCTTGAAAAAACTGCAAAAGGAATATTAGATTGCTGGAGTGAATGTATTGAATTTCAACAGTATATAGGTCAGAATCCTACATTTATAAGTCTTAATAATTTTTCCATAAAGAGTTGTGATGCATATCAGGGAAAATTAGCTTCGTTAGGGCTTCCTGAAAGTATAGCGATTGCATCATGCAGTACAGCTACAGGAAAAAAAGCAGTAATTACACTTTCAACAGCGATATTTGATCCGGGATATATGGACTTTTTTATGGAAGGAATAGACACTTATTATACATCAGCTTATAACACAACAGGAATTTTACTTCCTGAAAATTGCGATGAGGCCTATGCAAAAGCATTAGCACAGTGTGCGGCCAGTCTTGAATTCGACGAGGAATTTGTCGCAAGAGCAAATAGACAGAGCGATGCAGTTTTATCAGATGTGCAGCAGCGCTTAGCAGAGAATGAGGCATTAATGGATGAATTTATGAGAAAATGGGGATATTAAGGGGAGAATCATAGTTGTGTGAAAATTATGGTGTAATTAAAGGGAAGAATCGTAGTTGTGTGAAAAATAGGGTGTAATTAAAGACAGTCAGGCGCAATCGTCTGGCTGTTTTTGATATTTATTACCAGGAAAATTTCGTTGAAATTGCCCTGGTAAGTAAAAAACGCTCTGCGAGGATCGCACTGCGGAGGAGCAGAAAATGTTGCTATAGCAACCCGCCGCAGGCGGAGCATGTCGCAAGCGACATTTTTTATTCTTAAAAAATGTTGGATATGCAACAGAGAGTTATCATAATCTGGGTATAATAAATGTATAAGACATTTATTGAAAAGGAGATTAACTACTATGAATGGAAATAAAGAAACTAATACTAATGTAAGAAATAATACAAAAACTAATATAAAAAATATTATAGAAAATAATACAGAAAACCGTACAGAACTATTAAAAAAATATCTTAAAAGATTAGGAGAGGGTGAGAGTTTAGAAAGTGTCAGAAGTGATTTTGTGGAGAAATTCAGTGAAGTTGATGCATCTGAGATTATGAAAGCAGAACAGGAGTTATTAAGCGAGGGAACACCACTTACTGAAGTACAGAAACTTTGTGATATACATGCAGCATTATTTCATGGTGCAACAATTGAAGAAAAGATAGCCAATGCCGAAAAAGCTGTCAGAGAATCAGTTGAAGCAGAAGAAAATCAGAGAGAAAAACAGATAAAAAAACAAGAAAAAATGCAGGAAGAACAAGAGAAAGCTGAGTCAAAAACGGTTATGTTTGGAAGTGTGGATTATTCTGACAAACATACAAAAGCATTAAGACTTGAGAGAATTATCGGTCATCCGCTTTATACATTTACAAAGGAAAATGAAGCACTGACTGAGTTGCTCAATAAATATAATGAAACAAAAGATATAAATGCACTTGCAGTAATTCGAGATGTATCAATACATTATGCTAAAAAAGGTGATTTGATTTATCCACAGTTAAATGTAAGACATGGGATATCTGGTCCGTCTGATGTAATGTGGACGGTTGATGATGAAATCAGAGATGAATTTGCAAGCCTTATGAAAGAAGATAATCATAATGAAAAATGGAATCAGCGATTAGAGGCGGTATTAAAACGTATAGAAGATATGATTTATAAGGAGCAGAATATTCTTTTTCCTAATTGTGCTGTAAACTTCACAGAAGATGAATGGATTGGAATATATAACGATTCTAAGGACTATGCAGTATGTTTTGGTGTGGAAAATGAAATATGGGATAAAGCAGAGAATAAATCAACCAAAGCAGCTAATAAAAGTGAATATTCTAAAGAAGAAATAGTTATGCCGGGAGGTCATATGACAATTGAACAGCTTACGGCATTACTTAACACAATTCCACTTGAAATCAGCTTTATTGATGACAATAATATTAACAGATTTTTTAATGAGGGACCAAAAGTATTTAAACGTCCGGGCATGGCAATTGACAGGGAAGTGTTCTCATGCCATCCACCTAAAATCGAGCCAATGGTACGTGCAATTATTGAAGATTTTAGAAATAACAAAAGAGACAGTGTTCAGGTGTGGACGGAAAAAGGCGGTCGTTCAATGTTAGTCACTTATATGGCAGTAAGAGATAAAGAGGAAAATTATATTGGAACGGTTGAACTTGTGCAGGATATGGAATTTGCAAAAGAGCATTTTAAAAAGTAGTATTTTAGCAAAATGATTAGGGGTGAGACAATAGAATTTCAAATCAGAACAGGAATTAAAAAAGTAATATTTAAGGAGTAATCATGGCGTCAAAATCTTCATTGAATTAAACGTATATTGTATGTGGCTATTCAATGACAGGTTTTGGCACCTTATTAATTAAACATTGAAAAAAAGGGGATAAAATGATATTATGAATTTAATAGTATGATGCTTGAATGGAAGCTGGATGGATAAAAATGGTGAATAATTATAATTAAAAGAAGGCGAAAAATTATGCAATTACCATATTCTGAAGAACTGAATATAGAATATCTGGGACGTTTGTTTGATAATACCACTGAGTGCTACAAGTTCTTTTGGTTTAAGGCAATTGTCACAAAAGTAACTGCGGGAAAATATGAACTCACATATGAGGAGTTAGTAGACGAGATGATAGCAGATGCGTATTTTATGGTAACGGAATATCATCTTAATCTTGGACCTAAAGATGCACTAGAGGGCATAGTGAATTTAATTAGGATAAAGAATCCTGCTCTTAAATCATGCGAGAAGCAGTCAGTTATTATAGATTTCCTTAAAAATACACAGGATAAAGAGATTATTAGCAAAAAACGTGCATTGACATATAATGTTCCATATCGTTTGCAATCGCCATTTATGGAAAATGTGAAAGGCAAAGAATGGAATGTTGGTGAAAGCAGACTTATTGCCAAAATTAATCAGGAGAATCGTTTGATTTATTATTTTGAAGCATTGAATGGTCTTAGCACAAAGATAATTGTTCAAAGTGACTGGGCGCAGTATATCATAAAAAATCAGGAGATTATTAAAGGCTGGCTTGAATATAAAATGATTATGTATATTCAGAAACGTAATCCAAGTGTGCCGGGAATTGCAGATAAGTTGTATCCACCGTATGAACGTAACCTTGAAAGAGTGAAGAAGTATTGGAGGTTGATATTATCATTAGAGCCTGTCCACGAAATATATGGTGACAATATTTTAACGGAAAATGACTTATCGATTGACCATTTTGTTCCATGGTCTTACGTGGCACATGATGAAATGTGGAATCTAAACCCGACTACGAAAAGTATAAACAGTTCTAAGAGCAACAATTTACCAGACTGGAATACATATTTTGAGAAGCTTGTCAGACAGGAATATCAGTCCTACCAAATGCTATGGAAATATGATGCGGTTCATAAAGAGTTTGATAAATGTGCGAAAGAACATATCAATAATGATGACATTCGCTATCGAATTTATCGAAAAGGTCTTGAATTTACTGAATTTGCGGGAGAATTAGAATCAATCATTTTACCGGTATATCAATCTGCAAAGAATTGCGGTTTTACTAACTGGAAATATCAGAATGTAAGGTAATACGGAGTGGTAAAATATGAAGGAAAACCTTGTAACATAAATGATTATGATACAGAGCTACAAGACGGAAAATTGATAGTGGGGATTAGTCATCAACACGTTTTGTACTATAACGCATAATACAATTAGCATCTGTCAAAGTCATCTTAAAAATGACCTTGATAGATGCTAATATTTTTGTTAACAGTATAAAAACAATATAAATTTAGATGCTTCTAAGAATAATTCCGAGAGAAACTATCTGATTGTTAGATACGAATATCAATATTTTGTCCAACCATTGGATTAACTGATTTCTCTAACATTTCAATCATAGCTGCACCCGTCTCATCAGTAGCTTCTAAAGATTTACTTAACAGTGCCATTCCGATATCTGTGTTAACATTTGCACTAGACAAGGTAATTGAAGCAAGTGATAATCCTTGAATATCCATATAGCTACCTCCTTTTGATAAACGTGTTTATTTATATAAATTATAACGTAAGGTGGCTGGGGATGTCAATAAGAAGTGGAGAAAAATGTGGAAGACCAAAATGTGAAAGAATGTGGAGAATTGCGAAAAAATGATGTAGAAGATGTGAAATAAATAACAAGATATTCTGTTAGATATAATAAAAAAATTATAGCGTAAATATAATTTTAAGTTACTTGAATTTATGGAATAGACTATGCTAAAATAGATATAAGTTGATATTATGTCATGAATTCTAAAACTATATTAAAGAATATGTATAATGAATTAATGTCTGGTAAGAATGCTTATTTTATTAATGAATGGACGTTAATCAAATGTGGAAGAAAAAAGATGAGAGAGTATGTTGATGAATTACCGGCAGTTGATAGGATTATGCCACCTGGAAATTAGAAATTTAGTTTTAAAGAGTTACTATAGGAGAAAATTATGAAAGTATATTTACAAGTTAATAATAAAGGATTACCTTTGGATTATGATCATTTTAATGCTGCATATGGATTTAGAGAAATGGGATTTGAAATAGTTGAGTTTGAAACATATGATACATTAAAAAAGTCAGAGATAAATGATGTTATAGTTGGTTATTCAGGACCAATTGAAACTAGATTATATGATTTTGGAGTGAGAATTCCGGATATTGATTATCCTGAATCTATTTCTGGTTATCTTGGAAGAAAAATATGGAAATCAACTATTAATACAATTAATAATAATCCTGATTTATGGAATGTATTTGTGAAGCCTGTCAGAAGAAAATCATTTAAGGGACGTGTTGTAAGAGGTGTTAAGGATTTAATTGGTTGTGGAGCTACAAACGGGGATCAGGAAGTGTATGTGAGTGAAATATTAAATTTTGTTTCTGAATATAGAGTATTTGTGAGATATGGAGAAATTGCAGATATAAGACATTATGCAGGAGATTGGTCAGTGTTTCCGGATGCAAATACAATAGCAAGTTGCGTGGAAGATTATAAAGAAGGAATTAACACATATGCAATTGATTTTGGAGTTACAGATAAGGGAACAACAAATCTTATAGAAGTTAATGTATCAGGGGCTATAGGGTCATATGGACTTGATCCGATTATGTATGCAAAATTTATGTCAGCCAGATGGGCAGAATTAACCGGAACGGAGGATGAATGTAAATTTTGAGGATTAATTTAGTCAAAATATATACAAATGACCAAATTTAAAATATTGTTGACTAAATTGATATAGTTTCAATATATAATCTTGATAAGAATTATAAAAAGGGCTATAGTACATATTATAATGGTAAACTATTGATAAAAAATGTACTTGTAAGTATACTATGTTTACAAGAAATTTTGAGAAAAATGTTTTAGGAGATTGTTTGAGTGACGTAATAGCAAGTACATTGAGTGAAATATTGAATAAATCATAAGTAGGAGGTTTTCCTTATAGATGAAACAGGAAATATTAAATAAATTAAATCTTGGCGAAAATCATGAGCGAGAATGTAAGTTGGCAACTGGTGGAATTCCTGAGAGCATATGGGAGACATATTCTTCTTTTGCTAATACCAATGGAGGAATAATTCTGCTGGGAATTAGGGAATATAGGGATTCTTTTTCGATTGAGGGATTGACAGACAAGCAGATTATTAAATATCAGAAGGATTTCTGGAGTACATTAAACGATAAAAATAAAGTATCTAAAAATATTCTATTGAATCATCATGTACAGGTTATTGAGATAGAGGGTAAAAAAATACTTAGAATAGATATTCCGGCAGCAGACAGGCATGATAAACCGGTTTATATTGGAACTAATCCAATGAAAGGTACTTATAAGAGAGATTATGAAGGCGACTTTCTATGTACAGAAGAGGCAGTCCGGGCAATGTTTGCAGATCAAAGAGATGTATCTGGAGATGTGGAGGTGTTGGAAGAATATGGGTTGGATGTGCTTAATCATGATACGGTAAAAGGTTACAGAATTGTTTTTGAACAACTTCACAGTGGACATCCGTGGAATGCACTTGAAAATGATGAGTTCCTTATGAAACTAAGAGCGGTGGCAAAGAATAAGAATGGTACATTATCTCCAACGATAGCCGGACTATTATTTTTTGGAGAAGCTTATCATATTACTGAGGTTTTTCAAAATTATTTTCTGGATTATCGTGAGGAATGTGATGATAAATCAGTACGCTGGTTGTTTAGAATACATTCTAACGAAGGCGACTGGAGTGGTAATATATATGATTTCTTCACCAAAGTGCGTACAAGAATGGATGATGAAGTAGCAGTTCCATTTGCGAATAGAAGGGATGGATATCGCATAGACAGAGTTGATGTTCATGATGCCTTGGAAGAGGCACTAGCGAATGCGTTGGCACATGCAAATTATTATGGCAGACGAGGAATCCTTGTTATTAAAAATGGCAAGGAACTTAGTATTTCAAATCCTGGTACTATTAGAGTGACAAAAGAGGAATTTTATGCAGGTGGCAATAGTGACCCACGAAATCCTAATATTTTAAAGATGTTTGGTTTTGTAAATGTTGGTGAGCGTGCAGGAAGTGGTGTTGATAAGATTATGACAGCATGGGCAGAACAAAACTGGAAGAAACCAGAATTTGATTTCTCAGAGCGTAGTGACAGAGTAACATTAAAGCTCGAAGTTGGACAAGTGATATACATTCCAGGTGCTACTGATATAAGAAACACAAAGGAGGATGACGAATACAAGGTAGTAAAAGAAATGTCAAAAGAAAATAAGATACTTGTTTATATCGAACGGAATGGAAGTATTTCAACACAGAAGGTAATGGAAATCTGTAATTATAATTCCAGAACTGGAGCAAGAAACATTTTATATAAGATGATAAAGGATGGCTTAATAGAAAAAGTTGGTGAAAATAAAAAAACGCTTTATAGAATAAAAGAATAAGTAACTGGTCACTTTTTGTGGAAGACTGACCTGTAAGTGGTCGCTTTTATATTATAATGACCGGTAAATGACCTGTAAGTGGTCGCTTTTATATTATAATGACCAGTAAGTGGTCAATTTTATATTTGACTGATCAATTCTGATTTACGACATAAAGAATGTTTGTAGCGTAAATATAATTTCAAGTTACTTGAATCTATGGAACAGTCTATGCTAAATAGGTATACGTTGATAATATGTTGTGAAAGACTGAAAATATAATGTACCATCAAAAGAAAGGAATAGTAGGAGTAATTTATGCGTGGACCAACAGAATATCAAATGTATCTGTCTCGTTTGGAAAAATATTACCAAGATAATAAAATAGCTATGCCGAAATGGATAGATATAGCAAGTGATTATTATGGAAAGTTATATTATTTAAAACATTCGCTATCAATGATGTGTTCGAATTCTGCAATTCCGAGAAAAACAATGGAATATTTGGCGAATATAGATAGAGAATATGATTCTTTAGAGTATCTGCCGGAAGAATTGTATGAATGTGTCATGAATTCTAAAATTATATTAAAGAATATGTATAATGAATTAATGTCTGATAAGAATACTTATTTTATTAATGAATGGACGTTAACCAAATGTGGAAGAAAAAAGATGAGAGAAATTGCATATGAATAATGTTTTTGATATGGTTCCAGGTGGATTTTTTAATCCATTATCCAGTGGAAGTAATAATGTTGCAAATGCAGCCTGTCTAATAGAAATATATGATCAATATGACAAGGAAGTTTCCTATCGTATAAGCAGGAAAGTACTTAGAGACAATTTAGCAATATATATATTGGAAAATCATTTGAAATCCGATGATGAAACAGAAAATGATGATTCTAAACCTATAGATATTGCTAACAATTTTATTCGAAAATTTATTAGTCCTGATGTTGGATGGCTTATTGAGGAAACAGATGATTCTACGTATGAGAAATACATTGTAATGACGGAAGCAGGGATTGCACTTGCCGAGTTTCTTAAAAATATTGAGAAACCGGAGAAAGTGGAATACTCTACATATATATACAGTATTTTTAATACATTACAGAGAAAAGAACAATGGATAGATGATCCATATGTCAATGCAATAAAACCGGTTTTTCAAAATGCAAAAGCATTATCAAAATCACTTAAAAGATTATCGACGTTTATCCGCAAGAAAATTGAAGAAATGCTAAAGGAAGTGTCATTAGAGACTCTTACAGAAAATTTGCTAGCATATTGTAATGGCGATTTTATAAAAGAATATGCAAGACTTACTAAACAGCAAAATATTCATATATATAGAAATCAAATTAAACATATGCTTGACCAAATGACAAGTAATCAGGAAGAATTTGAAACGATTGTGCTTGGCTGTGCAATTGAAGAATCATTAGAGGAATCCGAGGCGGAGAATTATGTGTATGAAATGCTTGCTGCGACTAGAAGATTTCTATCAGAAGATTACGACAGGATTATGGCTGATATAAAGCACAAGATAAATATGCATATGCACATTGCGGTGGGACGTATAAGATTTATAAGAAACAATGGAAAAGATAGCCGTGGTAGTGTAGAGCAATTTATAAAGATACTTAGAGATGCTATGTCAGAAATTGAAATGAAAGATGAGCTTTCAGAAGAAATGAGAAATTTATTCAGATTAGATCGAAATGAGTATATAGATTTAGCATCTGTACGCTATCCGAGAAAAAATAAATCAATTAGAAAAGTAACAACAAGTGAAGTGGAAATTTTATCAGAGGAAGACATTCTTGCAGCAAAGATGCAGCAGAAGCAAGAAGCATATAATCCATATTCTAAAGATAAAATGAAACAATATATGCAGGAATTAATTGCACATAAACAAGAGTTACATGCAGATGAAATACCTATGGGTAACAAAGATGAATTATTAGCGGCAATTTCGGCAGTAACATATGGAGAAGAGAATGGATATGATATATCTGTTGAAGATGGATATATAGAGAGTAATGGACTATTAATTAGACGATTCAATGTAAAGAAAAAATAGGAGAATAACAATGGTATTTGATTCATGGGATATGTTTTCATCATCGGAAAAGGAACTTTTTCAGAGGAGTTGCAGAAGACTTTTAAAAACAACTTTTATTGTGAGAGAGCGTGATGAAGATAGTAAAAAAATATATTTTTTTATTTCAAAAAATGAAGATGCATTTAGTGATTATCTTTCGTTAATGGGATTTGATATTGTGGTAGACAAAGATAATGGTGTGGTAATGTTGGTTAATGATGGTAATACTAGTGAAAGTGGAAAAATACAGGCGAACAGATTCCCACTTAAGAAAAACGAAAGTATAGTATTATGTTGTCTTTGGATTCTATATTTAGACCATGTAAGATTAGGAAGTCTTAAGAAACAGATTATTATATCTGTATTTGATTTGCGTAACGAACTTGAAAAATTCGGATTAAAGGAAGAGTTTGATGGAAAAACTACAATGGTAGATATTTTAAAATTATTCTCAAAATTTAGCATTTTGGATATATCAGGAAAGATTGGAGAACCGGATTGTAAGATTATAATATATCCATCAATACAATTTGCACTGGATATTGAGAGATTTAAAGAATTTGTAGCTGGGGCCGTTGAAAAGATGAAGAATAAAGGCGATGATGATATTGACGAAGATGAGGAGGTAGAGGAATTTGAAAGCGAATAGAAAGACAGCGACTGGGTTACTTCTTGTACATTGGTCGAGATTTTCACACATTAATATAAAACTTGAGGGTTCATCACTTATTACGGGAGTTAATGGAACCGGAAAATCTACAATTCTTGATGCAATCACTTATCTTCTTACCGGAAATACCCAATTTAATATAGCAGCTAAAGATAGAGACAGGAACATAGCAGCTTATGTAAGAGGTGATACAAAAAGTGATGGTAAAGCAAGATATTTGAGAGATGGGGATGTAGTAAGTTATATTGCTATGGAATTTTTCTCACCTGAAGAGAATGATTATTTTGTTACATTAGTCTGCATTGAAATGGTAAGTGAACAATTACGTCCGGCTAGCTGGCATATTGCAAGGAATGCCAGATTAGCAGATATAAATTTTTATAAAGTTGATGGAAATAAGTTAAGTGTAACACCAAAGAATCTCTTGCAGGTAAAAGGAAAAAGAATCAGTTCTAAAGATTTTTTGGGAAGAGATAAGGGAACAGAGCAGGTAATAAGAGCACTTGGACTTAGATGTTCAGTGAGTAAATATCGTTCAAAACTTGTTAAGATGATGGCATTTGATCCACAGAAAAATATAGATAAATTTATTCAGGAATGTGTATTAGAACCAGGTGAGATGACATCTTTAGCATCATTACGTGAGCAGCGTGCAAATTATGATGCAATACAGGAAGCATATAACTCTATGTGTTTAAGTAAGAATAAATTAGAAGAAATAGAGAAACAAACCCGTATATATGAACAGAAATGTGATGACTATAATAAAAGAAAATTAATATTCTTATATCAGGAATGGAAGAGGTCTGAAGAAGATATAGGAAGAATTATTGATAAATCTGATATTGAGAATGCTGCATTAAAAACACTTGAACAACAATCAGAAATAATAAAAGATGAGTTAAGTGCGGCAAGAGAAAGACTTGATAAGGCGGAGCATAGTGATACATTTCAGGGAATTGATGAGATTATTAAGGATAGAGAACGACAGTTGGATAATATAAATAATAAAATTAAAGTTGTTGAGAAGAATTATGAACAGCTTATTAAATTATCTGAAAAAATTTCTGCTGCCTTGTCAGTATTGAATAAATATGATGTTGATAAAGAGAAATTTAATGTCCTGATTAATCTTGTAGATGAAGAAATTGCATCCAATAACAAGAGAGAATCATTTATTCAATTTGCCAAGGTTGTGAGTGAAACAATAGAGAATATCAGAAATGATGAGTTTAGGCTCAAAGAACAAAGAAATTTATTAAACGAAGAGCTTTCGGAACTCGAAAAACAGAAGAGACAATTAGAAAGCAATCAATTTGTATATGAAAAAGTATTTTTAGATGCCAGGGAACTTATTCAGAGAGAATTCAAAAAGCAGGGAATATCAACTGATGTACGTTTCTTTGTTGAATTGATTAGTGATATCAAGGAATCAAAATGGAGAAAAGCAATTGAAACTTTTCTGGGAAATAAGAGATTTAATATTATTGTTGATGGTAAGTATTGCGGAAAGGCATTAGAAATAGTAAATGCAAATCCTGCACTTAAGAGCAAAGTGGTTATTACAGATAAATTACCGGATAGTGAAATAAAGAAAGATTCAGCAGCATCTTTGTTAGAAATAAGTAATGTATATGCACGTAGATATGCTAATTATCTTCTGAATGGAATCCATCTGTGTGACTCAATTGAAGAGTTGCATGATTATCCTTTGGGTGGAATAATGACAAATGGAATGCTTAGTAAAAGCTATGCTGTTAGTAAGATGGATATGAGTAGAACCAAACTTTTTATAGGACAGGATGCTATTAAGCAACAATTAGAAGAGACAAAGAAAGAGATTGAGAATAAGAGAAAAAATGTTGAATTATTATCAGAAAATATTCAGGAAAAGAATCAACAGAAGGATAAACTTAGCTTTGAATGGAAAGTAGATAATTATAATTTTGATGCTCCAGATGAATTAAACAAAATGAAAGAGGAGCAGATAAATATAACTGCAGAAATTGAAAAATACAAGAAAGACCCATCATTTATGGCCGTTTTAGAGGAAAGGGAAAAGGCCAGGAAAGAAGTGGAAAGGATTGAAAAAGATAAAGAAAAATTACAGAAAGAAATTGGTGGCTCAGAAGAAAAAATAAGAAATTACGAAAGTAATATTGAAGAGAGAAAAATTAGTTCTAAAAATATGCATCAGATTTTCGAAGAAGAAGCAAAACAATTAGAAACTTATAGGATATCAGCAATTGAAGAGTATGAAGAACTAAGACAAAAACAACATAGTGTAACTGTAATTACCAAGAAAACGGTGGATAGTTGGGAAAAACAAAAGAATGATGCAGCAGAAGAACTAGAAAAGCTGCATTTTGATTATTGCAGAATTAGTGGCAGTGATAGTTTATTCAAAGGAGTGTCTTACATCAATTATTACCGAGATGAATATAGAAAACTTGCAAATGTTAAAATTGAAGAGGCTCAGATTAAACTGGAAGAACAAAGTAAAAGGCTTCAAAGTGCATTTGTGGGTGACTTCGTAGCAGAGTTAGACGAGGCAATCAGAGAAGCAAAAAGCGAAATTGACCAGATTAACATCGAACTTAGAAAACTTCCGTTTGGTGCAGATACTTATAAGTTTATGATGGAAGAACGTCCTGAAAGAAAATTGTTTTTTGATATCTGTAAACGATTACATAATTATCTTGATAATGCAGAATTTTATCTTAATTCAATTAAAGATGATGAGGCTGCTGAAAGAGAATTAAAGGATTTTCTTGATATAGTTCTTGCAGAAGAAGATGAAAGTGAATATACAGATTATCGAAAGTATTTTACATATGACATGAAGATTACAAGTAAACAAGGTGACGAAATTGTAACAGCCAATTATTCAAATAAGCAGGGCTCAGCAAGTAATGGAGAAAAACAAACACCATACTTTATTATTCTTGCTGCCAGTCTTATGCAATGTTATGACAGAAAAAGGTGTTGTGCAAGACTTGCATTTATCGATGAGGCATTCTCAGCATTGTCAAAAGAAAGAATTGAGCAGATGGTAAAGTATCTTGAAAAAAATGATTTTCAGGTACTATATGCTGCACCACCTGAAAAGATTAACAGTATAGGCAGATATATTCAATCTACAATCGGTTTAATTCCGAAAGGAAGATACACCTATGCGATTGAGGGCCTGGTAGAAGCATCTGAGATAGAAGGTGAATAAAATGACACTTTCAGATTATCAAAATAAAATATTAGAGAAATTACTTGATAAATATGAACGAAGTAAACAGAATTATGATTCTACAGAAAAACTACGTGCTATAATGATTAAACCAACGGATATCTATAAAGATTATGATTCAGATTATTCAGATATTGATGAGCAAAGTGAATTCGAAACAGATATATCAGAACTTGTAAACGAAGAATATATAACAATCAGAAGAAAAGAAAAAATAATTTCAAGGATTGTTCTAAATGTTGATTCACTAGATAAAATATATACTCTAATGAAAAGAGAGCCAAGAAAGTTAGCAATTCAGAATGAGATAAATCTATATAAAGAATGGATTGGAAAGAATGAGTTGATTAGTTGTTATTGCACACATCAGATAGAATTGCTTAAAAACAGTAAAACGGCAAAATATAAAATAAAAGTCGCAGAGAATCTACTAAGACTATTAGAATTTGTACTTTCTAACAGACAAATGATTTTAGAAAGAGAACTTTCAATTGCTGTATTTGGAGATACAAAAATATTTGAGAAAGAATATAGAAATAAATTATTATACGTTTTAAAAACATATGGTAATTATAATGACTTAATTTCAGAAATTGAGGAAGAAAAGGGTAATGAAAAAGAAGAAAGGGAAGAAATAGAGCATAGTATTCTGGAAGAATTAAATATATATTCAAATCCAAAGTATGTATATTTTAAAGGCTGTGCAGAGATTACATTTGAGGATGGCAATAGTTATAAATTGTCATCAGATATTCCGATTGCATTACCGATGGATAAATTGAATACGATTAAATCTTTTATGATAAGTGATTCAGCAATAATGACTGTAGAAAACCTGGCAAGTTATAATCGAATATATGAAAAAGATTATTTTGTTATATATTTAGCAGGATATCATAACATAGCCAAACAGTCTCTGATAAAACTTATTGCATCTCAAAATGATGTAAAAGAGTGGTATCATTTTGGTGATATCGATCCGGATGGATTTCTCATATTAGAGAATTTGAAAAAGAAAACGGGTATAAATTTTAAACCTGTATATATGAGTATTAATGAGTTGAAAAAATATGAAAAGTATACAAAAAAACTTGAGGATAATGATACGACTAAAGCACAGGGACTTATCAATAAAGGATTATATGTAGATATAATGGAATATATGTTGAAAAATAATGTGAAACTAGAACAGGAAATTGTAAGTTGGATGAATGGGGTTGGATGACAAAATGTATAGAGTGGCGATGGTGTGATGATTATGAAAATGTAATGGAACAAGCGGATAAATTACATAAAGAAATATATGAAGGAGATTGTAGTATGAATACATATGTGATGTCTGATATCCATGGATGTTATGATGAATTTCAGCAGATGCTTGAAAAGATTCATTTTAGCGACAGAGATTTGCTGATTTGTGCTGGAGATTATATTGACCGGGGTGCAAAGAATTATGAAATGATGAGTTGGATCAGCAATGCACCTAAGAACGTGATTTTTGTAAGAGGAAATCACGATGAAGAGTTCCTGACAAACATTCACATAATGAAATATGTATGTGATGAGGCAGAACTGGATGAGAATAGTATTGAAGATTCCATAACTCTGTATAAAGCAGTTCAAAAATTCGCCGAGTAGAATAATAATATATTTTTTGATTATTATGGAACAATCGGGAAGCTTATTAATGAGGAATTGGTTTCATTTGCATTACTTTGTGACTGGGCGAAAATAGTTGAAAGAATGCCGTACTTCTATAAAATAGATATAAATAAGAGAACTTGTATCGTTGTTCATGCAGGATATATTGAAAGCCTTGACCATGTTGATACAGAGGAATCTTACGAAAGTATCGAGGATTTTTATTTACATGCCAGAGATGATGCATATATGTGTGGTGGAATTGAGCATGGAATGATTATTGCCGGACATACACCAACAATAAAGTACGAGGAATTTCCTTATAACAATGGCAGTGTTTATCGAATGTATGATGAAAGCCTGGATTGCATTTTCTATGATATAGATTGCGGATGTGTGATGGGAAGTGTACAGGAAAATGCAAAGTTGGCATGTATTAGACTGGAAGATGAGAAAATCTATTATGTAGGGACATCTGACTATGTCAAAAGTAAAAAACTATATCTTGACGGGATGATGGGGCTGGTAACAGGCGATGCTCTTGGAGTTCCGGTGGAGTTTACAAGCAGGGAGAAAATGCAGGAACACCCTGTCGTAGATATGACAGGCTATGGAACGTATCCGGTTCCGCCAGGCTCATGGTCTGATGACAGCAGTATGGCATTGGCATCCCTATCTGCATTGCATAGCGATGGGATTAATTTGAAAAAGATTATGGATAACTTTGTGGATTGGGAAGAAAATGGCAAATTCACACCGGCAGGAGAGATGTTTGATGAAGGGGTTACGTGTAGTTTCGCAATTTATAATTATAAGCAATTTGAAAATGTGGCTACATGTGGTCAGGATAGAGAAAACAGCAATGGAAATGGTTCTCTGATGAGGATACTTCCGGTGTGTATTTATCTGAAGTATTTGCAGGATGAATGTGGATTAAAGGACGAAACATGTTTAGAAATTGTACATAAGATGTCGGCATTAACACATGCACATTTAAGAAGCAAAATGTCATGTGGCATCTATTTTTACTGTGTAAGGGAACTTGCAAAGAGAAATAAGCCATTAGAGGAATTATTACAAAATGCAGTGGATTTATCTTTTTCATTTTATGAGCAGAATAATGACAGCAAGAAAGAGTTAGAGCATTTTAGCAGAATAAGAAA
This sequence comes from Eubacteriaceae bacterium, assembly GCA_902362455.1. Taxonomy (GTDB): domain Bacteria; phylum Bacillota; class Clostridia; order Lachnospirales; family Lachnospiraceae; genus Bovifimicola; species Bovifimicola ammoniilytica. The sequence goes on from CABIWJ010000006.1 coordinate 116,595, forward strand.
TATGGAAGAATTAAGTAAAATTCCGATAGAACAGATAAACAGCGGAGGCTATGTGATAGAGTCCATCGAAGCAGTACTATGGTGTCTGCTCAATACATCAGATTTCAAAGATTGCGTGTTGAAAGCAGTAAACTTGGGGGATGATACCGATACGACAGCGGCAATTGCAGGAGGATTGGCTGGAATATATTACGGATATAAGAATATACCGGAACACTGGTTAGAAACAATTATTCGCAGGGAGTGGATAGAAGATTTATGTAGAATGATTTAAACTTTTTTACAAAATCATGTTGAGAAACACCTAGCAGATAGAAGGTTTATGTAGAATGATTTAAACTATATGAGAAGCACGGGAAATATGGCATAGATAAAGGAGTAAGGCAAGGGTGTTATCAATGTTCTGGCATATCGGTTCAGTAAAAGCAACAAGATTTTCAAAAACTGATTGTAAGTTTACTAAAAAATCCTATTTAGAGCGTGTGATTTTTGAAACACCTAATATTTATTAATGATTGAAGGAGGTGCCCCCAGTGGCAGATATAAGAAAAACACATGATTTCGACGTTAAGCGGCTTGATAAGTTCCGTGGCCGGAACATCAATTACATAGAACTGGTAGATTATTTTATTGCTGACGATTGCGCAACCCTTGGTTTTAATATGGACAAATGTTATATTAAAGATATAGATGATATTTAGGATGCAATATGATAGAATAGTTACAACAAAAAAGCAGGAATATGAAAATATGGAATTAAGACTATTACGCTATTTTCTGACAGTAGCAAAAGAACAGAGCTTTACAAAAGCAGCAGAACAATTGTATATTACACAACCAACGCTTTCAAGACAAATGGCGGCATTTGAAGAGAAGCTTGGAGTAACATTATTTATTCGAAGTGGGAAGAAGGTTTCGCTTACTGATGAGGGGATTCTATTAAAAAGAATTGAAAGAGATAACATTGACAAATATAAGAAAAGCCTTTAACCTAAAAAGAGAAGTGATTATGGATATTGTGAAATCTAAGCCGATATTTGTTATGAATATTAAGAGAAACAAATTAATGTAAGGAGCAAAGAAATTGATACAGAATAAAACGAATAAACCTATTTATTTAACAATGCAGAATATTAATGAGATATCGGAATATGATATTATAGCTTGGACTTTTGCTCAGCTTGGAGCAATGGGGTGTCCGGGTGAGATTACGATTATAACAATTCATGGGAATGCTATGTGGCTATATAGATTCAGTTATATACATAATGAAAACCTAGAGGTAGAAGTAAGGAGAAGATTTCCGAATACAATAACAAAAGAACCTAAAGAGATGAAACACATAGGTATGGGTATGGGAAATGGTTTATATCTAAAAAAAATGCTTGTTTCAGAATTTGAAAGAAGGCTAAAAGAATCTGGAAAGCACATATATTCAAGTCATGTTAGGTTAATCTATGAAACTGTTTCAAATATGAATTATAAAAGTCAAAGCAAAAGCAATGTCAAGGCGAAGAAAATGTACTTAATCAAGACGCTAAAAGGCGATATTACGAAAATAACAGATGCACAGGCAATCGTGAATGCAGCAAACAACTCTCTTCTTGGTGGAGGCGGTGTAGATGGTGCGATTCACAGAGCAGCAGGACCGGAACTTTTGGCAGAGTGTAGGACACTTCATGGATGTGAAACAGGAGGAGTAAAAATTACAAAGGCATATAATCTGCCATGTAAGTATGTGATTCATACTGTGGGACCGATATGGAAAGGTGGCAAGAATAAAGAAGAGGAACTTCTTGCTAACTGTTATTTTAACTCATTGAAGCTGGCAATGGATAATGGAATCAGGTCTATTGCATTTCCTTCTATATCAACGGGAGCATATAGTTTTCCAGTTGAACAGGCAGCAAAAATTGCAGTACATACAGTAAACAGATTCTTACAGGATAATCAGGATTGCTTTGAACTGGTGGAGTGGGTACTATTTGATACTCATACTGAATCGGTGTATGAAGCCGAGGTTAATAAGATATATGAGGAGAATGAGTAGTATTTAAAAAATATTATGATTGAAATAGCTCTGATAACAAAGAGGAATGAATGATAGATATAGAAAAAATAGCAATGACATTTGGAATAAGTTTCAAGACTGTAAAATGTTATATTAAAGATATAGATGATATTTAGGATGCAATATGATAGAATAGTTACAACAAAAAAGCAGGAATATGAAAATATGGAATTAAGACTATTACGCTATTTTCTGACAGTAGCAAAAGAACAGAGCTTTACAAAAGCAGCAGAACAATTGTATATTACACAACCAACGCTTTCAAGACAAATGGCGGCATTTGAAGAGAAGCTTGGAGTAACATTATTTATTCGAAGTGGGAAGAAGGTTTCACTTACTGATGAGGGGATTCTATTAAAAAGGCGAGCTCTGGAGATTCTTAATCTTGAGGAAAGGACGATTGAGGAACTGAAAGGAAAAGAAGAGGTTGTAGAGGGTACGATAACCATTGGATGCGGTGAATTTGCGGCAGTGGAGATATTGGCGAAGATATGTAAAACATATAAAGAAAAGTATCCGCTGGTACAGATTGTATTGCATACCGCAACAACAGATGCAGTGTATGAGATGATTAACAAAGGACTTGTAGACATTGCATTATTCCTGGAGCCGGTGGACACCGAAGGGCTGGATTATATCCGGATTACGGATTGTGATCACTGGTGTGTTGGAATGAGACCGGATGATCCACTGGCCGAAAAGGAGTTTATAAAAAAAGAAGATCTCATTGGAAAACCATTGATTCTACCAGAAAGAGTGAATGTTCAAAGTGAACTTGCCAATTGGTTTGGAAAAGACTTTTCGAAACTGAAGATTGCTTTTACAAGTAATCTTGGAACGAATGCAGGAGTCATGGCGGCAAATGGACTGGGATATCCGGTATCCATCGAAGGTGCTGCAAAATATTGGCGAGAGGAGATTCTTGTACAGAGAAGAATCTTTCCTGAAATCACGACAAGTACTGTGATTGCATGGAGGCGAAATATTCCATATTCTCTGGCAGTCAGTAAAATGATAGAAGAAATAAATGCTTTTCAGGCATAGAATGGAATTCAATATAAGCATTAGACATAATAAAATTATCAGGTATAAAATAGATGTATAAGAGAAAATCAAATCTTATACATCTATTTTTATGCGAGAAATTTGCGAAGAAAGGAGCTTTTATTATGAGTAAAAAATTAGTGGCATTTTTCAGTGCAAGCGGAACAACAAAAAAGGTAGCAGAGATGATTGCAGAGGAAGCAAAAGCAGATTTATTTGAGATTGAGCCGAAAGTTCCATATACAAAGGCTGATCTTGACTGGATGAATAAAAAATCCAGAAGCAGTGTGGAAATGAGTGATAAGAAATACAGACCGGAGATTATGAATAAAGAGATGGATATGAGTTCTTATGACGAGATCCTTCTAGGATTTCCTAAAATGGAGTACAGTTTATAGTAGTGTATAGCGTGTACCAAGTTATAATTATGGGGTTGAAAATAACAGTATACACAGATAATGTGGAAAAATGTGTATGACGTTTATATAGAAAATAACATTGAAAAAGAAATTCAAGAATGGGTAAATTCATTAAATTTAAAATAGAATAATAATTACATGAGTGACAGAAGATAAGAATCTGAATTCCCTGTCACTTTTATATTATTTGATAAGAAAAAAGAACTGGTTTATATCCGATAAGAATATAGACTGGTTCTTATTTTTAATATGCTATTATATACACAGGGAGTCGGGGAATGTCGAACTATAGCAAGCCGGAAAAGAAAGCATTGATATCGGTATGAAAGAGTTTTGCAAGTGCAACTAATTCAGATGCCTTAATGTTCATGCGATTTGTTTCCAGTTTGGCATAGGTACTTTTGGTGATGGAGATACCCATAAGATTTAATTTTGCAACTACTTGGTCTTGAGTCATATTGTTTTTATATCGAATTGCTTGGATATTTTTACCAATATCCATATCTGGTCTAATCTTTTGCATAATGATGAACTCCCCTTATAAAATAAAAAGATTCGTAATACAGAAATATATATATTGATTCTAAAGAATTTAAATTTTATAATGTTTCGTAATAAGGAATTATTTTTAACAGGAAGAGGTAAAAGTATAATGGATGTGGAGATGGAAAAGAGAAAATTTTTAAATCTATGTGGCAAAAGAGATCGAGCATTATTGTCAGGTGAAAAAAGAATGACATTGGGGGATATGGAACGATTGACATATCTGACAGAATTTTTTGAACTGGAGAACTATGGAATCGCCTTATGGAAAGAATTTGGTGATGATGTAAAAGAGCCATTTGAAGCGATGATGAAAATGTTAGATGAGCCGGAGTGCATAGAAGATCGATGGCTTGATGACGAAGCAAAAGGGGAAAAGTGGTTGTTAGAATTTCAGGAACTGGCATTAACGGAAGAATACAGGGAATGGATTCGAAATTATATCGATAAAAAATATGAAGAAAGAGGATTACCATATCCGACAGGAGCAGACTTCGATTAAGAGGTCTGCTTTTTTCTGGTCTTTTGGGAGGTGATAAGAGGTGGAAGTAAGTATTTATGAACTCTTGGCGGCAGCAAGAGAATCGGCTAAATCTGATTATATAAAAGGGGACAGCATTTTGTGTGAGAAGAGATTTCATCCAGATACCCATTACATGGTAGAAATGGAGCTGTTAGGAAATGATAACAAGCTGGGAGAAAAGGGGAATTACATACGAAAGTTTCTGACAGAACCGGAGTATCTTCCCATTTTACAAAAGCAGGAAAAACACCTCATAAAAATAAAAAGACAGGCGATTGTTCAAAAAGGAAACTTGCGATATATCCCTCCCCCGGACAGGCTGGACCGCCGCCAGGAGAGGGATATTTTATAACCGGCTGCGAAGGAACAGTAGTGTTCCTCTGGCGATAGTGGTATAAAAAAGCCAGATTTTCCGCAGGTTTTGGGACGCTGGAACATGGAAAAGTGTTCACGAATGGCACTTTTGCAACAATCCGTTGCAGCAGTGAAAGCATTTTTGACCTTACGTTAAACAGAAAAATGAAAGGGTGTGATTGTGATAATCATAGGAATTGATCATGGCTATTATGCCATTAAAACAAGACAAGTGTCTTTCCCAAGTGGAATTATTGGGTATGATTACGAGCCGTATACCATGCAGAATGTTCTGCAATATCAAGGAAAGTATTATGTCTGCGGTACGGGAAGACAGACGCTGGTAAAAAATAAAACGTCAAATGATAATTATTATCTGCTGACGTTGGCAGCCATTGCAGAAGAAATCAAGCATCGGAAAGCGGAACGAAAGACAGAGGTAATTCTGGCTGTCGGACTTCCGCTTTCAAGTTTTGGAAGAGAGAAACAGGGATTCAGGGAGTATCTGTTGCGGAAAGAGCAGCCAGTGCGATTTTTATATGAAAGTGAGTTATATGAGATAACAATAAAAGATGTGAAACTGTTCCCACAGGGATACTCTGCGCTTGCTCTGCATCCAGAGTATCTGAAGAATGAACCGTCTGTTCTGCTTGTTGATATTGGTGGCTGGACCGTTGACCTTATGAGGCTGGACAATGCTGTTCCGAATGCAGCAACGTGCAGAAGTCTGGAACTTGGAGTAATCCGATGTATTGATGAGACAGCAGAACAAGTGCGTAGAAATACCGGACTGTCTGTGACAGAAACTCAAATTGAGCGTGTGCTTCGGAGGGAATCTTGCAGTATGGCAGAGGAGGCCAGACGGATCATACAGGAAAACGGACGGAAATATATAGAAAGAATACTGTCTGCGGTGACAGAATCCGGGTTTGATCTCCGGGCAGTACCCACCGTATTTATGGGGGGAGGCTCCGCAATTTTAAAACGCCACGTGACCGCACAGGACGCGATTTGCCGCCCCGTTTTTATAGAGGACGTCCATGCCAACGCAACAGGGTATGAACGGATTGTAGAGCAGATGTGGACGAGATGACACGCCCGGTATATTCGTTCCGCCCGAACCTGAAAAATCCAGAACACCAGAGGGCATGGGAGAAATTTCAAAGTGTTCCAGAAGGGCAGAAAAGCCAGTATCTGGTTCAGGCAATTCTGGAAAAAGAGGATCGGAAATGGATGGAAGAAGTCATTCAAAAGACGATAAAAGAAAGTGTTCGGGAATTAGGAATATGTGGCACTACGGAACAATCGACAACGAAACTATCATCGGAAGAAATACCAGATCAGATGATGGATTTTCTATCTCAAATGGAAAATTTGTAAAGGGGGTGAGGCCTATGATTGCACGATACATACATTGTTGGATCTGCTAGGGGTAAGGCAAGAAATGCATCGATATCTTTGGTGGGTATTGTGAATAGCTTTCCATGCGGCTTTGGAGTATGTTGTGTGTAGCAAAAGTGAAAGGAGAAAGGTTATGGCAGAGATGAAAAATATCTGCGGAAAGATCCCGATGGACTTACATGAGAAAGTAAGAGAAGAGATTGAACTCACAGAAAGCAGCACACAAAAATTTTTACAACAGGTCATTGAAGAACATTTCAACAGAGTGGAAGGAAAAGGAGAAATAAGCATGGGAGCAGTAAGAACAGTAGCAGTACAGGTATCAGAGGAATTATTCCAGAGATTAAAAGTAGTCATCGGAAAGAAACACATGAAACAGAAAGACTTCTTAATTCAGATTATAGAAGAAGCACTGGAAAAGGTAGAGGTCGAATGGCAAAGCAAAGAGCAGCCTGAAGAATCCGAACAGACAACTGGAGAATTGGGAACAGAAGAAACTCAACCGGAAGAAAGAACTGAGCCGGAAAGGGAAAGTGAACCAGAAGAGGAAGCCGAACCGGATGGAGAAAGTGAACCGAAAGAGGAAAACAAACCAGAAGGGGAAAGTGAACCGGAAGAGGAAACTGAACCAGAAGGAGAGACTGATCCGGAAGAATCCAAAGCAGAAGAACCAACAGAATGGTAACCAATTGATACAGAATAACGAAGGGCGGTATGAGAGATCATGCCGCCTGTTTTTATCAGCAAAAAGGAGGTTGATAGCCGCAACCATTCAATTTTTTGATCTCTTTAGCGGAATCGGGGGATTTCGTGAAGGCTTAAGACGGGCAGGAAACTTTGTCTGTGTCGGACATTGCGAGGTGGATACTTATGCGGATAAGAACTACCGATTGCTGTTTGATACGGAAGGGGAGTGGTATTGTAATGACGCAAGAACAATCGAACCAGAACGAATGCCAGATTTTGATTTACTCTGTGCAGGATTTCCTTGCCAGGCATTCTCTATCGCCGGAAAGCGAGAAGGATTTGCAGATGCAAGAGGAACCCTCTTTTTCGAGATTGCCCGGCTTCTTAAAGCTAAAAGACCCCAGTATTTTATCCTTGAAAATGTTCCCGGTCTGCTTTCGCATGACAAGGGGCGGACATTTTGCACCATCCTCAGTACGCTTTCGCAACTGGGGTACCATGTCGAATGGAAAGTGCTTAACAGCAAGGATTTCGGAGTCCCCCAAGCAAGGAAACGGGTGTATATTGTCGGATATCTTGATTTCAGATGTGCCGGAAAAATATTACCTGAACCAGAAACAAATGGAGCAGCTCTTGTTCAAATCCGGGCAGGAAGTCAGGGGAAAAGAGTCTACAGTCCCAAAGGACTAAGCTGTACCCTGACATCACAGGCAGGTGGAATGGGCGGCAAGACAGGATTATATGATGTAGGTGTTCCAATCAAAGAGAATACAAAACTCGGCTACAAACTTGCAAGAGAAGGGGACAGCATCGATCTGGGCTATGCGAATCTCAACAGCAGGAGAGGAAGAGTCGGACACCAGATTGCACATACCCTGACAACAGGTATCCAACAGGGAACACTTCATTTTGTAGATTTGTCTCCGCCACCACTGGTAACTGAAGAATGCAGAAGCCTTAATACCCGACAATGTGGAATCCATAAATACAAAGGAGAATGTTCCGGCGTATTAAGTGAAGAAGGGGCAAGAGCAGTCCTTACACCAGCCAAAGAAAATGTCCGTCAGAACGGCAGACGCATGAAAGAACCAGAAGAACCGATGTTTACAATTACTGCAACCGATCGTCATGGCATCTTGTATCACGGAAGAATAAGAAGATTAGTTCCAAGGGAATGTCTGCGACTGCAGGGGTATTATGATTGGCAAATAAATAAAATCATAGACAGCACTTCTGATGCACAGCTTTATAAACAGGCTGGAAACGGAGTAACTGTCAATGTTATCGAGGCAATTGGCAGATTGTTACAAAAGGCAGACTCCGAACTCAACACACAGGAAGTGTCTGAGAAAGGAATCCATTAGGCATGATCGGTATAAAAGACCAATACTTTGGCACAGAAATCGAGATGACAGGAATTACCAGACAACGTGCTGCAGAACTTGTTGCTGAAATGTTTGGAACAGAAGCATATTATGACGGCACTACTTATGGAGTCTGGTCAGTGATAGATTTGGAAGGAAAAAAGTGGAAATTTATGTCTGATGGGAGCATTTATACACAACGAAAAGTATACGGTCGAATTGTAGACGCAGGTGGAGAATATTCAACAGAAATGGTATCTCCGAAATTATCCTATGATGAAATGGGTAAGTTACAGGAAGTAGTACGATGTCTGCGACAGCATGGCGGTTTTGTAAATGAGTCCTGTGGTCAGCATGTTCATGTAGATGCATCGAATCATACACCGCAGAGTCTGAAAAATGCACTGACAATTATGTATGCAAAGGAAGATATTCTGTTCAAAGCACTGAAAGTGCAGGAGAGAAGAGCAAATAGTTATTGTCAGAGGGTGCGACCGGAGGTATTGGAGAAAATCCGAAAAATACCAAATAAATCAATCACAATGGACCGAGTAAGAAATGTCTGGTATGGAGGCAGGGATGGAAGTCATACCCATTATGATCATACCCGTTATTATGCTCTGAATCTTCATGCTGTGTTTTCAAAAGGAACTTTGGAATGGCGCTGTTTTGAAAGCACACTTCATGCAGGAAAGGTAAGAGCAAATATTACTCTGGCATTAGCCATTTCCGCACAGGCGATCAATCAGAGATCGACACAGATGAAAAAGACACTGATATCAGAAAATCCAGCATTTACATTTCGTACATTTTTATTGAGACTTGGGTTAATTGGAGACGAATATAAAAATGTCCGAAAACATTTGCTGGCAAATCTGGATGGTGATCTTGCGTGGAGATATGATAAAAGCACGTATGAGTGTTTGAAGAAAAATCAAAGGACAGAAGGAGTCAGATAGAGGTGAGAAAAAATGGAAGATAGATATTACTTCGCTTATGGCAGCAACATGAATCTGGAGCAGATGAAGTACAGGTGTCCGGCTGCGGAAGTTGTGGAAAATGTCCGGCTTGAAGATTATCGGCTGGCATTTCGAGGAAAGGCTCCGGGTAACGGAGTAGCAACGGTACTGCCGGAAAAGGGAAGCTGTGTCGAAGGAGTTTTATGGAAAATCACAGAAGCGTGTGAGAAGAGTCTGGATTTCTATGAAGGATTCCCAAGTTTTTATGGGAAAGAATCGATTCAGGTAAAAAATCAGGATGGAGTGGAGAAAGAGGTGTTTGTATATATGATGAACGCTCCGCACAAAGATGTTCCGGCAAGACCATCGAAGTTTTATCTGGATGGAATTCTGGAAGGATATAAGGATAACCAGATTCCAACAGATTCTGTCATGAAAGCGGTGAAGCGTACCAGACAGGAAGTGAAAAAAGAAAAAAATCGATATACAAGATAAAACGTACCGCAGAGGAAACATCTTCTGCGGTATTTAATTAAAAAAATCTATTTATAATTAGGAAGGAAAAGCACATGAAGGTTAGAAAATTAAAGACCAGAATAGCTGCTTTTGGACTGGCTGTCCTGATGGGCATCAGTACCTTGAGCAGTGTAAATGCGTTTGCGGTCGAACAGACAGGCTCGGAACAGCAGACGGAAGTACAGGCGGTAACAAGCCAGAAAGATACATCGGTTACAGCAGATGATATCACAAAAGCGGTTTCGGATGAAACATTTGCGGTGGAAACCTGTATGGAAGGAATCCATTATGATGCAGAAAAAGAAGATGTTACGCTTGTAAGTATCAAAGATGAGAATGGTGGAGAGTATCATTCTGACAAAGCAGGAACATATATTGCCACTTATATGGTCGTTCCAAAAGATAAGAGTGACAGCTATACCATCACCCGGAAAGTGACTCTGACGGATACAGAAGGTCAGGCACATTCTGAAGAAAATGGTGGAGAGAAACAGAAGTCAGATACAGAATCTGAAGATGATTCGGATTCGCCTGTGCAGAACTACACAGATGTAGAAATTGAAACATCCGAAGAAGATGCATCTGCACAGGCAGTCAAAGAACTGAAAGAGGACATCGAAGAGGGAAATGTGATGGTATTGTCTGCGGCTGAAAGAGCTACAAGCAGCGGTTCCACAGTTACATTGACAAAGGGGAGAACTATTTATTATCCAAGTTATATTGGAAATTATCTTACGTGTCTGTTTACCGTAAACGGAAAGATCGCATACTGTCTCCAGTCCCAGAAAGCATCCCCACCGAGTGGAAGTTATGTGGCACAGGTACTGGACAGCAATAAAAATTTGCAGAAAGTCCTTTACTATGGCTATGGCGGGGCAGGAGATCTGACAGGAAGTTATCTGTCCGGGAAATCAGAGGATGAAAAGTATGTGTATACGCATATTGCAGCCAGCTACGCTTACGCAGGAGAAGCCGGATTTACCGGATGTAATTATAATGACCTTGTAAATGCAGGGGTTATCGCATATATCAATTATCTGTTCGGACAGGAAGAACCGCCAAAAGGTGAACTGAGCTTTTCAAGCACAAAGCTGAATGCAGTACGGGATGGAAACATCCAGAAAACACCAAATATCACACTGTCTGGAGATCACAGAAACTATGTGACATTGAGTGTGCCGGAAAATGTGACTGCACATAATCTTTCTAAAGGAACAAGTGTTACAAATGGAAAAATCCAGATTTATGGTGGAGATACATTCTATCTGTCTGCGGATTTATTACTGACAGGCAGTTATGCTTCCGGCAGCTTATATGGTTCTGTCGGAAAGACATGGAGAACGCTGGTGCTGACAACCGGAGATTCCAAGCAGGATATCGGTGTATTTGAAAGCGAAACAGCAGCTCCGGTAAGTTTCAGTGTACAGTGGCTGAATATGACACGCATTGAGTTGATGAAGAAAGATATCAATACACAGAACCCACTATCTGGAGCAGTTTACGGTATTTACACCGATAAGAAGTGCGAAAATCTGCTAATGACGATGACTGCAACCGGAACAGACGGAAAAGCAGTCAGCGATTATTTTGATGCCGCACTCAAAACTGTGTATGTAAAAGAAGTGACTGCACCGACCGGATATAAACGGAATCAGGAAGTCTATCAAGTGGATGTTGCAGCCGGTAAGACATTGACGGTAACAGCAACGGATGAGAGGGTCACTGGAAAAGTAAAGATTGCAAAGATTGATAAGGAAACATTTGCATTCCAGCCACAGGGAGACGGCGCTCTTCGAGGTGCTGTGTATGGTCTGTATGCCAAAGAAGATATCGTGCATCCGGATGGAACAACAGGAGTTCTGTATAAACAGGACAGCCTGATCGCGCAGGGAGTCATCGGAGATGATGGAACACTGGAGTTTTCAGAATTATACCTTGGAGAAATGTATGTAAAAGAAATCACTCCACCGGAAGGATATACACGGGATACTACAAAATATGAAGTATCCGTAACTTATGAAGGTCAGGACGTTGCAGAAGTGACAAGAGAGCTTACGGTAAAAGAGCAGGTAAAGAAACAGGCATTCCAGTTGATCAAAGTCAGTGAAGATGGAGAGCAGACAGAAACAGACCTGGTTGCAGGAGCAGGATTTAAGGTATATCTGATCAGCGACCTGACACAGGTGAAAAATGGGAAACTGAAACCGTCCAATGGAGAAAGCTACACGGCAAGTGATTTCAAGAATTATGACTTCAGCAAAGAGCAGGTGGCAGTCACCTATGAGAATGGAACAGCTGTACCAGTGCCGGAACTGATCACGGATACAAAAGGATATGCAGTCAGCCCGGAACTGCCGTATGGAAGTTATGTTGTAGTGGAAAGCACTACCCCGGAGAATCTGAAAACCATTGATCCATTTGTTGTAAATGTGGAAAATGACAGCAGAGAACCTATGCAGTGGAGAGTGTTTGATGACCGTCCGTTTGAGTTCCTGTTAAAAATCGTGAAGAAAGATGCACAGACTGGGAATACTGTTTTAAAGGCAGGGGCATCTTATAAGATTTACGATGTGACAAATAAGAAATACATTGAACAGGTCGTTCAGTATCCAAAAAAAGAAAAGATCAGCGTATTCCAGACCAATGAGGAAGGATATCTGATCACACCGCAGGAACTGAAGTGCTCTACCTACCGAATCGAAGAAGTGAAAGCACCGGAAGGATTTGTAAGACAGGGAAGCGAAGAGTCCCTGTATGATGGAACAACGATTATTTCACCATTAGAGCAGACTACAAAAGGAACATATAAAGAAAATCCACAGAGCGGTATTGTAATTACAGTATCCTCAAACACTGCACATCAGATTGATCCAGATACAGGAGCAGCGATTGTAGAGGTAGAACAGAAAAACGATGAACAGGTAGGAAGCCTGCTCCTGACGAAAAAGGGAGAACAGCTTACCGAAGTAACAGGAGATTCTGTTCTGGCAAAAGTAAAAGCACTGGTCTCTAAAGTAAGAAATGCTGTATCTGGTAAAGAAGAAACAGGTATCTATAAAGACTTTAAATATGAAGAAACCGGAGTAGAAGGTGCCCAGTTTGAAGTATATGCCAAAGATACCATCTATTCACCGGACGGAGCAAAGGATGAAGAAGGAAATCCAGTTGTCCGTTATGAGAAAGATGACCTGGTAGCCAAACTGACTACAGATGAAAATGGAACAGCAGTTATCTACAATCTGCCACTGGGAACGTATTATCTGAAAGAGGTTGTAGCAGGAGAGAATTTTGTCCTGAATACAGAACAGAAAGAATTTACCCTGACAGCAGAGGATGATACACAGGCAGTTGTTTATGAAGGCGTTACCTATAAAAATGAAAGACAGAAAGTTTCTGTATCGGTAGAAAAGAAGGATTCTGTCACAGGAGAAAAGCTGGAAGGTGTTATTTTTGGACTGTATGCTGCGGAAGATATCGTTTCTAATCAGGGAGAGGTTCTCGTAGAGAAAGATACCCTGCTGGAAAAGAAAGCAACAGATACAAAGGGAACACTTACTTTTGACAGTGATCTTCCACATGGAAAATACTATGTCAAAGAGGAAGTCAGAAAAGCCGGATATCTTCCAAATGAAGAAGTATGGAATGTAGATGCAACCTATGAAAATCAGAATCTTGCAAAGATTGAACTGAACAAAGAAGTTGAGAATCAGCCGACAGAAACACGTATTACCAAAACAGATGCAACAACCGGAAATGAGCTGGAAGGAGCAAAACTGCAGGTCATTGATAAAGACGGAACTGTTTTGGAAGAGTGGATCAGTACGAAGGAAGAACATGTCATTTACGGACTGCCGGAAGGAAGTTATACCTTACATGAAGAACTGGCTCCTTATGAAGATGGTTATGTGTCTGCCAGCGATGTGACGTTTGAAGTCAAAGAAGATGGCAGTGTGACAAAGGTTGAGATGAAAGACGAATATTCCAAAGTGGAAATTTCAAAAATAGACCTAACAACCGGAAAAGAACTGGAAGGGGCAAAGCTTCAGATCATCCGCAAAGACGGAACTGTTTTGGAGGAGTGGATTACGGATGGAAAGCCACATTCCGTTGCAAAGCTCCCGGTCAATGAAGAACTTACTCTGCGTGAGATCACAGCGCCGGATGGTTACGAGATTGCGGAAGATGTTACATTCACATTGAAAGATACAATGGAAGTCCAGAAAGTAGAAATGAAAGATGCCAGAACACCGGAGAAAACAACAGAAAAAACAAATGCACCAAAAACAGGTGATAACCAGAAAGTATGGCCGTTTGTTCTGCTTGCACTGGCATCTGCCGGAACAGCTACAGGAGTGACTGTATACCGCAGAAAGAAGTCAAAAATGACAGACAACAAAGAAGAAACAGAAGAAAAATAAAATAAAAATTACAGGATAAACCAATCTGACAGGGCAGGAGATGCGCATAGAGCAGCTCCTGCCCTGTCTGTAGATAAGGAGAAGAAAGATGAGACGTTTTTATACAGCAGAATCAGTAACAGAAGGACACCCGGATAAAGTATGCGATCAGATAGCAGATGCAATCTTAGATGAATGTCTGCGTTATGATCCATCTTCGAGAGTGGCATGTGAAGTCCTTGCCACAAGAGGAAATGTGTTTGTGGCAGGAGAAATCAGCAGCGGATATGAGCCGCCAGTATTTGATGTGATCCGAAAGGTTCTGGAAGAATGCGGATATTGTACAGATGGAATAGAAATGGATACGTTTGTACACCAGCAGAGTCCAGATATTGCGAAAGCAGTGAGTGTGTCGAAAGAATTTCGGGATAATATTGGTGCAAAGATAAGAGATAGAAGCAGGGGAGCTGGAGATCAGGGTGTTATGGTCGGATATGCTTGTGATGATACTCCGCAGCTTATGCCAATGCCGACTGTTCTGGCACACCGGATCACACGTGAACTTTCGGCTTGCAGAAGAAGCGGATATATCAAAGATATCTTTTCGGATGGAAAAGCACAGGTAACAGTAGAATATGAAGATGGAAAACCAGTGAGACTGGAAAGTGTTGTTGTTTCCTGCCAGCATGGTGCAGAAAAGAACCTGAAGAAGTTAGATGCCGAGATCAGAGAGAAAGTGCTTCGCTCAGCACTCAGATTACTGCCGCCGGATGAGGATACGAAGATTCTGATCAATCCGTCAGGAAAATTTGTGTGCGGAGGATTTGATGCAGATACCGGACTGACCGGAAGAAAGCTGATGGTGGATACTTATGGCAGTATGGTTCCGCATGGCGGCGGTGCATTTTCGGGAAAAGACTGTTCGAAAGTAGACCGTTCGGCAGCTTATATGGCAAGGTATATCGCCAAAAATATAGTAGCTGCTGGGTTTGCAAGCAAGTGTCAGGTGTCTCTGGCTTATGCAATCGGAGTAGCAGAGCCGGTTATGATTGAGGTAGACACCTTTGGTACAGGAAAAGTGTGTGCGGATGATTGTCTGGCGGCAGCAATCCCACTGGTGTTTGGAGTGACACCCGTTCAGATCATGGAATCCCTTCGACTGAATCGTCCGATTTTCCGTCAGACGGCAGTTTTTGGTCATTTTGGAAGAAAGGAGTTTCCTTGGGAGCGGACGGATAAGGTACTGGCTCTTCAGGATGCAATTCTGTAATGCCCTGGGTAACGGAAGAAGAGATTCAGGCAGCAAAAAATATGACTGCGTATGAGTATTTGCGAACGCATCAGGCACAGCGACTGCAAAAGACAAGGACCAGAAATGAATGGCAGTTGACGGATCATGACAGTTTTAAAATCAATGAACTGTCCAGCAAATGGCATTGGAAATCCAGAGATATCGGTGGCGTGTCCGCACTGCGGTTTCTGATTGAAGTAGATGGAATGAAATTTACAGATGCCGTAAAACTGTTGTGCGAAGAGAGTCCGTCTTTTATTCCGACACAGGCTGTGGAAAGGGAAAAACTGCCATTTAAGTTGCCGGAGAGGTATTGTAATTGCAGACGAATCAGGGCTTATTTAAACCACAGAGGAATCAGCGATGAAGTGATCACATATTGTATTTCACATGAAATCCTTTATGAAAGTGTCCCGTACCATAACGCTGTTTTTGTTGGGAAAGATGAATCCAGAAAAGCAAGATATGCATTCCTGCGAGGAATCTATGAAAAAAACGGGAAGGGATTCAAGATGGAGCAGACCGGGAGTGAAAAAAAGTACAGCTTTTGCATTCCACCTGAAAGAGAAACAAAGCGAGTTGCCGTATATGAAGCGTGTATTGATGCATTGGCACACATGACACTGGAAGAGGGAAATAGGGATAAATATCGTCTTTCCCTTGGGGGAATCGCTGCTCCGAAAGAAAACGCACAGATACAGGGTGAACGTTTTAAAAAGCCGCCGGATGCACTGGAAGAGTTTTTGAAGAACCATCCGGAAATCAAAGAAATTGAAATCTGTACCGATAATGACTTTGCAGGAAGATGGGCGAAAGAACAGATGAAAAAGCATTATGAGGGAACGTATCAGATTATCTGCAATCTGCCGGAAAAAGAAGGGGCAGATTACGCAGACCTTGCGAAAGAAAAAAAGCAGGAAAATAAATGCAGGGACAGACCATTAGAAAGAAGGTGATAGAGAATGGAAGAAAAAGAAACGATACACGTACAGATGTTGACGGAGCTGACTGGAAATCTTTTTTCCGAAGAATCCGAATGGGAAGAAGATTGGTCGGAGAGTGATGAATATGGAATGCCGTTAGATGGAACAGAACTTGCCGATTATGAAGATGCCATCCGAGAAGAACTGGAACGCTATGGGGAAGATGATCTCATGCAGTATTTTGATGGAAGTGAGTCCATTCATGGAAAAATACAAAGTGCAGTTGTTACGATAGAAAACAAAGATGGAATCCTGTACGGCTGTACCAAACTGGAATTAAATGAATTTTTAAGTCAGGAAGAACTACAGGAATTCACCGAATACATTACAGGGCAGTACAGTGACGGTTGGGGTGAAGGATTTGAGCAGAGGGATATCAAGGTAGATGGTGGAATGCTGAATGTGCATTTCTGGCATCCTGATATGGAGCAGCCGAAAATCTATGAAAAGAAAACAGAGCAGATCCCGATAAAGCTTGAGAAACAACGTCCCAAGTTACAACTCCTTGGACATGATGGGAATATTTTTTCCATTATGGGCGATGCCTCAACTCTTTTGAAAAAGAATAAACAGACAGCAGAAGCAAAAGAAATGTGTAAAAGAGTATTGGAAAGTGGGGATTATTACAAAGCACTTTTGATTATCAGTGAATATGTGGAAACCGAGTTGAGTCCACCACCAAAAGAAAATAAAAAGACAAAGAAGAAAAATCAGCCGGAACGCTGAGAAAAGAAAGGATGATGCCTATGACAAATGGCCTGAGTTTGGAAGAACTTATGAAAGAGGGAACATACCCGGAGGAATATGCCGAAGGGAAGAACTGGAAGATTTTACATGGAGATACGCTGAAACTGGTCAAAGCATTCCAGCCGGGAATCTTTGATGCAGTCATTACCGATCCACCGTATGCGTCCGGTGGAACAAAGCAGAATGAAAGAAATCGTACTACAAACCAGAAATACAGCAGTATGAGTGCTGCAAATGCACTTCCGGATTTTGATGGGGACAATAAAGATCAGAGATCATGGACTCACTGGATGGCCGAGTGGCTTTACGATGTGCGGAAAGCCTGCAAGAAAGGAGCTCCGATCTGTCTGTTCATTGACTGGCGTCAGTATCCATCGATTACCGATGCATTGCAGTGGGCAGGATGGATTTGGCGAGGAACAGCGGTGTGGGATAAGGGAAACTCCCGTCCACAGAAAGGCCGTTTCCGCCAGCAGGCTGAATACATTGTGTGGGGCAGTAACGGACCGATGCCAATCAACCGTCCAGTATCTTGTCTGCCGGGCGTCTTCCGATATGGAAATCCGCAGAACCGGATTCATGTGACAGAGAAGCCGTTGCAGCTTATGAAAGATGTCATCCAGATTTGCGAACCGGGAGGTCTGATCCTGGACCCGTTTGCCGGGGCAGGAACGACTGTCCTTGCAGCGGTTATGACAGGTTATCGTGCAGTGGGAATTGAGGTAACAGATGCCTACTACAAACTGGGAAGTGACAGAGTGAAAATTGCATTAGAAGCAGAGCAGAAAGAGGATGAAAAGTAGCCGGGATGTCCAATTGGACATCTTGTTTTTTATAGAGAAAATCAGTGGCATCCAACTGGATGCAGGAAGGAGATGGAGCGTATGGAACAGGCGCTGGCTTATGTGTGCTGTTCAGCAGAAGAAAGCCGGGTAAAAGTGCAGAAATATTGCAGAAAAATCTATGAACTTGGGTATGTACCAATCTGTCCGAGATTTGTATTCTCACCATTCTTGGAAGAGTCCGATGCAGAAGATATGCAGGGATATGGAAGAATGTCCCATATTCTTTTGCGGAGATGCCGGATGGTAGTTGTATGTGGGAAAGAAGTGACAGGAACAATGAATACCGAAATCAGTATGGCAGACAGACTCCATATCATTTGTACGACACTTGATGGACTGGTGCAGATAAAAGAATCAAAATAAATCAGAATCGAGTTAATCCGGTGCTACAGAAACTGGTGGTACTCGTTTTGCAAGCATAGCGTTTGGATATCCAAACGCACTTTGGGGAGAACCCCAATCCCCCGAATACAAAATGAAAACGGAAAGGAAGGATAAGCTATGTTAAGAGACGGAGTCATGATTATGATCGCATTGATGTGTGGAGGTTGTTTCGGAGTCGTGGTGACCTGCTGTATGGTAACTGCGAAACGGTCGGATCAGGAGCTTGGCGATATGATGAAAGAGAAAAGAGAAGGGACGGTGATGCAATGCGAAAACGAAACCATGTGATCCCGGTGCGGTTAAATGCAAGGGAACTCAGGGAATTGGAGGAACAGGTGGAAAAAAGCGGACTGAGTCGGGAAGAGTTTATGCGTTCGCTGATCTTAGGAGCACAGGTACACGCAAAACCCTGTGAGCATCACCCGGAACTGCTTAGGAAGATAGCGGGTCTGTGCAATAATGCGAACCAGCTTGCCCATGTTGCGAATGCTTCGGGAATGGCAAGTGAGCAGAGTGTGCAGGAAATGCTCCGGCTTACCAAAGAGACATGGCATCTGGTAAAGGAAGAGTGGTAATGACAGATGGCTTATACAAGTGTTATCCCCGTCCACCGCCTGGACCGTTCCATCGAATATGTGAAAGACAAAGAAAAAACCACACAGAAAGCAGACTCTCTGGAGGCTGCCATTGATTATGCCATGAACCGGACAAAGACGGAACAGGCGGTCTTCGAAGATACCATCGGATGTACCAATGAAAATGCGTATGCAGATATGGTGGCAACGAAAAAGAGATTCCATAAGATGGGCGGTGTGGAAGGATACCATCTGGTACAGAGTTTTGCAGAAGGTGAGGTGACACCGGAACTGGCACATCTCATCGGACAGGAACTGGCAGACCGGCTCTTAAAGGGACAGTATGAAGTCGTTATCACAACGCATCTGAATACCAGACATTATCATAACCACATTGTCTGGAACTCTGTGAGCATGGCAGACGGGCGTAAGTACCACAGTAATGCAAAGAGTTATTATACGGAGATCCGGAAGATCTCCGATGAGCTGTGCAGAAAATATGGTCTGTCTATCATTGAATCCGACCAGAAAAAATCAATCCCTTATGTACAGTGGAAAGCGGAACAGGAAGGGAAACCGACATGGAGAAGTGCGATCCGTCTGGATATCAGGGAGTCTGTACAGGAAAGCTACTCCTGGTCACAATTCTTAAAAGAAATGGAAAAGCGTGGATACACATGGAAACTGAACCGGAAATATGTCGCTTTAAAGGCTCCGGGGATGGAACGGTACATCCGGCTACGGTCTCTTGGAAAAAACTATTCCGAAGAGGAGATCCGTGGACAGATCTTACAGCCAAAAGTAAAACGCATCTATCAAAAGACGGTGCAGATTTCTCCAAAGAGGAAACTGACCGGGATACAGGCATTATATTATTCCTATCTATATCAGATGGGAGTACTGCCAAAAAGACCGAGAAGAAGTCCGTATGCCATCAGAGAGGATATCCGGAAACTAGATCAGAGGATTGAACAGATTGAGTTTTTAATGAAGCATGATATTACGACCAGAGAACAGCTTGCCACATACCGTGAGCCGTTACAAAAGCAGATTTCAGAACTGATGAAGGAACGCAGAAAGCTCTATCGGAATGACAGTGAAGACAGTGGAAAAGTACGGCTGTCCGAAATCAATGAGGAATTAAAAAATCTCCGAAAAGAAGTCCGTATGACCGTCCGGATTGAAAAGCATTCATTGGAAATCGAAGAAAGACTTCGAAAGGCAGAAGAACAAATCCAGAATGAGAAACGTGTGGAACACAAGGAAAAAGAGAGTCAGGAGGTGAGATAAGTATGAATTACGGAGCAGAACCGGCAGATCAGGTGGTGCGGTACAGTCTGGAAGGAATGGAATACTCTTTGAAGATTACCGGAAATGTGGCAAAGCATGTGGCAATCTTTATTGCGGCCACCCTGAAAGATCAGAAAAAGACAAGAGGGAAAACAAGGCTTACCAGAATGTTAAAGGAACAGCGCCCGATGAAATTTTTTACCGTTCCGGGTGACCGCTTAAAAGAATTTGCAAAAGAGGCCAAGGCAAGGGGTATCTTATATGTAGTTATCAAGGATAAGGTGAATCCGGATCAGACAGAGGTCATGGTATTTGCAGATGATGCAGCAAAGATGAACCGGGTATTAGACCGGATGAATCTGGATTTTGTAAAAGCAGAATCAGGCTCTATGGTTACAGAAGCAGTGGAAAAAGAGACTGCACCGGAAAAGGCAGAAAACCAGATGGAAAAAGAATCAAGGGAGAATGTACGGACAGAGACCGTTGTCCTGCCGGAAGGCAAAATAGAATTTGAACTGGACGATGCGGAAGAAATGTTCCAGATCGGGGATGAGGCTTTCCCGGAAGGAAATTTTACACAGGCGCAGGAGGGGGAAGAAAAGAATCCATCCGAACCTTTCTCGCGCAACAGAAATACTTCTTCCGATCGGGAAACTAGCTGGAAAGAAAAGAATGAAAAACCATCTGTGCGGAAAGAACTCGGAGATATCCGCAAGGAACAGGAAGAGAAACGCAAGCGTCCAGACAGACGGAAAAATGCCAGAGAGAGCAGGAAGAAACGCAAGAATATGAAAACGAAAGGCAGGTAATGTATATGGATTTAACAGATATGATTTCAGGGGGAACGGAAGAACAGCCGATTCCTGAACAGAAATTGACGAAAGAAGAATATGCAGCCAAAAAACAGCAGGAAAGAGAAGAGGTATGGGCTGAAGTAGATTCGCAGGCACAGGGAGTTTTTCAGGATGGAGAAAAACTGAAAGGTTTTCTGGATTTTATGGCAGAGTGTAATACACAGAGAACACCGAATCTGCTTTTGATCTATGGACAGCATCCGGATTTTAAGGTGGTAAGGTCTTATGAACGCTGGAGAGAAGAACATCGTTCGGTAAAAGCAGGGGAGCATGGCATTACTTATATGATTTCCACTGAATATGAAAAAGATGGAGAAATGCGGAGAGGGTATACGATCGGAAAAGGATTTGACATCAGTCAGATGTCTGGAAAGCCATTGGAAGAACGCCCTCAGCGAAGTTTGACAGAACTGATAGGAACTGTCTTAAAAGACCAGTCGGTACGTGTGCAGATTGAGGATGATCTGCCAGACAAAGTGCAGGCCCAGTACAATCCGAGATACCGTACCATTTATATCCGCAACGGAATGAGTGAAGTAACGACATTCCAT
This sequence comes from Eubacteriaceae bacterium, assembly GCA_902362455.1. Taxonomy (GTDB): domain Bacteria; phylum Bacillota; class Clostridia; order Lachnospirales; family Lachnospiraceae; genus Bovifimicola; species Bovifimicola ammoniilytica. The sequence continues at coordinate 138,393 of CABIWJ010000006.1, forward strand.
GCACTGAACAGAGAACTGGCGTGTGCAGCACTGGACCAGCATACCGGAACCTACAGCCGACAGAAAGTCAGTGCACAGGCTTATTGTGCAGCCTATGTGATTGCGAAACGTTATGGTGTGGATGTTACCGGATTCAATCTGGAGTATATTGCACAGAGAAATGAATGTGGAAAGAAAGATCCACAGGAACTGAGAGACTTTTTAAATGATGTCCGTCAGGCTTCCTATAGTATCCGAAACCATATCGAACGGAATTTTGGTGCAAAGGAACAGGAGTATGTAACCGATGAGTTTGCAATCGGAGACCCTGTAAAAACACCGGAAACCAAGGATGAAAAAGCATCCGGAAAAGAGAAAAAAGCAAAGAGTCAGCCGGAACGATAAAAGTGAAAAAGCTGGACGGTTGGAGTAGCTATTACGGAGGTCTTGTGATATGGTTGGTGTAACAAAAAAAGGAGGTCAGCCAGATGACAAAATACTATTTGAAGATGGATAACATTATGAAAAATATGTTCGTGGTGGCACTGAATGATGAGCTGCAGGCACAGAGTGAGCAGGATGAATGTTTGGAAGAAACGAAAGCTCTTCTGAAAAAAGTAAGTGAATACGACCTCGCCCAGAAACGGCTGCAGATTACAGCCGGGGAACAAAGGCAGATCCGTAAGGCACTGAACAGGCTTAGAAGTAAATATCTTGCAGCCGGAAGATATAGTGATGGAATAGATAAAATCATTATTCAGGTTGCAAAACCGAATACCACCAGACACATGTTCTGGTAGAGAAAGGAGTGGTTGATTGGTCATTTATTCAAGAGAAAAAGTGGCAAGACTTAGAGAACAGTATCCGGCAGGAACAAGAATCTGTCTGAATTCGATGGACGGAGAAGCGGGTATGCCGCAGGGACTGGAAGGAACTGTGCAGTATGTGGATGATGCAGGCCAGCTTGGTGTTAAGTGGGACAACGGCAGAAGTCTCTCACTGATACCGGGAGTGGATTCCTTTCATAAGAAAGAAGGACAGGGACATCCAGAAGAAAAGCCACGCAAGAAAAGAGAATCTGACTTGCAGAGATAAGTACAAAAAAGCAGGACTGGGTTCTGTATCTTGTCTTTCTGCCATTTGTCTGGTGGGTGGCAGCGATTACCGCTTGTGCCATTACACCGGATAAGAATTTTATTCAAATTTTAGAAACGCTGAGCGAAAAACTCGAACAGCCGTTTTTTATCACGTATGCACCGTATACGTTCAAATGTATTCTGATATTCACAGCAGCCTATTTCTTAGGCATTGGTATTTATGAATCCCAAAAAAGAAATTATAGAAGAGGCGTGGAACATGGTTCCGCAAAATGGGGCAACGTGTCCGAAATCTGCAGACGTTACTGCGAAAAGCAGTACACGAATAATCTGCTTCTGACACAGCATTTCCGCATGGGACTGGATGGATATAAGCATAAACGAAATTTAAATGTGCTGGTAGTCGGAGGTTCCGGGGCAGGAAAGAGCCGGACCTATGCGATTCCGAACATCATGCAGTGCAACTGCTCGATGGTGATCACAGATCCGAAAGCAGAACTTCTGCGCAAAACAGGAGGTGTTCTGGAACGGAATGGATATGAAGTCCGGGTTTTTGATTTGATCAATCCGGAGACTTCCTGGTGTTATAACCCGTTTGCGTATGTCCGGGATGATAAGGATGTACTGAAGCTGATCAATAACCTGATCCGCAACACAACACCGAAGGGAGCGCAGAGCTCAGACCCGTTTTGGGAGAAGTCCGAGACTGCACTTTTACAGGCACTTATGCTGTATTTGCTGCATGAAGCTCCACCAGAAGAACAGAACTTCCCGATGATCATGGAAATGCTTGGAAGCGCACAGGTCAAAGAAGATGATGAGGATTACCAGTCACCATTGGACATTTTGTTTGAAAGACTGGAAATGCGGGACCCAGAGAGTATTGCGGTCAAGCAGTATGCCATTTATAAGCAGGCGGCTGGTGTTGTATGCTTTAAGAGACTTATTCATCACGATATGAGTAAGTCTCTTAAAACATATAAGGCTACAAAGCAGAAAGGAGACCCCCATGAGCAAACAGAAAATAACCGCCCTGTATGAGCGTTTGAGCCGTGACGATGAACTGCAAGGCGAGAGTAATTCCATATCCAATCAGAAAAAATTATTGGAGGAATACGCCGCACAGCAAGGCTTTACAAACTGTGTCCACTTTACGGACGATGGAATAAGCGGGACTTGTTTCGATAGACCCGGCTTTCTTGATATGATGCGGCAAGTCGAAGCCGGAAATGTGGACTATCTGTGCATTAAGGACATGAGCCGTCTGGGGCGTGATTATCTCAAAGTCGGTCAGATTATGGAGATTTTACGCCAGAGAGGTGTCCGTCTCATTGCCATCAATGACGGTGTGGACAGTGCCAGAGGAGACGATGATTTTACCCCTTTTCGCAATATCATGAACGAATACTACGCCAGAGACACAAGCCGCAAAATCAAGTCCACTTTCAAGACCAAAGGCATGACAGGCAAGCATCTGACAGGGACGGTCATTTATGGTTATCTCTGGAATGAGACGAGAGACCAATGGATTGTTGATGAATACGCCGCCGAGGTTGTCAAGCGTATTTTTGCTATGACGATTGACGGCTACGGACCGTATCAGATTGCAAAGAAGCTGTCCGAGGACAAGATACTCATTCCCTCTGCCTACCTTGCACAGCATAACGAGGGCGTGAACAAAAACAAGACTTTCAAGGATGTGTACGGTTGGGGTTCTTCCACTATCGTCAATCTGTTGGACAAGCGTGAATATCTCGGTCATACCGTCAATTTCAAGACCCGAAAGCACTTTAAGGACAAGAAAAGCCATTATGTCCCGGAGGACGAATGGACGATTTTCGAGAATACCCACGAAGCCATTATCAGCCAAGAGACTTTCGACCTTGCACAGAAAATCCGAAGCAAGGTCAGACGATACCCCGATGGATGGGGCGAAGCTGCTCCCCTCACAGGCTTGCTCTACTGTGCCGATTGCGGCGGCAAGATGTATGTCCACCGCACTAACAACGGCAAGCGTATCTCTCAATACACTTGCTCACAGTACACAAAAGTCCCTTGTGGAACGCTCTGCAAGACACAGCACCGTATCAATGAAGATGTGGTACTTTCCCTTGTCTCCGATATGCTCCGAGCCATAGCCGAGTATGCAAAGCATGAGCGAGCCGAGTTTGTCCGAGTGGTACAAGAAGCACAGTCCAGTCAGCAGACAAGCGAGGTCAAGAAGCAACGCACAAGGCTTGCTACGGCAAAACAGCGTGTTTCAGAACTGGAAGTTTTGCTCTGTAAAATTTATGAGGACAATGTATTGGGCAAGCTCCCCGATGCCAGATATGCCGTTCTGGATGCACAGTACGCAAAGGAACAGGCGGCACTTACCGCCGAGATTGCAACACTTGAAAAGGCTGTCGGAGATTATGAGAAGCATGAGAAATCCGCAGACCGCTTTATCGCTCTGATTGACAAGTATCAGAACTTCGACAAGCTGACAAATACCATGCTCAATGAGTTTGTCGATAAAATCCTTGTCCATGAGCGAGCCAGAAAAGGCAGTCGAGAGACTACGCAAGAGGTTGAAATCTTCTTTAACTTTGTCGGGCGTTTCGTCCCTCCGGCATTTGCCGAAGTGGAGCTTACACCGGAAGAATTAGAGGAAATCCGCAAGCGTGAGGAACGCAAGGACAAACTTCATCAGAACTACTTGAAGCGTAAAGCCAGCGGTGCCCAGAAGCGTTATGAGGACAAAATCAAGGCGGCAAAGAAAGCCGAGATGGACGAAAAGAAAAATGCCATTCGAGCCGAGGATATTGCAAGGGGCGTATTTATCCCTGTCAGCAATCTTCCGAAGCGAGAACCACAGAAAGGAGCTATCACAGCATGAACGAACTGAAAGCGAGAATCCATGAAAACGGCATTGACTATGTCCTTGTGGGAGATTACTATGTGCCGGATTTGAAGCTGCCGGAGGAAAAGCGACCTATCGGGCATTGGGGCAGACTTCACAAAGCCTATTTGCAGAACTACCGCCCCACCGTTTACAACGAGCTTGTTTTGTCCTGTCGGCTTCATTCCGTCCTTGCGGATCTGAACGAACAGGCAAATGACCGCTTCTCTCTGATTATGGAGCAGATGGCAAGAGCCGAGGGCGTGACAGAGCAAATGAAAGCGGAAAATCAGATGTTGTGGGTGCAGTCTATGAACTCTATCCGCAACCGAGCCGAGGAAATTGTCAAGCATGAAATGATTTACTGCCATTATAGCGGAGGGGGTGATTAAATGATTATGGAAGCGATTTTCGGCGGCGATATGTACCCATTGGAGAACATTGTACCGCAACAGGACGGCTACAAGGCAGAGGTCAAAGCCATTGCCGACCTTATGGACGAACTGGCGAACAGGTTTTCAAAAGCTGACTTTTCCAAAGTGGAGGAGCTTCATCAGCGAATGACGATTATTCAGCAGTACGAAAGCACCGAGCATTTTAAGTGCGGACTGTCCACAGGATTGCTACTTATGAAAGAAGCCTATGAATATCCACTCAATCCCAAAGAGGATTAAAAAAACAAGGTCTGAACCCGACAATTTAATACCGTAATTCAAGCGGCAAGTGTTTCGTTCTTCGTGAAATGCTTGTTGCTTTTATTAACCTTAAATCTTAATCTTTCAAGGAGGAACCCACTATGAATATGAACATCAATGAAAAGAAAGCTCTTTATGCTTTTGGCTGTCCGAATCGAGAAGCGACCGTTCAACGCTTGCGTCTTGTGGCTGCACTTGCTCCCGACCCTGCGGCTAAGAAGCTGTTTTTCGCTCTGGCAGTCAAGTTGAATGACAAGGACTGTGACCGTTGGTATCGCTGTTTCTTCTACAACATGAGGGTGGAAATGGAACGCTTTGCTCACCACAAGTATGTGCCGGACAGCTATCCTGTTCCGATTATGGAGGGGCTTTATGAGTAAGCTGACGAAGTATGAGAAAGAAACAATCGTCCTGTTTAATGAAGCAGACGAAGAAGCTCATATCCAGACTTACAATGCCGGACTTCGGAAACGCCTTGAAGCGTTCAGCAAGAAGTACCCCGACCTCTGCCGTTTGGATATGAGTATGGGGCAAGGCGGTGTGTCCTATTGGATTGACAAGTCCAGATTGTCTATCCGCTTTCAGCCGCCCATGAGCGAGGAACGCAGACGAAAAGCAAGCGAATTGGCGAAGCAAAACGGTTTTAACGGTCAGAACGGATAATGTAGCTTTTCGGGTCTGTTTGCGGTCAAAATGTCGGGTCTGTACCCGATGTTTTGACTGTTACATATCGTCAAGGTATAAAGTCCTTACCTACCCAAAAAAGGAAAAGTATGCGTTATGGAGCTAATATGAACTACGAATTTACCGCAAGAGTGTTGATTTATTCACACTTGCGTGATATAATAATAGAATATGTAAGCACAAGGAGGGTAAGCTATGGCGGTAACATATAAAAAGTTGTTTCATTTAATGATTGACAAGGGTATGAGCAATGCGGAATTGATGGAACAGGCAGGTTTTAGTGCCAACATCATAACCCGATTGAAACGAGATAATTACCTTTCCCTTGACACCATCGAAAAGATATGCAACACACTCCATTGCGGAGTTGATGATATTCTTGAATTTATACCTAACGAAAAAGGCAATGATGCCAGAAATCCTTTCAGCAAGGAGAATACATGATGAGTAAATTATTATTAGTGGAGGATGACCAAAGTATCGTATCCTCATTATCGGACTATTTAGGAAATGAAGGGTTCAAAATCGAAAGTGCTTCCGGGCAAAAAGAAGCAATAGAAAAATTGGATAACGACCAATACGATATAGCCTTGGTGGATATTCAATTATCAAATGGAAATGGCTTTTCTGTTTGTTCTGCAATTAAAGAAAGAGGAACTATGCCGGTTATTTTCTTAACGGCGTCTGATGATGAATATAGTGTTGTGGCAGGACTGGACATGGGAGCTGACGATTATATCAGTAAACCATTTAGACCAAGGGAGCTTCTTTCAAGGATCAACAGCGTATTAAGGAGAACTAAGAACACGCAAAACATTATCAGCTACCATGACTTAGTTGTGGACACAAATCAAGCAACCGTGGTAAAAAACGGAACAGAGATTTTATTGTCTGCTATGGAATATAAGTTGCTGTTAGTCTTTTTGCGTAACAAAGGTATTGTCCTTTCTCGCAGAAGATTGTTGGAGCTTTTATGGGACACTACCGGAGAGTTTATCAATGATAATACGCTGACTGTTTACATGAAAAGGCTGCGTGACAAAATTGAAACAAATCCACAGGAGCCGGAAATCATAATTACCGTTCGTGGGCTTGGCTATAAGGTGGGTTGATATGGACTTTATCAGAAATAAAGAAGTTAAAAGGCAGATTGTTGTCAGCAGTATTCTTATTCTATTTTGGGGCGGCATTGGCATTATCGTTGATAGCAAAGCTGTGTGGATTGTTCTGTCGGCTATCATTTCATCAAGTGCAGTTTCCCTCTTTTTTACATATCAGAGATACAAGAAAATTGCTGATTTTAGTTTGCATATTGATAGGCTGCTGCATGGAGATGAAACGATTTCTTTTGGGCAGTTTCAAGAAGGCGAATTATCTGTTTTACATGATGAAATATCTAAGATGACAAGACGACTTATTGAACAGGCAGAAGCTCTGAAAATGGAGAAAGGTAATTTGGCGAATGCTTTAGCCGATATTTCACATCAATTAAAAACACCTTTGACATCGCTGAATATCCTAAATGCTTCTCTGTGTAATGAGGAACTGACTGACGAAGAAAGGTATGAGCTGATCCGCAAACAGACTATGCTCTTATCAAGAATGGAGTGGCTGATAGCCACACTTCTGAAAATATCCAAGCTGGATGCAGGAACGATTACTCTAAAGCCACAGGAGATATACTTAAAAGATGTGGTAGAAAAAGCAATTCGTCCTCTGGAGATTGCGGCAGAATTAAAAATGCAGACAATAACGCAAGTGATTCCGGCAGAACTGAAACTTGCTCTTGATGCTGATTGGACTGCTGAAGCCTTGGGGAATGTAATTAAAAACTGTATCGAACATTCACCAGAGAGCAGCAGTATTGAAATCAAGGCAATAGAAAGACCTCTTTTGACACAGATAATTATAGCGGATAATGGAGCAGGTTTTCGGAAAAAGGATATACCGCATCTATTTGACCGATTTTATCAAGGAAGTGGCTCTACAATCGGTAATGCCGGTTTGGGGTTGGCTCTGGCAAAAACAATCATCGTCAATCAGGGCGGCGTCATCCAGGCGAAAAACCGGAAGTCAGGCGGTGCAGAATTTGAAATCTGCTTTTATCGGGGGACTGCTTAATGCAGCCCCTTTTTAAGTGACATTTTTGTAATGAAAAAGTAATGAAGCAGTCACTTGGCTTTGCTATACTGAATTGCAAAAATATATGGAGGAACTTTTTATGGAAATATTAAGAGTAGAGAATATCTGCAAAACCTATGAAATGGACAATGCTCCTGTCCATGCTTTGTCAGATGTTTCTTTTTCCGTCGATAAAGGAGAGTTTGTTGCAATCATTGGAGCATCTGGGTCTGGCAAGTCTACCCTGTTGCACATTTTAGGTGGTGTTGACAGACCAACTTCGGGAAAAGTATTTGTGGATGGACAGGATGTTTATGAGCAAAACGAAGATGAATTGGCTGTATTCAGAAGAAGGCAGGTTGGGCTTGTCTATCAGTTTTATAATCTGATCCCGGTTTTGACTGTCGAGGAAAATATCACGCTGCCGATTCGATTGGATGGGCGTAAAATCAATAAGGAGCGTTTGAAAGAACTGCTATCCACGCTCAAACTGGTAAAGCGTAGAAAGCACCTGCCAAGTCAGTTATCCGGCGGTCAACAACAAAGAGTGGCAATCGGACGAGCGTTGATTAACGCACCTGCGATTATCCTTGCGGACGAGCCGACGGGAAATCTGGACACGGAGAACACAAGGGATATTATGAAACTTCTGCGTGAATCCAATGAAGTCTATCGCCAGACAATGATCCTGATTACCCATGACCGTGAAATCGCAATGCAGGCAGACCGTATTCTGGAAATTCAGGATGGCAGACTTGTGAGGGATGAGGTGATACGCTGATGAATATGATTTTCACGCTTACACTCAGGAATCTGCTGTCGAATAAAAAGCGTACCCTACTCACACTTTTAACCATTCTTTTGTCAATCAGTATGATAACCGCTATTCTCTGTGGGGGATGGTCGTTGGTTGATTTTTTGAAAGAGAAAGAAAAAGTGTATGGTGGCGATTATGACTACTACATGGAGGATTTGACTTGGGAGCAGGTTCAAGAGCTATATAGTCAAAACAATGTAGGCGAGGTTTCGCTTCTCCGCTTTGCCGGAAACAGTTTTTACGGGGAGAAATCCAACAGTACAATGCTCTCCGTTGGCGAGATTGACGAGAACTTTACCCAAAGATTTTCGTTAAATCAGTATTTGCTTGCGGGGCGTTTCCCGCAAGATGAAAATGAGCTTGTTATTTCAGAATCTTTTTTGAAGAAAAACAATATGAACACAGAGATTGGAGATACGATTTCTTTAACCCTTGGTTCAAGAATTTGGGATGAATATAATGCCCAGCTTTCCGGGCTGACAAATTATAGGGGCGAAGAAGAAAGTTTCGTTCCAACGAAAGAGAAAGCGTATGTAGTTGTTGGTATTCTGTCAGATGTGAATGACTCAAAAATCGCAGCAAACTATAATGCCTTTGCAGGCGTTGACAAAACGGCATCCGATTTTGCTGCGTATGTCAAGGCAAAGAATTTATCCAATTCGATCTATACAGAAGCCGAAGAAGTGGCTGCGGCAGTAGACAGTCATGTAGCAAAGTTTCATTCTGAACTGTTAGTCTATCATGGAATTACCGGCGGCAAAGGAGCTGCCAAACTGATTGCTTTGGTAGTCATGGTCATTTGCCTTTTGATGGCTGCATCCGCTTCAATGATCAGCAACGCCCTCTCCATTTCCTTGCAGGAACGAATTAAGCAGATGGGAATGTTATCCAGTATTGGAGCCACAAAAGGGCAAAAACGCCTTAGTGTATATTTAGAAGCCTTTCTTTTGGGTGTGGTAAGCATACCTTTGGGATTGGTTGTCGGCATACTGCTGTCTGCTCTGTTGTTAAGTGTGGTCAGGGCAGCTTTTGGAGAAACATTCACTTTTGGCATTGTAGAACTGTCCTTAAAGGTAAACGGACTTATCCTACTCGTCAGCGGATTATCCGGCATTGCTTCTTTGTACTTCGGAAGCAGAAAGCCTGTGAAGCAAGCTGCTAAAATTACAGTTATTGAAGCTATCCGCCAGTCTAACAATGCGGTATCAAAAAAGAAATTCCGTGATGGAAAAATCGTTTCTTTGGTTTTTGGCATTTATGGTTCGCTGGCAGCTAAAAATATTAAGCGTAATCCAAAACGCTTCCGAGCAATTACTGGCTCTATTTTCTTGTCGGTGGTAATTGCCCTTTCCTTATACAGTTTGTCTGATTTTATGCTTTATCAGACATCCTTGGACATGAAGGAGGACGGTTCCTGTTATACTGATGTGATTTCGACGATTCAATACAAAGATATTCCTACCGCAATCGGGGCATTATCGGATGAAAATATCACTGCGGATGTTTCCTATTCTTTTCAGCGATATATGACTGCTGAATTTTCGCAGGAACAAATCAATCCTGATATGCAGGGATATTTTATCAATGGTACGAAAGCAGAGGTATATGTCGTAGGACTGGACGAAGAACATTTTACTTCCTTTTGTGAGGAAAATGGCTTTCATATTATGACTGGCAGCTCCAATCGTGGAATCCTGCTCAATCAGACAATGGGATATTATAATGCGGGTCAAAATCGAGTGATTGCAGGCTCCCCGTTTCTTATTGAACCGGGAACTGAAATCATTCCGTTGGGGGCATCCGAGGATGCCTTGCCGATTATCGTGGAAGAAATCGTTTCAGAAGAAAATGCAAATATCCAATCCATGTTTGTGAGAGATCGAGCTGTCCTCATTGTGCCTTTAAGTTATTTTAACTGGCTGATAGATGATAACGCCTATGTGGAAATGAGAATACAGACAGCACAGCATAAAGAAGCAATGGACTGTCTGGCTGACAGAGGATTTCCGCAAACTGTGGACATTGCAGCCGCAACGAATAATTCCAGACAGGTATATACGATTGCAAAACTGGTAATCTGCCTGTTCTCGATCCTGATGACGGTTATTATCAGTTTGAATGTTTGCAACACTATCTCAAATACAATTCATTTGAGAAGAAGCGAATTTGCTGTTCTGCGTTCTGTTGGTATGACTGCCAAAGGATTGAAATGTACGCTATTGCTTGAAGCTGTTTTGTACGGCGTAAAAGCATTGGTTCTTGCGTTGCCTGTGAGCTTTTTGATTCATTGTGCCATCTACTACTTCATATCGTCGGGTATGACACCATTTGCTTTTTATATCAACGGTGGTATTTATGCTCTTGCAGTTCTGGCGGTCGGTGCTATGGTATGTATCGCTATGCTGTTTGCTGTCAGAAGCGTATCAAAGGTGGAAATTGTAGAGGAACTGAAATTGAGCAATATGTAATCATTCAATCTAACAAAGCAACTGAAACGGAGGTAATAGAAATTGCGTAAAAAGAAACTGGTAAAGAGAGTTGCAGGCATTGCTTTGACTGTTGGTGTAGTTATACTTGCCATTGTATGTGTCGGTAAAGTAAATCGCATTCAGAACGAAAAAGATATTATTGGCACATGGAAGGATACAAATGCGGAGGAGGTATTTACCTTTCAAGAGAACGGGGAACTTGCTGTGAGTAAAGATATGCCCGATTCGGGTCTGTCCTGCGGTAACGCATCTTATGGTTTTTCTTACTCGGATATAATCTGCGTGACACAGGGAGATAGTAGTGTAGAATTTGAGATAGAAGTAGATCATGACGAATTGACAATCTTCTTTATGGGGCAAGAATACTTAGCGTTAGAAAGGTAATGGTAGAAACTCTCTTGTTTCGTAAAAACTGAATAGAATGAACAAACCAAAGGCGACTAACCGTAAAAAGTTGGTCGCTTTTGCTTTGCTCATTTGCAAAGCGGATGTGTCGGAAACGGCATATCCGAAAAGTGGAGAAATCCGATTTGACGAAATTGGACTTCTCCATTTTTTTGTGAAAGTCTCCGATGGAGAGTTTCGCAAAAACCGATGGACTGCAAATGTCGGCAGCTGACGATGTGAAGCAGTTTATCGGGCAGGAGTACAGAGGGCGGCAAGCCCTTTGTGCATGGGTACAGGGAATGCAATATCCCTGTGCAGGTCAAGGGCGGCAGCCTTGCCCAGTTAAGTGGCGTTTCGCCACTTAGTACTGGGTATTACTTGTCGCAAAATTGCAGCAAGGATGGCAGCTTCGCTGCCCCTTTCCCCTGCGGGGAAAATCTGAACGGAGGTTAGAAATGGTTTGAAATTAACAAGACACAACGGTCGCTCCGGCAAGCATGGCACTTACAACCCGAAGCACAATGACCGCACTTTTGATGTGAGCAACAGCGAACACATTGACGAAGAACGAGCCAAGCACAATGTCTATTGGGACTGCTTCAACGGCTATCGCACCTTTGCAGAGAAGCAAGTCCAGAGCGAGCTTGCAGACACTTTCGAGGAAGTGGAGGAACTGTTCTACTCCGCAAAATACGGTGCTTATGTCGAAGCACAGAACGCCAGAAACGATAAGAACAGGCACTCGGAACGCAACCGCACCACAACGGATTTGCTTAAAGACAAAAGGACTTGCCCGGAGGAAACCATCTATCAGATCGGAAAGATGGGCGACCATGTTTCGCCTGATGTTCTGCTGAAAGTCGTGACGGATTTCTTCGTGGAGATGGAACGGCGTTTCGGCTCTCATGTTCACATTCTGGATTGGGCATTACATCTGGATGAAGCGACACCGCACATTCAAGAACGCCATGTATTCGACTGTGAAAACCGCTACGGCGAGATTTGCCCACAACAGGAAAAGGCACTTGAAGCATTAGGCTTTGAACTGCCAGACCCCACCAAGAAGCAAGGCAGACACAACAACCGAAAAATGACTTTCGATTCTGCCTGTCGTGCCATGCTCTTTGATATTGCAAAAAGGCATGGTCTGCATTTGGAGCAAGAGCCGGAATATGGAGGGCGAGCCTATCTTGAAAAACAGGACTTCATTCTTGCCAAACAAAAAGAGCAGTTGGAGGTACAGGAGCAGAGATTAGAGGAACTGACTTTGAAAATCGAGGATGTGGAAACGCTGATTGATGATGTTGCCGATATTGCCTATGACAAGGCGGTGGAGGTCGTGACAGATACAGTCAGAGTGGAAACCCACAAGGAGGACATTCGGCTGATTGAGGAAACAAAGACATGGCTTCAATCGCCGGAACGCAAAGCACCGAAGAAAGAGCGTGACTATGCAATCAGCCGTTTGGATGGCGTGATTGGCAAAATCAAAAATGCCATGCAGTCTGCATTGCAGAAAATCCAGTCCAGACTTCTTTCGCCGGAGGTCAAGAAAACGAGCAAAGAGCAGATTAAGGAAAAGGTCAAGCCCTCCATCCTTGCCAGACTTGAAAGAAACAAGGAACTGGCAAAACAGGAAAATGAAGCGAGACGGAGCGAACACCGTCCGCACAAAAAACAGAATATGGAGCTTTAAGGCACTTGCCATTTTCGATTTGAGAATGACAGGTGCTTTTTCCATTTTGGGAGGTTGATAATGAATGTATTTGAAGCAGTAAAGCAGTCGGTCACGACAAGGCAGGCGGCAGAGTTTTACGGCTTTCGTGTAAACCGAGCCGGAATGATAGCCTGTCCGTTTCACAATGACCGCACACCGAGCATGAAAGTGGATAAGCGTTTTCATTGTTTCGGCTGCGGTGCGGATGGGGATGCCGTTGACTTTGTTTCCCGACTGTTTGAATTGCCGAGCAAAGAAGCCGCTATGAAACTGGCTGACGATTTCGGTATCGCTTATGACCGAAACGGCAAGCCGTCCATCGTGGCAAAAATCCGAGAGCCTACCGCCAAACAGAAGTTTGAAGCGGAGGAAAAACGGTGCTTTCGTGTGCTGTCCGATTACTTCCACAAGCTCCGAGCGTGGGAAAAGGACTATGCACCGAAGCAGCCAGAGGACGAATGGCATCCGCTATTTACAGAAGCCTTGAACAAGAGAGATTATATTGAATATCTCCTTGATATTTTGATTGACGGAACACTTGAAGATAGAAAGGCACTTGTAGCCGAGCAAAGAAACGAGGTGATGAAACTTGAACGAAGATTTGCAGACAGCCGCCAGAGAGGAAATTCGAGACCGATTAGAACTGACACAGCAAGGTAAGCCTGCGAATACCGCCATGAATTACAAGACGGTATTTCAGAATGACCCTCTACTGAAAGGTGCTATCCGCAAAAATCTGTTGACGGAACGCACCGACATTGTAAAGCCGCTTGGTTGGTATCGTGAAAGCTCCACTCTGACCGATGTGGATATTAAATATCTGCTTCTCTACTTTGAAGAACACTACGGCTTGACGGTTGAGAAGAAAATCGAGGATGCCGCATTGGTTATTGCCAACGAAAACCGCTACCACCCTGTCTGCGATTTTCTGAACGGCTTGGAGTGGGACGGACAGGAACGCATACGCTTTTGTCTGCACCGCTTTCTTGGGTCGGATGCCGATGATTATACCTATGAAGCCTTGAAGCTGTTTCTGCTTGGGGCAATCAGCCGAGCCTTTAAGCCGGGGTGCAAGTTTGAAGTCATGCTATGCCTTGTCGGAGGGCAAGGAGCCGGAAAGTCCTCTTTCTTCCGTCTGCTTGCGGTCAAGGACGATTGGTTTACCGATGACCTTAAAAAGCTGGATGATGAAAATGTGTACCGCAAAATGCAAGGGCATTGGATAATCGAGATGTCGGAGATGATAGCCACAGCCAATGCAAAGAGTATTGAGGAAATCAAGTCCTTTTTGAGCAGACAGAAAGAGACCTACAAAGTCCCCTATGAGACACATCCGGCAGACCGCAAGCGACAATGCGTGTTTGGCGGTTCGTCAAATACTCTGGACTTCCTACCCCTTGACCGCACAGGCAACCGCCGTTTCGTGCCGGTCATGGTTTACCCCGAAAGAGCCGAGGTGCATATCCTCGACAATGAGGAAGAATCCAGAGCCTACATTCATCAGATGTGGGCAGAAGCAATGGCGATCTACCGAAGCAGAGACTTCAAGCTGCGGTTTAGCCCGACAATGAATGAGTATCTGAAAGCACATCAAAGGGAGTTTATGCCGGAGGACACCAAAGCCGGACAGATACTTGATTATCTGGACAGCTACACAGGCAATGCCGTCTGCTCCAAACAGCTTTACAGAGAAGCATTGGGGCATGAGTATGACGAGCCGAAGCAATGGGAACTGCGAGAGATAAACGACATTATGAACAATGTTGTCAAAGGTTGGAAGTCTTTCAGCAATCCGAGACACTTCCCGAAGCCGTATCTTCGTCAGAAAGGTTGGGAGCGTGAGTTGCCCGACAACGGAGAAGCTGACAACGGAGACGGAAGATTTATTCCTCTCTCCGATGCGGAGCTTGAACAGATGGAACTGCCGGAGGGATGGCGATAGAAAATTGCTATCCTGTTGTCAGCTTGTTGCCGAGCCGGTTGTCAATCCCGTTGTCGGGCAAAATCCGAAAAAGCCTTGTCAAGACTGGACTTTTCTCTCTCTGACAACCTTGACAACCAAGATTTCAAAGAAAAAGTAAATAGTAAGCAATAAGAGCCGCCCGATAAGATAAAAGGTTTTTGAATGTCCGTTGTCAGGACTTCGTTGTCAGCCTTTCCTTGTCGGGCATTTTTCATTCACAGGAGGTATTGAATGACAGAAAACAGAAACACAGCAGCACAGACCACCACCCAGCACACCGCACCCACCGTCAGAAAGCAGATAAACGGCACGACCTATATCGTCCGTGTCCACTTCAACGAGAACGCCAGAGAGACAATGGAGGACAAAATCAAGCGTCTGCTTCGCAACGAGATTCAGCAAAATGTAACTTGTTTGTGAATTTGATGAAAAAGTCCTTGACTTTTCGTCTCTGGCAAGACTGCGAAGTCGATTTTGATATCGGTTGGTGTCCGTCTGGCAGCTTTCAACCTGAAACAGATCGCCAATCTGACCTGTACGGACGAACTGGATTTATACAGTATCGGGGAGAAAAAAGTAGCACTGTTTTGCTGTATTCCAGATGCGGACACCAGTATGAATTATCTGGTCGGCATGATTTACAGCAATCTGTTTCAGACACTGTATTATGTGGCAGACCGGAAGTACGGAGGAAGGCTTCCGATTCCGGTACACTGCATTATGGATGAATGGCCAAACGTAGCATTGCCGGATGACTTTGACAAGATTCTGGCAACCATGCGTTCCAGAGGGATTTCCTGCAGTATCATCATCCAGAACATTGCACAGATGAAAGCTTTGTTTAAAGATTCGTATGAGAGCCTTATCGGTAACTGCGATGAATTTTTATATCTGGGTGGAAATGAAAAAGAAGGACATAAGTATGTCTCGGAATTATTGGGAAAAGAGACATTGGATACCAATACCTACGGACAGACAAAAGGGCGTAGCGGCAGCTATTCGGTGAATTATCAGCAGACTGGAAGGGAACTTTTAACACCGGATGAAATACGGCTTTTAGATAACCGCAAAGCGATTTTGTTTATTCGTGGGGAGCGTCCGATCATGGACGATAAATATGATTTAAAAAAGCATGTGAATTTCAGATACACAGAGGACGGTGGTGCATCGCCTTATGATTATGCGAAAACACCACTGGCTCACGACGACCTAAAGATTGACATTAACAGATTAGACGACTACGAACTGCTGTCTACCGAGGACATTCTTGGTGAATAGCAGTTTTTTGATGGATTGGAGTGATGTGTATTGAAGAAACTTCTCACAGGAGAAAAAAATAGAATAAAAAAGAATACAACGAAAAAAATGACAACCCCGATGCCGATGGGGAGAAAGCAGAAGAAATGGATGGGGCTTTATATGACACTGGTTCTTATTGCAACCGTAGGGGCAACCACGGTGTTTGCAGCCGGAGATCCGCTGTCGGTAATCAATAACCTGTCTACATTCATCTTCTCGCTGATTCGTGCCATCGGCTTGATCCTGCTTGGATTTGGAGTGGTGCAGGTAGGACTGTCCTTGAAAAGCCATGATCCAAGCCAGAGGGCAAATGGATTTCTGACACTGGCCGGAGGCGTGATTATTACGTTCGCCAAAGAAATCCTGGATCTGATCATGGCGTAAGCCTCTTTGAAAAAAGATAGAAGGAAACCGCAGGAGTGCCGAAAGGCGCTCCTGTATTCAAAACCATTTTCTAGGAGGTGAGAATTTTTGAGTGATAACTGGATTGTACAGAATCTGAACTCGGCACTATCCACATGGAGTGAAAAGATGGCAGAACTTTGGACGCTGCTTACCGAAAATCCGGCAACTTTTAAAGGCGGCGGTATCTGGCGCATTATGACCAATATCAATGATGCACTGACAGCCATCGCTTATGGACTGCTGGTGCTGTTTTTCGCAGCCGGGATCATCAAAACCTGTGGGAGTTTTACGGACCTTAAGAAACCGGAACACGTATTAAAAGCATTTATCCGGTTTGCACTGGCGCAGGGGGCAATCACCTATGGGATGGAGCTGATGCAGGCACTGTTTTCCATCGTGCAGGGAATCGTGACAACCGTAATGAGCGGCTCCAGTATGGCAGGAAGCGTGACGGAACTGCCGACAGAGATCGTAGATAAGATCGAAAGTGTGGGAATGCTGGAATCTATCCCATTATGGATCGTGACACTGCTTGGAAGTCTGCTGATCACAGTACTGTCGTTTGTCATGATCCTGACGGTGTATGGCAGGATGTTCAAGATCTATATGTATACCGCAATCGCCCCGATCCCGATCTCCTCGTTTGCAGGAGAACCTACACAATCCATCGGAAAGAACTTTCTCCGTTCTTATGTGGGTGTGTGTCTGGAAGGGGCAATTATTGCACTGGCGTGTATTATCTTTTCTGCTTATGCGGCAAGCCCTCCGGCTGTCGGAGATACAGAGCTGAGTGCAGTTACAATCGTGTGGAACTATGTGGGAGAACTGGTATTTAATTTACTGGTGTTGGTTGGAGCAATTAAGGCATCTGACCGTATTGTCAGAGAAATGATGGGACTTGGAGGCTAAAAATATGGATACAAAGAAAACATTAAGATATAACTGGGAATTCGGATGTGAGACAGTAGCGATACGAGTGAGCTCTTATCGGAACAATGGAAATTTATATGTAGGACTCTGCCATAAGGAAGGGAGAGAATGGGAAGATTTTGGAGATGTAACCATTAATCTGCCCTATCAGTTCTTAGAGCCAAATGAGGCTTTTATAACAGGAGATTTTACCAAGGATATGCTTCATTTTATCAAGGAACATAAACTTGGAAAAGTGTTGAATGAAACAGGAAGATCAGGATATGCAACCTATCAGAAGGTAGCGTTTGATCTAGCAAGACTTGCGGAATTTGATCCGGAAGGCGTTGCAGAACATTGTTGATTTGCCGGGATAGAAGTACCAAAAGAAAAACCACAGAAAACGAAGAAACAAAACAGGGGAGAGGAACGATAATTTATGGAAGTAAAGATGAACAAAGAAATCAGGGACTATCAGGAATCCATGTTTATGGGACTGGACCTGAGACAATGTGTGTGTTCTGTTCTTGCGATTCTTACAGCAGTCGGAATTTACTTTGGAATGCGTGATATTACCGGACAGGAAATAACCGGATGGCTGTGTGTGCTTGGTGCTGCTCCATTTGCTGCCTGTGGCTTTTTCAAATATCATGGTATGACAGCCGAACAGTTTTTATGGGCAGTGATCAAATCCGAATTGCTGTATCCGAAGAAACTGGTGTTTCAGTCGGAAGATATCTACTACTCCTGCATGCAGGAGACCATCTCGCTGGGAGAAAAGAATCAAAAGGATGGAGCAGAAATCATAAAAGAGCGGGAGCAAAAAGCAGAAGCAAAACAGAGAAAGAAACGCAAGGGAAGGAGTGATGCCTTTGATTAAAACCTTAAGTCAGGCACTTCGGATGGATAAGGAACGCTTCAAAGTTCCGAAATCCGTCCAACAGGCAATTCCCATCCAGCGAATCTGGCCGGATGGAATTTTTCAACAGGGAACGAAATTCTCAAAAACATATCGTTTTACAGATATCAACTATTATATTGCGAGTAAGGACAATAAGACAGAAATGTTTCTGGATTATTCTGAACTCTTAAATTCACTGGATTCCGGCATTTCTGCCAAAATTACCATCAATAACCGGAGAATCAATAAAGAAGAATTCGAAAAGTCTATTCTGCTTCCAATGAAGGAAGATGGACTGGACCACTATCGGGAAGAATACAACGAAATGCTCCTGTCTAAGATTACAGGAACAAACAACAGCATCTATCAGGAACGGTATCTGACCGTCAGTGTACATAAAAGATCGATTGATGATGCAAGAACCTATTTTGCACGTATCGGAACAGACATCGTAACACATCTGGCAAAGTTATCGTCCACAGCAGAAGGACTGGACGCAGAGAGCCGGCTCCAGATTTTCAGGGATTTCTTCAAGGGAGATGTCCCACAGGCATTCCCATTTGATCTGAAACAATTTGCCAAGAAGGGAACAAGTTTCAAGGACTGGATGTGTCCGGATTCTATGGAATTTGAACGTGACCATTTTAAAATCGGTGACAGGTACGGAAGAGTCCTGTATATGCAGGATTATGCAAGTTATGTTAAAGATGACATGATTTCAGAACTGTGTGACTTCAGCCGGAATCTGATGTTGTCGATTGATATCCTGCCAGTCCCTACGGATGAAGCGGTAAGGGAAATCCAGAACCGACTGCTTGGTGTGGAAACTAACGTGACCAACTGGCAGAGAAGGCAGAACGCTAATAATAACTTCTCGGCAATCGTACCATACGATATGGAACTTCAGAGAAAAGAAACCAAGGAAATGCTCGATGATCTGACAACCAGAGACCAGCGTATGATGTTCGGGATTTTGACAATGGTACATCTGGCAGACAGCAAAAAGCAACTGGATTCCGATACGGAACTGATTCTGTCAATCGCAAGAAAGCATCTGTGTCAGATGGCAACATTAAAGTGGCAGCAAGTGGACGGACTCAATACAGTGCTTCCTTATGGACTGCGAAAGATCAATGCCCTGCGTACACTGACAACGGAATCAACGGCTGTTTTAATCCCGTTCCATACACAGGAAATCCTGCAGCCGGGAGGTATCTATTATGGGCAGAATGCAGTCAGCAAGAACCTTCTGGTAGCCGACCGGAAGAAACTGATGAATGGAAACAGTTTCCGGTTGGGTGTCAGTGGATCAGGAAAGAGCTTTTCAGCAAAAGAAGAGATTGTGCATCTGGCATTGAGTACCGATGACGATATCCTGATTCTTGATCCGGAGTCCGAATTCACAAAATTAGTAGAGGCCTTGGGTGGACAGGTTGTAAAAGTATCTGCGACATCAGACAATCACTTGAATGCAATGGATATGGACGCAGCCTACGGAAATGAAAAGAATCCACTGATTGAAAAATCGGAGTTTATTCTGTCTGTATTTGAACAGTTGGTTGGAGCAGGAAACCTGTCGGCAAAAGAAAAGTCGATTCTGGACCGCTGTGCTGCAGATGTGTACCGGGATTATATCCGAAGTGGTTATACCGGAGAAGTTCCGACATTGAAAGATATGTACCGACAGCTGATGTTACAGCCGGAAGAAGAGGCAAGAGGACTGGCATTATCATCCGAACTTTTTATCAATGGAAGCCTGAACACCTTTGCACAGCCGACCAATGTGAATAAGAAGAACAGGATCATGGATTATGACATCCGGGAACTGGGGGAACAGCTTATGCCTCTTGGAATGCTGGTTACCTTAGACAGTATTTTCAACAGGGTAATTCAGAACTGGAAAGAAGGAAAAACGACATGGATATTTGCCGATGAGTTCTATCTGTTATTCCGCTATGAATACAGTGCAAATTTCTTCTACCGACTGTACAAGAGAATCAGAAAATACAATGGATTCGTGACAGGTTTAACCCAAAATGTTGAGGAACTTCTGAAATCGGACACTGCAAGACTGATGTTGGCAAACAGTGAGTTTTTGATTCTTTTGAATCAGGCAAGTACAGACAGGGAAGAACTGGCAGCTCTTTTGAATATTTCCGAAAACCAACTGTCCTATATTACAAATGTATCGGTCGGCAGTGGTCTGATCCGTTGCTCTGGGAATATCGTACCATTTGAGAATACATTCCCAAAGAATACAGACCTTTATAAACTAATGACAACAAAACCGGGAGAATCATAATGAAGAAAAAAGAAGAAGTAACGATAACTTTTTATGCTGCAGAGTGCGGTGAGTTCCATGATTTAGGAGAATATACAAAATGCAGAACGCTGGAAGAGGCATATAAAAAGTACCAGAAATATTGTAGAACATCTGCCAATATGTGTCCGGCTATTGAGTTTTCTATTCATGATCCAGAATCAATTTATTCAGACATGGAATATCCATTACCGTTGTCATCAAAAGACAGGGGAGACTTGGAACTTGTGCCATATTACAACGAACATCCACTGGTAAATGAGGCAATCAGACAGGTGGAGCAGTTGCAGAAACAGCAGGAAAAAAAGAAACATCGGGATGTTGCCCGATGAGATAAGAGATACGGAAAGAGGGTGACCGGATGAAAGATATCAAGGAACGGGTAAGGGATAAGAATCCGAAGATTCGAAATCCGGCTGCCCGACTTCCGAAAGAACTGGTTCGCTCAGCGGTTCTGGAAGCAAAAGAAAAGCCAAGGGAACTACATGAAAAAAGCAGTGGGCAGTCAGAATCCCCAACACAGTATGGAACTGAAAAAATAGAATCCGTACAGTACAGAGCGGCGAGTGTGGCAGGAAAAAGTATAGGGAAAACCACATATCAAGGTGGAAAAAAACTTGCTGGAGTGACCTACAGGAAGATAAAGGAAAGAAAAAGCAGACAGGAAGAAGCGAAAGCTGCCGAAGAAGCAATGGAGCAGGGGGCAGAAAGCGGAAAGAAATTAATCAAGTTGAAACCGGAGCAGGCAGCACTTGCCAAGGAGAATGGTAAACGGCAGGTGAAAGCAGCACCGAGAGTGGTAAAAGTATCCGGTCTGTCTCAAGAAAAAATAAAGACACAGGCATCCATGCAGAAACAGCAGATGGAAAAAAGTCTTCAGGCGATGCAGAAAGCAAGAGCAGCCCAGATGGCAAGAAAGTCAGCACAGGCATCGGCAGAAAGTGGAAAAGCAGTCCTTCAGGTAACTGGAAAGGGTTCAAAGTTATCCGTACAGGGAATTACAGCAGCGATTCAAAAAGGGGTAGTAGCTCTTGAAAAAATGGGAAAATGGATTGCTGCCGGAGGTAGTGCATTTCTTCTGGTATTTATTCTGATTGTGGGAATCATTGCAGGAGCAGCTTTCAGCAGTAATTCGGAAAGCTCCGAATCCCTAAGTGAAGAAGTGCTTGCGTATACTTCTGTGATACAGCAGTATGCATCCCAATACGGCATTCCGGAATATGTGTCTGCGATACAGGCCATCATGATGCAGGAATCTGGAGGCAGGGGAACAGACCCGATGCAGTGTTCGGAAAGTCCATATAATACAAGATTCCCACACACTCCTGGTTCTATTACTGATCCGGATTATTCGATAGAGGTTGGAGTACAGACCTTTGCAGACTGTATCAGACAGGCAGGATGCAGCAGTCCACAGGATCTGGACAAGCTGAAACTTGCATGGCAGGGATATAACTATGGAAATGGCTACATAGGATGGGCATTGCAAAGAGGCGGTTATACAGAAGCCAATGCATTGCAGTTTTCACAGGAACAGGCAGCTTCGCATGGATGGAGCAGTTACGGAGATCCCCAATACGTTCCCCATGTGATGCGGTATTATTCCGGTGGCAGCCTGTTTGCTGGTTTGTTTGGTAATCAGCAGATTGTGTCGGTTGCAATGGGGCAGCTTGGAAACAGTGGCGGTCAGAAGTTCTGGAGCTGGTACGGATTTGACAGTCGGGTAGAATGGTGTGCCTGTTTTGTAAGCTGGTGTGCGGATCAGAGCGGTCTGATTGCAAGTGGGAATGTTCCTAAATTCTCATTGTGCAGTGATGGAGTGTCCTGGTTTCAGGGAAAGAATAAGTGGCAGAGTGGCGGAACAACTCCGACAGCTGGAATGATCATCTTTTTTGACTGGGATCATGATGGAACATCGGATCATGTAGGAATAGTAGAAAAGTGTGAAGGTGGAAGAGTTTACACGATTGAGGGAAATTCCAGTGATCAGGTACGGCAGAGAAATTATGCAGTAGATTACAGTTCTATAATGGGATATGGGGTGATAAATTGATGGTTTCTTTCATAATTTGTTAAGGATTTTATAAGGGAGTTAATGAATCCTTTGGAAAATAGTCACAAAATAGGCACAGTTGATTGATAAATTGTTATTGTAACTTTTAGTGATAGACATATAAAGAGTTAGAAATCTTTATAATTGACTTGAATTAGGAGGTAGTGAATATGAGTGATCAGAATGTAAAAGCAGCACAAAAATATTTAAATGCGATGTTTGGTGGACATAAGGATTGGGTAAAACTGGATGAAGATGGAAAGACCGGAACAGCCGTGATGCAGGGAATCATTCGTGCATTTCAGATTCAGAATGGAATCTCAACGATTACAGGAACGGTTGGACCACTTACTATTAATACCATGAAGAAGTTAGCCATTATTACAAAAATGGATCCGAATGATACTCCGCAGGTTAATGTATGCTTGATTCAGTGTGCTCTGTTTTGCAAAGGATATGCTGCTGGAGGAATTACTGGAATTTATTATACATCAGGAGTAAATGCAGTTAAAAAGATGCAGGAAAATGCAGGACTGGAAGTTACGGGCAAAATTGATTGGAAAGTTTGGTCTGGATTGTTATCCCTAAACTGGTTTACAAAGGTTTCTGGTGGGGATTCCAATATTGTTCTTATTCAACAGCAATTAAATAGTGACTGGTCAGATGTTATTGGTGTTGGACCTTGTGATGGAATTGCCTCAAGACAGACAATTTTGTCTTTAGTTGGTGCATTGCAGGCGGCTGAAGGAGTTACAACTGAATTAATTACAGATTTGAATTCAGTTAATTTTGGCGATGCAACAACAAATGCGTTTCCGGGTACATTACAGAACGGACAGAACTCGACGAAATATGTTCCATTTAATAAGATTGCTCAATACGGACTATATTTTAACGGATATAATCCGGGAAGATTCGATGGTGTGTTTGATTCGACTACAGAGTCAAAGGTGTCAGAATTTCAGGAGTTTTATGGTCTGACAGGAATTGGACTTGTAACAAAAGGAAAAGTAAATGTTTCTACTATGAAATCATTGCTTACGAGTAAAGGCGATACAAACAGGGCAGCAAAAGCGTGTGACTGTGCAACAGTATTAAATAAACAACAGGCATTAGATATAAAAAATGCAGGGTATACTCATGTAGGACGTTATCTGACAGGTTCTGTTGGAAAAGAACATACACCGAAATATTTGACATCAACAGAAGTGAAAAACATTGAAAATGCAGGATTATCGGTATTCCCGATATATCAGGATGGAGGATATGAATTAAACTATTTTAAGGATCCGTCCCAGGGAAGTGTTGATGCACAGACAGCAATTTTAGCAGCCGAGAGAATCGGTATACCAAGTGGAACGACTATATACTTTGCAGTGGATTTTGATTGTTATTCATATCAGATTGATACATTTATTATACCTTATTTTGAACAGATTCACATGATCTTTTTCAGTTCGACAAATGATAAAAATTATAAAGTCGGCATTTATGCACCAAGATATGTATGTACTAAAGTTTATGAAGCAGGATTGGCAAGTAAATCATTTGTGGCAGATATGTCAACTGGATTTAGCTGTAATTTGGGATATTCGATGCCGAAGAACTGGGCATTTGATCAATTTTGTGAGTTGAACTCATTTTCTTCATCACCTTCGTTCCCACTGGATAAAGATGCATATTCAGGGAGAGATACTGGATTTAAAAAGTTCGATGCCGTATCGACAAAAACAGATGAGGAAATAGCGCAAGAAAATCTTCGGGCAAAGGTAAAAATAGCACGAAATCAATATGTCTATAATGTAATGGAGCCGCTTGGTTATCTGAATAAAATTATGGATGTGGGTGTGGAGTATGATAAGGAAATTTCACTGGGAACAATGATGAGTCCTCAAGGAGCAATTGATATTTCTACTAAAATATCCACATCGCTTGAAAGTTCAACTGGTAAAATTTATAATATAAAAGTGGATATAGGAAATGATGGAGAATTGACACAAACTTGCAAAAATCAAATTATGGAGATTTCATCAAATTTATCAGATACAGGTATAGAGGGAGCAGATAACTTTGGAAATACGATAGAAAAAATTGCTTTATCGGTTAAATCTGGTAATATTGCTTTTGAAATAAATAATGTTTTTGCCAATAGTGTAGAGTTTTCCATTGTATTTAGTACATCAGATTTGCTGCCAGAAGAGGAAAAAGAGTGGACAATATCGGTTGCTTTGATTTTTACAATGACATTAAATTCTAATAGTGGTCTTGAATTTAATGTTGTAGAATTCACAAAAGAGCATAGTAATATACTGGCAGGAGCCGTAATATTAGTTCTTGCGGGTGCATTAGTTGTAAATGCAATTCCGTCAATTATTGCTTTATTTTCAGCTGGAGCAGGTACTGTTTTTGGTTTGTTGATTCAAGCGCTGTAAATTGTAAAAGAATAAAAGAGACAATGGCCAGAGGTTCGATTTTATAAAGAGGACCTCTGGCAAAAGGGGGATTAAGAAGAATGCATATTAAATCAATTGTGTCAGATGAGGATAGGGAAGAATTAGAAAGAATGCTTTCGCTTGGGTTTATAATTCCTAATCAATTATTTAAAACAAGACAGAAAAGTAGAATGATTATCTATATTTTTACACCTGTAGAATTTTTACTGTCGATTAATTGTTATCTGTCGGAAAGTTATTTGATGTTTGGAATAGGGATTGGAACTTGTGTGGCTTGTGTGGCTTGGATTATTTGGTATCAAATGATTGGTAAAAATTTTGAAAAAAATGTTCATGAATTTGTCTGGGGTAGATCAGGATATGAAACGGTGGATATCGATGAAAACGCAATTAAAATAGATGAAGATCAAATTTATGAATTTAAAAATATTGATAGAATGTTCTTATATAAAAACTTCTTTTTTTTCATAACAAATGAAAAGAAAATATTTATATTTAAAACGACAGATATGGAGTCGGATGAACTTATAAAAATTATTAAAACAACAGGGATTTTATTTGAAAAAAAAGAAAAACCATTTAATATTTATAAGTATTGTAAAAAAGGAAAAAGTTTTTAAAAATAAGCAGAGGATGGTGGATTTATCATCCTTTTAGAGAAGAGCATGTATTTTAAAGGGAATCTGGTTTTGCAGGTTCCCTTTTTGCCATCAAAAACGTTGATGTTTTATCAAATGACGCTAAAAATAAAAAGAATAATGCAGGGGGTGACATTATTAGTTATCGCTGTAATATTTGGATAAAATATAAATAAATTATAAAATGGCGACAGTTTTTTCTTGTTCAAGTGTTTATTATATAGAGGACAAAATAAGACAGCAAAGGAAGTGGTGCTGTTGCATCGGAAAAATGACACAAAATTAGTGATGTCCATTCGGGAAAAGAATTGAAGGGGATTCTTTTCCCCATTTGTCGTGTTACGAAAGACTGAGGGTAAGAAAATATGCTAGAACTTGCAATCTGTGATGATGACATCATCCTATGTAATTGGTTAGAACAGAAGCTGCTCCATTATGGGAAAGCGAATGACTGTCAGATATCTATAGAAATATACTATTCTGCGGAGCAGCTTCTTAACAGGCTGGAAGAAGAATCCTACGATATGTTATTCCTTGATATTTGTCTGGAACATGAGAATGGAATTGATATCGGAACGGAGATACGAAAGAAAAATTATGGAAAAGAACTGCGGATTACCTATATTTCAACATATCAGGAATATGCTATGAAATTATTCCGTATTCATCCATTTGATTTTCTTGTAAAGCCAATCCGAGAGGAAGAACTTTTCCGGGTGATAGGTGAATTACGGGAACTGTTAAAAGAACGGAAGAAAATATTTGAATATACGGATACAAAAGGAATCCACAAGATTTCTTATGACAAGATCCTGTATTTTTATAGTCTGGGAAAAAGAGTACATATCGTGACATCGGAAAAAGAATATGAATATCGAGGAAAATTAAAGGATGTAGCGGATGTAACAGAAGAATATTTCTTACTGATTCACAAGTCCTATCTCATCAATATGGAACACGTGGAGCATTACGAATATGACAACGTGGTTATGAAAGACAAGACACGTCTCAGTATCAGTAAAGCAAATCGCAAGAAGGTCAGGGAAAGACTATTACAAACGGAGAAGAAAAGATTATGAATATCCATTTGATCACTTATCTGACAAGTAAATTATTCTGGATTTATACTGTGTTCCGTTACAATACCATCCTGTATCCAAAAAATGAGGATACACAAAAGCTATTTGCATATTTTTGTGCATATCTGCTTTCATGCTGGGGAAGCATGCAGTGGGGAACGATGTACGGAGATCTGATCTTTGAGCTGATAGCTCTGTTAATTATAACAGTGGCATATCAGGCAGACTGGCAACATCATGTCTGGAATACACTTATGGTATATATTATGGGAATTTTATGTGATGACCAGTGGTACAGATCCGAAAGGAAATCAGATCAGCTACGTTTATGATAAGAATTATCAGCAGGTCAAAGCAACCGATGCAAAAGGAAATACAATTACTTATAAGTATGACAGCATGGGACGTGTCATAGAAGAGAGTAATAAAGATTTTGGAACAAAGCTCTATGAATATGACAAAGCAGGAAATCTGAAAAAATATACCGATGGAAATGGAAATGCAACCGTATCCAAGTTTGATTCTCTTGGACAGGTGCTTCAGTCCAAAGATGCAGTTGGTAATATAACCAAATATGAATATGACGCATTAGGAAATGAAACCAAGATTACTTATGGAGATGGAAGCAGCCATTCCAAGGAATATGATAACTGCGGAAGACTCGCTAAAGAGACAGATGAATTAGGTGCAGTTACCACTTATACTTATGATGCGGCAGACAATCTGGTATCAAAATCAGATGACAGTGGAAGAACCTGGACTTATACCTACGATAATACAGGAAACCGCTTAAGTGAAACCAACCCAGAAGGTGGAACTACCACATATACTTATGATAAAGCAGGAAATCTGGTATCTTCTACCGATGAAGAGGGAAGAACAGATACTTATGCTTACGACAAGGCAGGAAATCTGACTACATCCAAAGATGCCCTTGGATATACCGTATCCATGAAGTATGACTTAAATGGAAATCTGGTATCCTCTACCGATGAAAATGGAAATACCAGTACCATGACTTACGATGGTAATGGAAACATGACATCGGTAAGCGATGCAAAGGGCAACATTACAGCAATGAAATATGATTCCACCGACAATCTGGAACAGACGGTGGATGCCCTGAAAGGAAAGACCACTTACGAATACGATTCACAGGGCAACAGCACAAAGATGACAGATGCCCTCGGCAATGCGTATAGTTATGTGTATGATAAAGAGGGAAATAACACATCCATAATACTGCCGACAGGGGACAAGGTGCTGATGGAGTACGATGCCATCGGACAGCTTGTAAAATGTACGGATGCACAGGGACTCGTAATTACCTATCAATATGACGGAGCAGGCAACCTGATCCATTCCTCCGACAATGGTGGAAACAGTATGGATTATACTTATGATGGTGCCGGAAATGTACTGACACAGACCGATGAACTCGGCCGGACAGCAACCTATCAGTACGATCAGTATGGCAGACTCCTGAAACTTACTGAAGCAGACGGAAGTACCACATCTTATGGGTATGATGTTATGGACCGTATTACAGCGGTAACGGATGCAGAAGGACATAGAACCACCTTTACTTACGATAAAGTTGGCAACCAGTTATCTATGACAGAAGAAGACGAAGCCACTTACCAGTACGCATATGATAAGAAAGACCGGGTGATCTCCCAGACAAATCCTCTCGGAGCATCTAGTACCTTTAAATATGACGGAAATGATAATGTGACGGAAGCGGCGGATGAAAACGGTACAGTCACCAAATATGCTTACGATAAAAACGATAATCTCGTATCCCAGACCGATGGAAATGGAAATACGACAACCTACCAGTATGATGAACTGGACCGCAAAATTGGAGAGACATCTCCATTAAAAGAAACCAATGAATACCGCTATGATGCCATTGGTAATCTTACCAAATCGAAAGATCCGATGGGACTTATTACGGAATACAAATATGACAGCTTAAGTAATCTGACAGAACAGATTTCTCCAAAGGGAGCAGTTACCAAATATGATTACGACAAGCATGGCAATGTCATTTCTGTAACGGATGCAAAGGGAAATGAGACACAGTACAGTGTTGACCTGAATGACAATGTCACAAAGATGACACAGGCGAATGGCGGAGAGTATACCTACAGTTATGATAAAGCCGGACGTCTGAAGAGTATGACCAGTCCACTGGGTTATACTAAAAATTTCTCTTATGATAAAGTGGACAATGTGGTAAAAGAAAGCGACAGCTTAAAGAGTACCACCACTTATACTTACGATAAGCTCCATAACATGAAGTCTTCTACCAATGCACTGGATGGAACAACCAGCTTTTCTTATGATAAGTATGGCAATCTGGTGAAGGAGACAGATCCACTTGGACGGAGCAATACCTACAGTTATGACATGGCAGGCCAGATGACTTCTGCAGCTGATCCGCTTGGTAAGATAACTGCTTATACTTACGACCCGGCAGGAAATATTACTGAGATCACCAAACCGGGTGGAAGAAAGACCAGCTATGGATATGATAAGAATTATAATGTTACATCTGTAACAGACCCGATGGGCTATGTTGCAAAGACAGTCTACGATAAAGACAACCGTGTAACAGAAGAGACCGATGCACTGGGGCAGAAGGAATCCTATACCTATGATAAGGACAGCAGGGTAACTTCTATTACAGACAAGCGTGGATTCACAACGGGATTTGATTACGATGCACATGGTAATATTCAGGTTGTTACAGATAAGACCGGATTAAAGAGCCATCTGGAATATGACAAGAATGACAATCTGACAAAAGTAACCGATGCCCTTGGCGGTGTAACAACTTACGGTTACGACAACATGGATAACCTGGTGACCTTCACCAATGCAGCAAATAAGACAACGAATTATACTTATGATTTGGAAGGCAACCTGACATCCATCAAAGATCCGGCAGGAAGAACAGAGAAATTCGACTATGATGAAAAAGGCAGACTGACCGGACATACACAGGCAAGCGGCAAGAAAACCACGTATGATTACGACAAACTGAATGACCTGTTGGAGAAATCATATCAGGACGCAAAAGGCGAGAAATCCGAAAAGGACGTGACCTACGCATATAACAGCGCCGGGGAACGGGTATCCATGAAGGATCAGACTGGTAAGAGCAGTTACGAATACGATGCGCTCGGAAGAATCACAAAAGTAACAAGCGGTTCGAAAAAAGATGTCAGCTACGTCTATGATGATGCAGATAATCTGCAGGCAATCGTATACCCGGATGGTACAAAGGTCAGCTATGAATATGACTTAAATGATAATCTGGTAAAACTGACAGACCGTAATGGAAAAGTAACCACCTACAAGCATGATGCACTGAATCGTGTGACAGAAGTCATTAGAAGCAATGGAACAAAGACGGAAGTATCTTACGATGCAGAAGATCATATCACAAAGATTGTGAATACCTGTGGTTCCTGCGGCAAGGTAATCAGCACTTATGAGTACAAGTACAATGATCAGGGATATGTAGTCAGCGAGACAGCGACCGAACTGGAAGCCGGAACAAGAAAGGCACCAAGCTGGGAAGACTGGTACAACTGGGGCGACACACAGAAAGAGACAGACAAAGCAGACTGTGAGCATCAGGAAAAAGAGATCCAGACGACTCGTACCTATGAATACGATGACAACTGGGAACTGACGCGCTGTACAGAAAAAGCAGAGGGCGGTAAAAAGACAGTCCATAATTATACTTATGACAAGATTGGAAACCGGACCTCTTACGAGAAGATCGAAGATGGTGTCAGCAAAGCAAAATATAACTACAAGTACAACGATTCCAACCAGCTCATCAAACGCACGAATGCAAAAATCTGGGGCGATCCGGGAACAACCTACAGCTATGATAAAGATGGCAATCTGATCCAGGAATGTGATAAGACAAACAGTGCAGATCCGGTCACTTATGAATACACAGCTGAGAATCGACTGGCAGTCGTAAAACAGGGTGGAACAGTCCTGATGGCAGCCATGTATGATGGAGATAACAACCGGGTATTCGAACTGGATAACACCTATAAATGGGAAGACTGCTATGGCGATGAAGTCCTGATCCCGGAGAACCAGCGTACAGAAGATGGTGACAGTCCGAAAGAACAGCTTGCATCTCTGGTAAAAGGTGGTTCAAATGCTAAAGGTTATACACTGACAGAGTATATCAACGATATCAATCGTGAAAATACAGAAGTCCTTGCAGAGTATGGATCAGACGAGAAAGTACGTCAGGCTTATACTTATGGAGAAAGTGGAATCGGAGAACGGGTAAGCGTTGATAAATCGAAAGAAAGCAGTTATTATTTATATGACGGAAGAAACAGCGTGACCGGAATCCTGACCGAAACAGCTAATCTGACGAACAGCTATCAGTATGATCCATACGGAAACCTTACATCAGGAACCGCAGATGGAGTCAATTATTATGGCTACAACGGGGAGTCCACAAATGTAAAAACAGGACTTCAGTATCTGCGGGCAAGATACTATGACGCAGAGAACGGAACCTTTACAACTGAAGATAGTGACCTTGGAACGACAGAAAATCCATTAACCAGAAATCGCTATGACTATACGACCAATAATCCGTTGAATTACAGTGATCCAACAGGACATTCATTATGGAGCAGGATTAAGAGTACAGCTAAAAAAGCAGCAAAAGCAGTCAAGAGTGTCGGCAAGAAAATCGTTAATACTGCAAAAAAGGTAGTCAAAACAGTAGTAAATACAGCTAAGAAAGCGGCAAAAACTATTGTTAATGCAGTAAAGGGTGCAGCAAAAACTGTAAAAAATGCGGTTACACATCCAAAAAAGACATATCAATCTGTGCGGAGTAGCGTGACGAATTCATACCGAAAAGTTGTATCAAGAGGTAGCAGTTTTGTCCGTTCGGTAAGTAATGGTGTTCAGAAAATTGGAAAAACTTATACATCTTTTAAATCCTATGTTTCAGAACGAACATCAGAAATTCGTTCTGAAGTAGTACGCCACATGTGTACCACAACGAATCGTATTACAGATCAGTTGGGCAAAGTAAACTGGAAAAATGTAGCGATTGGTGTAACAGCAATGGTAGTGTCCGGTGTTGTGGTTGCGGCAACAGGCGGTTTAGCAACTGGAGCAGTTCTGGCAGCATTGCCAGCAATGGGTGGATTAGGAACTGCGATGGTTTCAGGAGCTGTAGCAGGTGCAATTGGTGGTGCTTCTTATGGAGCAATAAGTTCTGGATTGTCAGGAAATAGTTTGAAGCAAGTTGCAAAAGATACCTTAACAGGCGGATTAACAGGAGCAATATCTGGAGGTGTTTTGGGTGGTCTTACTTATGGCGCCGGTAAAGCACTTAGTGCAGTGAAGGACTTGGTAAAAGGAAAATCTAGTTCAACTAAGCCGGGGCATATCACTGAAATGGCTACAAAAAAACTGGATTATACAAGTGAAAATGAAGCACCTTTATTAACACAAACAGATCAATCTTCCGCTTCAAAGGTTACCGCAAGAAATAATTCCGCTTCTATATCGGACAATAATATTGAGTCAGTGGCTGCGGGGAATAATACTACTAAGTCGACTACAGCATCAAAACAAGGAAATAATGTAAAAACAGCTACTACGAATACCGCTGAAAATAATGCTGAAGCAACATCGGGATACTATAAAGATAATAATGGTAGATGGCATAGGAAAAATGGACAGTTTGCATCAAATGAAGAGGTTGGCATACCATCTAAGAAAACAAGTGCTAGTCATAATCATGGAAACTCTTTGGAAGATACAAGAACAAATTATGGATATGCATTAGTGGATAAAGATACTAATGAAATATTAAAATTTGGTGAAACATTGAATCCTGAAAAAAGATATTCTCAAAAGTATCTAAATGAAAATAATGCGGTGATGAAAGTTATAGAAAGTGGAAGTAAGCGAGATATTCATATGTGGCAATATGATATGAACAAATATTATGAATCAAAGTATGGAGAATTTCCACCATTATTAAAAAGTAAGGGATGGTGATGAAATAATAAATAAAAGTTTAATTAATGAAATTGTTTAGGTAGTTGGTAATGAATATAGAAGGAGGTTATAAGAAATGGAATTGAATATTAATTCGCCATCATATTTTACAAAACAATATGGGGTTATCGATGAAATCTACAGCATGTGCAGAGGTATATCAAAACATGTTGAAAATAAGCAGTACAGTGATCTTGTAGATATAGTTGGTATAACACCAATTATAGCACCTAAAGATATTATAGAACAGGGCCTTTTTAAACAAGAAAAGAAGTGTGATATAAAATATGGTTTTGCATCGGTTAGTCTCTGGATTGATTATGATGAATACTTAAAAGCTGATATAACGGATAAACAGATTATGATAGTAAAAAATATATTAGCATCCATAAAAACGATATCTCGAAAAGCAAAAATAGATTATAAACAGTTTTGTGAGGATATATTTCAATATTGCAAGCTGATAAATCTTCCGATAGAATCAAATTTAAAAGTATAAATTATAGAGATGAGCAAAACATATTGATCCAAAAGTAGAACTTGGCAGTTAGCTCCCATAAAGTTTGAGGTTGCGATTTTATGGCATAGCAAAGCTAACGTAAGTCCAAAACTTACGAAATCATAAGACTATGAGAATTTTTTAATCAAGCAATTCGTTTTATTGTTTTTAGTTTGCGATAAGACTGACCAGAATGGCTAGTGATTGCGGCAACGGCAACTGCTAGTAAACTGATATGGGCAAGTGTGTTTAAGTTTGTAACAGATGCTTTATTTCTTACCCACATCCGCTCTTGACCAGTATTTTTAAAACGCGAATTATAGCGTTCACATTCTGTGCGGAGTGAATAATTACTTTTAAAATATTTGCTGTCCCTATCAATGGAAAGTCTTAAATCATCAGGAATGGTGAGATATCTCGTACAGCCACGATGCTTTTTACCATTATAGAAATTTTTGTGGTGGCATGGGCAAAGGGTATCTTTACTTGATTTTAGAGGACAACAAAACTTTTGACGGGTACGACCACAATCGGAAAACTTACCATCCTTCCACATGGCAAGCCCTGCTTCGCAAATGGGATTCCCTTGAGGAAGAAGTTTCGGATTTTTGGTATTACGTTTGTTTAATGGAATGATACATTCTCCATTGTAAAGTTCCTTAACCTGATTGTAGATATTTTTGACATCGTAACCTTTGTCGGCAAGGAATATGCAGTCCGTTATTGGTTGAAAGGAATGGGTAGCAGCAAGGATATCTAAAGCGACGGTAGCATCATGAACTTCCGCGGTTGTGGTCATTTCATAAATAGGAAGACCTGAAATACAGTCTACAAGGACATGGTTTTTATAGCCCCAATAAAATTCATATTTTTTCTCATTCGTTTGATTGGATGCAGTGTGGACGCCGAGTCTACAATCTGAATCCGCCCTTGGTTGATTTCCGGGCTTAAACTTATTTGAGAGAAAAGATTTCGGATTATTCTGTGAAGTATTTGCAGAGACAGGAGTTGAATCTAAGCCAATAAAAGAAGTGTCTACAATACCTTCTTTAGAAAGGAATAGCACCTGAGTTTTCATGATTTTAGAGAGAACTTTGTTATCAAAATTTTTCAAGAAGCGATCAAAAGTCCAATAAGAAGGAAGTGGACGAGAAATATCAAAGCCACAAAAATGCGCAATCAGAAGATTATTGTGAAGATAATCGACAAGATCGGAAATCATGGAGAAACCTTCGCATTTCATGACAATAAAGGAACAAATCATAGCGTGGTTTGAAAACCCTTTTCTTCCTGTTTTGGGGAATTCCGGAACAAAGGATAAATCAAGATTCAGAAAAAGAGAATCATAAAACTTTGCAACTGGTTGTGAAGTGAAAAGACGGATGTCTTTCAAAATTTCTTGACGATAGATAACAATCAGCTCCTTTCGGTGAATTGATTTTGACAACTTAATTATACCATTTGGAGTTGATTGTTACTATAAATTTGGAGTGATAAAAGAGGTTGCCATGCCTCGCAAACCCGCATAAATACTGAATGTGTGGAGTTTTGCTCATGGCTAATAAATTAGTCAGTGGAGGTGAGAGGCATTGTTAATAATTACAATGCCTCGAAAATATGAGACGAAAAATTATAATAGTAATTGTAGTTGTGGTTCTGGTTATAGTAGCTACAATAACATTTTTTGTGATAAAAGATTTACAGCAGGAGAAAAGTCTTCGAAAAGAAATTGATGAAATTCAAAAAGAAATGGTAGATTTTGAACAAATAGATGTAGACAAAATAAGCAAAAAATTAAAAGCTACAGTAACTACAGGAGATTATGCCAAAATTGAGAAAGCCATAAAAAACTATATGGCAGATAATTTAAATACGATGCTAACAATTTCAGAGGCTTTAAATGATGAAGTAATACCAAATGCGCTTACTGCAGAAAATTATCAGAATGATGGTCCCGATTTTGTAAAAACAAGGAAAATTTTAAAAAATACACAAGATAAACTCAGTGCTTCAAAAGAGACGATGATAATATTGTCAAAAGACGATACGGTTATGTCTTATTTAAAGAATGTTGATGATTCGTATTATATTGATTTATATAAAGAAATGGTGGGAGAAGAAAGTTCGGTTGATGATATTAAAAAAAATATTGACGATATAGTGAATTTGATTCAATCCCAGCAAAATGTTTTGGAATTTCTTTCAGAAAATAAAAATATGTGGAATGTGCAAAACGGAAAAATTCAGTTTGATGATGATATTTTATTAAATCAATATAATCAATTACTTTTAGCCGTTCAATAAAAAACGAAGGAGAGAATATGCAAAAGAAGAATTGTGTTTTGTGCATAAGTATAGGAATTATAGTATGTATATTGTTATCAGCTTGCTCCAAACAACCAGACTTCGATGCCAAATCCTACGTCCAAAGTTCTCTTGATGCATACTATCATGGA
Organism: Eubacteriaceae bacterium; assembly: GCA_902362455.1. GTDB lineage: Bacteria > Bacillota > Clostridia > Lachnospirales > Lachnospiraceae > Bovifimicola > Bovifimicola ammoniilytica. The sequence goes on from CABIWJ010000006.1 coordinate 174,304, forward strand.
GAATATAAGGACTATGCGAATCTGTTAGAAATCTCGGAAAAAGATGCCAAGAAAGAAATCGAAGAGGATTTTAATGAGAGCATCCAACAGCAATTTGATGATTCTGATAACATTACGGACAAAGGAATTGCTGATTATGCGGAAAAACTGGCAGAAGTAAAGAAACTGGCAAAATACAAAGTACAGGATGTGAAAGAAGAGGATGGAGTCTATACAGTAAGTGTACAAGTTGAACCATCCAATGTATTTCAGACATTGCAACAAAGCTCTACAGAGGTAAGCAATGAAAAAATAAAGCAGGGATTGGATGGAAATGATCCAGAAGTCTTTGCAGCTGTATTAACAGAAAGTGTCCAGAAGAGTCTTGAAAAGAACAGTTATGGAAAAACTGTTACTGTAAAAGTATCAGTGGAAAAAGATAATTCAGGAAAGTATGGTCTTTCGGATACAGAGATGAGTAAGCTGGAAACAGCGATGTTTCCAACAGAATAAGAATGAATGGAAAGCTATCAGAGGAAAAAAACTGGTAGCTTTCTTTTGTTTCAAAAACAGAGACTTGTTAAAAAGCTATTGTAATAAGCGAATCAGAAAAGTTATAATAAATGATAATGGATGGCAGAGGTCATCCATTCATTATGAGAAAAAGAAGGGATCCCACATGAACCAACAAGAAATATTCACATACATCCAAAAGCAATACCCCACCCATCCAGACACCATCAACAAATCCGGATACCTCGTCACCATCTTCAAAAACCCAAGAACCGCCGCACCTTATGCCATCTTTTACCAACCAGCTGAAAGAACAACTTTCATGGAAGTTCAGGCAGAGCCGGACATGATAGGCAACTACATCGAAATGTATCACCTTGCTCCGGCAAAGTACATGGACAAGAAGCACTGGCTGGCAGTTCCGTTGGATGGTTCTGTCAGCGATTCAAAAGTTCTGGATTTACTCGATATGAGCTACGACCTCGTAGACGGACAGGCAGAAACAGATGGAGAGACAGGAGCAGATAGATAGGGGCAGACGGACAGGCAACAGACAGTACGCCAGAAGAAAAAGATTGACAATTCTGACCACACATTCCATAATGACGATAGTGGTTCGAGAGAACTAACAGGAAAAATGGGAGAGACAACATGAAGAAAAAAAGCTCATACCGATGGCTGATATGGATCATTCTGGCAGTGGTTTTAATCGGGGTAGCACTTATGCATATCCTTCCCCCATACATCGACCGATGGAAATCCGCCAGAGATTATGACAAACTTGCCGAGGAGTATGTAAATGATGAGTCCGAACCAGATGATGGAAAGCAGAAGAAAAAAGACTGGTGGGCAACAGACGTAAAAGTAGAGTTTGACAAACTGAAAGCCGAGAATCCAGATGTTATCGGATGGATACGGTTTGATAATCAGGACGAACTTGGCATCAATTATCCAATTCTGTATTCAGGTGACAATGAGAAATATCTGAGAACCGACTTGTATGGCAACAGCCACATCGCAGGGTGTATCTTTTTGGAAGGTCTTAACAAATCTGATTTTTCGGATTATTACAACATCATCTACGGTCACAATATGAATGACGGAAGCATGTTTGGGAGCCTGAAAAAATATAAGGATGACGGATTCTGGAAAAAGAATCAATACTTCACTGTATATTCTGAGACAACCGCCTACCGTTATCGAATCTTCTCTTATGAAGATGCGGTCAATGGCGGTGATGTGTATAAAGTAGGATACCAGCCTGGCGAAGAGTATCAGAAATTTATCGATCAGATGATAAAAGATTCCGATGTCGATACAGGAGTAAAGCCGCAGACCAGTAACAAGATACTGACACTTTCTACCTGTACAGGGAACGGATACAGCAAGCGGCTTGCCATCCATGCAGTCTGCGTTGACGCACAGACTACGGATGAGTCAAAATTAAAGGAAACAGGAAATTAACTATGAAAATATCCAAAAGTATGTGAAAAAAGAAATAAAAACATATTTTTGGATATTTTTATATGGAATTATAATGTTGTAGCGGAAAATGCATTGACAAACCTGAAAAAAGGACAATATAATTAAAAATACATGGTTTGAACCAACTAACCAAAGCGTAATCGGGAAATAAGAAACAGAGGAAAAAAAGTAATGGAAACAAAGAAAGTGGCAAAAGAATACCTGCAAAAAGATATTCTGCGGACGATTTTTCAGATGTGGTATTCCTTTTACACCACAGAGATTGGAAAAGAGAGAAAAGCGGCTATCGAAGATATGCGGTTTAAACGGGATGGCTGGCTGTACATAGAGCCTTGGGAGATTTGGTTGGAACTAACGGAGCATCCGGAAAATGAGGATGATAGAATAATCTGGTATCAGAACATGCATGGAATCTGGAAGAAGGCAGAAGTAAATGATCAAATCATCAAAATCCCTGCCACAGCATTTCACATAGAGTACGAACAGCAGTGGTTGGGTGAAATACACTTCACCTGTAATCTGGGGGTGTCGCAGAGAAAAAGAAAGGCTCCAAGAAAAAAACGATATGCTTACTGGATGGAAGGCTTTTGCAGAAAATACCGGATATCGTGTAGCGGACAAATATATAAAAAAGACAGGTGGGAAAGGTAAAATGGTAAAGAAGATTGAAAACAGAAATATTGATGTGACAAAAGCCAGAGGCGAACTGGAAGAAGATCTTCTGGAATATGTCTACCGGACATGGAGGCAGGGCAGACAGATCACATCGAAAGAGTATGCCAGAGAAGTGAACATAACCGGATATGAAGCGGCAGGCCTGGTGCGGAGTCTGGTGAAAAAAGGATTTTTGTGTGAGCCGGAAAACGGACATCTGGAACTGAGCGATAAGGGAAAACTGGAAGGTATGGAGTGCCTTGCACGCCATGAGAAACTGACACAGTTCTTTCAGATGGTAAGTGGAATGGATCAGCAGAGGGCGCAGGAAGATGCCTGTAGAGTGGAACATTATATCAGTCCGGAAGGGTTAAAAGGAATTGAAAACTTTCTGCAGTACGGTGACGTATACGACAGAGTTTATGACGATATGGACTTGTATACCTTTTATGAGGATGGTGAGTTCCCGATGGCATTCGGACTGTATGAACCGGAACGACGCAATCCAAGGTTCCTTGCACCAGAGTACGGGAAACTGGAACACTCTGTCATATTAAGAGTGAAAAAGTCACAGAACTGTTTCCTGCTCAAGACAAAAAAAGACGAATCCATCGGCTATGTATGGTACAGAAGAGATGATGAATGGATACAGGCGAAAGAAGAAAAAGGTGTTTATCAGTTACCGACAGACATCTGTACTTATACTGCGAATACAGGAATCCCGATTACAGAAGCAGTGGCAATCATTGCGATTACACGCTTTGAACAGAAGCCATTGCCAATCGATTATCGGGAATTGAATATTCATGTATGGTGACGAAGAGAGGAACAGGAAAATGGAAAAAGGTGAACATCTAAAGAGACAGAACAGACCTACGATGCTACAACTGCAATATTTACAAGGTCTGTCAAAAGTAGAAAAGAAACGTGGAGCTCAGGGAAGTATCGCAGAATATTATGGCGTGAACCGATCAACGGTGAACCGTTATTTTAAGAACTGCATAGAAAGAGGAATTCTGACAGAATCACTGGAATTTACTCCTGTGGGAGAAGAATGGCTGGAAAGATATACCAAGCTGCATGAGAATCTTGAAAAATATCTGGAAGAAATCGGTGCAAAACCGGAAGAAATCGAGGAATCACTGGATGTTATGGTGGAGAATATCGACATCCACATGCTGGAACTGATGATTAACGCCTATACAGAGAAAAAATCAGTATACAAGAAAAAAGAGAATGAACTGGATCAGGAGATACAGCACAATCTGCAGAAATGTGAAAGGCATCCGGTAGTGTTCCGACTTTACCGGATGAATAAAAAGCAGGGGCAGGGAAGAGACTCTATGGCGATGAGAGGATTTGAAGAAATAGCCGAAATCGTTCAGGAGAATGGAGAAAGCTATCTGGAATTAAAGCTGAAAGAGATGGCAGCACACTCCAGAGTGAGTGGTGAAATGATGGCTGGAAAACTGAAAACATTGAAGTATGAGCATAATGAAGTCCTTGAAGAAGCAAGAATAGAGAATAATATAGTGAAAATCCCGATGGAAGCGTGCAGAATCCACCGATGGACGGGGATTGGCACGATGGGAATTGTACCAGTTACCGTTACCTGCAGCGTAGGACCAATGCACATGCCGGAAAGCACTGCACTGTTATATTTCTGGGTATAAATAAGAAGTGAGAAAAATTCTCATTTACGCATATCATGTAACAAAATAAGAAAAAATTTCAATAAAGTGTCGCTGTTGATAAAACACTATCAATAACGGCACTTTTACGTCTATTGTTGTCTGAATAGCAACAAAATCAAAGGAAATAACGGCTCGTTTGTTGCAATTCAGGCAACAAACTTGTAAAAAATGGTGTTGACATTGGATGGCAAATTATGGTATCTTTTGGACAAGGAGTTAGACGTGGGTAACCGGAATAATTCTCATGGAACTCTAAGTATCATAACTAATAAATTATTAGCAAAAAAGCTAATGCCAAAAAACGAAAAGGAGGATTACAGTTATGAGAAAGATCAAGAAATTAGTTGCTACACTGTTAGCAGCAACAATGGTAATGGCAATGGGAGTTACAGCGTTTGCTGCAGATTCATTAGCAGATGGTAAGTACACAGCAAAGCAGAATCTTTATAAGAACTCAGCTTGTACAACAACATCTATGGGAGATGCTGCACTCAATGATATGCGTGCAGAAATTACGATTGCAGATGATGAGGCAACACTTGTTGTTCATACTCATGAGATTACATATTTAGGTCTGACTGGACATTTAGGAAAAATGGTAGTTAATGGAAAAACAGTTACTCCGAAACAGACTACAACTAATGGCGTAACAGATTACTACTTCACATTCACAGGTTTAGATGCATCTACAATTTATGAAGGCTGTGTAATTACTGGTAAATTCACAACATACGTTGGAAGTATGCCGATGAACGCAACAGGATATTTGAAACTTACAGACATCACAGCAAAATAAAATAAGTAAATATGTATGTAAAGCAAGCTGCTGTACCCAAAAGTGCAGCAGCTTGTTTTAATTGATACGGAGGAAAAATGAAAAAAATAAAAAAGATATTAGCCTTTGTATTGAGTACAAGTATGTTACTTGGCGGTATGAATATACAAGCGTTTGCTGGTGAACAGAAAGAAACAAATACCGCAAATACAGAGTTAGATAACCAAAATGAATATGTTGTTCCACTGACTTTTTATGGACCTTCTGGAAAACTGCTTACGGAGGAGCCTTATTCGGGTACAGTTCAGGATTACATGGATAATGTTGCACTAGTAAAAAAGAATGATAATGGAACATATCATGTAACCTTACAGATTGAAAATTATGAAAAAATTGATATTTTGCAGTTCTCAAAACCGGGTGTAATTTCAGATGATATAGCACCTTCGAATGCACCTATGGGAACTTTTAATATTCCAGAAAAATATATTGCTAATAATGAGGAAAATCCATCAGAGGCAACGGAATATTTGAAGGAACAAGGACAAATTAATGAAGAGTGGAATGATAAATACATTCAAAATTATTCTGTTGAAAAAGCAACAACGGGTGTGTCGTGGTATTCTTTTGATGTGGATACACTGGAAGGAACGATGTATACTAAAGCTTTCTATAGTTATGGAAGAACAGATGATGACTTGGAAAGCTATATGTACGGAATTGTAAACGGAAAATTTACATTTGATGTAAATAATGCAGTAGTTGCTAAAGAGATTAACGAAGAAAATTATAAAAATATTGGATTGGAGCTTTCTAAAGTTGTAACCAGTGTTGGAGATTCACCGGATTTCACAGGATTTGTAGCAGAAGAAAAAACTGCAAATGATTTGTTTAGTGGTACTTGTGAAGCAAAAATTGAGAATGGAAAAGTTACTGTTACAGCAGAGACAAGTAGCATTGATTCAATAAGAGTACTTGAAGAAATTAAGGATTTAGGCGAGTGTACTTATCCTTCAACTTCTTCATATCGTCAATATATGTATGCGTATTCGAGAGAAGTAAAAAAGAATAAGTATATTTCTGTTTATTCAGACAATATTTTGGAAGATGGAAAATTTTCCATTGAATACGAAAACTTAGAAGAAGCTATTTTTGGAAAACAGGTTGAGATACAAACAGAAGATGGTACCTACTATGGAGAATTGCGAGTAAGAACAACACCGAAAGAAAAACTCGAATTGACAGATGGTGATGTTACACTTGTAACAGATAACTATACAGTTAATAGTAAAGCAAAATTTGGAGCAGAACTTTTACAGGAAACCTCAGATGAAGATAGTGAATATAACAAATATTATTCTTTATTAGCAGGAAACGCTTCAAAAGCATTGATCTATAATTTGTCATTAAAAATGAATGACTCGCAGGTTATTCCATCGAGAGCAGTAGAATTAAGAGTAAAAATTCCGAAAGACTGGGATACGAGCAAAATAGAAGTTCAATGGTATTATCCAGTAAATGAAATGTTTAATCCGATAGAGTATTTTGATTCATCTTCCTATAAAAATGATGATGGAAGTATTCACATGGAGGGCGATGAACTGGTTATAACAGGCACTACTCGTGTTTATAATACAATCGCCATTACACAAAAAGCGGATAAAGTAGATATTTCAGAAATCCAGGACGGAACATATAATGTTAATGTTACTATGTGGCAGCAGGATCAGCCGGATAGATTGTCTATGAGCAATTCTGCGGTTGTAAATGATTCAGCTCGTTTGGTAGTAGAGAATGGAAAGAAACATATCTATTTTGATACACAAGGAATTGTGATTACGGGCAGATATGGTTATACAAATGGAATATTCTGGGCAAATAATGAGCAGACAGAAGAAAACGGACTTCCGATATTAAGTGAATATACACCGCTTGATTATTATAGTTACTACCTAAATGATTCGGGAAGCACAGATATGGATTCCTATGCGGAAGAATATGACTTATATTATCCGAAGAGCGTAGGTTTTGAATTTCCAGAATCAGCAGACAGAGATGATGGGGTATATTTGAACTTCTTTGTTCCTATCATGGATGAACTTCAGCATAAAGTTCCTGGATCTGGTGAAGGATGCAGAACTGCATTTATGACTTTATCTGGTTTAACACCTGTGGCAGAAATTAACGAGCCAACCCACGATAAATCTGTTTTAGTTGTAGCAGTTGATAAAGCATCTAAATATACAGCCGACAATTATACAGAGGAATCTTACAAAGTATTATCTGACGCAGTAGCAAAAGCTCAGAAGGTAATCGACGGAACAACTTCTGCAAACGATTCTGAAATCGTAGCATTAGATAAAGAAATTTCTGATGCAATCAGCGGATTAAAAGAGGCAACTGGACTTGACAAATACAATAAAGTCCTGAAAAATGCCAAAGCATTAAATGAAGCAGATTATACAGCAGAAAGCTGGGCAGACCTTCAGGCAGTGATTACTGCTCAGGAAGGAAAGGTAACAGAAGAAAATGCAGATCAGGCATCCGCAGACCTTCAGTCAGCAGTAGATGCACTTGTACCGATGTCAACAGCCGTTTCCATGGAAAAAGGTGTTTACGAAGTACAGGCAACACTTACCAATCAGGATGGAACAGCAAGTGATTTGAATGCAGGATTAAAATCTGCTCGTTTATATACAGATAAAGACGGCAATGTAACTGCTTATCTGTACGTGGACGGAATTACCGGTATGCAGTATCGCAAGGGTGCCGGATATGCGGATGCAGATACAGACGCAGGCAGACTTGTAGTGAAACTTCCTGCAAATGTAGAAAACCATAAAGTAAAAGTAACAACAGAAAGCGGAGAAGCAGAACTCCTGTTAAATCTTGATTTAAAATCTGCAGTAAAACAGGAAATTAAAAAATCCGATCTGGAATCAAAACTGAATGATGCAAAAGTATTAAAAGAGAAGAATTACACAAGTGATTCATTTGCAGTATTGACAAATGCCATTGCTACAGCAGAGAGTGTTCTGGCAGACAAAGTGGCATTCCAGTCAGAAATCACAGCAGCGGAAGTTACTCTGGACACAGCAACAGCAGGTCTTGTAATGAAAGAAGACGTAAAAGCAAGAGCAGAACTGGATCAGGCAGTTTCCGATGCGAAAAATAATTATGCAGAAGCAAATTATACAAAAGACAGTTATGAGAATCTGAAGGCTGCAATCAAGGAAGCTGAAGAAGTATTAGCAAAATCTGATGCGACAGTAGATGAAATGAATGAACAGGTTGACAAGCTGGATAAAGCAGTGAAAGCACTTGTTCGTCTGGATGATGCAGTAGATAAGTCAGAATTAAATGGCTATATCGAAAATGCACTGACCAAGACAAATGACGGCACTTATACAGACAACAGTTGGAACAGTTTCCAGGCAGCAATCAAATCTGCTCAGAAAGTATCCGCTGATGTCAATGCAACAAAACCAGAAGTAGAAAAGCAGACAAAACTGCTGACCTCTTCTTATGAAGCACTTGTTGTTAAAAACAAACAGAGTGATCTCTTTGAAAAATATCCGCAGATTTTTGAAGGTACATATTCCGTACCGATCAAACTGCTCAACGCAACATCCGATGAAGATTCTATGGGAAATGCTTCCATGATTCAGAACGGAATTGTAAGAGTTACGGGTAAAGGTGAAGTAACACTGGAGATGAACTTCCAGTCCATGAAATTTGCCGGAATGACAGGTTATCTGTACAAACTGAAAAAAGTAGATATGGATACGGTTGAATACAACAAATATAATTATCCGGTAAAATATGAAGCTTCCGATGCAACAATTCTGGAAGAGTACACAGATGTTTACGATTTATTTAATGACAAGAACTCTGAGTATTACGACAAGAATACAGAAGGAAACTGGTATCCAAAAAAATTATCAATCCCGATTGAACTGAACGACAACCTGTTCTATGTAGAGGTTTATGTTCCGGTTATGGAAAGCATCGGTGAAGGACAGGGTACAAAGGTTGCCAGAGTTTCTATCGACTGGGCAAACATCAAACAGGAGACAGGAGTAGAAAGAGACAACAGTGTAATCGAAGCACTTCTGAATCAGGTATCCGGTATGCAGCAGGGTGATGTTGCTGACGAATACTGGAACGCTTTAAATGCGGCTTACATGACAGCTCAGGATGTTTACAATGATATGAATTCTACACAGAAAGAAATTGATCTGCAGGTGACAGCTTTACAGGCAGCCGTAGATGCAGTAGAAACTCAGATCGTAGACAAGACAGAACTGAATGCTTTGATTGAAAAAGCAACAGCAGAAGCAAATCGTACCGATGTTGTTTATACTTCTGCAACATTAGAAGCATTAAAGACAGCAATCACAAATGCACAGGCAGTAGCAGCAAAAGAAGATGCTACCAAGGCAGAAGTTCAGGCACAGGTTACAGCACTTCAGACAGCACTTGACAGTTTAAGAGTTGTTGATAAGACAAACTTAAATGCCCTGATTGAAAAAGCAAAAGCTGAGGCAGTAAAAACAGATGTTTATGAAAGCAGCAGTTTGACGGTCCTGAATACAGCAATTACACTGGCTGAGAATGTTGCAGCAAATCCAAAAGCAACAGAGGCAGAAGTTGCAGCAGCAGAGAAATCTCTGACAACTGCATTAAACGGACTGGTAGAAAAAGCAGTTGTAGATAAGAGCAAACTGGAAAGCAAGATTGCAGAAGCAAAGACATATTTAAGCCAGACAGACATTTATACAGAAAGTTCTCTTGCAACATTACAGAGTGCAGTAGGTCGTGCTCAGAATGTAATGGATAATGATTCTGCATCACAGAAACTGGTAGATGATCAGGTGACAAAACTGACAGAAGCAATCCAGCAGTTAGCAAAGAAGAGTGATGGAAAACTGGATATCAAGAACCTTGCTGATGGGGTTTACTCTATCTATGGAACAATGGTGAAAGTAGACAAGAATACTTATTCTATGTCAAATGAAGCAATCAACCATACAATTAAACTGACAGTGAAGAATGGTAAATACTATATCACTCTGAACTTCAACGGACTGACCGTAGGACAAAAACTTGGATATTTAAGCCAGCTGAAATACTTCACAACAGGTTATAGTGTTGATCCTCAGTATGGTAATCCGCAGGGATCACTTGCAGATGTTACCGTAGATAGTTATCAGAAGAATGCAGATGGAACGTTAGTATCTGATTCTTATGGAACAAACTATCCAGATGTCGTTACATTCGAATTGATTCCGGAAGCTCTGAATGATGGATATGTTCCGTTACAGGTATTCGTTCCGATTATGGACGCAATCAGCTCTGGTACAGGAACACAGCCAGTATACCTGAAACTGGATTGGAGCTCATTAAAAGCAACAACATCCGATGATCCAGACTTTGATAAGAACGACAACAATAATAGTAATTCCAACGGAAATAACAACAGTAATTCTTCTATTGGAAACAGCTCACTTGGAAATAATACCCTTGGAAGCAGTTCTCTTGGAAGCAGCAAACTTGGTTCTTCCTCACTTGGAAGTGGTTCTTCAAGTCTGAAGAGTGGAACATCCAGCCTTGGATCAGGTTCCAGCCTGAAATCAGCATCCAACGTTAAGACTGGTGATGTTGTACAGAACAATACCCTGTGGGCAGCTATCCTTCTTCTCGGAGGAGTCGCTTTACTGGCAGGAATCATGGAGTACAACAGAAAGAAAAAAGCAAACATAAAATAATTAAGTAGAGATTTGGCAGACGACCCTCCCATTCCTTCGGGACTGGGAGTCTGCCAAACTCATTTAACAGGAGATAAGGAATGAAATTAGCAGCGAAAAAAAATAAAATATTGTCTGCCATTATGACTTGTGTGCTTGCCATTACTTTAATGGCAGGCTTTCCTGCTGTTAAGGCTTATGCCGCAAGCGGGACAGTGTATAGCTGTACAATTAACAGATGTTACGCACACCCGGTTACCGGAGTAATCGAAGATTCCGGTGGAGAGAGTTCTTATGCAACAGGACAGGGCATGGTAGAAGGTTGTGTATACAGCAATGGTATCTTGGAAGTATCAGACGATGGAGCTTATTATCTGACCATCCGCATGAGTCTGATGGACTACACCAGTGGACATAGTTTTCAGGTACAGAATGTAGGAGATTCCGGCTGGTCTACACCATCAGAAATCGGTATTACAGGAAATGGTTCAGACAGCAACGGTACAACAGCCGATGTGTGTATGCGTGTGCCAAGCGAAAACTGTGTAGTCAGAGGTTCCATGTATGTAGAACCGATGGGAAGAGATGTTATTTTCTATCTGTATCCGAGCAACTACAGTGAAGGAAACAATACAGACATGAACGCAACTATGGTAACAGAAAGTTCTGATGGAACAGCAGTAGAATCCAGTGGTTCTGGTTCAGTAGATAATTCAGGTTCTACTTCCAGTGGAAGTTTAAGTTCTGGAAGTTCTTCTCTTCAGAGTTCCGGCTCATCCGATAAAAGCAGTTCTTCCAGCAGCTCATCAAAGAAACTGGAGAGCAGTATTACAGAAGCTGCAAAACCGAGCAGTGATTCTTCTTCACTGGATACAGAAAATCCAGTAAATTCTTCAGAAGGATTAAGTCTTTCTACTGCGAAAGATGGAACAAGTGACAGCGATTCCGATAGCGGAAATACTTCTTCCGGCAACCGGATTTTTCAGATTGCATTGGCAGTTGTAGTAACAGGTCTGATTCTGCTTGGAGCAGTATCCGGAGTGATTTATTTCTTCCGTAAGAACTGGAAACGTTGGGGAGGTGCAGAGGACGATGATGAATAGGCGTTTGAAAAAAGCATCGGCTGTTCTCCTTGCAATGACCATGATTTTTTCTCTGGCAGGTTGTGTAGACCAGAGTCAGGGAAAGAAAAGCAGTGATTCTGCTACGCAGACAGAGAGCAGTACAGATGAGACAGCCAGCAGTAAGACGGCAGATAAAAAGACTTCTGACAGCAAATCGGACAAGGATTCTTCCAATGAAGATGCCAAGTCTCTCTTAGAGATTAATGATCCGGAAGAAAAGGCAGCCGTAGAAGCAGCCAAGAAAAAAGTACAGGCTATGAAAGAAAGCCCAAGAATTATAGCGACTTCTCCGGCAACCGCAGATATCTGTGACAAGCTGGAACTGGATTTGGTAGGTGTTTGCAGTAGCACCGTATCCACAATTCCAGACAGATACAAAGATGTAGATACAGTCGGAACAGCCATGAGTCCGGATATGGAGATTGTATCCTCACTTAATCCAGACTGGATTTTAAGTCCGGTGTCATTGCAGAGTGATCTGCAGCCGAAATATGAAGCAATCGATACAGACTGGGCGTTTTTGAATCTTAGAAGTGTGCCGGGTATGTACCGTTCCATTCAGGAACTGGGTGAGATTTTCGACAGAGAAGATCAGGCACAGAAACTGGTGGACGAGTTTACAGAATTCTATGATGATTATAAGAAAAAGAATGAAGGAAAAGACCATCCGAAGGTAATGATCCTGATGGGACTTCCGGGGTCTTATATTATCGCAACACCGAATTCCTATGTAGGAAGTCTGGTGGAACTGGCAGGCGGAGAGAATGTATACTCTGACACCGATCAGGAATTTTTGACCGTAAATACTGAAGACATGAAAACCAAAGAGCCGGATATTATCTTACGTGCCGCACATGCACTGCCGGATCAGGTGGTAGAAATGTTCAATAAAGATTTTGCGGAGAATGACATCTGGCAGCATTTCGATGCTGTGAAGAACGGCAGAGTTTATGATCTGACTTATGAATATTTCGGTATGAGTGCTACGTTTAAGTATCCACAGGCACTGGAAGAATTACAGCCAATCCTTTATCCGGAAAGTGATGAAGATTCAGCAAAAGCAAAAGAAACCAGTGATAATGCACAGAAGAAAGCAAAGGATTCTGACGCAACTGAAAAATACAACGAACAGCAGAGCAAGTAGAAAGGAGAGGACAGATGAAAGAGACAGAATTAAAAAATACTTCTGAGACTTCCGAAAGGGAAGTCCAGAACCTCTCCGGTCAGGATAAAGCAAGAAAGCATCGGAAAACAGCAAAAGCAGCCATTTCCTTTATTGTAATGATCGTATTGCTGGTTGCATTATTTTTTGCGGCAGTGAATATCGGAAGCCTGAAAGTCAGCTTCCCGGAACTACTGAAAGGATTATTTGTAAAGTACAATGAAGACGTGGCAACAATCTATGACTTACGATTCCCACGAATTGTAATCTCCATGTTAGCCGGAGCTGCGATAGCGGTATCGGGTGTGTTATTTCAGGCGGTATTAAAAAATCCACTTGCCGATCCGGGAATCATCGGTATTTCCAGTGGAGCAAGTTTTGCGGCGGTACTCATTACCGCATTTGCACCGACTTTATTTTTCTTCACTCCATTATTTGCATTTCTTGGTGGTGTGATTGCATTTGTCTTAGTTTACAGCCTGTCATGGAAAGGGGGATTAAGTCCCTTAAGAATTATCCTTGTCGGTGTGGCAGTCGATGCAATGTTCACCGGATTATCCAGTGCGCTGAATTCAATGAATGGCGGAAACATGTCTGGCGTGGCAGCCATCGTCAATGGTAATATCACAATGAAAACTTGGGATGATGTGAAAACCTTAGTACCGTATGTAATTATCGGACTGGTTCTGGCACTGATTATGACGAAGATGTGTAATCTGTTAGCACTGGAAGATAAGACAGCACGAAGCCTTGGAATCAATGTCAATGCAATGCGTATCGTGATTTCACTGATAGCAGTATTGCTTGCAAGTATTTCCACAGCAGTAGCCGGAGTGATTAGTTTCTTAGGACTGATTGTTCCGCATATCGGAAGAATTTTAGTAGGAAGCGACCACAAGGCATTAGTTCCATTTAGTGCTTTGTTCGGAGCGTTTACGTTCCTGCTGGCAGATACCATCGGAAGAACGATAGCTGCTCCGTATGAGGTATCCGCATCCATCATTATGAGTGTGGTCGGAGGCCCATTCTTCATCATTCTGTTAAGGAGGTCTAAGAAGTATGCGAAGTAAAGAAAAGAATATGGATTTGACTTCTACAGAGAATGAAGCAGCAAAGAAAGTGAAAAAAGCGGATAAGTGGGCAGACAAGCCTGCGATGGAAGTTAGAGATCTGCACTTTTCCTATGGAAAAAATAAAGTCTTAAAGGGCGTATCCCTGAAGATTGAAGAAGGTAAAATCACAACGATTATGGGAGCAAACGGATGTGGAAAATCTACATTGTTTTCCCTGATGACGAAAAACTTATATCCGAGAAAAGGAAATATTTTCCTCAAAGGAAAGAATATCCAGAACCTGAATTTAAAAGAATTTGCCAGAAAGGTTGCGATTGTTCAGCAGTATAACAGTGCATCAGACGATATCACCGTTGAGAATCTGGTGGCATTCGGAAGAACCCCACATAAGAAAATGATGCAGGGAGACAGTGCCGAAGATGAGCGTATGATTCAGTGGGCATTGGAAGTAACCAATCTGACAGAATATCGTGACAGAGAAGTGTCAAGACTTTCCGGTGGACAGCGTCAGCGTGTATGGATTGCAATGGCACTTTGTCAGGGAACAAAGACGCTGTTCCTCGATGAGCCGACTACCTATTTGGATATCCGGTATCAGATTGAGATCCTGCAACTGGTGAAAAAACTCAATCAGGAATTTGGAATAACCATCATCATGGTACTGCACGACATCAATCAGGCAATCGCATATTCAGATAATGTCATCGGCATGAAAGATGGAAAAGTGCTGGTGGAAGGTGATCCGGAAGAAGTGATTACGGAAGAGAGCATCCGGGAACTGTATGGCATTGAGCTTGGTGTGACAAGGGTTGATGGACGGAAGTTTGTGCTGGCGGTGTAAGAAGAAAATAGTAGTAGAACGACAAGAAATAAAGGGGAGGAAAACTCCCACAGGAGAACAGAAAGAAGATGAAAAATCCTTTAAAAGTAGTATGGATCGTGCTTGGATTTCTTTGCCTGGGACTTGGTACGATAGGAATTGTACTTCCTATCCTGCCAACCGTTCCGTTTTATATGGCAACACTGTTTTGCTTTGCAAAGAGTTCTAAGAAACTGCACGACTGGTTCGTAGGAACGAATCTTTATAAGAAACATCTGGACAGTTTTGTTCAGAAAAGAGCCATGACAATAGGAACAAAATGCAAGATTATCGGAATGGTAACGGTAGTCATGGCAATCGGCTTTATCTGCATGAAGAATGTACCAATCGGAAGAATCTGTATCGCAGTGGTTTGGGTATGCCACCTGTTATACTTCTTCCTTCGAGTGAAAACTTTAAAAGTGAGAGAAGAATTACCGGAAGGTGCAGAAGTGGAATAATATGATGGATAAAGTAGAAAAGAAACGACAGAAGGAACAGCATGTCGTGGAAGAGATGATCCGGCTGTATTGCCGGAAAAAACATCCGAAAGAAGACAGGCAGGCAGGGCAGATTTGTCCTGTCTGTCAGGAACTTTTGGATTATGCAAGACTTCGAAGTGAAAAGTGTCCTTTTATGAAAGAAAAGACATTTTGCGCAAACTGTAAAGTGCATTGCTATAAGCCAGAGGTGAGAGAACAGATCAGGCAGGTTATGCGTTTTTCAGGACCAAGGATGTTATTATACCATCCAGTTCTTGCAGTATGGCATCTGGTATGCAGTAAAAAAGAATCGAAGAAAGAAACAAAAGGGTAAGATTTTTATGATTAAAACAAGACTGGTGGGGCTGTTGTCCCACGCAAAAAAGTATATCGTGTATACGATTTTGTGGCAGTGGGCAGCCCTCCTGTCGCAAGTGTTGGCAGTCTTTTCTATCGCAGATTTACTGGAACGGGTAGTGTACCGGGCAGTAACCGTACCGATCATTGAGCGGACAATACTGATTTTAGTTCTGGTTGTGGTGATTCGATTTATCTGTGAACGGATGGGAGCAAGGTCTTCCTATCTGGCGTGTGTGGATGTAAAGCGGATTCTGCGTGAAAAGATTTATGAGAAAATGTTAAAGTTGGGAGCTTCCTACAGTGAGCAGGTATCCTCTTCGGAGGTCGTACAGGTGTCAACTGAGGGTGTGGAGCAGTTGGAAACATACTTTGGAAAATATCTTCCACAATTATTTTACAGCCTGATTGCACCACTGACATTATTTATCATTCTTTGCAGAGTGAGCCTGAAAGCGAGTGTGATCCTGCTGATCTGTGTACCACTGATCCCGATTTCTATCGTGGTGGTACAGAAAGTGGCGAAGAGATTATTAAATAACTATTGGAGCATCTATACTGGACTGGGAGATTCGTTCCTTGAAAATTTACAGGGACTTACCACACTGAAGATTTATCAGGCAGACCAGCAGAAAGCAGATGAGATAGATGTGGAATCCCAGAATTTCCGTAAGATTACGATGAAGGTGCTGACCATGCAGCTCAATTCCACAAGCATGATGGATATTGTTGCCTATGGTGGAGCTGCGATCGGTATGGCAGTCGCGGTGTCCGAATTCTTAAAAGGAAATATCAGTGTAGCAGGAACGTTATGTATTGTTCTGCTTGCCAGCGAGTTTTTCCTGCCACTCAGACTGCTTGGTTCATTCTTCCATATCGCAATGAATGGTATGGCAGCGAGTGATAAGATTTTCAAGATTTTAGATCTGCCGGAACCACAGGCTGGAGAAAAAACACTGCCGGAGGTCGCGTTAGATGTTACATTAAAAGATGTGCACTTTTCTTATGAAGAGGACAGAGAGATTTTAAAAGGAATCAACTTAAATCTTCCGGCAGGAAGTTTTGTATCACTGGTTGGTGAATCCGGATGTGGTAAGAGTACGATTGCCGGAATCCTTGCAGCAAAGAACCGGGGATATAACGGAGAAATTACCATCGGTGGCGTACCGCTTAATGAAGTGAATGAAACCAATCTGATGCAGAGGGTTGTTCTGGTTCGCCATAACAGCTACCTGTTCAAAGGTACAGTAGAAGAAAATCTGAAGATGGCAAAACCGGACGCAACGAAAGAAGAGATGGAAGCTGTCCTTCAGAAAGTGAATCTCTTAGGGTTCTTACAGACACAGGATGGCTTGCAGACACAGTTGCTGGAAAAAGCAAGTAACCTGTCCGGCGGTCAGTGTCAGAGACTGGTGATTGCCAGAGCGTTGCTTCGGACAGACAGTGCGGTTTATATTTTTGATGAAGCCGCATCCAATATCGATGTAGAAAGTGAAGAACTGATCATGAATGTGATTCACGAACTGGCAAAGACAAAGACGGTGCTTCTGATCTCTCACAGACTGGCAAATGTTGTGAAGTCTGACAAGATTTATTTCTTAAAAGACGGAGAAATCAAAGAAAGCGGAAAGCATGACGAACTGATGAGCCGGAATGGTGCGTACAGACATCTGTATGAAAGCCAGATGGCATTGGAAAACTATGGAAAAGGAGGAGTGGCATAATGAGTGAAAATACGAATACAACAAAACGCAGAAGTGCCCTCCAGATCATGGAAAGTCTGATTGGTCTGGTAAAACCCCTGCTCCATATCATGCTGGCAGCAATCATCCTTGGAACATTGGGTTATTTATGTGCAATCTTCCTGACGATACTGGCAGGACAGGTCATCGTGCATGGTCTTCTGACAGGAGTAGCCGGAATGATTGTTCCGGTGGACAATATGTGGCTGGTATTTACTCCAGTAAAAACGATTATCACAGTCATGATCGTAATTGCAGTGCTTCGTGGAATCCTGCATTATGTGGAACAGTATTGTAATCATTTTATCGCATTTAAGCTGTTGGCAATCATCCGCCATAAAGTGTTTGCAGCACTGAGAAAACTCTGCCCGGCAAAACTGGAAGGACGGGACAAGGGAAATCTGATCTCGATTATTACAACCGATATCGAATTACTGGAAGTGTTCTATGCACATACCATTTCCCCGATTGCGATTGCAACACTGACCTCAATTATTATGGTGATTTTTATCGGAAGATATCACTGGTTAGCAGGCGTGCTTGCACTGGCAGCTTATCTGATTGTCGGAGTAGCCATCCCGATGTGGAATGGAAAACGTGGCAGCCAGAAGGGAATGGAATTTCGGACAAACTTCGGAGAACTGAACAGCTTTGTTCTGGACTCTTTACGAGGATTGGACGAGACCATCCAGTACGGACAGGGTGAAAAGAGAAAAGAGCAGATGTCTGAGCGTTCCAAAAATCTTGCAGGAATGCAGGAGTCATTAAGCAAAATGGAAGGCTCACAGCGTTCATTTACGAACATGGTTATCCTGCTTGCATCCTTTGGAATGCTGGCACTGACAATCTGGCTGTACGACAAAGGTGCGATGGGATTCGAGGGAATCTTAACCTGTACCATCGCAATGATGGGTTCTTTCGGACCGGTAGTAGCATTATCAAGCCTTTCCAACAACCTGAACCAGACATTGGCAAGTGGTGAACGTGTTCTCTCCCTTCTGGAAGAGACGCCGCTTGTGGAAGAAATTCCGGGGGATGTGGAAACTTCCGGTGTAGAGAGCATGGAATATGAATTTAAAGGAGCAGAGGCAGAGAACGTAACATTTGCTTATGGTGAAGAAGTTATTTTAGATAACTATTCACTGAAATTACAGCCGGGTAAAATCACAGGGATTCATGGTGCGAGCGGTTCCGGAAAATCTACACTCTTAAAACTGTTGATGCGGTTCTGGGATGTGCAGGATGGAAGTGTATCGGTAGACGGTACAGATGTCCGCAAGATTCCAACCAAGCATTTAAGAGATATGGAAAGTTATGTTACGCAGGAAACACACCTGTTCCATGATTCCATTGCAAACAACATTGCCATCGCAAAGCCGGGAGCATCCAGAGAAGAGATTATGGAAGCCGCAAAGAAAGCATCTATCCATGATTTCATTATGACACTTCCGAAAGGATATGATACAGAAGTCGGAGAACTGGGTGATACGCTGTCCGGTGGTGAAAAACAGAGAATCGGAATTGCAAGAGCATTTCTCCATGAATGCCCCCTCATTCTACTCGATGAGCCTACATCGAACCTCGACTCTTTAAATGAGGGAATTATCTTAAAATCATTGAAAGAATCGGCCAAGAAGAAAACAGTTGTCTTGGTATCCCACAGAGTATCCACAATGAATGTGGCAGATGTGGTATATGAAATGGAGAATGGCAGAATTTCTTAACAGCAGGAATGCAGAAGAAATACTTTCCAAAAGGGGATAAAGTAGTATATGAAAATTGGAGAATCCAAAGAAGATTATCTGGAAGCGGCGTATGTATTGAAACGTCAGAAAGGATATGTTCGTAATTCTATGCTTAGTGATTATCTGAACTATTCCAAAGCGAGTGTTTCAGTTGCAGTACGTGGACTGCTGGCAGATGGATATGTAATAAAAGACCGATATGGCAGCATTGAACTGACAGAAGAAGGAAGAAAGATTGCAAAAAAAATCTATGCAAGGCATGTGCTTTTAGAAGAATTTTTACGACGAATAGGAGTATCTTCGGAAACTGCAAATCATGATGCGTGTCGGATGGAACATACAATCAGCGAAGAATCTTATAAAAAGATTCAAGAATTGGTACGGAAGATGAAGGAAGAGAATACGTTAAACGAAGAAATGAAATTAACGAATTAAATCAAAAACAGGAAAGGCGGTGGAGAGATTTCACTGTCTTTTCTGCTTTAAAAATGAAGTAACATAAGAAAAGGGATACAAATGAAAAAAGTATTGATTGCTGCGGATGAGGTAGATAAGTGGAGTCAACTTTGTGAAGGGTTAAAAAATGAGTGGGAATGTACGACCGTTAATCTGGATGTGTTTGAAAAATTCCATACCATAGCGGTCTATGACGCAGTATTGATGCTTGTGAGAAATGATAACGGAAAGCTGGGCAGGCTGATTTGGGAAGTCCGGCAGTACAGCAGGGCTCCGATTATTGTAGTGATACCGGGGATTCAGGCGGTAAAAAAGTATATCGAATGGGGTGCAGACCTAGTATTTCCACATCCTTCGGTCAGCTTGATCAACACGTACCTGTATGCATTACTCAGACGTTCCGATATCACATGGAACACTGGAAGAAAAAGAGAAAAGCAGGAGATCATAAGGAAAGGAAAACTTCTAATTGACTGCCGTTATCATACTGTTTACTGGGGGAAGCATGAGCTTGCAACCCTAAATGAGCGAGAAAAGGCATTCCTGTATCTGTTGGCAGATGCCTCCAGACAGGTAGTTACCCATGAGATTATCTTTGAACAGTTATGGAAAGAACCATATGGAGATGACTCTGCCAACATGATCTGGTGTTTTGTACGCAGACTCCGCAAAAAAATGGAAAAGACAGAACCGGAGGCTGCAAAGATAATTCAGAGTATACGAAAGGTGGGATATTATTTAGATATAGACAGACATTGAGCAAAATGTAGAAAAATGTCGAATTATGCGAAAAGTGACTGGCAGATGACTGTTACATTACACAGTTCTGACAGTCTTTTTCTATATACTTCTTTTTGTGGTGTTTTAGTAAGGCATGACAAGGAGAAGAGTTATATTTGCATCAATGGAAGTCCTTAAAAAAACAAAAGAGTAAGGGAAAAAGAAGTGCTGTAATCGAAGAGGTTGCAGCATTTTTTTATTCGACATTTTTCGAACATTATAACGTACATATCCGGTCACCGCCATGCTCCGATTTGATTTCTATACCAAAAATCAGATCGGAGGAAAGCTAAATGGCTTATAACAAGACAAGTGAAGAACGAAAGTGGAATTATTGGAAAGAACAGGAAGAAAAGAAACTGCGTGAACTGGGAATGGAAGAAGAGAAGATCCAAAAGTTGCGCCAGATGGACAGGGAAGATTTTCTGGAAGAGCGCAGATTCCGGGAACATCTGGATGAAATGATGCAGGATATGGATTCCATAAAACAAAGGGACAGAGGACGGTTTGCACAGGATATCCGAGAACTTTTAGACAACATTGGAGACCGACGGATCTATGAATTATTAAAGGGCACAGAACATCAGACATTAGAGATACTTTTGCTTAGTACATGGGGATATTCAGGAAGAGAGATTGCCAAAATTATGGGAATGGCAGAACAGACCGTTTATACCAAAAGAAACCGTTTAAGAAAAAAATTAAATAATTTGTCGAAAATTGAATAATAACAGCATTTTTCATCGGCTATTTAATAGGCAGGTAAATTTTGCCAGTGTACTTTGACAATCCTATACCAGCATTACAGGTACGTTCCCGTAAGTAGAAGCGTGTTAGGAAGGCGCGAGGACAAATGAAAATGACAGGAAAGAATATAAAAAATTCTTTGCTGGTGTTTTTGTTTCGAGCGAATTACCTTTAACTGAAACAGGACCGTGGCGGTCTTTTGCGAGGATCACTTACGAGGGGATAATGATACATAGGAACTGCCAGTGAGCAGAGGATGGACTTTGGGTTGTAATCAGCAAGACCTTTAGAAAATCCATGAGTGGTGCAATGCCAAGCATCCGCCTGTAATGTTCCCGTAAGGCAATGGGGGAGTCGAGGACAAATACAACGCCAAAAAACAAAAGTATAAGAAATCAAGGAAGAATGTGTCGTTGATATCAGATACATGCGGCTGTAGGGAGAAATCCTTTACAGCCGTATTGATGTGGTATCAGCACGCATATTAGGTAACAAATTATGTATTACACAAAAGAATATTTAAAAAGAGCGCATCGTGAAATTGATACAATCTTTCGTGTGCTGTTTCCAGAACATGGAATGGCAGTAAGGGAAGAACAGATTATGTTATGCCACGAAATGCTGGATAACCTGCTGGGAAGAAACATAGCACTGTGTGATGCGGGTGTCGGTATCGGCAAGACGTATGCCTATCTGGTGGCCTGTGTTCTGATGAGAAAATATTCTCTCCTTGCAGAAGGATGTTCCCCTTATGAGCAGCGTCCGATCGTGATATCTACTTCCAGCATTACACTCCAGAAAGCAATTCTTACAGAATATATCCCTTTTCTCTCCCGGATTCTTCAGGAGAACGGGACGATTCAGGCCCCTATTAAAGCTGTGATACGAAAAGGGAAAGAGCATTTTGTCTGCGATGAGAGGTTGGAGCAACGAATCGTTGCAATCGAAGAAAAAAACAAAAATGCGTTGCAGAAAGAAGCTCTGCTGTCGTTGAAAGAACATTATGATATGGACGAAGTGTCCAACTTAAGTGGGTTTGACAGAAGGATGGTGAGTGTACCGAAGTTCTGTTCGGGAGACTGCCCGAAAAGAGGCTCATGCAGGTATCAGCAGTATCTGGAGCGTTCCAGAGATCATGAAATGTTCATTCAGATCTGTAATCACAATTATCTGCTGGCTGATGGTTATCACAGGCTGCAGGATTACCGCCCGTTATTAAAAGACTACCGGGCATTGATTGTCGATGAAGCACATAAGCTGCCGGATGCGGCAAAGCAGATGTTCGGGAAGAGCCTCTGTTATGACGATATCCGGGAAATCTGCTTTTATCTTGGGAAAGAGTACCAAGGCCCGGAGATAAGAAAACTGTCTGGGACGATCCGTATGGTGCTGGACATCATAGGAGAAAACCACAGAACCAGATATGGGATAAAAGAAGAATTCCACATGACAGAAGAGTGTGCAATGTATTTATGTGAGGGGATACAGACCATGAATAAGATCATAGAAAAATTAGAAAAGAAGATTCCGAAGTGGATCAGAAACAAGCTGGAAGAAACCAGAAGTGTGTTGGAATACTTTTTCCATCAGGATAAGAAGTATGTACTGCATCTGAAGCAGGACCATGATCACAGGATTATATTGTGTGCATCCAGCAGGCGGATTCCACAGTATCTGGACCAGATGTTATGGAGCAGAGGAATGGGAGCGATTCTTACAAGCGGAACTTTAAAAACCGGACAGGGATTTTCCCACATTCGGAAAATGACAGGATTACAGAGAGTGCGGAGAGTCCGGGAATATGTGGCAGACTCCCCGTTTGAATATCAGAAGAACTGTCTTTTATATCTGCCTAAGAATTTGAAAAAATCCAGAAGAGGAAGTCAGGAAGAGGCGGAGATGATAGCAGGCCATATCCATTCACTGATCTGTTCGACTTACGGGCATACGCTGGTGCTGTTCACATCTTATCATTTGATGGGAAACGTTTACCAGATGTTAAGGGATGAAATTCCGTTCCCGATGATAGAGGTGTGGAGACATTCACCGGAAGAGATCACAAGATTTAAACAGATGGACAATGCTGTCCTTTTTGCAGCCGGCTCCTGTTGGGAAGGAGTAGACTTCCCTGGAGATATGGTATCTTCGCTGATTATAGTAAAACTGCCCTTTGCTGTTCCTGATCCCATCAGCGAAGCACAGAAGAAGGAATATGCCAGCCTGAAAGATTATATTCAGGCAGTGATTGTTCCAGACATGCAGAAAAAACTAAGACAGGGATTCGGACGGGCACTCCGCACCGAGACAGATACTTGTGTCGTGTCCATTTTAGACGAGCGTGCAGGAGAAGGCGGCAGGTATCATGAGGAAGTGATGTGTGCGCTTCCAAGCTGCAAGATGGCAAAAGACATCAAGGATATCCAGCACTTTATCCGAAACCGGAAAGGCGTGGAATACTACCTGTAACCGTTCGTGGTTCTGCTACAGAAATAGCAGATTTAGCACGAAAAGTTTGGTCGTATTTCAAGGGCGTTTTCGGTGGGATTGTTGGTATTGATGAATAGCTATTTCGGCATGAAGTGGGTATACTGTGTATAGCGTTAGAGGAAAGGAGGCAGCTTATGATATACAAGGTGGAAACGATAAAAGATGGAACAGAAAAATATTTTTTCATCAGAAATCTGGAAACAATGAGTATTGAAGAACTGCCAAGTAAATATCTAATGCATAAGATTAAATGTAAACGTTCACCAAATACAGTGAAACGCACAGCATTTTCAATCTGCTATTATATGAAATATATGGCAGAGAAAGAAATGGAACTCACAGAAGTCTATCAGTTAGATTATGAAAAACAGACAGAACACTTTGTGGAATTTTTATACTGGCTTAAAGCCGGAAACCATACAGAGCAAACGGCTGGAGAAAAGAAGTGTCCGAATGAAGGAACCTGCAACGCATACTTAAAAGATGTGTTCAGGTTCTATTTATTTATAGAGGCAGAATATGAACAGTACGGAAGTCTCAAAACCTTATCGTATAACCAGATTATAGCGGTTAATCAGGTGGGAGTAAAAAAGGTACTGCGGAATCATTCTTTTAAAGCCTATCTGAAGGAAGAGGAACATCGTGGGAGAACAGCAAAAGAAAATCAGATTATTACAATTTTACAGGCCTGTACGAACCGAAGAGATCAGCTTCTGTTACTTATGTTAGCAGAAACCGGATACAGAATTGGGGAACTACTGGGAGTAAAATATGTCAAAGATATTGATTATAGGAATCACATGATAAGGGTATGCTTCCGGGAAGATAATGAAAATGAAGCGAGAGCCAAAAATGCGGAATACAGAAGTGCCAAGATAAGTAATGATACGTTTGAATTTCTCATGGATTATCTGGCAAAATATCGGAAAATCCTGCAACATCAGGATTACCTGTTTGTGAATATCATGGGTGAGAACATTGGAAAGCCATTAAGAGTGGACAGTGTATATGATATGTTGGACCGAATGGAAAAGAAAACCGGAGTTAAAATCACACCCCACATGTTACGTCACTATTTTGCAAATATGCGAAAGCAGGCAGGATGGGAACTGGAAATGATCAGTCAGGCATTGGGGCATAAACATTTGGATACGACTATAAAGTATCTGGACTGGCTGGATGATGAACTGATAGAAGCAAGTAATGAGTTTTATGCACAACACACTGCTATTTATGGGGCGGAACGTCTGCTGGAGTAGGGAGGTGTGAGAAATACCTATATATTTATTGCAACAGGCAGAACACATAACAGAATCTGAAGTAGATATTGAGAAGAAAAAGCAGGAACTATATTCAGAAATTGATGCACTTGGAATAAAAAGCGATTCAAGAATTAACAAATTGAAAAAGTTCTTGGCAGATAGAAAAATCTGGCATCTGGAAGAAATGGATTATCCTTTGCGAAATTCGTATGAACAATATTTAAGAGGACAGATACGATCACAAATTGTATCTTTCTATTTGAAAATATATGATACGGTAAAACAACAACATATCTATCAACAAATGCAGACGCTAAATGGAAAGCGGATATATGAATGGAAATATCAAAATAAAATTTATTTTCTGAAGTATTATCCGGAAAAGGAAATAGCTGAGACCTTTGAAACTTCTTATAAAACAAACCTATTGGTGTGGGATTTTACACAAAATTGTTCAGAAGTTTTAAAGAAACAAATTTTTTATACGTTGAGTCGTATCATTGCCAATACTTCAATGTCTAAGGCTTATAGAAATGTCAGGTTAAAATCCTTAAAACTTCTTTATGATTCTTGTGTTCAGTTAAATATTACGGATATTGGATTGCTGGAAATGGAACAAGTGGAAACTATTTTAAAGAATTTTCCCGAAACGAGTCAACGAAGTATTTTAGGTGAATGCAGAAGAGATGCGTTTATGCAGCAGGAACAGATCCAATGGGAAGCAAATGTATGGTATCTGGAACGATTACATCTTGGAAAACATCGGATAGACGAAAGTAAATCCTTAATTAGCATTTCTTTTATGGAAGTCAAGGAAATACAGAATCGAGAAATTTTACAGGCATACATGAAATATGAACTGGGAATTACTGGACAGGCAGTCAGCACGATTGTACGAAGATTTGTATGTATTAGAAATTTTATTGAACTGCTGGAACAAGAAAAGATACTGGCGATTCATGCAACTGTCGCAGAAGTAAAAAAGTATGCAGACGGCTTGCGAGAACGGGGAATACAGGCAAAGGGATTTAATGAAAGAATTTTCGGTATCGGTCATTTTTATAAATTCATGGAAGTTAAACAGTATATTACAAGAATGCCATTCCGAATTGAATATTTCCAACAAAAAGAAGTAATAGTACATCATGATCGTAGCGTTGAGGAAACAGTATATATGGAAATTTTGAAAAAATTATATCTTTTTCCAGAGCGATTACGATGTATGTTCCTACATCTGTGGTGTCTAGGATTACGGGCGAGTGAAGTGTGTACATTGAAAGGAAATGCTTATTATCAGCAGGGCGAGGATTATTGGATTCAGGTGTATCAGGTCAAAATGAAGAATTATAAAAGGATTCCAATCCCACAGGCACTTTATCAGATTATGAAAGTATACTTGAAAAAACATGAAATTCAGCCTGAAGAATTCATTTTTAAAAACAGCAGAGGTGGTGCTTGTCTATATGGTACATTCCGAACTCAGATGATAGAAGCGTGCCGGGAAAATAAGATTGCAAATGGAGAATATTTATTTCAATCACACGATTATCGACATACAGTAGCAACTATGTTTTATGACAGTCATGTATCACTGCAAAGTATCAGGGATTATCTTGGACATACTTATGAAGAGATGACAAGACAGTATATTGATTATATGCCGCAAAGGATTGCAAAAGCAAATGATGAGTTCTTTGAAATGCAAGGAAGTAGTTTAGCATCATGGCTAAAGAAAGAGGAAAAAGATGGAAAATGATATTATATACTTCAGCGATTTCCCCAATTTACAAGAAACAGGGACACGTAAGGATAATGGAAAATTTGATTTAACGTTGCTTCCAACGCAAGAATTAAAGGAAGAGTTTCGAGGTTATATTATGTATCGCTGCAAAAACGGAACGTTTAGAGCATTGATTCAGGATCGAACAGCTTATAATCATATTGCAAAGTTTTTGAACAGCAGAATAAATCGGAGAATCAAAAGCCTTGGAGATAGAAATCCAGAAAAATGGATATCACTTTTAAAAGGCTGGATGTTAGAACAGGGAATAACTATTGTAAAAGAAAAGAAGAGTGTGTATGGTACAGTAAGCTATGGCGAAGCAGTGACGATATTATATTTCAGAAACGTACTGAAATTTTTAGGGCCAGAAGATTTACGGGATGAGATAGAAAAAGATGTTTGGGAACTAAAAAATCTGGATATTAAAATCAGATCCAATCCAATTTATAATGTAAAAACACTGGATTTCAGAAAAATATATCAGCCAGATATCAGGGAAGAATGTAAGAAAGCTGTTTATATGAATCTGCAGTATGAAGCAATAGGAACTGTACAGGGAGAATTGACAATAATGAGGATATTCTCAGAATATCTCCAAAAAGAGTATTCCAAAATAAAAAGCTGCAGTGAAATAGACAGAGAAGTGTTGGAAGAATTTTTGATACATCTGTCAACAAAAGATACTTCCCATAGTGCGAATAGTTCTTATGTAATTTCATTAAGACGACAGTTAGAGACAATCGGAAAAATTTACAGCTATGAAAGATTGGAGCATTTATTTATTAATACGGATATTCCACCGGAAGTAAATGCAGAATTTAGAGTGTATTCTGATGATGAAATGAAACGACTGAATGCGGAAATTACACAGATGGATGTACAGATTGCAAGATGTCTTCTGATACATCAGATGCTTGGAACTAGGATATCAGATACCCTTACACTGAGACCAGATTGTCTGACGAGAGAAAATGGCCAAGATATGATTGAAATATATCAAGTTAAAACTAAAAGATATAAAAAACCGATCAGTAAAGAACTTGCAAAACTGTTACAGAGTTCTATTGAATATACACAGGAAAAGTTCGGTGATACAGAATACATATTTGTTAATGAAAAAGAACCTGACCGCCCGATGCAGTATATGGCTATAAAAACAAAAGTCATGTCCATGATACAGGAAAAGCAGTTGAAAGATGATCATGGCGAATTATTCGGGTTTGGAACGCACATGTTCCGGCACTACTATGGCGTCAAACTTACAGAAATGCATCTGGATGACTGGACGATAGCGAGACTATTGGGGCATAAAAGACTGAATAATGTACAGCATTACCGGAAAATGAGCAATCAAAGAATGGCAGACGAAACCAGAGAAGTAAGACAGAGGATGAGTGACATCATATATATGAGTCTGGCAAGATGGGGTGAAGAATATGAGCAAATACGACAAGATGATTGAGGAAAATCAGAGAAAAAGTAAAGAGAAAATTGAACTGGCATTGCAAGCAATACAAGATATGCTGGCAAATAAAGAACGTATCAGCGTTCCAAAGCTGATGAAGAAAACTGGATTGTCGAGAGGATTCTTTTATAAAAATCCAACCGTCCGGGATACATTGAACCAAGCAGTAGAGCAACAGGCCGGAATGATAGATCCAAGAAGAGAAATTCTGAACATGGCGATGGAAAAACAGATTGAACTGTTGAACCAGAAGGTGGCAGCTCTGAGCAGAGAAAATAAGGAACTGAAGAGAAAGAACGAAAAGTTACAGAAGGCATTACGGAAACAGGATTTGAATTTTATTAAGAACTTATAACATTGAAAATAATAAGATGGAAGAGATGTGTGCAGACACATCTTTTCATCGTTGAGGATAAAATATATAGAATGAGAATGGGATTGTTTTATGGTATACTAAAAGTGAAATGCTAACTTTGATATGAGGTATAAAACAATATGACAGAAATACAAATTAAAAATTTAATTAAAGAATATGAAAAAGAATATATTGAGTTTATGGAAATTGAGAAATTACCACAGTATAAGATAGATTTTTTTGAAATTAATGTTGAGGAAAGCGATGCAGCAGGATTCGCTTCAGCCGCCCAAGCTTACTATAATACGAAAACAGATGAACATATATTAAGGATATGCAAAAGTTCGGAAATACCAAGGTATATTGTGTTTCATGAATTTACGCATATTTTAGATACGGAAATGTATGCAAAGCAAGATTCTTGGAAATATATGGCTTTGTCTGGTTATACAGAATATCATGCAGCACAAGTTGAATTGATGATAATGTTAGGAGCAGATAGTATACAAACTCAAGATTTTTCATTTACAGTTGATGTTGAAATAGGTAATAGTACAGTTAGGAATTACCTAAACTCAAGACATCAATTAGTAGTGAATATGATGAATAGAACAGATTTTCCAAGAGATATTGAAGCATTAAAAACAACGGTAGGTGTGCTATATAATTATTTTGGAGTGCGTTCTATATGTAAAATGTATGCGAAAGATTATACTGAAGAAGTGGATAACACAATTATTATTCAGAAACTTTCAAAAGTATTATTTGAAGAGATAAATAGCTTTATGGTTGGATGGTTTAATGAAGCACAAGTAGAGCTGAGCTTTGTGTCATATATGAAAATAATGTGGCCTATGCTTCAAAGCTATTTTGGAAAAGAATGAAAGATAGTAACAGTAAACACAGTTTTGTATACAGTTAAACCCAGTAAAATCAACGCATGAGGGGAACTGGCTACATTTTACCAAACTATCTGGTGGTATGTGGCTCCAACAATTATAAATACATTTTTGGAAGCCTATGAGTTCAGTGGTAAAAAAATCGTGCTTTTTGCAACATCCGGAGGAAGTGGATTCGGGAACACTGTGAAAGAATTGCAGCTATCTGCACCAGACGCAGTTATAACAGAAGGCAGAATGCTAAATCGTGGAACAAAACAGGAAATCAGTGAATGGATAAACTCTTTATAAACAACAGTGTTATGGAGGTATACAGAATATGGAAAAAATAGTACAGACAGCAGGACGAAATGCACTTGGTAAATTTGCACCGGAGTTTGCTCATTTTAATGATGATGTGCTTTTCGGTGAAAACTGGAACAACCAGGATATTGGTGTGAAGACAAGAAGTATCATTACAGTGGTTGCTCTGATGGCTTCCGGAATTACGGATTCTTCTTTAAAATATCATCTTCAAAATGCAAAAAAATATGGTGTGACACAAAAAGAGATTGCAGCGGTAATCACACATGTCGCATTCTATGCAGGATGGCCAAAAGCATGGACTGTATTCAATCTTGCAAAAGAAGTGTGGGAGGAAGGTGAAGGAGATTTACCATACGAGGAGGAAGCAATGCGGGCGCATGCAAAAGAGATGGTATTACCAATTGGCGCATCAAATGATGGCTTTGCACAGTATTTTTCTGGCAGAAGTTTTCTTGCACCGATATCAACTTCTCAGGTTGGAATTTTCAATGTGACATTTGAACCTGGATGTAGAAATAACTGGCACATCCATCATGCAAAAAGAGGAGGTGGGCAGATTCTGGTGTGTATTGCCGGAAGAGGATATTATCAGGAAGAAGGCAAAGACGCTGTAGAAATGAAGCCGGGTGACTGCATCAATATTCAGGCAGAAGTAAAGCACTGGCATGGTGCTGCACCGAATGAATGGTTTTCTCATCTGGCAATAGAGGTTCCGGGTGAAAATGTTTCTAATGAATGGCTTGAACCAGTAAGTGATGAAGAATATGTGACGGCTTGCAAAACTTCTGAAGAGGAAAATAAAAATTTCTAAATATACAAAATCCTTAGTAGTAACATTTTTATAATCCACTTTTATGGGGGTAGTAGAAGGCACCATGTAGCAATGCAGGTGTCTTTTTTAGTATAACGGCAGTTGCATTGTTCCGCTATTCTGGTAAATATTGTTCCGATATTATTGATATTATTCCGTTAAAGAGGTATACTATATCTTAGATTGGAGGGATAATCTATGTTTATGACAGTAAAACAGGCTTCTGAAAAATGGGGCATTTCTGATAGAAGAATCAGAGTTCTTTGCTCTGAGGGAAAAATTCCGGGTGCGTACCAGGAAGGACGTGGCTGGAAAATTCCCGTGGATGCAAAGAAACCTGCTGATGGTCGTTATAAGTCAAAGGAGAGTCTGTTGGCGCAAATTGACCGCAAGAAGGTGGAACTGGATAGCAGAAGACCTTTAACCGCGGGTGAGGTTGCAAGGCTCAACGAAGAATTTATCATAGAGTACACATACAACTCCAATGCCATCGAAGGAAATACACTTACACTGCGAGAAACGGATTTAGTTCTTCGTGGTATTACGATTGACCAGAAACCGTTGAAAGACCATATGGAGGCAGTCGGTCATAAAGAAGCATTTGATTTCGTGAGTGAACTGGTAAAAGATAATGTTCCGATTAGTGAGAGCATCATCAAACAGATTCACTATCTTGTTCTTGTGGATAAGAAGGAAGACCGTGGCGTTTATCGCAGAGTTCCGGTTCATATTATGGGCGCACAGCATGAACTCGTGCAGCCGTATCTTATTGAACCAAAAATGGAACAGTTGCTATATGATTTTGCTGCAAGCACAGAGCATATCGTGACAAAACTGGCTCGTTTTCACATCGAGTTTGAAGGCATCCATCCTTTCATCGATGGTAATGGCAGAACCGGAAGACTGCTTGTAAATCTTGAGTTGATGAAAGCCGGATTCCCGCCTATAGATATTAAGTTTACAGACAGAATTACCTATTATAATGCATTTGATGAATATCATGTAAAGCACAATCTTTCGGCAATGGAAAATCTGTTTGCAGGATACATCAATGCCAGATTGGATATGTATTTAGATATGTTGCAGGATTAATCGACCTGCTTTTGAATATGGAGGTCGCCTATGCCTTTTGAAATAGTACGAAATGATATTGTAAATATGCAAGTGGATGCGGTGGTAAACATTTTTTAAGGTATTAGACATAATAAAATTATCAGGTATAAAATAGATGTATAAGAGAAAATCAAATCTTATACATCTATTTTTATGCGAGAGTTACAGGGCATGATGGAGTTTTTTAGTAAGAGCGGATGATGTTGATGCATATTTGGAAGAGTTTAAGTCAATGTAACTTAGGGAGAAGAGAACTGTAAAGGTGAATGATGGATATGCAGTAATAAATATGGGTGAATCTGAAGGACTAACATATGATAGAGTATTGATTTATCCAACAAGTACTATGAGAAATTGGATGAAGAATCATTCTAGCAATCTGCAACCAAAAACAAGGTCTCAGTTTTATGTTGCAATAACGAGAGCAAGATATAGTGTGGGAATTGTTTTTTGATTATGATGAGAAAACAAATATTGCAGGAGTAGAAAGGAGAAAGAACCATTTTGATTCTTTCTCATTGGGATTAAGGCTTTATTTTTTTTCTATATTCAGATGGTGATATCCCCTTAGCTTTTTTAAATATTCGACTAAAATATAAAGGGTTGTCATAACCGATAATTTCAGCAATTTCTGTCACATTGTAATCAGTATTTTGTAACAGGATCTCAGCGTTATATAATCTTTTGGATAAAATGTATTGCATTGGAGTAAATCCTGTATATTGTTTAAAGCTTCTAATGAACCAGCTAACACTAACATGATTATTTTGTGCATATTCGTTAATACTTATATTTTCGCTATAATGTTCATTAAAATAAAGTGTAGCTTTATCAATTTCTTCGATAACATAAGTGTTATCGGGTTTAAGTTGAGATAAAAAACTCCTTTGGAGCATAATAAATATTTGTTTTAAGTACATTTCTAACATCTGTTCATAATTCTCTTTACACATCTGAAGTTCATATATCATATTTCTAAATATTCCTTGATATTCAATATGAGAACCACAATAGAAGATATTCTTATTATCCGGAAAGCCATAAGAGCGAAGAATATTAGTAACATTTCCGCCAGTAAAGTGTACCCAATATGCTTCTGTTTGGTCATCACCATAGTATTCATATTTTTGGGGTTCTTTAGGTCGGTATAAAACCATATGGCCTGCTGTAACTATTTCTTCTTTACCGTTAAAATGAAAGTGTGCTTTACCAGCAGCGATATAAAGCAATTGGAAGTCTTTTCGACCTTTGGGACGCCAGGTTGGCAATTTGGGACAAGTATAAAGATGATAAGTTCCTACACTAGTTACTATCAATGGTTTTGATTTGTCTTTTATGTCTAACATTGAGTTGTTTAGATATGCGTTATTTGTATACATTTAAACCTCCTTTATAAGGGTACGAATATATCATTGTGGATTTTGTCTAATTAAAAAAGCAATTTTGTCCTTGTTTCTATCAATTCTATCATTTTGTGCATATTTTGTCCAATAAATGATATGGAATTAAGAATAGTATTTTTATATACTACTTATAACGAAGCAGACAGACTAATAAACAACGAAGCAAAAAGTTAATAAAAGGTAATGTATGATAAGGAAGGAGAATTCTTATGGAAGAAAAGAGATACCTAAAATGGTATAACAAGGTAGGCTATGGTTCGGGTGATATTGCAGGTAATGTGGTATATGCATTCCTGACAGCATTCGTAATGATTTATTTAACCGATACAATTGGGTTAAATTCAGGTATAGTTGGTACATTGATAGCAGTATCAAAGATATTTGACGGAGTATCAGATATATTCTTTGGTTCTATGATTGATAGAACTAAATCAAAAATGGGTAAAGCAAGACCATGGATGTTTTACGGGTTCTTTGGATGTGCACTTACATTATTTGGAGTATTTGCAATTCCAACAAATATGGGAAAGACAGCACAGTATGCATGGTTCTTTATCGCTTACACATTATTAAATGCAGTATTCTACACAGCAAATAATATAGCATATGCATCATTAACATCACTTGTAACAAAGAACAGTAAAGAACGAGTAGAGATGGGTTCTTTCAGATTCATGTTCTCATTTGGTACTAATATGTTAATTTCAGCATTTACATTTAACGCTGTTGAAGCACTTGGTGGTGGAGCAGCAGGCTGGAGAGCAATTGCAATTATTTATTGCATTATTGGTCTTGTTACAAACACATTATCATGTTTCTCGGTTAAGGAACTTCCAGAAGAGGAGCTTAGAGAAGGAGAAGAAGTTAAGAAAGAGGAAAAACTTAAATTTACAGAAACACTTAAACTTCTTATGTCAAATAAATATTTCTTTATGATATGTGGAGTATTCATTCTTTTACAGTTAAGAGCAGCAATGGTTGGTGTTGGTACATATTATATGACATATGTGTTGCTTAATCAGAAATTATTTGGTACATTCTCATGGGCAATTAATATTCCATTGATTTTAGTACTTATAATTACACCTACATTAGTAGCTAAAGCAGGCGGATTATATAAGGTAAATAAGTATAGCTATATTTTCGCAACATTGTGTCGTTTAGGAATTGTGTTTGCAGGTTACATTGGAAGTGTTCCTCTTATGTTAGTATTTACAGTATTATCATCAATTGGTGAAGGTCCATGGCAGGGAGATTTTGGTGCAGTAATTGCAAATTGTTCAGAACACACTTACCTTAAGACAGGAAAGAGAATTGATGGTTCAATGTTCTCTTGTACATCATTCGGAACAAAGCTTGGTGGTGGTATTGGTGTTGCTCTTTCTGGATGGTTACTTGATATGAGCGGATATGTTAACAATGCAACAGTGCAGCCAGATAGCTGTATCAGTATGTTAAATGTTATGTATTTGTGGCTTCCATTTGTTTTTGATTTGATTGTTACAATTGTTTTTTCATTTATGAATATTGAAGAGGCAAACAGAAAATTAAAAGAAAATAAGCAGTAACTAGTAATAGCCTCTAAAGTTTATCTTTAGGGGATATATGTAGAAAGTGAGGAATAAATATGAACGCAGATATTAAATGGTTAGATAATCCTGAGATATTTAGAATAAATCAGAGTGCAGCTCATAGTGACCATAATTATTTTTTGAATTATGAGGATATGGAAGAGCAGAATCAGAGATTAGTACAGTCTTTAAATGGACAGTGGAGTTTTAGTTTTAGTAAAAATGCAATGAGCAGACCGAAAAAGTTTTATGAAGAAGATTATGACATCAGTGGATTTGACAAGATTATGGTTCCGGGTCACATCGAACTTGCAGGTTATGACCAGATTAGATATATAAATACAATGTACCCATGGGAAGGTAAAACATATAGAAGAGGAGCTTATACATGCGGTAATAATATTTCCGGTGCAGGAATGTTTAGTGAAGCAGAGTATAATCCGGTAGGATCATACGTTACTCGATTTGATTTAGACGAAGCACTTTGTGGCAAGCGAATTTCTATTTGCTTTGAAGGTGTAGAACAAGCAATGTATTTGTGGCTTAATGGACAGTTTGTTGGTTATGCAGAAGATAGCTTTACACCATCTGAATTTGATTTAACACCATATATCAGAGAAAAGGGTAATGTATTGGCGGTTGAAGTTCACAAGATGTGTACAGCAGCATTTTTAGAGGACCAGGATTTCTTTAGATTCTTTGGAATATTTAGAAATGTATCATTAAGGGCTATTCCGGATGTTCATGTTGAAGATATGTGGCTTAATCCAATATTAAATAGCGATAATGAAAGTGGAAAGCTTGAAGCAACAGTTAAAGTTTCATCTATTGCCAGCAAAGATGTATCAGTTCATTTAGTTATGAAGGATATTACAGATAAAGTAGTATTGGAAAGCAACATAGCATTAGAAGAAAAAGATGGTAAGCTTATTGGTTTTATCTCAGAAGATGTAACAGAAGTAAAAGCTTGGAATAATCACAGTCCTTACCTTTATAAAATAGTTCTTGAAGTAAGAAGTGCAGATGGAGAAATATTAGAAGTTGTTCCATATAGCGTTGGCTTTAGAAGAATAGAGATTATTGATAAGGTTATATACTTAAATGGAAAAAGACTTGTAATAGTTGGTGTAAACAGACATGAATGGAATCCAAAGACAGGAAGAAATATTAGTATAGAAGATATGGTTTCAGATATTTCTTGTATAAAGAGAAATAATATCAATTCAGTAAGAACATGTCATTATCCTGACCAGATTCCTTGGTACTATATGTGTGATGAGGCTGGAATATATGTAATGGCAGAGACTAACTTAGAAAGTCATGGTTCATGGCAGAAGTTAGGAGCTATTGAGCCATCTTGGAATGTACCGGGTTCTGTACCACAGTGGAGAGAAGCGGTAGTTGACCGAGCAAGAAGTAATTATGAAACATTCAAAAATCACACATCAATTATTTTCTGGTCACTAGGAAATGAGTCTTATGGTGGAGATGATATTGAAGCTATGAATACTTATTTCAAAGAGCAGAATGATGGAAGATTAGTACATTATGAAGGCTCATACTACACAAGAGAATACGAAGATACAATATCAGATGTGGAAAGCCGTATGTATGCTAAGCCATATGAAATTGAAGAATATTTAAGTAACAATCCAAAGAAACCATATATTTTATGTGAGTTTATGCATGATATGGGTAATTCAATGGGTGGACTTGATTCGTATATGAATCTTATTGATAAGTACGAGATGTATCAGGGTGGATATATATGGGATTTTATCGACCAGGCATTTTTAGTAAAAGATGAAGTTACAGGAAGAGAAGTATTAAGATATGGTGGAGATTTCGATGATAAGCCATCTGATTATGAGTTCTCAGCTGACGGAATCGTTTTTGCTGACCGTAGAGAAAAACCAGCAATGCAGGAAGTGAGGTATTTTTATGGATTGTACAAATAAGAAAGAAATTAGAGTTGTATATGGAGATTACACACTTGGAGTACACGGAGAAGGATATGATTATATATTCTCCTATGCACAGGGCGGTTTGGAGTCAATTGTAAAAAATGGTTATGAATGGTTATATCGTTGCCCAAAGCCTACATTTTGGAGAGCTTTAACTGATAATGACAGAGGAAGTAAGTTCCATATTAAGAGTGGTAATTGGATTGCTGCAGATACATTTATAGACTGTATTGATATTGAAGTAATTACAGATGGCGAATCACAGGGAAAGTCGATTGCACCTGATAATAACAAATATGGTTCAGATGTATATGCAAGTGAGGTAAGTGTGAAATTCACTTATCAGACAATCATTAATCCGACTACAACAGTAATTGTCACATATACAGTTAATAATAAAGGAAACATTACAGTGAATGTGCATTATGTTGGCGTGAAGGGACTTCCGGAATTGCCAGTGTTCGGCTTAAGATTTATAATGCCAACTTTAGCAGATAAGTATATATACAATGGATTATCCGGTGAAACATATCCAGACAGAAAAAAAGGTGCAACAAAGGGCATATATGAAGTTGATGATTTAAGCCTTACACCATACATTGTTCCACAGGAATGTGGCGTTAGAATGGATGTAGATTGGGTAGAAATCGTTAGACATACAAGTCTTAACAATGCGAGAAAGGATATTTCACCACAGGTATTAAGACTTGAAAAAACAGATAAAGAAATAGCATTTTCTTGTTTACCATATACAGCATTAGAAATAGAAAACGCAACACATCATGAAGAACTTCCACCTGCTAGAAGAACAGTGTTATGTGTATACGGAGCTGTTAGAGGTGTTGGTGGTATTGATACATGGGGAAGTGATGTAGAAGAGGCTTACCATATCGATGCAGGAAAAGATATAACATATTCATTTAAGATATGTTAAGCAGATGTAACTGATTATGAAGTTATAGAAAAGAGGTTTTTATAATGAATACACAAACATTGATTGAAAAACTGCAAAATGGTGAGTTGGATGATAGATTGCTAGATATTTATGTAGATAATAAGCTTATGGATTATCAAAGAAATAGATATATAGTAGCAATTAAAAAATTCGAAGACTTATACGATGCGGGAGAAGTAGTATTATTTAGTGCACCGGGTAGAAGCGAAGTTGGTGGAAATCATACTGACCATCAGCATGGCAAGGTGTTAGCTGCATCTATTAACCTTGACAGCCTTGGAGTTGTAAGAGCTACAGATGACAATACAATTCGACTTGTTTCAGACAACTATGATGAGATAGTAATATCTCTTGATGATATTCTATTAAAGGAAGAAGAAAAAGAAACAACTACAGCATTGATTAAAGGTGTTGTTTCAGGATTCTTAAATAGAAAGTTTCAAGTTGGTGGTTTTAAAGCATATGTTACAAGTGATGTATTGATAGGAGCTGGATTATCTTCATCAGCTGCTTTTGAAACATTAATTGGCACTATTTTATCTGGATTGTATAACAATATGAGCGTATCAGCAATTGATATTGCTATTATAGGTCAGTATGCAGAAAATATTTATTTTGGAAAGCCTTGTGGACTTATGGACCAGATGGCATGCTCAGTGGGAAATCTTGTATATATTGACTTTGAAAACACAAGCAAGCCGGTTGTAGAAAAAGTTGAGTTTGATATGGAAAAGTATGGTTACAGCTTATGTATTACTGATACCAAGGGTTCACATGCTGATTTGACAGATGAGTATGCTGCAGTACTAAAAGAAATGAAGCAGGTTGCAAAACACTTTGGTAAAGAAGTATTAAGAGGAATCACAGCACAGGACATTATCAGAGAAATTCAAGCGTTACGTTCAGAATTTGGCGACAGAAGTGTACTTAGAGCGTTACATTTTGTAAGTGAGAATGACAGAGTAACTTGTGAAGTTGAAGCTTTAAAAACTGGAGATTTTGTAGGATTTTTAAATTTAGTAAAGGCATCAGGAGATTCTTCTTATAAGTATTTACAGAATGTATATTCAAACAGTGATGTAAACAACCAGAATATATCTGTGGCATTGGCAACAAGCGATGTTGTGTTACAGAATAATGGTGTAAGCAGAGTACATGGTGGTGGCTTTGCAGGAACTATACAGGCATTCGTTAAAAATGAATATGTAGATGAATATAAAAAGAATATGAATTTAGTATTTGGAAAAGGAGCTTGTAGCGACTTAAAAATTAGAAAATATGGTGGCATACAGGTAGTTTAGGAAAGCAGGTGTTTATATTATGAGAATATTAGTATTAGGTGGAGCTGGATATATTGGTTCCCATACAGTATATGAACTTATTGATGCAGGTCATGAGGTTATCGTGATTGATAATTTATTAACAGGATTTAAGGAAGCTGTTCATCCACAGGCAAAGTTCTATGAGGGTGACATCAGAGATAAGGCTTTTTTAGATGATGTATTTAGCAAAGAAAAGATTGATGGAATTATTCATTTTGCAGCAAGCTCACAGGTTGGAGAAAGTATGGTTGACCCATTGAAGTACTATAATAACAATTTGTGCGGTACAGAAGTATTACTAGAGAGTATGGTACAGCATGGAATTGATAAAATCGTATTTTCATCAACAGCAGCAACTTATGGAGAACCGGAAAGGATTCCAATTATGGAATCAGACAGAACAGAGCCAACGAACTGTTATGGTGAGACAAAGTTATCTATGGAAAAGATGTTTAAATGGACATCTAAAGCACATGATTTAAGATATGTATCACTCAGATATTTTAACGCATGTGGAGCACATCCAAATGGACTTATTGGTGAAGCACATAATCCGGAAACACATTTGATTCCATTGATTTTACAGGTTCCTAACGGTAAGAGAGAATTTATTTCTGTATACGGAAATGATTATGATACAAAGGATGGAACATGTGTAAGAGATTATATTCATGTAAACGATTTAGCACAGGCACATATTCTTGCTATGGAATATCTTGCTAAAGGTGGAGAAAGCGATGTGTTTAACTTAGGTAATGGTGTAGGCTTCACTGTTAAAGAAGTAATTGAAACAGCAAGAGAAGTAACAAAGCATCCAATTCCAGCAAAGGAAGAACAAAGAAGAGCAGGAGACCCATCGGTACTTATTGCTTCAAGCGATAAAGCAAAGAACATACTTGGTTGGAAACCACAATTTGCAGATTTAAGTGTAATCATTAAGACTGCGTGGGAATGGCATGTAAATCATCCAAACGGATACTAGGATAAATGGAAGGAGGTTTTTGATATGAACAAATTGATTTCTGAATTGGTCAAATATGGAATCCAAAGAGGGTTAATTGATGCAGAGGACAAGGTCTTTGTAATCAACCGACTTCTAGAATTGTTTGGATTAAATAGCTTTGAATGGTCAGATGAGGAAGTAAGAGAAATTCATTGTATATTGTCAGATATGACAGATTATGCAGTGGAAAACGGAATCATTGAGGAAGATACAATTACAAACAGAGATTTATTTGATACAAAGGTGATGGGAATTATAACACCAATGCCATCAAGCGTAAGAAGTAAGTTTAGGGAATTATATGAAAAGTCTCCAAAGCTTGCAACAGATTTTTATTACAGATTTAGCCAGGATACTAATTATATCCGTGCTGACAGAATTGTAAGAGATGAAAAATGGAAAGCAGATACAGAATATGGCGAGATAGATATTACAATTAATTTATCAAAGCCAGAGAAAGACCCAAGAGATATTGCAAAGGCAGCAAGCCAGAGTAAGAGTGAATATCCTAAGTGTTTATTATGCAAAGAAAATGAGGGATATGCAGGAACATTATCTCATCCAGCTCGTCAGAACCACAGAATTATTCCAATAAAGTTAAATGAGCAGAACTATTTTCTGCAGTATTCTCCTTATGTTTATTATAATGAGCATTGCATAGTATTTAACGAAGAACATACACCTATGAAGATAGATAGAAGTGTATTTGTAAAGTTATTGGATTTTGTTTCAATGTTTCCACATTATACAATTGGTTCTAATGCAGATTTACCAATAGTTGGTGGTTCTATTTTGAGCCATGACCATTTCCAAGGTGGAGCATATTCATTTGCTATGGCGAAGGCACCATATGAATATAAGTTTAATGTGACAAAATATGAGGACGTGACAATTGGTATTGTAAAATGGCCTATGTCGGTGATTAGATTACAAAGTGAAAGCAAAGAAAGTATAGTAGAACTTTCAAGTAGAATTTTAGATTCTTGGAGAGCATATACCGATCAAGAGGCATTTATATATTCTGAAACAGATGGTGTGCCACATAATACAATCACACCGATTGCAAGAATGAATGGTTCGTTATACGAAATGGACCTTGTGCTTAGAAATAATATTACCACAGAGGAAAAACCTTGGGGTGTATATCATCCGGACGAAAAATTACATCATATTAAAAAAGAGAATATAGGCTTAATCGAAGTAATGGGATTAGCTGTATTGCCGGCAAGACTTAAAAAAGAA
The DNA here is from genome assembly GCA_902362455.1 of Eubacteriaceae bacterium. GTDB lineage: Bacteria > Bacillota > Clostridia > Lachnospirales > Lachnospiraceae > Bovifimicola > Bovifimicola ammoniilytica. Next base: position 215,619 of record CABIWJ010000006.1, read on the forward strand.
ATGGAAGAGCTTGCAGATGCGATTATAGCAGGAAAAGATATTAGAGCCATAGATAATATCAGAAAACATGCAGACTGGGTAGATGAATGGTATGCAAATTATGAAATTACTTCTGATAACATAAAGGAAGTATTACATATAGAAATTGCAAAAAGATTTGTTCAGGTTCTTGAATGTGCAGGTGTATTTAAGAGAACTGAAAAAGGCATGGAGCAGTTTAAAAGATTTTTGTCAGTTTTGTAGTTATTAATTTGAACAAGTATGATGGATAGCATGTATATAGGAGATGATTTTGTGCCATTGACATATGAAAAAAGAAATGAAGGAGTATCGGCAGAGTGGAAAAAATCTGTGCATGTTCCGCCACATTTGCATGAAGCAATAGAAATAATTTATGTGACAGATGGTACAGTTGAATTGGGTGTAGGACAAGAATTGTTTCATATGGAGCAAGGTGATTTTGCCATAGTATTTCCAAATGTTATCCATCATTATCAAGTGTTTGGTCAAGGAGAAAATAAGGCTATATATTTATTCTTGGACCCATCATTAGCACAGAATTTTTATGAGGATTTACAAAAGTACAGCCCGGCATATCCGATAATTGATAAGGAACATGTGCATATGGACATTGTAAATTCAATAAAAGCACTGGCAAATAATACAGAGTGTAATCCAATGATAATTCAGGCATATGTACATATTATTTTAGCCCATGTATTTTCTGATATGGAAATGACCGATAAAGATTTGGTTGGAGGCGACGATATAATATACTGTGCGGTTGAATATATTGCGAAGAATTTCAGGGAAGATATACATCTTGAAAAAATGGCGTATGATTTAGCGGTTAGTAAATATGTATTATCTCGAATGTTTGCAAAGACATTTCATTGTAACTTTAATAAATACTTAAATGGAATTAGACTTAATTATGCGATTTCAGCTTTGGAGAACACTAATGAGTCTATAACTAATATAAGTCTTGATGCAGGTTTTGAAAGTCAGCGAACATTTAACCGTGTATTTAAGGATAGATACAAGATGACACCGAGGGAATATCGAGACAGAATGCATAGCAAGAGAAGTAAGGAGAGTGACATCTAAGATGGTAGAAAAAAAATATTTTGGAGAAACTCAAAATGGTGATATTGTTAGTAAATTCTTACTTGAAAATAAAAGTGGAATGCAAGTAGAGGTTTCAGATTTAGGAGCATTAGTATTAGCTATATCAATTATAGATAAAGAAGGTATACAAAGGGATGTTGCTCTTGGATTTGAAAAAGTGGAAGACTACTTTGATACAGAAACCGGAATGGGAGCGTATGTTGGAAGAAATGCCAATAGAATTAAAGGTGCATGCGTAAATATTGAAGGTGTGGATTATAAGTTGGATGCTAATGAAGGAAACAACAATCTTCATAGCGGATTTAACAGGTCACATTGTCAAATGTATTATTCAGAAAAAGGTGCAGATGATAGTGGTGAATATGTTGAGTTTCATCGAGTAAGTCCACATTTAGAGCAAGGCTTTCCGGGAGATTTAGAGCAGACTATTCGATATACTCTTACAAAGAATAATGAATTAATGATTGATTATGTTATGAGCAGTGATAAAACAACTATTGTTAATCCAACAAATCATACATACTTCAATTTAGATGGACATAGTAACGGAACTATATTGGAACATGAACTGGAAATTTATTCAGATTCTTTTTTGGATATAGATAAAGAAATGATTCCAACAGGTGACATTATAGATGTTAGTGGTACACCAATGGATTTTCGTGAGAAGAAAAAGATAGGTTTAGATATTGATAGCGAATATTTGCCATTGAGAACTGCTAACGGATATGACAATAATTACATCTTTAAGAATGACAGAACATTAAAAAAAGTTGCAAAGCTGTATTCATCAGAATCTGGCATTAGTATGACGGTGTTATCAGATTTATGCGGATTGCAGATTTATACAGGTAACTTCTTAAACGGACAAGCCGGAAAAGATGGTTCTACATATGGGAAGCATAGTGGAATATGTCTTGAAACACAATTTTATCCTAATTCATGTAATGATAAGAGATTTCCAAGCCCTTTATTAGAAGCAGGAACTAAATTTGTTTCAAGAACAGTATATAAGTTTGAGTTACAGTAACGTGTTTTAAAAGCTTTATATTAAGCAGAAAGGAATGCATATGGTTGATTTTGTAGAAATGACAATTAAGCAGCAAAAGAGAATAGCTTTAATAGCTCATGATGGAAAGAAAGATGAGATTATTAAATGGTGTCAGGCAAACAAGGATATTTTGAGCAAACATAAATTATCTGGAACAGGCACAACTGCTAGAATGATAGCAGATTGTGTAGGTTTAGAGATAAAAGGATATAATAGTGGACCATTAGGTGGAGACCAGCAGATAGGTGCAAAGATTGTCGAAGGAAATATAGACATGGTAATTTTCTTTTCTGACCCACTTGCAGCTCAGCCACATGACCCAGATGTGAAAGCACTTTTAAGAATTGCACAAGTATATGATATTCCAATTGCAAATAATAAAGCAACAGCAGATTTCATTATTAAGTCTTCATTGATGGATGAAGAGTATATTCATCAGGTTGAAAACTTTAAAAATACAATTCAGAATAGAGTTAAAGAATTTGAAAAGGCTTAATATGTACATATATTTGTGTAATTTATAAATAGATTGCGATAAGACAAGGAGTTGATAGGCTATGTTTGATACAATACATCATGTTGCAATTATTGTGTCCGATTATGAGAAATCAAAAAAATTCTATGTGGAGCAATTAGGACTACCTATTATAAGGGAGAATTATAGAAAAGAGAGAAATGATTATAAATTAGACTTGAAGGTGGGCGATATTGAGCTTGAAATCTTTGGTATGGAAAAGGCACCTGACAGAGTAACAGAACCAGAGGCTTGTGGATTGCGACATTTAGCTTTTAAAGTAGAAAATATTGAAAAAACTGTAAAAAGTTTGAATTTAAAAGGAATCCAAACTGAAAAAATTAGATTAGACGAGTACACAAAAAAAAGAATGACTTTTTTTCGTGACCCAGATGGTCTTCCAATAGAATTGCATGAATAGTTATTAGTAAATTTATCACTACACAAATATGATTGTCAATAAAATGATAATACGTTTGTTGTTGATAATTGGCAAACGATGTGTTTAAAGGTTAGAAGCGATAGATATGATTGCTAAAATATATTGAGTAGAAAGCAAGTAAATCATTGATAAATTTTGTAATTTTCTTTTTCATTTTAAAAATCTCCTTTCTTTGTTTTCATATCCTCATTATAAACTAGTTTCAAAGAATTTCGTGCCAAATAAGAATTAAAAATGGTCAAAAGTTGCAGAATAAATTGTTGATTCTGCTCTTGGTGAGAAGACATATATTTAATAATATAAAGGTTTTAGGTATGTCAGTTGAACTTGTGAAGATAATTGCAGACATTTCTGGATACTGTGTATAGAAGTTTAGGAAGAATGTATGTTGTGGTCAAGCTTTTTTGTAACACTTTGTTCGATAAATACCTACCTGTAATGAGCCTCCATTGGTGTTAAATAATTATTGTATGAATGAGGGCGAACATAGTTATACCAATTTATGTATTTCGTAGTTAGTTCATCCATCATCTCTACATTTGAAAATGAAGTTATGTTATAAAAGTTGCTTTTGAAAGTGTTATAAAATCTTTCCATGGGAGCATTATCATAAGGACAGCCAGCCTTACTCATACTTTGTGTTATATTATTTTCTTTGCAAAAATTTACAAATTCCCATGAAGTAAACTGTACCCCCTGGTCTGAATGCAAAATCACTTTAGGGTAGTTTTCCTTTTCAAGGGCTGTCTTCAGAGTGCTTATTGCCAAATCAGTGTTGATATAATCACTGTTTAACGAAGCAACAGCTGACCTGTCATACAAATCAATAATTGAACAGTTGTATCTGAATTTTCCATTTGGCTGGCGCATATATGTGAAGTCTGTGCACCATACTTTGTTCTTGCAGTCGACAGTAAAATTCTGATTTAAGAGATTGTCAAAGATTTTATTCTTTTTGCCAGCCTTGTAACCTGGCTTAGAATGCATAATTACTGCACAAAGATTCAATTCCTTGTTCATATATTTATGCATTGTGGTATTGCTTAACTCATAGCCATATCGTTTGATAAAAATGCGTATAGCCCTATCGTTTGATAAAATGCGCATAGCCCTATAGCCTATAACACGATTGCTGTTGTAATAAATATACTTTATAAGCTCAAAGATATGTGCTAAGCGTTCACGATATTTTCGCTTTGCATCCTTTTTGTAGTTGTAATAACAATTAGGACTAATGCCAAACTTCTGGCATAGCCATCTTAAACCAAATATATTTTTATTGTCATCGATGAATCGATATACCACTAATCGATTTCCTTCGCGAAGAATGCCACCGCTTTTTTTAAGAAAGCAATCTCTTTATCTTTTTCATTAAGAAGCTGATTTAATCTTCTGATTTCCTTTGCTTCATTAGATTCTGCGGTTGTGCTGGTGGTATAGAGGCATTCTTCCTTGTATTCGTTAACCCATTTGCTAACGGAGCTTTTGGCAACATTAAATTCAACAGCAATTTGCGGTATTGATTTGTCGCCTGCCATATAAGCTTTAACTACTTCTTTTTTGAAGTCTTCGGTGTAATGTACTGACATAGTAACGTCCTCCTTGTTTGAGTAATATTATAATATATTATTCGAACACGGTGTTACAAATTTATTATATCACAACACATCCTCCACCAGCATATTAAAGTAATTTGATATCCGTAGTATAAATTCGGCAGATGGGGTGCCACCCCACGTTCTATCCTACTGACAGTTTTGGCGCTGTATCTGATAGCAACAGCAAGATCCTACTGATAAATGCCACGCTGTCAGAAGGAACTGTTACAATAACACTTACGTATGAAAGAGTAAATATCTACTGTGCAGGACTAGAAAAAATAACGCTTTTGTGATAGACTAAAATCGTTCTGGTAATGAGGTTATAGAACTTGGCAACAATTTATTTTATTGATAGCGAAAATGTAGGAGATAGCTGGATTGACTTATTAGGGAAAACTAATAGTCGATTTCTTGTTTTCTACACAGGGCATTCACCTCGTATTGCTTATCCACAGGCAATACAGTTAATGAGTGCAACTAACAAGCCGGAATTCGTTGAATGTTATGAAGGCAACAATGGATTGGACTTTCAGTTAGTATCATATTTAGGATATGAGTTACATGCCGATAATACCAATGAAATGGTCATTGTATCAAATGATACAGGATTTGATGCAGTAGTTCATTTTTGGATGGACCGTGAAATGGATGTCAAAAGAATTAATCGCTTAAATCCATCAAATACTCAAATTCTAGAAGGTAAAGAACCTGTATCTGATGATGAATTTATTACCAGTTCATTATCAGTAAAAGTGACAGAAAAGGTAAGTGGTATAGACAAAAGGGAACTCTATACTATTATCAATTGCATAGGGATAGATGACCAATCATATATTCATCTTGCACTTGTTCACTTTTATGGTAATAAAAATGGAGAGAACATATATAAATGCTTGAAGAAAGAAAAATTTGCGGCTCCTCCTGTTCAGTGGACAAAAGAAACAAGGATGAAAAAACTTATAGAGCTTATTATTAAGTATGAGAGCAATTCTAAAGTTTCAATTCCAGATTCTTTAACGGGATTTATCGTTAATAATATTGTTGATGATAAAAAAGCTATGGGAGATAAGTTAAACAAATCCTATGGAGGTTTGGGACCGCAGTTAAATAAAATGTTCAAACCGTTTTATAAAACTCTTGCTAAAATCAAGAAAAAATAAAAAGAAAGATTCCAGAACAGATATCCATGCGGCATTCTTGTGCTGTATGGATAACCTCATTAAGAAGAAATATTGAGCAACTATTTACTTGAATTAACAACATATAGTCAATTTAATCCTGATGTATTAGAGAAGTATAGTGAAAATAAATCATCAACCATGTTAGAAAACATAAAACATGCAGAAGATAAGCAAAATTTATTACAGCAAGCATTTGCAGAATGCCCTTTTAATTTAGATATATACGAAAAATTGTTGCAATTTGGGTATTTTGATTTTGATACCTTTATAGATGCAAAAAAGATTTTTAGAAAATCAGAAATGGATAATTTGCTTGAAGAAAAAATCAAGAGTAATTTGAAAGATATGGAGAATGTAAAAAATATGTTAAAGTTCTAGCAAGTTATAAAAACAAAGATGAATCGTCTGTATTATCAATGTTTTATCAAGATACTATCAGTAAAATCAAGAATGATTATCACGAAATATTTTTAGTGTGCGTTGATTCAAGAAGATTAAGCACTTGGATTAAGGATCATATCAATAAGGATAGAGATAAAATTGCCTCAACTTCAGAAGAGAGCATAAGAGATAAAATTAGTACATGGATTAAAAATACTGTTGATGATAAACAATATGAAAATCTGTCAGTTATGGGATTGATTAGTATTGACGATATAAAATATAAGGACAGCACAAAAAACACATTGGCAGAAGTACAAACAGAGTATGCAGATAAGATGATTGCATTGATACTGGATTATATAAAAGAGCTTGGAAAGAAAAAGATTGCTTATGAAGAAGCATATGATAAGTATAATGCAGGTCTGAAAAAACATATGGATGATATAGCTGCTAAAAATGATGAACTGAAACAGCAAGGATTATTTGCATTTTCAAAGAAGAAGGAATTAAAAGCGGAACTTGATAGACTTAACAATGAGTATGAAGAGTATCACAGAACAGAGCCAGTAAATTTAAAAAATGCGTATTTTAATATGTAGATTGGAGTGTGCCTATGGATATAAAACAACTTCAAGAACAATATGCTAGTTTAAAATCTCAAAGAGACAACATGGCTGATGAAGTGGAATACTTAAAGGATAATGAACGTAAATTATCTTATGTTATAACCGATGAAAAATCGTCTGTTGAGCATATAGAAAATACTATTGAATCATTGCAGGAGACTCTTTCAGATTTAAACAGTTTATTAGAAACGCATGAGGACGAAATATCTGATATATCAGATAAATTGGAAAGTAAAGATAAAGAATTATCTGATATGGATCAGCAACTTGCTGAGAAGAAAAAACAATTAGATAAACTTATGAATGATGAACTATGCAAAAAATCTTTGACAGTTAATAATAAAAATTCGTACTTTGCCTCATTAAAAAAGAATACGAGTACGACACCAATAGTCACAGAATATTGTAAAAGTGATAAAGAATTTATGGTGCTTAATGCTGGAATGAGGTTACCAGAATACAAAAAATTCTCATATATAATCATAAGAAGTAATAAAACAATAGTGGGAATGCAGGAAAATGTACCTACTATGTCAGAGATAAAGAGTGTTGCCGACAAATCAATATCTGGTGTAAGCATACCGAGAATGCAGTATTTGAAAAAGCATATTATTGATGCTGCTAGTAAATATAAGAACCTTACACCAAATTTAATAATTCCATTATCAGAGCCTTGTCCGTTGGGTGGTCAATCAGATTTTAACCAACAAGGATATGGATGGGAATGGGATTGGTCATATGGAATAGGAGATTATACGGAAGGTACATATTATGGGGAAATGACAGGTTTTTCAGTAATAGGTATTAGGATAAATGGATCTGATTATTATTAAATAGCATCTGTCTATATAGTGTGTACTTAATATAGAGCAGCTTTTATGACTCCGATAGAGAAAGAAAGGTTGGTGGCATATGAAGGTAAGCGTACAACAAATGCAAGGTGTATCAGCATACATAGAAACACATTATGAAGCATTGGCATATTGCCGACAGGAAAAGAAAACATGTCATTATAAAGAATATTGGAAATGTGCCAATTCAAAGTCTGTACAATTTAATAAGGACTGTATAGGATATACAAAGTGTGCTGATTTTATTTCAGATGCGAGATATAATGAAAAACTTGCTAAAGTATCCAGAAAATCAGTAAAGAAAAATCAGAATAGGGCAACTCAAAAATCAGTTAAATCTAAGCTGAAGAAACAAAATAAAGTACCCAAAAGAGTTGTGGAGAGAAAGTTACCAGACAATGCACTTGGTAATGATCTGAGAATCAGAGCTGTACTTGAACAATTTATGAATCAATAATATACCTATACTGATATATAACAGGTACTTAATTTCTATAGGTTTAAGAGTACCCCCCTATGTCATATATGCTTGCTTAAATCAATGATTTTGAGGTTAATTTGGCTTCATATATTCGTAGGTGAACAAGTTTACCTATGATGTATTTTGAAGCGGATTTGAGTTGATTTTTATTGATTTATTCAAAGGATATGGATGTGTTTTGTGGGGAACTGGATGTAGTTCATCTTAAATCTTGTGCCAATTCTAATAAGCGAATAGAAGATATGTCTGCCAGTCGGTCATATCTTTTTCTTTTGGCGTTGATTTCTTTGCGGAATGATTTTCGATGTGCTGATATATATTTGATTATGATATATTCCATAGTGCGCCTCCTTAATCTTCCATGCTAAAAGGTTCATAATCAAAAGGATCTGGTTCATTGATTACTTCATGCGGTAGAAACATTTCTGTATAAAGTAATTCTTGAGCATATAGAGCCTCTTGTGTGTACCGATTTAGAGAGCCACGTTTGAGAGATAGGGAAAATAATTCTTCATAGGATAGTTGCCTGATTTGTGATTTTGTCATTGTAAAATTCCTCCTTTGAGTGTTATTTTGCTTTTCAATAGTTACGCAACGAGAAGCGGAGAAGGTGAAATTTTTCTTCTCAAAATTTATGTAATAAGAAGCGGAAAAGGTGAAATTTTTTTGGAAAAATATCGGAGAGGTGAAGATGCCTAAGATAACCCCTCATGTGTGCCGCCATACCTACTGCTCGAATATGGCAAAATCGGGAATAAATCCGAAGACTCTTCAATATTTGATGGGACATTCGGACATAGCAGTAACTTTGAATGTCTATACCCATGTTGGACTTGAAGATGCGGAGAAGGAACTTCACAAGATGCAGAGTATGGAAGATGCTAGAAAAAAGATGGGACTTTCAGATAAGGATGATAGACCATTAAAACAGAATATGTTCAAAGTATTGTAGTGAGTTATAAAATTAGCACTTAGGCAGAAATGATCAGCCCCCTGTCAAGTAGACAAGTAAAAAATCTAAAATAAGTTTATAGATATCCGCCACATTTGACTCAGTGTGGCGGATATTTATGTTATGAGACGTTTATGCACACCATTTTGCTTTGTATGTTTCTATTCTTTTGTTCTCTGCAATCGGATATTGTGTCGGGGTTTCCAACGATAATGCTTCGCTTCGTACTTCCAGTGGCGTTTTGCAATGGAATCTTTCCTGCAGTCTTTCTTCGGCATAAAACTTTTGTAAATGTCAATTAAGATTTTTAACTGAGTGATTAGTGACATTTCCAATGAGAATCACCTCCATGGAAATGGTATCACATCAGTATGGATTGTACATTTTTATTTTCCATTAAAAGCGAACTGAATTAAACAAAGAAAATTTTCCCTTATTTTTGCCCTTATGAGATAATCGTAAGGGAAATAAGGGAATTTTCTTTTTAGTCATTGCCTACCACTTTATCAAGCAACCTTGCAGATTTTCGCTTGGCTTTTCTTGTAGAGTGAGCATAGACATTCATTGTGGTACTGACATCTGAGTGCCCTAACAGTTCCTGCACATCCTTTGGTGCAGCTCCGTTTGCCAACAGGTTGCTTGTGTAGGTGTGACGCAGCTGATGAAAATGAAACCCTTCAAATCCTTCCGGCTTCTCTGCAATTCTCCTGCAAACAAGTCCTAATGTGCTTGGTAGCTCAAGACTAAGAAAGAAATCCTTGATGAAGCTGGCAATATCCGCAAAAGATGTAAGGTTATAGGGAAAGGCGAGATTTATGAGAAGAAGCTGTTTACCTCAAAGAATACGAGGTTCAAGCAGGAAGATTTTCTGGATGAGGTAAAACTATTCTATACCAGAATGATAAACAATTGGGTAACGGACGAAAAAGACAGATTAACAGTATTTGATTGCAATGGTCCATATCTTGCTACCAAGAAGATTGGCAGGAATAATCCAAAGGCAGAACAGATTGAGCAGGATAATAAGCTGCGGATTGACTGGAATCGGGAGGTTGACACGGCAATTATAAGCGATGTCCCCATGGATGATATTCTACAGATAAAGAGGGAATATATCACAGAGCCAGTAAAGAGGGCGATTGAACTGTATGGAAACAAATCACAACGATTAGCAATGATACTTAATATGTCGATTACGGTGCTTGTACTGCTGATATCGAAGATGCTTGAAGCAGCCAGAGCTATTCGGAATAAGATACTGCATACAGATGTTGCGAATGCCGAAAAAACAGATTTTGCAAGCAATATAGTGGTAGATAACACAGATAATATACTTCTGCTATTGAAGAATTTACAAAAGTTGAGAATAAAATAACAACGCAAGAAGAAACAATCAAGGAAGTTAATGTTACAGAACCAGACAAGCCTGTAATGACACCAGAGGCAGCCACATATCCAAAGCTTAAGAAGATAAAAGCAGAGCTTGATAATCAGAATAATCTTATCTTTCAGGCTGAACAGCAACGAGGTAATCTTGAGATTGAATTATCGGATTTGAAGGGATTGGCAAAGCTTACAAGAAAAGCTGAATTACAGAGAAAGATTGATGAAAAGACTGATTATATCAATCGATTGAAGATAGGACTTTCAAATATGGTTCGTAACTACGGATTTGAGAACATGAATGAATTTTATCTAAGCTACAAGGAATCAAAGATTGCATATGCAGAGTATCAGCAGGAAGTTGATGACTGGAAGAAATCCAATGACAATGCAGTAACACCAATGAATAAGACAGAAATGATGTCAGAGAAACTTGCCCGATTGCAGAAAGATGTTGGAAAGTTTAGACAAAACAATAGAAGAACATTTGACAAAGAGATGAGGTAATACTTCTCCTCTTTAGGAATTATGTTCAGTCAATATTGGTATTATATCAGATTAAAATGATTGATAAATCCTAACATTTTTGCTATTCTATTATTATAGAAATGTTGCAACGGAGGTAGACAGGCATGGCGGTCAGAGAGATAATCTTAACAGCACAGCACAGCACAGCACAGCACAGCACAGCACAGCACAGCACAGCACTCTGACAGCGCCTTTTTAAGGCATGGTCATACATGGAAATTAAGAAAACGTATCTATTCCAATACTATATTTACAAAATCAAAGGAGGATTCAGATGAGAAGATTAAAGCATAATTTTAAGAAAGGAATAGCGCTTGTTCTTTCCTTTGCTATGGTGGCAGGACTAGTTCCTGCTATGTCAGGCGGAGCAAATACCGTGCAGGCAGCAACCGGCACGGGAACAGAGCCAAGTGTTTCAGCATATGCCACAAAGACACAGTTGATGGATGGTACATTTGCTCCGAATGAAGAGGGAACTGCAGCAAATATCGGAAAGCTGGTATTTGGTAAAAATAGCAGTAGAGTTGCGCAGGAATGGTACATCTTAGGGAAGGATGAGGGAGTATCAGGAGATAATACCATCATCTTTGCCGCAAGCCCGATAGCAGAAGATCAGGTGTTTGAGAATGACGGGCAGAAGAATAAGACTGATACAAACTTGTGGAGTGATTGTGTTTATAATGGATCAAGCATATCTGAGGTATATCCAAACCACTACGGAGCAAGTGACCTTCGAGTGGCATTGAAGGGTATGGCAGATGGTTCAAATGAAACCTACTTCACCACAGCCGAGCAGAGACTTATGAATGCCACCACAGTGACAACGTATGACACGAGGAATAGTGTAAACTATACCACCACAGACAAGCTGTATGCATTGGCGGCAGATGGTTATGGTTCTTCCTATACCACCATAAAAGCAGGAAGTGATAACAAAACCGTACTTGCCATGAGTAGTTATTGGAGAAGCGGAAGTTTATTTAGGCTGCGCTCGCCGGATGCTCATTTTAGTCTCTTTGCGCTGATTGCTAATCCGGGCGTCCTTGTGACCACGTACAATGTCACCTATGGATACGTCTCGGTGATGCCCGCTTCCAATCTGAATCTGTCATCTGTTCTCTTTGCATCTGCTGCGACAGCAGCATCATCTGATACAAAATCGGGAATGATTGCAGACGGTACGGCGATGACTTTAAGACTGGATGGAACAGGTAAGAATATTGGTACAGCGACGTATAACATCACAACCAGTAATATTAAGGCAACTAAGGGAAGCACCACAAGTAACGTGGCACTTGTAGTGCAGGGCAAGGACGGAACAAATGATTGGTATTATAGTAAACAGATTACAGGAACAGAGACTGTCACGACGAATGCTTCAGATATTAAGACAGCACTTTCTTTATCATCAGATATAGATTTATCAGCCTGCAAAATCTGGCTGGAAATAACCGAAGATAATGTTTCATATGCAGTAAACGCAGAAAAAGAGATTGAAAAAATCAATACCACCTATGTAACCAAAGAACAGTTGATGAATTCATTTAAACCATACAGAGATGGAACTGCAGTAAATTACGGCAAGCTGGTATTTGGTAAAAATAGCAGTAGCGATGCGCAGGAATGGTACATCTTAGGACAGGATAATGGCGTATCAGGAGATAATACCATCATCTTTGCAGCAAGCCCGATAGCAACAAATCAGAAGTTTGAGGATGACTGGCAGAATAATAAGACTGATACAGCCTTGTGGAGTGATTGTGTTTATAATGGATCAAGTATATCTGAGGTATATCCAAATCACTACGGAGCAAGTGACCTTCGAGTGGCGTTGAAAACTATGGCTACGAGTACATCCTACTTCACCACAGCAGAGCAGGGTTTAATGAATCCTACCACAGTGACAACGAATGACATGAAGAACAGTACAACCTATACCACCACAGATAAGCTGTATGCACTGGCGGCAGACGGTTCCGGTTCTTCCTATACAACCATAAAAGCAGGAAGTGATAACAGTACAGTACTTGCCATGAGTAGATACTGGAGCAGTGGTTCGTGGTTCTGGTTGCGCTCGCCTGGCGGTGGTAGTGATAGCTACGCGTTGCTCGCGTATCCGGGCAATGATGTCTACCGCAGCTATGTCGACGGCGTAAACGCTGTTCAGCCTGCTTCCAATCTGAATCTGTCATCTGTACTCTTCGCATCTGCTGCGACAGCAGCATCATCTGGTACAAAATCGGGAACGATTGCAAACGGTACGGCGATGACTTTAAGACTGGATGGAACAAGTAAGAATATTGGTACAGCGACATATAACACCACAACAGGTGATATTAAGGTAACTAAGGTAAGCACCACAAGTAACGTGGCACTTGTAGTGCAGGGCAAGGACGGAACAAATGATTGGTATTACAGTAAGAAGGTTGATACATCAGATACGATAAATGTATCAGCTATTGCGTCAGAATCAAATACACCGGCAACAATCGATTTATCAGCCTGCAAAATCTGGTTGGAAATAACCGAAGATAATGTTTCATATGCAGTAAACGCAGAAAAAGAGATTGAAAAAATCAATACCACCTATGTAACCAAAGAACAGTTGATGAATTCATTTAAACCATACAGTAATGGAACTGCAGTAAATTACGGCAAGCTGGTATTTGGTCAGAACAGCAGTAGAAATCCACAGGAATGGTACATCTTAGGAAAGGATGAG
>CABIWJ010000007.1 GCA_902362455.1 Eubacteriaceae bacterium
TTCCTTACCTTCAATTATAACAGATGTATACTGTTCAGAAAGTGTCTTATATTCCCAAGGCCATTCAATAGCAGATTCTCCACATAAAATGGAGATATTTTTGTACTCTCGCTCAATTCCACCAATGAAAATAGGGGATGTGTTGCTATTATTAAATATCATTGTGCCTGCCACAACAATCATTGCAAGACAAGCTGCTATTGCCCCCCATTTGACCCAACTTTTTTTCTTTTTGTAAGGAACCTTTTCTGCCGCTTCAACATATTCCGAATTCACAAGTTCCATTTTGTCTAAAAATTCATTTCCTCTCATAAAGTGTAGCCCTCCTTCTCAAGATACTCCCGTAGCTGATTACGGCAACGGAAGAGTGTTGTTTTCACTTTGCTTTCAGAAATAGCATAGTGTTTGGAGATATCAGCTATGGAATCCAAAAACCAATAACGACGCAAGAAGATATTTCTTTTCTCTTCATCAAGAGTAGCAAGAAAATTGTTAATTGCATCCTTCAAGATAATATCGTCAATGCGACATTCCGTATCATCTGGGGACGGTATGCATTGTTCCATTTCTGTGCTGAGTTCACATATAAATGCACTGCGTTTCAATCGGTTTCTGTCTCGACATATATTCAGCGAAATATGTCTTGTGATTCGTGCCAGAAAAGCAAAAAGATACGTTCTTGGCTCATGTGGCGGGATGGTTCTCCACGCCTCCAAATATGTATCGTTTTCACATTCTTCTGCGGTCTGCAAATCCTTGACTATGTTGTTTGCCAAAGAGCGTATACGAGTTCCATAGTTTTCGGAAGTCTGCTTTATTGCTGTTTTATCACGTGACAAATACAGTTCAACTATCTTATTATCATCCAAGGCTTTCATCTCCTTTCCTTCGTATTTGAAAGACCTTCACCCATATAAGCACCGTTTACCATGCCGAGGTTACACTTTTCAGATAAATTATATCAAAAATTTATGAATTTTTCGACCATCAGATACTTGTACCACCATCCGTCATCTGCTGCAATTCAAAAAGCACCCTGGCAGACTTGCCGTCCTCCAAGGTGACTTTATGCTTGGAGTCCCAAGCGGCGCTGTATTGATAAAAACCCTCTTTCGGCTCTGAAATACCGTTTTTGGTGCATTCCCGCACCGATGCAAGTAAAGCAAGGTCATCCTCCGCAGCGAGGGCATTTGGAAATACGACCCGCTGGCCACCCACACCCTGGGCAAGCTGAACCGAGCCTGCCGCCATATCGGATTTGGGATAAATGTGGATATCCAGTCCGCCGGAGGTGTTGCCAAGATTGCAAACGATAACCGTTTCCGAGGAGCGAACCACACCGTTGAACCATACCTTGGTATCTTCCTTCAGCCGACTCTCGGTGTGAGGCACATAAACTGTCTGTAAATGATACTATAAGAATGTACATTCTTATAGTATCATTTACAAACAGTTCCACCACCATATCTTTTTCTTCAAGTTGGTGCTTTAGTCGAAGGTTCTCCCGGCGCAGCCGCTCCAATTCATCAACTTCATCATCCGTTTTGTGGTGTCCACGTTTATCGGATAGACCATCTTCTCCAGCAATATCATATTTTCTGACCCATGAATACACTTGGCTATAAGAAACATCATATAGAGAAGCTGTTCCTTTATAATCCCGGTTGTGTGTAATACAGTATTCGACGATTTCTTTACGTTCAGCTAGCGTTGTCTTTCTTCTTGCTTCTGCCATATAGACCTCCCTCTTGGGATCATAATCCCTAAGTTCTCTATTGGCATTATACAACGAAATCCATTTTTGTAGTGTTGCATGTGCAGGAATTCCATATCTGGCGCATAAATCGGTAACCGATCCTTCCACGTTGATATGCTTCCGAACCATTTCAATTTTAAATTCACTGGAATAGGAATGGTTAGCTGTAACAGAGCAGAGGGCTTCTATTCCCCCATTTTGATATGCCAGTATCCAGTTTCTTATAGTTCGTGTACTTTTTATAGATAAATCTACCATAATTTCAGAGACAGAACGTATTCCATTTAGATAATCCTCGACAGCAGAAAATTTTTCTTCAACCGTACACTTGGGTTTTCTTACCATAAAAATACCTCCAAAGTAGATTTTGGTTATTTACCTTGTTTACTTAAGAGGTATCATATCAGTTAATCTAAGAGGTGCTTTTTTGCGCCTTGAAAGGAGGTGGTTGAAGCACACCACATCGGGGAAAGCCCGATTTAATCATTACAACAGGCATTGCCTGAGCTGGTGCTAAGCCTGTAAGGAATCCTGAGAGGGAAAAGCCTAAGTGGGAGGATACCATCACAAATCGAATGCTGCACTGGTCGTATACACCGGAGCAGAAAGAAGAAGTGAAGAAAGCATTAGTTGCAGATGTTCCGAAAGCAACGATTCTTACTTATTTCTATCCGGAGGTTTCTGTGGAGAGGATAAGTTCATATCGGAAGAAGCATTAAATGATATAGCATAGGCACAGGAAATGTGGTATACTGTGCCTATGTAAAAAAGAATGTGTTTTACAAATCGAGATTTGTCTGTGAAAAGCCCGTGAATAAGCGGATGTTAATATGTATTGCTTGTGGCAACGGCTCTATTGAATATAGAATTGAGCTATCAAAAACAAGGAGGCAGAGATTATGCTAAATGAAAATATCAAAAGAATTAGAAAGTCAAAAGGGCTGTCGCAAGAAGAACTGGCAATTAAACTGAACGTAGTAAGACAGACAGTATCAAAATGGGAGAATGGTTTGTCAGTTCCAGATTCCAGTATGCTGATTATTTTGGCGAATGAACTGGATACTACTGTAAGTGAATTACTTGGAGAACCTGTAGCAGAACCGACTACCGATGATTTAAAGATTCTTTCTGAAAAATTAGAAGTTATTAATTTGCAGCTTGCAAAAAGAAGTATAACAAAGGTAAAAACGATTCGATGGATTCTTATTTCATTGTGTGCGGTTATAGTGGTAATATTTATCGCACTTGCATCTACGAATAATTTTTATTTGAATTGGAATTACAATGATCCTGAGTTGGCAGTGGCAGGAACAATACTGCATGGGTTTGAATTCTTGTTTGTAAGACTCGCACCGATTGTTTTTTTGACTTCGGTGGTTGGAGTTGTGGTGACATATAAGAAAAGATAAATTCAAGTTTTTGAAACTGAGAAATCGGAATTTATGGAGGAGACAATGATGGATAAAAAGACACAAAAAATAGGAGTAATTTGTTCAATTGTACAGATTATATTAAGCATAATATGCTTGATTTATAATGCGATAAATCAAGAAAATATTATAATTTGGGTATTATTTTTATGCTCTGGAATTTTATTGTTAAGTTCGAATATTAGTAGAAACAATAAAAAAGAAGACGAGTGAGGAAGTGCAACTTCCAGTTTGCCAACTTGCCCTTTGAGAGAGGAGAAATCCTTTTCTCAAAGGGCTTTTTCTATTTATACAGATATTCGCAAACTACAAGATAAAGCTAAAACTTCATATACTCTAATCACAGAGGAAGTGGAGGTTTTGATATGAGTAACAGTTTAGCAGAAGTACACCCGGAGCTTGTTTCGGAGTGGTCGGAGAAGAACTTACCGCTTACACCTGATGACATTACTTTCGGTTCAAATAAAAAAGTATGGTGGAAAGGTGCTTGTGGTCACGAATGGAAGACAAGCGTTAAGGCTCGTTATAAGGTGAGCAGATAATCTTATCGGTCCACCATTTGAGATTCTTTCAGATAAGGCAGTTAAGTATTATGAAAAGCTGAAAGATAAGGGCGAGAATGTGTATATAGACACTCTTACCTATGAGCAGTTTATGATGCTTGGTGATGCGAAATTAAGCAGAAGATTCTCAATGCAGGATGAAGCAGAGCAGAAAGTAAAGATAGACAGGAAACAGGCAAATGAGCTTGAGTATGTTGATGAATCACAGAAGTCAGATGCTGCAGAAAGTGCTAAAGCTTCTAATGGAAGTGCTGGTGCTAAGCCTGTAAGGAATCCTGAGAGGGAAAAGCCTAAGTGGGAGGATACCATCACAAATCGAATGCTGCACTGGTCGTATACACCGGAGCAGAAAGAAGAAGTGAAGAAAGCATTAGTTGCAGATGTTCCGAAAGCAACGATTCTTACTTATTTCTATCCGGAGGTTTCTGTGGAGAGGATAAGTTCATATCGGAAGAAGCATTAAATGATATAGCATAGGCACAGGAAATGTGGTATACTGTGCCTATGTAAAAAAGAATGTGTTTTACAAATCGGAAGTTGAGAGGAGGTCGCTACAATGTTTATATTTTTATTTCTTTGTTCACTGTTAGTACCATTATCTATGACTTTCTTGGGATATACATGGAAAGATAATCCACCTAAAGATAGGCAAGGCATTTCGGGGTATCGAACTACTATGTCAAGAATAAATGATGAAACGTGGAAATATGCACACAAATGTTGGGGGAGCATAAATTTTGTTTTAGGAATTATCATAGCGATACTATCAATTTTTGTTTTGATTTTAATGAAAGATGATACAAACTTTGAAATGATTTCTGTCTATTTAGTGTTTTTACAATTAGGAATTATGATGCTTACAATTATTCCAACAGAATTTTTTCTACATAAGCATTTTACAAAATTAGGTGAAAAGAAATAGATAACTTTGAATTTTCACATTAGTTAATAATCACAAAATAGCGTAAAATAAGCAATGCAAAGAATATTTGCGCACCCAAAATGACGATGTAAAAGAAACATTGCTTGATAAAAATTACGATTATGATAAAGTGAGCCTATAAGGAGGTAGACAATATGCAATTAGGTCAAATGATTGTAAAAATAAGAAAAGATTATGGATTGACACAAGATGATTTTGCACAAAAATTCAATGTAACAAGGCAAACAGTTTCAAACTGGGAAAATGAAAAAAGTTATCCAGATTTGTTAACCTTGGTAAGAATCAGTGACGAATTTGATTGTTCACTTGATGTTATGTTAAAGGAGAATAATGCTGTGACAGAAGATTTGAACAAAAAAATAAAATATGGTGAAGAAAGTGCATTGATTGGAGGGATAAGCTCCATTTGTTTATTTATCTTTGCAATTGCTATGATCGTTTTGCAATATGGAAGCCCTTATATATGGGTGACTTTTTTACTTATTGCCTTTTTAAATACAAAAGCAATAAGTATTACACTTGACAATGTAAAAAAAGAAGGAAGGAAAACAATAGTATTATTTTTAGGTTTCTTTTGTATTGTTGCATTGCTAGTATTTGGAGTGATATCGTATATTAGATAAGAGTACAAATTCAAGTTGATATTTCACATATTTTAGGAAATTTAATAACTGTTATATTTGATTATCAAATTCTTCGCAAACCCTTGAAAATACTAAGTTTGTAGCAAGTGAACTTTCCCTTACTCTTTCCCTTGTGTTACATTTTCCCATTGCTTTTCATGAACCTTAATATGGGAAAAATTAAGGGAAAGAAAATTTCATAACACAATATAACATATAACAATAACGACATGGTGAACTGATTGAAATGTTTTCGATATTTAACTCTGTAACTGATTATCAAAAGAAAATGGAGATAAGATACGATGAGAACAATTTATGCAGAATATAATATAAACCACGATAGTATTGATGTTTACACAAGTGCTGGATATATGCTTCGCATTGATTGCTGGGAAGCTGAAAAAAATTTAAAAACCACATATGGATCAGAATGTGCGCTTACTTCATTGGCTGTGGATGAGCCTTTGGAATATGCAAGATTATATCTTGATGGCAATTTACAGATGTGGGTGGATGCAGAAGATTCATTAGAACTTTATTAAGCAAGAAGTGAGATAGTGTTGTAGGGAGTTTCCTGTAGTTAAAGATACCACACCCGATATGATGAACCCACGCTTATACACTACCAGCTATGATAAAAGAAAGGACAGCAATTTGACACTGCTGTCCTTTCTTTTATAAAATTGCAGTACACAGAAAAAAGCTGTAAAATGAAAAATATATTTGTCCTTGTAACAATTCTCGGACATTTGCCTGTTATACTATCTGCAAAAAGAAAAGGAAGTGACAATATGAAGCAGATTTTAATTGTCGAAGACGATAATCTTTTGAATAAAACGCTTACTTATAATTTGGAATTGGACGGTTACACAATAACTTCTGTTCTGAATGCAAGGACAGCCGCTGAATCATTAAAAACAAACATTTTTGATTTGGTATTGCTGGATATAAATTTACCAGACGGAAATGGTTATGACCTATGCCGTCTTATCAAGCCAGAGCATCCTGATACAGTAGTTATATTTCTAACTGCCAACGATCAGGAAAGCGATCAGATACGAGGATATGAAGCTGGTGCAGTGGATTATATCACGAAACCTTTTTCGATTAGTGCTTTGCAGCGAAAGATCAAAGCCATGTTCGCTATGTTGGAACATCACAAACCAGCTAAGGATATTTACGAGGATGGTAGCCTGTTTCTGGATTTTTCGGAACAATTTGCAAGTTTGAACGGGAAACCATTAGCGCTTTCTGCGATGGAATATAAAATGCTGAACCTATTTCTTAAAAATCCGAAGCAGGTACTTACCCGCCAACAACTTTTGGAAAGGCTGTGGGACATTGATGAAAAATATGTAGATGAACATACCCTTACTACTTCTATCAGCCGCATTCGCAGTAAGATTGAAGCGGATGGCGACACATATATCAAAACGGTTTACGGTATGGGTTATCAATGGACAGGAGGCGAAAAGAAATGAAACTGAATAACCTTTCTGCTAAGAAAATTTGTAGACTGATTAGTGCTGGCATGGTTTTCTCTATGCTGGTAATTACTGGTATTTTCGGCGGTATAATGCAGGATACACGAATTTTCATAGCGGGTGGAACATTGACACTCTGTGCATTTTTCTGGATTTTTCTATTGGTGCTGTTTTTTGGAAAACGCCTTTCTCATCTTACTTCTAATTTGTGCCGGACGCTGGACAACATGATTGATGGAAACGAGGAATTACAAAAGTCAAATGATAGTGAAACTCTTTTTGCCCGTATCAACCACCGCTTAATCCGGTTGTATGAGATTATGCAGAAAAACCGACACAAGATAGACATGGAACGACAGGAGCTTCAAATGCTGATTTCTGATATTTCGCATCAAGTAAAAACGCCTGTCAGCAATTTGCAAATGGTAACGGACACACTTTTAACAAAGCCTGTTTCAGAAGAAGAACGGATGGACTTTTTACAAGGCATACGCAGTCAGACTGATAAACTAGATTTTCTGTTCCAAGCACTGGTTAAAACATCCCGGTTGGAAACCGGAGCGATACGATTAGAAAAGAAAGACAGCAGCTTATTCCACACGCTTGCACAAGCCATGAGCAGTATAGTATATGCCGCAGAGAAAAAAGAAATTGCTGTATCCGTGGATTGCCCGGAAAATTTGATAATCTCCCATGATAGCAAGTGGACAAGCGAAGCCCTTTTCAATCTGCTGGACAATGCAGTAAAATACACTCCGTCAGGTGGAAAGATTTCTGTATCAGTGGTTCAGTGGGAAATGTACGTAGAGGTCAAAGTGACCGACACCGGCAAGGGCATTTCAGAAAGCAATCAGGCTGCCATCTTCCGGCGCTTCTATCGTGAGGAAGAAGTAAACGATCAACAGGGTGTAGGAATAGGTTTGTATTTGGCTCGTGAGATTGTAACAAGGCAAGGGGGCTATATCAAGGTCGTTTCAGAGCTGGGGCAAGGCTCAGAATTTTCTATTATGCTTCCTGTAAGGTAAGATATAACCACTTTTTTTGAAATGTCCGAGCGTTGTAACATTTCACTTTGATTTTCGATAAAAATTTTTCTATCTCGGACATTTGTGTAACATTTGTGGTTTACAATGGCTTTATCAACAGATAGAAAGCCTTGAAAGGAGCATTTGAATATGAGCATTTTACAAACAATCGACTTAAAGAAGTATTACGGCACAGAACCAAATATTACTCGTGCCCTTAATGGTGTAAATTTTACTGTGGAACAGGGAGAATTTGTTGCCGTAGTTGGAACTTCCGGCAGCGGTAAGTCTACATTGCTTCACATGATGGGAGGACTTGATACCCCCACTTCCGGCAGCGTGATTGTACGGGGAGAAGAACTCGCAAAAAAGAATGATGATGAATTGACAATTTTCCGCCGTCGTAACATCGGATTTATCTTCCAAAATTATAATCTGGTTCCGATTTTGAATGTATATGAAAATATCGTCCTGCCTGTGGAACTGGATGGCGATACAGTAGACCAGAAATTTATGGACGAAGTTGTGTATATGTTGGCTTTAGAAGATAAACTGGAAAATATGCCGAACAATCTTTCAGGCGGTCAACAGCAACGTGTAGCGATTGCACGAGCTTTAATTACGAAGCCTGCGATTATCCTTGCTGATGAACCGACCGGAAATCTTGATAGCAAGACCAGTGCAGATGTGTTAGGGCTTTTGAAGCATACCAGCGGAGAATTTAATCAGACCATTGTAATGATTACTCACAACAACGAGATCGCTCAACTCGCAGACCGCATTGTACGGATTGAAGATGGTAAAATTGTTGGCTAAAGGAGGTGGGAATTATGAATTATCCTTTTGAAAATGATACCAGTGCAGTAATTAAAAAATTAGCACGAAAAAGTGTGCGTTTTGATAAGAAGAAAAACTTATTTTGCCTTTCGGCAATTATTGTAGCCGTTGCTATGATAATGATGTCGTTGCTCACAGTGCAAAATATCATTTATCAAAATCAGAAAGAAATCGAAGGATTACATCAAGGGATTTTCTTTGACATTACGCAGGACAGTAAAGAAAAGTTGTTAGCAAACGAAGAAGTAAAAAGTGTAGGACTTTCCTGTAATATCAAAACAGTGAAAGAAAATTCTAAAGAACTGTCTCTGATTTATTATGATGATGACATGCTTAGTTTGATTCCTGCCTTTGACGGAAAATATCCAGAGAAAGCAAGTGAAATTGCTGTTACAGATGCCTTTTTTGCCAGTGAAAATAAGTCTCCGGAAATCAACGCCATAGTTCAGTTGAATCTGGATGGTACTTTGAAGAATTATACTATTGTTGGTATTTATCATGATAAAACTTCTACCGCTTATCCTGTTTTTGTTTCACTTGAAAAATGCCGGGAATTACGTGGAAATAACCTGCTTAATGGATATGTTTGGCTTGAAAATGCAGATACCCTTACAAAAGACGAAGCAACAGAAATATTATCTCAAATTTCAGAGGAGACTGGACTGAATAATTGGACAGTCAGCAGTTACTATGATTATGTAAATACAACTTTGTCCTTCAGTAATTATGCGGTATATGGTGTAGTTGCTGCCATTTTGTTTTTAGCTGCCGCACTTGTAATTTACAGCATTTTCTATATTTCGGTTGGACAAAAAGTTGCTGAGTTCGGACAGCTTCGGACAATAGGGGCAAGTAAAAAGCAAATTTATAAAATAGTTCTTAAACAGGGTTATATGCTTGCAGTTCCGGGGATTTTAATTGGTAGTATCATGGGAACGATCATCAGCTATTGTCTGCAATCAAAAGGCTGGTCAGTATTTGCATTTATTGTTTCTCTATGTGGCGCATGCCTTTTTGGAATACTGCTTGTTTATATTAGTGTTCGTAAACCAGCAAAAATTGCAGCGAATACTTCTCCAATTTCCGCCCTGAAAAATCCAGTGGGAATTGTAAATTACCGCACTCACAAAAGACATCGTATTACGCCTGTATATTTAGCGAAAATCAGCTTTTCCAGAAACAGAAAAAAATCTCTATTGACCATTTTATCATTGGGACTGTGCGGAGTTATATTTTTCCTTGCAGCAAGTTATCAGAGTTCTTTTAATGCCGAGAGTATGGCTCGTTATTGGGATATGAAGTACGGAGATTTCAAAATCAGCATTGATTTAGAAAACGAAAGTGAAAATTTGGATGCTCTCTTGCAGAAAGAATATTTTTCTGATTATGTAAAGCGTGTTGGAGATATAGAGGGAGTTAGCAATATATTTACTTATGCTACCGTACCAGTTGATTTTTCAACAGACAATGATATTTCAGATAGCACCTTGATGCTCGGCTATAATGAAAAGGATTTGGCGTCGCTAAATGCAGCGGTTTTATCTGGAAATATTACTGATGATACAGAATTAGTTGTAAGTGATCCCGAACGTATTTATGATGTTTACCATTGGAAACCTCAAATTGGGGATACTGTGACCTTTAATTTCAAAAATCATAGTGGTAAAACAATAACAAAAGCATTCAAAATTGGTGCAATCACTTCCAGCAATGATGGAATGGGTGGCTATATTTTCAGAATGCCGGAAAATATGCTCAAAGAACTTGCAGGTTATGACTGTACATACGCAATCGAAATACAAGCAGAAGCTGAATATCAGGAGATAATCGAGCAAGAACTCAAATTACTCGTTTCTGACAATAGGGATGTTCGCTTACAAACCCTTCAAGATTTTATTGTAGAACACCAATCAGACAATCGTGCAGGTTTTACATTAGCTTATGCGATTGCAGCCATCTTGTGGATATTTGCGGTCATCAATCAAATCAATCTTACTGTGACAAATCTTTTATCACAGAAACAGGAAATGGGCACACTAAAATCTATTGGTATGACAAATAAGCAGTTGGAGCAAGCATTTATGATGGAAGGTCTTTTTACTACTTTGATTGCATTGCTTATAACTGCTGTTGTTGGAATCCCCGGCGGATATGCAATCGGTATATTTTTGAAAAATGCAGGCATGTCTACGGGATTTGTATTTCCGGTTGTTGCTTTTACTCTTTTTGCTGTTGCTATGTTTATGCTTGAAAGTTTGATGACAATATTGCTTATTCATTCATGGAAGAAGCAATCTGTTATTGCAATAATGCGAAATTGACGATAGAAAGTTTTTCATATCTCGGTCAGCTCAACAATTACATTACTCTGCTGATACAGCCAGTCCGTAAATTCTTTCGGGCTGGCTGTTCCTGTTTTTACAGCCTTTTTTCTCTGTAATACTTCTTTTCATACAGTAAATTTTCACTAGGCTGGTATGGAGTAATTTTACTGTCTATACAGTAAGTTGAAAATACTAATATGGTCTTTTTTCTAACCAAACTTTAAGATAACATCTAATTCCAACATATGCGCCCTGCGAAAGTACGAAAAGCAATAGAAGATTTACTGACAGTACTTTTTTGATTGATTCTCCAAAATAAATGACAATAGCAACACTTGTCAGTATCATTAGTAGAGTAATAACATCCCAACAGTTTTTCTTATATAATTCTATAACCTTTATTTCTATCAGTATCGCCAGCATCCCTGTTCCTGCCATACATATTCCTACAATCAATATTAGCAATAACCAATATACCATTCCGGCTATAAAAGCATTTGGAATTTTTGTGCTGATTTGTGCCACAGATTGCCCGGCATCAATCGTCCAACCGATAAAAGTTTGTATGAATGATGCTGCATCATGGAAGAATGATTTGCAATCGGAAAGGAACACATCTGACTGTACTGCCTGAAAAAGAGTGGTTGTCAGCGAATACCATGCAAGAAGGAACAAGGTTGTTTGGAACATTACCGTTTTTGCTTTATACTGTCCGGCAAGTCGCTCTTTTTGTGTTTCGTATTTCGTTTTTGCATTCTGATAGGCTGCCCGGTCACAGGCTTCACATTTTTCATAGAGTACCGGCTTTTCCACCGGTATCTCTACGATTTTCTGATGTGTCCGGGCATAATCCCGTTCCTGTGTTAAGCAGCGTATTTTATCTTGACAATCCTCTATCGTGACGTTTGCGCTTCGCAGCTTTTCTTTCTCGATCCGCAATGCTCTGTCTGCCATCTTCAAGTCGTTCTTTAATGATTGAATATTCAATGCTCTGTTCTCTTTGTTTAATTTCTCGTTCAAGGTCAGAGATTCGTTGAGCTGCGTCTTCAGTTCCACGATAAGCTGGTCTTTCTGTTCCAGTTCTGCCTGTATCTCCTCGGTCAAGAGCAGAAGTTCTTCCAACTGTTCGGCGTTCTTTGATTCTCTGGATTCGTTCATCTATATCACGTCCTTTCTCTATCTGCTGTTCCAGTTCAGCAATTCGGTGTTCTGTTTCAGTAATAAACTGTTTTCGCTGTTCAGCTTCTGTGCCAATTTCTGCCATTGCTGATTTTCGTTTTCCAAAAGCTCTATCTTCGTTTTCTGTTCTTCCATCTTGGAAAGCAGTTCCTCGGTATTTGGCAAAATGTTGAGCAGCTCGGATAACTCGTTGTTTAATTTTTGTAATTTCTGATTCTGTTTTTGCATAAGAGAGAGTTGAGTGTCCCGGTTCTGCATTTCCAGAATCATTTCTGCCATTAGGTTCTGCTGTTCTTCGATTTGACCAATCATGGATTCCATTAAGGGTATAATTTCCCGGCTTTCTTCTAATGTCATTTAATCGCTCCTTCCATAATGATAATGCACCCGATACTTTCCCAAAGGTGTTTAGTATCTTTTGCAATAACGTGTTTTGTTGTTTTATGATTTGATTTTCCGCTACTTTCCACGAGCCTTTTATTTCCTGCCCGGCAAAAAACTTTTGTTCAATCTTTCTTGCGTCAGCTCCTTCATGGATGGTAGGAATCTGGAGTTTTCCCTGCTTTTCATAAGAACGATGATCAACTTGATTATGCAAAGGCAGATGTTCATTACATACCTTTGCCCATTCACTCCGCCACAGTTCACAATTTTTTGGATTGTTCCATCCAGTAGCATCGGTCAGCACCCGTTTCCATTGCAGGCGGTTTCTTGCTCCAATCTTCTGAATTCCGTTTTCGTCTAATACAGGGATACGGATTCCATGACGGTCAGGGTTTTTCTTATCCTGCCACCAGTTCGGATGGGATTCATCAATCACGATATTTCCGTTTTTATCTCTGACAAAATCCCAATCCTTGACTTCTTTCTTTCCCCAAGAATGATCCGGGTTAAAAGGACGCATAGTTAGAAGCAGATGGACATGGGGGTTGCCATTCCCTTTGTCGTGGATACTCCAATCAGCGCACATTCCTCTATCTACAAAAGTTTTTTGGATATAGTCGGTTGTATATTGAATTTGTTCCTGTCTGCTCCATTCTTTGGGGAGGGCAAATTCAAATGACCTGCCAAGTTGGGCATCTGCATTTTTTTCAATCTTCAATACCTCATTCCATAACCTCTGTTTCTGAAATGTGATTTTGAATTTTTTTAAAGCAGCTTCTTTATCTTCTGACCTTTTGTATCGGACAGATTTTTGAAAGCGTTTTATATTTTCTTCTGGTACTATCTGCCATTCAGGAGGTGCGTTTTCGCACATCATCAGCCGGGTGTAGACCACTTCTTTTTTAGAAGTGTAATAACTGATTCTCCCTGTTTCCTCGTTTTTCATCACATCCCCATTGAGATATGCGGAAGCGGAGATAACAGATTTCCCTTTACTTCGTCCGACTATTTTGATTGTGTAATGAAAGATCGCCATGTCTGGATTCCTCCTTTCTGACGTATCCGGCATAGATTTCCGGCAACATTGCTTTCAGTTTTAGAAAAAGCAGCATTGCCGGAACGCCCTCTGCGTAAGAGTGCCCTGCGCATAGCAGCCTGCATGGAATGCGCCTCTCTGGCGAAGAGTGCCTCCTGCGGCATGAGCAGGTCTGGCTGAAAGCCCCGCCGACGGAACGAGCCCGGCAAGCGTGAGCGCAGACCGGTTGCCACTTGTGGCAAACTTATTGGGACGACCTCTGGTTGTCCATAAGTGCGCCCTTCATGAAAAAGCAATGAAGGGAATGAAAAACTCATCCCCTCTGCCATTACACTTCCTCCATATCGGTATTGGTTTCTTTCTGCATTGCTTTTGAGAAAAATCTCCCATTGGCTTCCTGCCTTTTCAGAAAAACAATCAGCTTTGGGATGTCTTCTTCCTCAATAGGAGCACCAAGAACGGATTCCACCGCACCGCCAACCTGACAGAGCCTATGGGTTCGTTTTTTACTTTCTTCGGCTTTCTTTCGTTTCAGAAGTTCTTTCTTCTGTGCTGCATATCGTTTTGCTTTTTCAAGGCTTTCCTGTTCCTTCTTTTCCATTTCAAGCATTCGTTCTTCATAACTTTTTGTTGATTTTGCCATGATTACATTCCCCTTTCTTTTACAAACATAAGTTCTCGGTTGCGTATCAGAAGAAGCACATGGTATAATCTTCTTGCGTGTAGGTATATCATGGCTTCGGTCTGATAGAACCTTTGGCGGTTTCTTTGGAAGCCGCCTTTTTAATTTGCCGCAGTTCTTGTTACGGCTTTTACATTTCCTCTATCCCTCAAATCACGACCTTCATTCGCTTCCATAAACATTTCCAGAATATCGGTTTTAATCAGGACTTTGCGACCAACCTTTAATACTGGAAGTTTCTTCCATTCTACAAGCTGTCTTAAGGTGTTTCTGCCGATTCCCGTATAGTCAGCAGCTTCTTCGATGGATAATGCAATTTTTCTTTGCGTCATATAATCACCTCCTTATAAATTGCATTATGCAATTCTTGTGATGTAAGTATATCCTTTTCATATCTTTTTGTCAAGCGTTACGAAATATTAAAAATAATTTTTAAGTTGCATATTGCAATTACAGAAAAACAATGCTATAATTCATACATACCGAAAAAGGAGGCAGTCAGCATGAAAGATAAAGAACTACGCAAGCTGATAGGCAGCAGAGTAAAACAGCGCCGTCTGGAATTGAATCTGACACAGCCTTATGTCGCAGAAAAGATGGGTGTTACCGCTTCTACAATCCTGCGTTATGAGAATGGTTCGATTGACAATACGAAAAAAATGGTGCTGGAAGGTCTTTCGGAAGCACTCCATGTATCTGTGGAATGGCTCAAAGGGGAAACAGATGAATATGAAACCGACATTACGGATAAGAGAGAGTTACAGATTCGTGATGCGATGGGAGATATTCTGGAACAGTTACCGCTTGCCCTTACCAAAGAAGAAGATGCTTTTTCAAAAGATTTATTACTGCTGATGTTAAAACAATATGGTCTGTTTTTGGATTCCTTCCAGTTCGCCTGCAAAAACTTCAAGGGGAATGCTGGTCAGACGGATATTGCCAAAACAATAGGGTTTGAATCGAATGATGAATATAATGAGATTATGTTCTTAAGGGAAATCACTCACACCATCAATGCTTTTAATGAGATGGCAGACGTTGTAAGGCTCTATTCCAAGAAACCAAAAACAGCAGAACAAAGGCTTGCAAATCTTTTATCAGAAGTCTTATACGAAGATTCCGAATCGGTATAGTAAGACAACCGGAGTTATGATATACTTACACGCACGAAGCATTTCATCAGTTCCGATTGTCTAATATCGAAAGGAGACATACGATTATGGCAAAAGGATCTGTAAGAAAAAAAGGAAAGAAATGGTACTACCGCTTCTATGTAGAGGACGCAAGCGGCAATCTTGTTCAGAAAGAATGCGTTGGAACAGAAAGCAAAAGTGAAACTGAAAAGCTGCTCCGTCAGGCAATGGATGATTATGAGAAAAAGAAATTTGTTGCCAAAGCGGAAAATCTCACAGTCGGACAGCTTTTGGATGTGTGGGCAGAGGAGGAATTAAAAACAGGTACGCTCAGCAATGGTACTGTGGAGAATTACCTCGGAACAATCCGAAATATTAAGAAACATCCGCTGGCAGAACGGAAATTAAAAAATGTAACCTCTGAACATTTGCAATCCTTCTTCGATTTGCTTTCCTTCGGGGGAGTTCATCCCGACGGAAAAGAGAGAAAGGGTTACAGCAAAGATTATATCCATTCTTTTTCCGCAGTCATGCAGCAGTCCTTCCGTTTTGCAGTATTTCCAAAACAGTATATTACGTTCAATCCCATGCAGTATATTAAACTGCGGTATCAGACGGATGAAGTGGATTTGTTTTCCGATGAGGATATGGACGGAAATGTCCAACCAATTTCACGAGAAGATTATGAAAGATTGCTTGCTTATCTGCAAAAAAAGAACCCAGCCGCAATACTTCCAATCCAGATAGCCTATTATGCCGGGCTTCGTATTGGAGAAGCCTGCGGTTTGGCATGGCAGGACGTAAATCTGGAAGAACAATGCCTTACCATAAGACGCAGCATCCGATATGATGGCTCAAAGCGCAAATATATCATCGGACCAACCAAGCGGAAAAAAGTAAGGGTTGTTGATTTTGGAGATACACTGGTAGAGATTTTCCGTAATGCCCGGAAAGAGCAGTTAAAAAATCGAATGCAGTACGGAGAACTTTATCACACGAACTACTACAAAGCGGTCAAAGAGAAAAACAGAGTGTACTACGAATATTATTGCTTAGACAGAACAGAGGAAGTCCCGGCAGATTATAAAGAAATTTCTTTCGTCTGTTTAAGACCGGATGGTTGTCTGGAACTTCCAACTACTTTGGGGACTGTTTGTAGAAAGGTGGCAAAAACATTAGAGGGATTTGAAGGCTTTCATTTCCACCAGTTACGTCACACCTATACAAGCAACCTTTTAGCAAATGGAGCTGCCCCAAAAGATGTGCAGGAACTGTTAGGACACTCAGATGTAAGTACCACAATGAATGTCTATGCTCACTCCACAAGAGATGCTAAACGAAAATCAGTTAGGCTTCTTGATAAAGTGGTAGGCAATGATTAAAAAAATTCCCTTATTTCCCTTGTGATTATCTCATAAGGGTAAAAATAAGGGAAACTACATATCATTTCACTAATGGACAGGCGGGAAAGCCTATAAAATGGGGAAAGTTAGAGAGATAATTATATAAATTCAAGTTTTTGAAACTGAGAAATCGAAATTTGAGAAGGTAAGTGAATGGGATACCACGATACAAGATACCATGGAGGAATATGATAATGTCGAAAGATGAGTATTTGATAACCGATACGCCCCTCAAAGCGTTGACGGTTTTTGCAATGCCAATGATTCTTGGAAGTTTTTTTCAACAAATATACAATATGGCCGACTCTATTATTGTCGGCCAGTTTGTTAGTTCTTCCGCACTTGCAGCTGTCGGTGCATGTGCAGCATTGACCAATGTGTTCATTTGTGTGGCACTGGGAGCCGGTGTCGGAGCCGGTGTGCTTGTGAGCCGTTATTTCGGAGCCAGGGAGTATGGCAAAATGAAAACAATCGTGTCAACCTCCTTGATTAGCTTTTTGCTTCTAAGTATAGTCCTTGGTGTTTTTGGCTTTTTCTTCGCCAGCTCGATGATGAGTGGACTGCAAACCCCTGCCGACATACTGGATGATGCAGTACTGTATCTGCGGGTCTATTTTGTGGGCTTTCCGTTTCTGTTTATGTATAACATTCTTTCTACCATGTTCACCTCAATCGGCGAATCCAAAATTCCGCTAGGACTGCTGATTTTTTCGTCCATCCTGAATATTTTAATGGATCTTTGGATGGTAGCCGGGCTAGGTCTCGGTGTGTTCGGTGCGGCTATTGCAACCCTGATTGCACAGGGAATTTCTGCAGTGTTTTCGTTTTTGATTTTCTTTGCACGGATGCAGCAATATAAAAGCCCCTTTAACAGGTTTGAACGGCAGGAGCTGTATTCCATGCTTCGCATTGCGGTGCCGTCGGTTTTACAGCAGTCCACAGTGTCCATCGGTATGATGATTGTTCAGGCAGTGGTAAATCCTTTCGGTACACAGGCACTCGCTGGGTATACAGCAACGATGAGGGTGGAAAATGTTTTTTCATTGATCTTTGTATCCATCGGCAATGCGGTTTCGCCGTATGTTTCCCAGAATCTTGGCGCAAAGAAAATTGATCGTATTAAAAAAGGCTACCATGCTGCGCTGGTGCTGGATCTGTGCTTTGCGGTCATTGCGTTTGTAACCATTGAAGCGCTGCATACGCAGATCTCCTCACTGTTCTTAGGAAAAGACGGAACGGCGTTTGCTTATCAGGTGTCTGGTGATTATATGAGGTGGATTGGTTACTTTTTCATCTTCATGGGTATCAAGATGGCAACCGATGGAGTTCTTCGCGGTCTCGGAATTATGCGTCCGTTCCTCGTTGCAAACATAGTGAATCTTGCGATTCGTCTGTCTGTTGCCCTAATCTGTGCACCACGTTTCGGAATTGTCTTTGTCTGGCTTGCGGTACCAGTTGGCTGGCTTGCAAACTTTTTAATCTCCTATGTGGCTCTTAGGAGATCATGGTCGACTGATAAAATGGCATCCATTAGTTAAATTCCAATTTTTGAAACTGAGAAATCGGAATTGTGCGCCCAGATAAGGGCGAGTAGTCTAGCAGGTGGAATGCCTGTCTGGTAAGGTCTAACCAACCGCCAGTAGCGAGTCTTGGGTCTTCCACAGTCTGCGTCATACCAGCGTTTCTGAAGAAAAAATCAAAAGATCTTGACTTGGAGTTAACTTCAAGTAGTATACTAATCGAAACAGGAGGTAAAAAGATGAAGAAATTACTGATTATATATTATTCATGGTCAAATGGAAACACGGAAAGAATTGCAAAAATGCTGCAGAGTGAGACTGATAGCGATATTCTAAAAATAGATACCGTAGTTCCATATTCTGGCAGTTATGATGATGTGGTAAATCAGGGACAGAATGAAGTGCAGCGCGGATATGAACCTGAAATTAAACCGCTGTATATCAATATTGCAGATTATGATGTCATCGCAGTTGGGACACCTACATGGTGGTACACAATGGCTCCGGCTGTAAAAACATTTCTGCACCAACAGGATTTTACCGGAAAGACAGTAGTACCTTTTATGACAAATGGTGGCTGGCCAGGGCATGTAATAAAGGATATGAAAGCAGCCTGCAAAGGCGCAAATGTGGTTTGCGATATGCAGATACAGTTTGATTCTACAGGTGGAAGTAATCTGGAGACACCTCAGGAACAAATTAATGAATGGATACAGAGTGTGAAAAATCTTCTTTAAATTATGGAGGAAAAATATGACAATAAAAGAAGTGTCAGAAAAATATGGTATTTCACAGGATACCCTCCGTTATTATGAGAGGGTTAATGTGATTCCTAAAGTTACAAGAACATCCGGAGGAATTCGGGATTACCAGGAAGAAGATCTTAGATGGGTTGAGCTTGCAGTATGTATGAGAAATGCAGGACTTCCCATAGAAAGTCTGATTGAATATCAAAGGCTATTTAGGGCGGGAGATTCTACAATACCTGCGAGACTTGAGTTGTTGAATGAGCAGATGGATATTCTTCAGAAGCAAAAAGAGCAGATAGAGGAAACTATGGACAGGCTTTCTTATAAGATATCACGGTATGAAGAAGCAGTGAAAACAGGAAAACTGGTATGGACAAAGGAGGAATAGTACAAATGGCAAAGCTGGTAGCATTTTATTCAAGAGCAGATGAAAATTATTTTGGCGGTTCCATGAAATATATTCAGATTGGCAATACTGAGAAAGCTGCAAAAACGATAGCTGATATGACAGGAGCAGACCTTTTCAAAATCGAGCAAAAGATTCCCTATGCCGCTGATTATAATACCTGCATTGCACAGGCAAAAGAGGATAAACAGACAGGAAAACGACCAGAGATACTAAATCTGCCACAGGACATAGATCAATATGACGAGATTTATCTTGGATACCCGAATTACTGGGGAACCATGCCAATGGCTGTATATACTTTTCTGGAAAGTTATGATTTTACAGGAAAGAAAATTCATCCATTCTGTACGCATGAAGGAAGCGGATTGTCAAATACGGAGAGTGATATTAAAAAAAGTGCAAAAGGTGCAGTGATTGAGAAAGGCATTGCGATACATGGAAGCAGCGTAGATCAAGCGAAAGATGTACTTGAAAGATGGATACAGAAATAGAGGTTAGAAAAATGGAATGCAAGGAAATACGTGTTGATGTAAGAACTGCGTCAATAAAAGAAAGTGCAGAAGGGCAACGTCAGACAAAAATATTATTTCAGATTAATCATACAATGCCTTTTACTGATGAATATAATTATTTATTAAAGGAATTGTTTGGAAATAACCTAGGAGATGGGAGTATGATATCACCACCGCTTAATGGAGCATGTGTTGGAAGCGTAAAGATTGGCAGGAATGTATTTATCAATTCTAATCTTCTTGCAATGGCAAGAGGTGGAATAACGATTGAAGATAATGCTATGATTGCTGCAAATGTACAGCTTATTTCCAATAATCATGATCCATATGATTTGTGTACTCTGACTTGTAAGCCTGTTCTGATAAGAGAATATGCCTGGGTAGGAGCTGGAGCTACGATACTTCCGGGAGTATGTATCGGAAGACACGCAATTGTGGGAGCTGGATCTGTAGTGACAAAGGATGTACCGGATTATGCAGTAGCAGTTGGAAATCCGGCAAAAGTAATAAAAATGCTTGATAAAGAAAAATTTCAGGAGGACTAAAAAGATGGAAAATATGAAGTTGAATAACAATTTGGAATGTCCAATGCTTGGACTAGGAACTTTTATGTTATTACCAGAGGATGCCTACACAAGTACATTAGAGGCATTAAAAATGGGATATTCCCTAATTGATACAGCAAATGCTTATGTAAATGAGCGTGCAGTTGGAAGAGCAATCAAGGATAGTGGAATTGACAGAAAAAATATATTTCTATCAACAAAAATATGGGCTAGTGAATATGAAAATGAGAATACTGTAGAAGAAACTCTAGAAAGACTTGGTGTTGATTATGTGGATTTACTTTATATACACCAGCCTGCAGGCAACTGGCTTGCCGGATACAGAATGCTTGAAAAAGCGTATAGAGAGGGCAAAGCAAAATCCATTGGTATCTCGAATTTTGAAGGAAAATATATGGAAGAGTTGGAAACAAAGTGGGAAATTCTACCTCAGTTTATTCAGGTGGAAGCACATCCATATTTCACACAGAAAGAACTTCGTGTAACTTTAGACAAATATGGAATTAAGCTTATGAGCTGGTATCCGCTGGGACATGGAGATACAGCATTAATGAATGAGTTGGTATTTGCAGGACTTGGAAAAAAATATGGAAAAACACCTGCACAGGTTATTCTCCGTTGGCATACTCAGATGGGATTTGTTGTAATTCCTGGAAGTAAAAATGCAGAACACATTAAGGACAATATGGATATCTTTGATTTTGCATTAACAGATGAAGAAATGGAACAGATTGCAAAGCTGGACAAGAATGAAAGATATTATCACCGCACGGATGAACAGCTTGTACAGTTTGCAAACTGGAAACCAGAGTTTGAAAAATAATATGGAGAAAATAGTATGAGCAAAAATGATGTATGGCTGAATCAGTAAAATGGGGAAGTACGGAGCAACTGCTTCAATCTTTTTATCTAGATGTAGTTGTGGAGAATATTTGTTATGATTAGAAAGTTGCTGAACGGAGATATCGATAGAGTTGCTGACATATGGTTAAAGACAAATCTGAAAGCACATTATTTTATTTCCAATCAATACTGGAAAAGTAATTATGAATTAGTGAAAGAAATGATGTCACAATCCGAAGTCTATGTGTATGAAGATGATAAAATGATTCAAGGATTTGTAGGACTAAATGCTGAATATATCGAAGGTATTTTTGTCTCCGATGAAATGCAGTCATGTGGCATAGGTAAGCTTTTATTAGATTATGTTAAGGATAAAAAAGTTAGCTTACGATTAAATGTATACCAGAAGAATGCCAGAGCAATTTCTTTTTACCAAAGAGAAGGGTTCATTATTCAATGTGAAGATTTGGATGAAGATACTGATGAAAAAGAGTACACTATGCTATGGAAACGAAAATAGAAATCGAGATTTGTCTGTGAAAAGCCCGTGAATAAGCGGATGTTAATATGTATTGCTTGTGGCAACGGCTCTATTGAATATAGAATTGAGCTATCAAAAACAAGGAGGCAGAGATTATGCTAAATGAAAATATCAAAAGAATTAGAAAGTCAAAAGGGCTGTCGCAAGAAGAACTGGCAATTAAACTGAACGTAGTAAGACAGACAGTATCAAAATGGGAGAATGGTGATACCGTTCCAAATACTGATACACTTAAGCTCTTATCTAAAGAATTTGATGTTTCAATCAATACGCTTTTGGGAGAACCCAGAAAGCTGATCTGCCAGTGCTGCGGGATGCCAATTGATGATGAGTCCATATTGGGACGTGATAAGGATGGCACATTAAATGAGGAGTATTGTAAATGGTGTTATGCAGATGGAACGTACACATATAACGATATGGATGAATTGATTGATGTATGTGTAAAGAATATGGTAAATGAAAGCTTTACCGAAGAACAGGCACGCACTTATCTGAAAGAAATGCTTCCAAAGTTAGATTATTGGAAAAGGTATGCTGAACTTAGTGATAATGGGCAGTTTGAAGAGTTTAAAAAGCAATTGATAAATGAAATTAATGATCTGCATATAGACGGACTTCCAAGGGTAGACAAACTAAATGCACTTGTGGGGAAATATGTGAATCTGGAATATACTCTGCCGAATGGACAAAAAGTGAAATTCCTTGATGATCAGAAAACTTATCTAGGGAATCAACTGGAGTCCGAATTTGGAGGAGACAGGTGCTTCGGTATTCTGGCAGGCATGGATTTTATTCTGGTATGTACATATGAGAAAGCTGGTAAAAATCCAGAGCTGTTGATTTATAAAAAGAGATAATATAAACAAGTTCCTGGGAAATAATCAATTCAAACTTAGAGGAATGGATATTATGATGAACTATATCCGGAAAAGAAAGAAACGAAGGGCAAAATATACCCGAATATGACAATATGGTGGATATTGTAAATGCAACAAATTCAAAAAAAGTGTTTATCAATTTAGGAGTAGCAAAAAAGATATGAAGAATAAGTTATTTTTGATAATCATGGTAGTTATGGTATGTTCATTGACCGCATGTGGGCAGCAGGAAACCGGAACTATGACTAATACCGGAAACAGTACAGAGCAGGTCGTTACGAGTGAAGATAATAGTGAGCTGGCAACAGCAGAAGATAATAATATGGAGCAAACAGAGACGAAGGAACAAAATCAATTACAGGATGTGAAGCCTTCATATAAAGAATTCAGAGGCATATTAGATGAAATTGATTCGAATATTCAGCCGGGAACAGCCGAAAATGGAATGAATTCTATTAAAACTGCAGCACATTTGCTTAACTGGGGAGTTGGAACCAGTATGACCACAGATGAGGTTAAAAAAGTGACAGTATCATGGCTTTCTGATAAAGGAAACTCTGAACAGGAGGAATTTTCGAATAAGCTTGCATCTGTGTATGATGTATATCAGAAATTATTAGGTCCTGATGCAAAAGAATTACTTGAGCAGGCAGGCTGTGATGATGCGGCATATCCATGGAGTGATGCTCCTGTTGAAACAATTGAAGCAATTGTAGATGTAGTACAGCTCCCGGAGGGTTACGAAAATGATAATCCGGGTGCAAATGCTCATGTTACATAGAGAAGCAGGAACAAATATAGCAAGGACAGTCGCCCCATGCTATTCCGAAGCAAGGGAACACGGTAGAAATGTTTACAGATTTATGCTATCATATATGCAACAGCATTGAACAGCGACGGTCTGGCGCAAACGCCATACCGCCGCTGCTGCTATCTCAAAAACTTTTTGAAAAACTTTCGGATTTGTTGTAAGTTTTCACTCTAAATCCATAGTACATAGGTAAGGGAGAAAGGAGGAGCCGCTTTGATAGAAGATGAAAAAATTATACAACTATTTTTCGAGCGTTCCGAGCAGGCAATCAAGGAGCTGGATTTGAAATATGGGAAAGTCTGTCACAAAGTATCATATAACATACTGCACAATAGACAGGACGCAGAAGAATGTGTCAATGACGCTTATTTAGGAACATGGAACGCCATACCGCCACAGCGACCAAACCCTTTGCTGACATTCCTATGTAAAATTGTCCGCAATCTTTCCATCATGCGCCACCATTCAAATACGGCTATAAAAAGAAACAGCACCTATGATGTTGCTTTAGAGGAATTAGAGGGATGTTTAGCGTCCGCAGCCACAGTTGAAGTGGAAATTGAAGCAGACGAATTGACCCGTATCATTGACAGTTTTCTTGAAACTCTGTCGCAGGAAAACCGGGTAATCTTTATGCGCCGCTATTGGTTTTCTGATACATACCAGCAGATTGCAGAACGTGTCGGCATTACAGAAAACAATGCGGCTGTTCGTTTGACCCGCATTCGTAAACAAATGAAAGACTATCTAACAGAAAGAGAGGTTTCACTATGAAAGCAAAGAAATTTTCCGAAGCATTAGGAAATGTCCGTGATGAATATGTGAGTGAAGCTATCGCATATCAGAGTAAGCGCAAAAGTCGCAGTTGGCTCAAATGGGGAGTTGTTGCAGCTTGTCTGTGCCTGATAATGGTAGCTACGATTCCTCTTTGGCGGGGTAACTTTGTCAGCAATCAAGGTAACGAAGATAAAATTCAAGGTAACAAGGATAAAATTCAAGGTAACGAGGATAAAATCATTGATTCCGAGAATGGTGTGTCCATTCCAAAACTGGATGTAAACTTGTCTAACGATGTTGAGGCAGACATGATAGGATTCTTCATCTATCAAGGAAACTGCTATGTACAATATGAATGGTTTGATAATGCAGAGAGTATTGTCGGCGAATACCTTGGAACAGCATCCGGTTTAATTGATGAGTGGACGCCTGGAGATGGATATGTAGAACTTGCAGGTAGTGTCAGAGGTGATTTCTATTCTGTAAACGGGTATGATCCTAATTTCATGCTGTGTATGAAGTACGATGACGGACAGGTTTCTACCTACATCTGTAATTCCGGCATTACGCTCAAATACGGCTCCGAATTGTATGAAAAAAGGTTGCACCTGTCCGAAAACTACAGTGCGGTGCAGTTTGAAACACGTGAGTCATGGTATTACAGCAAAGACGAGGTTCATTCTCTGAATGGCGACGCAGAAACCGTCCAGTCCTTCTTAAATGCACTGAATACCGCAGAGTTTATACTGTGGTCAGATGTACCCGAAAAGGAAGGTTACACAACATCTTCCATCTATGACACAGAAATGTACCATGTGTATTTTGAGATGAAAAATGGCTTAGTTGTTCATCTCCAACTGTACGAAAACGGGTATGTACGTTTTCGGGGAATGCCGGATATCTGTGTGCAACTCTCTCCCGATGACTATACTCCGTTTATAGACTTGATGAATAGAACATCGTAATCAAAAAATCAGCAAAATAGTAAAATCGATTGCCCATGCTCGTTGGTAATCAAAGGAGCAACAGTCTAAACTGCTATCGCTCCCGTTCATTATGAGAATAAAAAACTGAATACCCGCCGCACATCACAGCGGCATACCAGCCGAAAAGGAACTGCTGTCTTAACCGATGGCAGTTTTCTTTTTCGGGAAGTATTCAAGAAGTCATTAAGTCTTGAGTGTAATGGAAGTGGTAGGAAAGTTCACAAAGGTGTGATATAATGTACTAAATTGAGAGCGACAAAAAAAGTAATTTAGTGTTGAGAAAAAGGTGTTAATATATGAAGAAAAAAATAAGTTTAATATTAAGCATAATATTATATTTAGTTGCTATATTTATTTTGCTATATTATTTTAGTGTAGAGTTTAATGAATTATTACGTTTAAGTCCAACGGGAAGAATAGTATTATTACTATCAGGTTGTCTTTTTATGTATTTTGGTGGTTTAGTTTTAACAAAATATATAGATAAGAAATATAAGAATAAGGTTTTAAAAATAAATATAGGTATATGGTTTATTTTATATATTATATTATTATCAACACTTACCTTATTTGATGATTACTTTTTTAGAGAAAATTTTAATATATTGAATTGGAATAGTGAATTGTTTAGAAGTTATATGTCTAACTCATTTAATTTAATTCCATTTAAAACAATATTTGGTTACATTACAAAGTTTATTAGTGGAGATATTGCACCATATATATTTATATATAATATTTTAGGAAATGCAGTTGCTTTAATGCCTTTTGCCTTTTTCTTACCAATATTATTAAAAAAACAAAAGAAATTTAAAAACTTTTTAGTAACTATGATTTGTATAGTTATAGGTATTGAACTGTTGCAATTTATTACAATGTCTGGTTGTTGCGATATAGATGATGTGATTTTAAATGTAGTAGGTGCATTAGTTATGTTTGGTATATTGCGAATAAAATCAATCAACCAATTAATAAGAAACATATTTCTTTTAGAAAAAAATAAAATTGATTATAAAGATTTAGTAAAAAAGATTATTATTATTTTAATACCAATTATCTGTATTATTGGAGTTGTTTTTATAAGTGAAAATAAGTATATAGATAAAAATAGTCAAACTTTTACACACTTAAAGATAATAGATAAAACAAAAGAAGAAAATATTGCTTGTAATACTGCATTAGAACAATTTTATGAAGATAAAGAATATATATATTATTTTCCTTGCGAAAAAAGTAAATATGTAATAGTTATATATTCTAATGGTTATCAAGAAACTGTAAAATCATCTTTAGAATATGGAGATATAACTATTGAAGATTTAGAAAGAAATAATATAGAATTTATCAAACAGAAAAAAGATATGAGTAACTGATAAATACCAATTGTTGCCATCCATAAAGCAGATGGAAACAGATGGGAAGGTGTCGCTTCGTGGTTTGATTCAAGGGCACTTTTATTTGGATGGTCATTTTCTGCAAAAAAGGGACACTTTCTGCAAGACATATGGCATTTCATTTTATTCTATGCTATTATTACAAATGATACAATAAATCGTTCTGAATAAAGTGTTTTTCAGGAAACATCCAATGTAGAAATTTTGATTATATAACCACCTTGATTTTTCGGAGTTTAAGAATATAATAATATCAAATCAGGATTTAGTAAATCAGGATTAGATACATGAGGAGGTGTTTTTATGTTTATAGGCAGAGAAGCAGAACTACAATTCCTAAACGATAAATATGAAGAAAACAAAGGACAGTTGATTGTCTTGTACGGCAGACGACGTGTTGGAAAAACGGAAACCCTCAGAGAGTTTTGCAAAGGCAAGTCGCACATTTTCTTTTCCTGTACTCAGACAACTGACAGGATGTAGCTTGCAAAGTTTTCAAAACAACTCTTGAAAGAGGATATTCCTGCAAAGCAATATGTTACGGAGTTCGCTGATTGGGAAAAAGCATTCAGAGCTGTTTTGGATTTGCCTTATGGGGATGAAAAGAAACTTGTCATCATTGATGAGTTCCCGTATATGTGTCGAGGAAATAAAAGTATCCCTTCCATTTTGCAGAATTTGTGGGACGCAGAATTTAAGAACAGTAATGTAATGCTGATTCTTTGCGGTAGTGCAATGAGCTTTATCGAGAAAGAATTGCTTGCTGAAAAGAATCCGTTGTACGGCAGAGCTACCGGAATTTACAAGATGAAAGAAATGGGATTTTATGATGCTGTAAAATTCTTTCCGGACTACTCACCTAAAGACAAAGTGCTTACCTATGCTGTGCTTGGAGGTATTCCTCATTATCTGAACCAATGGAATCCAAAACTGTCTGTGGCGGAAAATATTAAACGCAACATCCTGACAAAAGGTTGTATTCTATACAGCGAGGTAGATTTCCTGCTTCATCAGGAACTGAGAGAAACACCGATATATAACTCCATTATTGAAGCTGTGGCACTTGGTAACACGAAACTCAATGACATCAGTCAAAAGTCGCTTGTTGAGGATACTTCAAAGACGAGCGTATATTTGAAGAACCTTATCGAATTAGGAATAGTGGAAAGAGAGTTTTCCGTTGACGCCGGAATAAAAGATCAGGCAAATACCAACAGAGGTACTTACCGCCTGACGGATAATTTCTTCCGTTTTTGGTATGCTTTTGGATATACGAATTTCTCTCAGCTTGAGGATGGAGATGTCGAAGGCGTTTACGATTATGCGGTAGAACCGCTGTTACACGAATTTGCTTCTTTCAGCTTTGAGGATGTATGCAAGGAATTTGTTCGTGAAATGCAAAAGAAAAATGAACTGCCATTCCGTTATAACAAAATGGGAAGATGGGTTGGAAAAACAACGGTTCGTGATAATAATGCGGTTGATGGTTTGAGAGTGGCTGAAACAAAGATAGACCTGCTTGGAATTGGCAGGGGTGCAAAGAAATATCTTGTCGGTGAATGTAAGTTTAAGAAGTCACCGTTTAGCTATTCCGAATATCTCGACACACTTGCAAAACTAACACCGTTGAAGCAGAAGGCGAAATTCTACTATGCACTGTTTTCAGAAAGCGGTTTTGATGATAAGATTGAGAGTGCTGCCGAAGAAAATGATGTGCGGTTATATACACTTGAGGATATTGTAAATTATAAGTAGTTCATTGAACATCACAACCTATAAAAGTAATGACTTCTTTCCGAGTGCTTGCAGAGGTATCGGCAAATCCTACTTTCTTCGGCTGGGGGTTCAGGTACTCGGACCGGAGAAGGTCAAGGAGCAGTATTAGCAAATGGTTGTTCAGGCGAGTGAAAATATGAAGTAAATAAACTTAGAGTTGAGATTAAGGGTACTCTTGATTCGTCAAGTATATAAATTAGAAGAAACTGCAATTATGGCTGTTGGGATTCTTTTCTGTTTTAAACGGAAGAGAAAAAATGAGCTGACAGAGGTTTAGTATCGCTTGATATAATAATAGAGCTGTCCATTAAACACCCCTGATACATTTTAACCGAAATGTGTCAGGGGTGTTTTTATGAGAGAATCGTATTTTTTAAAATGTCAACCAGTAAATAAACGAATAGGTTGACAAAAGAGGATGAAGTTTGATATAATTTCTTCGTTAAAGAAGTGTTAAAATGACGACCAAAGAAAAAATACTCGAATTATTTGAATCAAACAGAGATACTTATTTTTCGGGAGAAGAACTTGCCCAAAAACTTTCTATATCCCGGACAGCGGTTTGGAAAGCTGTCAAAACATTGCAGAACGAAGGTTATGCAATTGACGCTGTAACAAATAAAGGCTACTGTCTTTCAGCAAAAACAGATATTTTGTCAGCACAGGGAATCACAAAATACCTGCGTACTGAAATTAAAGATATGAATATTTCTGTTATGGATATAGTGGATTCCACCCAAGAACTACTCTGCAAAATTTCGGAATCAATATTTATCAACCGAAAAACGGATTTCCAAAAGAAATATCACGATGGCACAGAAGATTGTTGTTCATCGGGCAAAATCAGTATTAGAATTTAAGGAGATTATATGCAAGAAAATAAAACCAAAGATTTAATTATGTGTTCCCTTTTTGTCGCTCTGATTGTTGT
This sequence comes from Eubacteriaceae bacterium, assembly GCA_902362455.1. Classification (GTDB taxonomy): domain Bacteria; phylum Bacillota; class Clostridia; order Lachnospirales; family Lachnospiraceae; genus Bovifimicola; species Bovifimicola ammoniilytica. Next base: position 29,502 of record CABIWJ010000007.1, read on the forward strand.
AGGAGCGTTTATCAAAATTCCCATTCCTGTTGTACCATTCACTTTACAGCTTTTATTTACAATGATGGCAGGACTTTTGCTTGGCGGAAAACTCGGAGCTTTGTCCGTTTGTATTTATATTTTTATGGGACTTCTCGGTATTCCTGTGTTTGCAGAAGGCGGTGGCCTTGCGTATGTTTTAAAGCCGAGCTTCGGATATATTATTGGTTTCGCCGTTGCGTCCTATGTGACAGGCGTTATTGCCAATAGGGCATATAAACCAAGCTATAAACGCTTGCTTGTCGCCAACTTTATCGGTCTTGGAATTGTTTATCTGTTCGGAATGGTTTATTACTATCTGATGAGCAATTTCTATCTCGGAAACCCAATCGGCTTATGGCCGCTATTCATATATTGCTTTATTTTAGCGGTGCCCGGCGATATTGTGTTGTGTATTCTCGGAGCGTTTCTTGGGAAAAGACTGATTCCTATTATGAAAAAAAGCAAAATGTGAGGATATAAAAATGAATCTTAATGAATTAACAAACGAAGTTATGAACGGCAGACAAATCACAAAAGAAGAGGCATTATTTCTGTATGAGCAGCCTCTCTCTGAGTTGTGTAAAAATGCTGATAAAATCCGTCAGCACTTTTGCGCTAATCAATTTGACATTTGCACAATCATCAATGCCAAAAGCGGAAACTGTTCTGAAAACTGCAGGTTTTGCGCACAATCAGCTCATAATCATACCTGTGCCACGAAGTATCCGTTGCTTCCGAAAGAAGAAATTTTAAAGCAGGCAAATATAAATCACGAACAGGGTGTTCTTCGCTATTCAATCGTAACATCAGGTAAACGCTTATCTGATGCGGAAGTAGATGAAATGTGCGAAGTTGTTCGGGAAATTAAAGAAAAAGTCGGCATTTCCGTTTGTGTTTCTTTTGGATTGTTGAATGAACAGCAGTTTCGTAAGCTGAAAGAAGCAGGTGTGACAAGAGTACATAATAATCTCGAAACCTCACGCAGGAATTTTACTAACATCTGCACCACTCATACCTTTGACGATAAAGTACAGGCAATCCGTTCAGCACAGGCAGCGGGACTGTCTGTTTGCAGCGGAGGCATTATGGGACTTGGTGAAACCGCCGAAGACAGAATTGATATGGCGTTCAGTCTGCGTGAACTTGGCATTAAAAGCGTACCTGTAAATATGCTGAACCCAATCCCCGGTACTCCGTTCGGAAGCAATAAGAAATTGACGGAAGAAGATATGCGCAGAATTGTGGCTGTTTATCGTTTCATACTTCCGACAGCTTCGATTCGTCTTGCAGGCGGCAGAGGTCTGCTCCCCGATAAAGGCAAAGGATGTTTTGTTTCGGGCGCTAATGCGGCAATCTCAGGAGATATGCTGACAACTGCGGGAATTACAACAAAAACAGATATGGAACTATTAAATGAACTTGGATACGAGGCGAAAATTTGCAATGAGTAAGAATATCTTTATTACAGGAACGGGAACAGATGTAGGAAAAACTTATGTGACAGGACTGATTGTTAAAAAGTTGAGGGAAAGCAATAAAAAAGTGGCTTATTTTAAAGCGGCAATGAGTGGCAACGACCGCCGCTTAGACGGCAGCTTGATACCGGGCGATGCCTTGCAGGTAAAAACTATGTCGGGCATTGAACAACCGCTCGAAGAAATGTGTCCGTACATTTATGAAACGGCTGTTTCTCCGCACTTGGCGTCAAAATTTGAGGGAAATCCTGTTGAAATGGAACAGGTGCTGAACGGATTTGATAATGCCTGTAATAGGTATGATTATGTTACGGCAGAAGGTTCAGGCGGTATTCTTTGTCCGCTTCGTTTTGACGAACAAAAAATTCAGTTAGAAGATTTTATCAAGGCTCGTGAGTTATCCTGCCTGATAATTGCTGACGCAGGGCTCGGCACAATCAATGCCGTTGTACTAACCGCAGAATATATGAAATCTCATAAAATGCCCGTGAAAGGCATAATCTTTAATCATTATGAACCGGGCAACAAATTACACGAAGACAATCTGTTTATGTGTGAAACTATGACCGGGCTGAAAGTGATAGCCTGCGTTAAAGACGGAGATACAGATTTGGATATTCCGTCTGAAGTATTAGAAGGACTTTATGAATAACACGGAGGAAATATTAAAATGATTTGGTATCCATATGAGCAAATGAAAACAATGAAATCGCCCTATAAAATTGTTAATGCAGAGGGCGTTTATCTTTATACCGAAGACCAGAAGCTGATTGATTCGGTATCATCTTGGTGGAGCGTGATTCACGGTTATAAACATCCCGAACTCAATCAGGCAATCGAAACGCAGCTTGAAAAGTTTGCCCACGTTATGTTGGGTGGATTGACGCACGAATCGGCGCAGAAGTTGTCCGAAAAGCTGGCAAGCTTTCTGCCGGGAGATTTGGATTACTGTTTCTTTTCGGATTCGGGCAGTGTTGCGGTTGAAGTTGCTCTGAAAATTGCTTTGCAGTATTATATGAATCGAGAAGAAACACAGCGGACAATGGTGTTGGCACTTAATCACGCCTACCACGGTGATACTTTCAAAACAATGGAGGTGGGCGATGACGAGGACTACCATTTTGTTTTGAAAGCATACGGTGAAAGCAAAAATGTCATTCATATTCCTACTGAGATAAAAGCACTTGAACAGGCTTTCGCAGAATATCACGACCGCTTAAACTGCTTTATCGTTGAACCTTTGTTACAGGGGGCAGGCGGTATGAGAATGTATGATATTTCTTTTTTACAACGAGCGAGAGAGCTTTGTGACCAATACGGTGTGCTTCTTGTTTTTGACGAGGTTGCAACAGGTTTCGGGCGCACAGGCAATCGCTTTGTTGCAGATTTAGTTTTACCTGATATTCTTGTTCTCGGCAAGGCTTTGACGGGTGGATATATCGGTCACGCTGTTACGGTTGCAAACCGAAAGGTGTATGAAGGCTTTTATGACGATAATCCTTCTCACGCTTTAATGCACGGACCTACCTTTATGGGCAATGCGTTAGCTTGCAGTGTGGCGCTGAAGTCCATAGAGTTATTTGAAACTCAGGACTATATGTCGAAAATCCGCAGGATTGAAGAAATCACCCGCCGTGAGATGGAGGGATTTTCTGACCCACGCATTAAAGAAATTCGCATTATGGGCGCTTGCGTATGTATTGAAGTGTATAATTCCGATACCATTAAAGGTTATCAGCAATTTGCGTATGAACGGGGCATATTCAGCCGTCCGTTCCTCAACTATATGTATGCAATGGTTCCTTATGTAATTGAGAAAGAAGAATTAGTCAAGGTTTTGAATACAATGAAAGAATGGTTTCTTGAAAAGTAGGTAAGAGTATGGATTCATTGAACATTACAGCCCATAAAGGCAATTATGCTCAATAAGATTGTTGCCTCGCTGGGGCAACAATTTAAAAAAAATTCAAATCGAATACCAGTAATCTGCGTGAGGTGTCGTCATTTAGCGACACCTCTATTTTTCTGCCTTTTTCTCTCTTGAAAAATTCTAAATTTTAGTATAATAGAGTTATCGAAAGCAGAGTGCTCCCGATAGAACAGAAAGCACGAGGTATGGTTATGAGGAGTAAAAGTCCTGAATTGATGAAAGAAATATGTGAATATGCAGAGCAGTATTATCTTCAGAATGGACATAAGTTATATTATTCATCCAAGAAATTAAATTGAGAAAGATGGAATTAAAAACAAGGTTGAATCTAAATATCTAAGGGATATTTATACCCTATTCTAACTGACAACAGATTTACTCTATCTCAATGAAACATAATAATTGCAAATCTAAAAATTTATTGCTACAATAAAAGTGTATATTAACCTTATTTCTAAGAAAATATATAATTGTGTCAATGAGTGGCAAGGGGAACCAGGCCACTTCCCAGCTGTAAAATAGCAACCTTTGCTAGGTGCAGGAGCAGACCCAACATTATTTTGAAAAGAAAGAGGAGCAGAAGAAATGAGATTTGTAATTCAAAGAGTAAAACATTCAAGTGTAACAATAGATGAAGAAGTTAAAGGAAAAATCAATAAAGGATATATGGTTCTTATCGGCATCGGTCAGGACGATAACGAAGTAATTGCTGATAAGATGGTTAAAAAGATGATTAATCTTAGAATATTTGAAGATGCAAATGGCAAAACAAATCTTGCACTTAAAGACGTAAATGGGGAATTATTGCTTATTTCTCAGTTTACATTATATGCAGATTGTAAAAAGGGTAACAGACCATCATTTATTAAGGCAGGAGCACCAAAAGAAGCGGAAGAATTATACGAGTATATTGTTCGAAAATGTAAAGAAGAGGTAGAGGTTGTTGAAAAAGGAGAATTTGGTGCAGATATGAAGGTAGAGCTTCTTAATGATGGACCGTTTACTGTTGTGCTGGATAGTGATGAGATAATCTAGGAGAATGTAAGATATATAAAATCGGAATTGTGATTATTATAGCTCTAAAGTAAATATTCAAAGAAAACGCAAAAATAATAGAGTTAATGATATAGATAAGAAAAAAGTAATTAAAAAGAAAGGAGCATATGATGTATCTGAACATAAATACATCATACAGGAACTAAAATGATAGAGACACAGATTGCAATACCTACACTACTAAAAGTAGGCAAGGGAACAATGAAGAACCTTGGAACATATTTATTGGCAGGCAATATGAAAAATGCTGTTGTATATTTTGGAAATGGTCTTATTGATATGTTTGGACAGGAGATAATTGATAATCTTAAAAATGACGGCATTAATGTAATTGAATACAAGGAACTTGATACGGTTAAGATAGAGGATATTATTGATTTAGCATTTTCAATTGATGCGAAGTGTCAGGTTATCGTCGGAATAGGTGGCGGAAAGGTAATTGATACTGCAAAATATGCAGCATATTTAAGAAAAATGCCATTTATCAGTATTCCGACCTCAGCATCTTCGGATGGCTTTTCAAGTGCGAGTGCATCGCTTATAGTAAATGGAAGAAGGACATCAGTACCAGCAAGAATAGCATATGGCATTGTAGTTGATACCGATATTATTAAAAGTGCGCCTGCGAAATTCATTTATTCAGGAATCGGAGATATGGTGTCTAAGATTACGTCTTTATATGACTGGCAATATGAATCAGGTATGGGATATTCTAAAATAAATGATTTCGCAGTAATGATAGCTAAAAAGGCAGTAAACAGTTTTGTGAGAACACCATTTAAGACTATACAGGATGATTTATTCTTAAAAGAGCTTGTAGATTCACTTGCAATGAGTGGAATTGCTAATGAAATTGCAGGCGGAAGTACACCGACAAGTGGCAGTGAACATCTGATTTCACATTCGCTTGATAAAATGCTTGAAAGACCACAGTTACATGGTATTCAGGTCGGAATTGCAACTTATGTAATGAGTGTTGTTCAGGATCACAGATATGTTCGTGTAAATACAATATTTGAACAGACAGGCTTCTGGGATTATGTTGAGACATTAAATCTTGATGTAGAAGATTATATAAAGGCAGTGGATATGGCACCAACAATCAAGCCACACAGACACACATATCTACACGAAGAGAAATATAGAGATTTTGCAAAACAGGTATTATTAGAAGATAGTGTAATGAAGAGAATTTTTCATTTGGATTGAGAAAAAATAAAAACATTGCGGAATGGAGATTAGTGTAAAAAATAATGTTGATACACTTATTTTTTACACGACTAAATGTGTCACAGGCGCCACATTTAGTGTTTATCGCAGAGCCAAATCTGACATTTGGCTCGCGATTCCTCCGGCGTAAACGTCTGCGGAATGGAGAATAGTATGAAATATGATGCTTTATTATTTGATTTAGATGGAACAATGTGGGATGCTACTGAAAATATAAGAATTTCCTGGGAAATGGCTGCAAGAACTTTTGATGGATTAGAAGATAGGATAATAACTAAAGAAGAACTTCAAAGTGTTATGGGATTGCCTATGGACGAAATAGCGGCAAGGCTTTTCAAGGAATTTGATAAAGAAAAACAGCTTGAAATATTAGATAAATGTTGTGAGGTCGAGAATGAATATCTGACAGAAAAAGGTGGAATTTTATATCCTGAACTTGAGTCCACACTTGCAAAATTATCTGAAAAATACACACTTTGTATCGTAAGCAATGGTCAGGCCGGATATATTCAGACATTTTTAAATGCACACAATATGTCAAAATATTTTAAAGATTTTCAGAACTGGGGAGACAATAAGGTTCCAAAGGGTGAAAATATTAAGCTTGTAATTGAAAGAAATAATATAAAAAATGCAGCATATGTAGGTGATACACAAGGCGATGCCAATGCAGCAAAGATGGCAGGAATAGATTTTATTTATGCTGAATATGGCTTTGGAAATGTTGAAGAATATACATTTGCAATAAAGGAATTTAAGGATTTGCTTACGCTTTAGCAAGTGATGATGATTACATCAATCAAAACAGCAAGTTATATAGAAATGGAGTTCCATATGAAAGTTAAAGTAATAAGGTCTAATAGAAAAACCATATCAATACAAGTTAATACTGATCTAACAGTTACAGTAAGAGTGCCGGAATATGCAACGAACAAGGACATAGATAAGATACTTCATGATAAGGAATCGTGGATTATGAAGCATATGGAACAGATAAGAGAGCAGAATGTAAGATATGAATCATCAGGCCTTAAACATTTGACGAAAGCAGAAATCGAAGACTTAGCTGATAAGGCATTAAAATATATTCCGCAGAGAGTTGAATATTTCTCGAAAATTGTAGGCGTAGATTATGGAAGAATTACAATTCGTAATCAGAGAACCAGATGGGGAAGCTGTAGCAGTAAGGGTAATCTTAATTTCAATTGTCTGCTAATGTTGACACCAACAGAAGTGATTGATTATGTTGTAGTTCATGAACTTTGTCACAGAAAGGAAATGAACCATTCAAAGAATTTCTGGATAGAAGTTGAAAAGGTGATTCCGGATTATAAGAGGTCAGTTAAATGGCTGAAGAACGAGGGAAGCCAGATAATAAGGTTATTAGATTCGAATGTAAAAATTTAGGTGAGGTAGAAAAAGTTACGGAAACAGAAATTAATAAGATATTAATGACAAGTTATTCCTTATATGTTAAAATCAGACACATAACTATCATATATGAATAGTTTATAAAAGACGTAGGGAAGGAGGAGATTATAATGTCAGAACTATATTGTTCGAATTGTAAGAAGTTACTTAGTAATGATGAGAAAGCATCTGGTAAATGTGCAAATTGTGGAGAGAAATTCTCAAGTACATTAATAGGTGCAACAAGACCAATTGAGGTGAATACTGACATAGCTACTGAGAAAAATATTGTAGGTATGGTATTAAAAGTTATTGGTATTTTAATACTTATTGTTGGAACAATTACAAACTTTATACTTATAGACAAATATGAATACGAGTATACAATTTTTAGTTTCATTGTTCCGGAGTTAAGAACTATTGTTAGTGGAATGATACTTATCGGCTCGGCAGAAATTGTGAAGTTATTACAGGATATTAAGAACAGAATGAGATAAGAGAGCAATATGAAATGAAGATAAATATTTCATTTCATACATAAGAGAAATATATAAGGAACAAAAGAATCATATAAGAAAGATATATAATAAGCGACATAATAAGCGATATAATAAACGATGCATATTCAAGTTGACACATATTTTAGTATGTGATAAAATCAGAAATGGTTTTGAAATAACAATTCAATATAATATGCATTGAGGGTGCAAAGTAGATTATGAAGAATCTTTTAGAGAATAATCGCCATCGGCTGTAAGCGGTTTAAGATATTCATAGATTGAAATTTCACACCGGAGCATTGTCTTTGAAATATTTGAAATAAAATATAAGTAGGAGGCGACGTGAGTGAGCGTTAATCACATTGAGAGTTTACATATCACAAGATATATAAATCGTAATATATATAAATTATAATAAATATATGAATAGAAAGTTATATAATCATATATAGATATAAGTTTATATAATTAGATATAAATACTGATGTATTTTATATAACGGATATCAAGTAAATAAGATATCAGATATGTAAGAATATGGGTGGTACCGCGGATAATATTCGTCCCAGCTAGGAGAAAGTCCTGGCTGGGTTTTTTTTGCTTACCAGGAAATTTCGTTGAAATTGTCTTGGTAAGTAAAAAATGCTCTGCGAGGATACGCACTTTGTGATATAGGAAGATGTCACATAAAGTGTGTGTAAAGCGGTATAAATAGTCGCAGGACAGACAGGATAATCCAATAAAATAATCAAATAAATAAAATATATGAATGGAGGATAATCATCGATGAATGAAGCATTAGAAAGTATTAAGCAGAAAATCTTAGATGGTGAAAAAGAACTGACAAATTCCAAGGCTGTTTATGATTTTAAGAAATCATTTCTTGATTCAAAAGTTGGACAGATTGGACAGTTAATGAAAGAAATGCGTAATATTGCACCTGAAGAACGTGCCAGCTATGGTAAAGGTGTAAACGAATTAAAGGAATGGGCAATTAATTATTTTGCAGAAATAGAAGAAAAGATTAAAGCAAAAGAATTAGAAGAAAAGTATGAATCAGAGAAAATAGATGTTACAATGCCTGCTAAGACTAAACAGACAGGTAATCTTCATCCTATTACACAGATGAGAAATCAGTTAATAGATGTATTCCAGGGAATGGGATTTGAAGTGTATGAGGGTTCAGAAATTGAAAATGATTACTATAACTTTACTGCACTAAATACACCAAAGGATCATCCTGCGCGTGATATGCAGGATACATTCTATTTATCGCCTGAATTTTTATTAAGAACACAGACTTCAGCAGGACAGATTCACGTTATGGAAAGCAAGAAGCCTCCTATCAAGATTCTTTCACCTGGTAAGGTTTTCCGTTCAGATGATGATGCAACACATTCTCCAATGTTTACACAGATGGAAGGACTTGTTGTAGATGAGAAGATTACACTTTGTGACCTTAAAGGTATGTTAGATGTATTTGTACAGAAGATATACGGTGAGGGAACTGTAACACGTTTAAGACCATCATATTTCCCATTTACAGAGCCATCAGTTGAAGTGGACTGCAGTTGTTTTGAATGTGGTGGAAAAGGCTGTAAATTATGTAAAGGTACAGGCTGGATAGAGATTCTTGGAGCAGGTATCGTTAATAAAAAAGTATTAGAGAACTGTGGAATTGATTCTGAAAAATACAGCGGACTTGCATTTGGTATTGGTATTGAAAGAACAGCAATGCTTAAATACGGAATAAATAATATCAAGTTATTATTTGAGTCAGATTTACGTGTATTAAAACAGTTAGATGACTAGGCGAAAAGGAGGATTATTATGTTAGTACCATTGAGCTGGTTAAAAGAATATGTAGATATAGATATTACTCCGGAAGAACTTGAGAAAAGATTATTTTCAAGTGGTTTTGAAGTAGAAGAACGTTATGAAGTCGGTAAAGACATCAGTAATGTAGTTGTTGGGCTTGTAGAAGAATGTGAGGGAATACCTGATACACACTTAAGTCTTTGCAAAGTAAATGCAGGCGAGCATGGAACATTCCAGATATGCTGTGGTGCAGATAATGTTAAAGCAGGCGGAAAGTTCCCACTTGCTCTTGTAGGTGCAACAGTATATGCAACAGCTAAAGACCATAAGACAGTTGAGGGTGTTATGACAATTAAGAAGGGTAAACTTCGTGGCTATGAGTCATTTGGTATGCTTTGTTCAGGCGTAGAACTTGGTGTAAATGACAATATGTTTAAGGGCGGAGATTACAACGGATTGTTAGTATTACCTGAAGATGCTGAAGCAGGTGCTGATGTTAAGCCTATTCTTGGACTTGATGACTGGATATTTGATATAGCCATTACTGCTAACAGACCTGATTGCCAGAGTATTCTTGGTATTGCCAGAGAAGTAGCAGCTATCCTTAATACAGACTTAAAGATGCCTGCCACAGATTATACAGAGACAGAAGTTAAGAAAGATGGCTTTAATGTAACAGTTGATGCATCAGATTTATGCCCAAGATACATTGCACATTATGTATATGATGTTAAGATGGGTGAATCTCCTCAGTGGATGAAGAGACGACTTGAATTAGTAGGAATAGGTGCTATTTCAAATGTAGTTGATATTACTAATTATGTTATGAAAGAAATCGGTCAGCCAATGCATGCATTTGACTGCTCATATCTTGAGGGTAACGCAATTAACGTAAGACGTGCTAATGACGAAGAGAAAATCGTTACATTAGATGAACAGGAATATACACTTAATTCTAATAACCTTGTAATCTGTGATGGAGTTAAACCGGTAGCATTAGCAGGCGTAATGGGTGGACTTAATTCAGAAATCAGAGATACGACTGAAACAGTAATGTTTGAATCTGCTAAATTTGCCCGCGATAATATAAGAAAGACAGCAAGAAGTCTTGGTAAACGTTCAGATGCAAGTGCAAGATACGAAAAAGGTGTTGATGAATATTCAACAGTATTAGCTATGAAACGAGCACTTCATTTGATAGAAGAATTGGGCTGTGGTAAAGTATCTTCAACACATATTGATGTAAATGTAGGTAATTCAGTAGAGCCACATGAGATGAAAGTAAGTGTTAAGAGAGTAAATGACGTATTAGGAATTGTAGTACCTGATGAAGATATAATTAAGATAATGAAAAATCTTAATTTTGCACCATCAATTAATGGTGATGAGTTGATACTACAAGTTCCTGCATATAGAGAAGATATGGATTCATATCCAGATGTTGCTGAAGAAGTAATTCGTATGTATGGTTATGATAACGTTGTTCCAACATTTATGCCTGATGCCAAGGTGACAATGGGTGGAATTAACCAGAAACAGAAGAAAGAACTTAAGCTTAAGAAGGCACTTTGCAGTATTGGTGCATACGAGGCTATACATTATTCATTCTTCTCACCTGCAGATTTAGATATGCTTAAATTACCTGAAGATGCAAAAGAGAGAAAAGCAATTAGTATTATTAATCCTATTAATGAGGACCTTTCATTGATGAGAACGACATTAGCAGCTTCTATGATTAATGCTATTGCAAGAAATATGAAGAAAGATAATGAAACTGGAAGATTATTTGAAGTAGGTAATGTATTCATACCAAAGTCACTTCCTTTAACAGATTATCCTGATGAAAGAGAAACACTTTGCGTAGGTATCTGGGGTGATGATGAGGATTTCTTTACACTTAAAGGAATAGCAGAGACAGTAGCTGAAACGCTTTGTCTTGATTTTGAATATGAACCTGCTAAGAAATCATTCCTCCATCCATATCAGACAGCTATAATCAAATGTGAGGGAATCGAAATCGGTTATTTAGGAAAAGTTGCATATGATGTTGTTAAGAACCTTGGAGTTCGCGGCGATATGTATGTAATGGAAATGGATCTTAAACTTATGTCACAGTGGTATGACAGAAAGACTATGTTCACTCCATTGCCAAAATTCCCTGAAGAGAAACGTGACCTCGCACTTGTTATGAATAAAGATATAACTTGTGGTCAGGTTGAAGACTGCATAAAGAAATCATGCAATTACATTAAATCAATCACATTATTTGATGTATATGAGGGCGAACAGATTCCTGCTGACAAGAAGAGTATGGCATTTACAATAGAATTTACACCTAAGGAAGAAGCTTTTGAAGCAGAATCAGTAGACAGATTTGTTAATAAGATTCTTAAGAATCTTAAGAGAGAATTAGAGATTGAATTAAGAGCATAAATTTTAGAAGTATTTTCAGAGAAAAAAAGTAAAATTATAAAAAGTGGTGAAATAAGTCCACAGATGTCAGAATAAAAAGACATTTGTGGACTTTTGTGTTATAATGAGCAAAAGAAAGATAGCTATAAGTAAACAATGAAAGCAGATAGATTTACCAAGGAGGATAATAGATATGAAGTGGTCAGAATTCTATGAAAAGGCGGACAATTGTGAAGTAAGTACAGTTGTTAAAATGATACCATCACTAGAAGAATTTGGTTCTCCAAAGGAAATTGCAGACGTAATATTGATAATCGGATCCGAAGATAAGAAAGGTGCTAATAGTTTATTAAATAAGGCACTTGATAAAGGTATAAAATTCAACGCTGATGAACTGTCAGACATTTTCGGAAGTTGTGACAGAGAGAATTTCGACAAGGCACTATATAGTTCAGCGGATAGATTTACTGATGAAGATATAGAGAATCTATATTATATTATAGAAGAAGATGTAGTTGTTAAACTTGCTAAGAAATATGGATTAAAATTACCAGATGATATTGCATCTGAATATGAAGAGAAGATGGTTTCAGACACAACGCCTGTAAGCTGGGAGCAGTTCTATGATGGTATGTTTGAATGGAATGAAGAGTATTCTAAGAGACGCTCAAGGGTGTTAACGGATTATGGTAATGAAGAAGATATTATTACAGTGCTATATCAATTATTTGATGGAGATATTAATGGCGCAGATAATTTTATAAAAGAAGCTGTTAATCATGGAGTGACATTTTCGGGAAACAATCTTTCAGAAATATCGTATTTTTGCAGTGGTAGTATATTCAGATATGCACTAAATAAATCTTCGAAGAGATTTACGGATAAAGATTTAGAAGATGTAAGTGATGATTTAAATGATGATGAAGTAATAAAATTAGCGGAAGAATTACATCTGAACTTACCGGAAGGCTACGAGATATACGACGAAAATGATGATATTGATGAAATTAACAATATAGCTGAATTACAGGCAGTGATACTTGATGCCATTGAATTAGCAGATGAAGCATTAAAGGCACTTAATGATGCCGGGGCTGCAGTTAATGAAGGAAGCAGGACGAGTTTATTTGATATACTTAGTAAGAGTTTCTATTCATCAGCAACTAAGAATCTTGCACTTGAAGAGGCGGATTTTCAAATACAGACGGCAGAAGAATCAATATCACAACTCAATGGCATATTAAAAGGAATTAGTAAGTGCAGGTATATTAAAATGAATTCAGAAAAATTAGCTTCTTTATTAGATATGTATACTAACGATAGTTTTATTAATATGATAACGCATATGAAGATAGGAAAAATGGGTAAAAATATTAATAAAACAACCAAAGATGTAATTGATACCAGACATAAGCTTGAGAAGATATATAAAAAATTGTGCAAGGCTGTATAATTGAAATACTTTTAAAAGGAAAAGAGATAGGATTATGTCAGTAGAAAATAAAATTATAAGAAAAGAGATTCATTTCACAGGTGCAGTTCAGGGTGTTGGTTTTCGTTACAGGGCTAAATATGCAGCAGATGGTTGTGGTGTAACAGGATGGGTCAGGAACGAATGGGACGGTTCGGTATTAATGGAAGCACAAGGAACTGAAAGGCAGATAAATGAAATGTTAAAACTTATTAATCAGGGACAGTATATTATGATAGACAGGTTAGATTATCATAATATACCACTTGAAGAATACGAAAGTGGTTTTCATATCAGGTAGATATGAAACGATTAAGGAGGATATGAATTTGGCTAAAGGAACAAACCAGAAACTAAAACTAATATATCTTATGAAGATAATGCTTGAAGAAACAGATGAAGAGCATAGACTTACTATGCCTGAAATTATAAGTGAACTGTATAAATATGATATTTCAGCAGAGAGAAAGAGTGTATATAATGATATAGAGGCTCTTAAGTATTATGGTATTGATATTCAGAGTGAGAAGAAAAATAATACATATAGTTATTATGTTGCGAGCAGACAGTTTGAATTGGCTGAATTAAAATTATTAGTCGATTCGGTACAGTCTGCTAAATTTATAACCGAGAAGAAATCAATGGAGTTAATTAAAAAGATTGAAGAACTTGGAAGTAAATATGATGCATCTAAATTACAAAGACAGGTATTTGTGACAGAGCGTGTAAAAACTATGAATGAAAGTATATATTATAGTGTTGATGCGATACATACGGCAATTGCTGAGAATTCTAAGATAAAGTTTCAATACTTCCAATGGAATGTTAATAAGGAAATGGAATTAAAAAAAGATGGCGAATATTATAATGTAAGTCCATGGGCATTGTCATGGGATGATGAGAATTATTACCTGATTGGATTCGATAGTCGGGATAAGAAGATTAAGCATTACAGAGTAGATAAGATGCTGCATATTGAGACTGTCAAAGAGAAGCGGGATGGAAAGGACAGATTCAAAGAGTTTAATATGGCTGTATATGCAAAAAGAATGTTTGGAATGTTCGGCGGTGTAGAAGAAACTGTGAGATTAGAATGTCATAATAGTATGGCGGGTGTTATTATTGACAGATTTGGTAAGGACATTCCTATTATAAAGAAAGATAGTGAGCATTTTACGGTAAGTGTGAAAGTGGCAGTAAGTATGCAGTTTATAGCATGGATAATAGGATTAGGTGAAAAAGTTAAGATAACAGGACCGGATAATATAGTTGATAAAGTTGATGAAGAGATTGAAAGATTAATAAGACAATATAAAAATTAAAAAAATTTGAAAGATAAATAAAAAAGTGGTGTATATGTATATGAACCTAAGAAAAGATAGTAAGTAACAGGAGGTTCTATCGTGCATGATAAGAAATTAATAACTCTGATTGAGGAAAAAAATGAACAATGCATTTCCTTGATAGCAGACAAATATGAGAAATTGTTATATCACATAGCATATGGAATTCTGGGTGGACGAGCTGAAGATATAGAAGAATGTATTAACGATACATATTTGAAATTCTGGAATAACATAGGTAAATATGATTTAGAAAAAGCTTCAGTTAAAACTTATTTGAAAGTAATTTTGCGAAATACGGCAATAAACCGGTTAAGAGATATTGGAAGAAAAGAAGAGAATATGTCTTATGAAGATTTGACGGATATTGCAGCAACGTATGCTGATGAAAGCCAGAATGTTGAAAATAAGTTAATTAACCGCGAAAAGGTTATATTACTTAATGAAATAATTGGAGAAATGCCGAAGAAAGATAAAGAGATTTCAATAAGACGTTTTTTCTATCTTCAGTCTTCAAAAGAGATTGCAAGAGCAATGATGATGACGGTTTCAGCAGTAGATTGCAGGGTTTCAAGAATCAAATCAAAAATAAAAATTAAATTTGAGGAGAACGGATATGAGTGACAGAGAATTAGTTGATATATTTTCAAATATTGATGTTTCTTTTTTGGAAAATGATAATTTTGAAAAAGACAGATTTATTAATAGAAAGCCAGTAAAAGTCGGAATGATTGTTTCAGGCACAGTTTTAGCAGCTGCCTTAACAACGATAACGATAGTAGCAACTGTTAAGAAGAAAAGATTAAAGTTAGCGTAGATGACGCAGAAATGAGGATAAAATGTTTGAAAAAGTAAAAGAAATTATAGCATCAGAATTAGGAGTTGAAGAAGATAAGATTACACTTGAGTCAACATTTAAAGATGACTTAGGGGCAGATTCACTAGATTTATTCCAGATGGTAATGTCAATCGAAGATGAATATGGAATAGAGATTCCAACTGAAGATTTAGAAAAAATGTCAACAGTTGGTGATATTGTTAAATATTTAGAGGATAAACAGTCATAATTATAAACACGAAGATTCAGATATAATATAGATGAATTAAGAATAGACGGATTGTATATACCTATATTCACAAATCCGAATCTGAAAATAAAGTGGATAAAAATATATCATGAGATATAATTTTTCTTATCCCTTTATTTTTTGACCTTTTTTCAGAAAAAAACAGAAAGGATTACATCAAAATGAATACAAATATATGTGAAATGTTAAACATTAAATATCCAATATTTCAAGGTGGAATGGCATGGGTAGCTGAACACAATCTTGTATCAGCAGTATCAAATGCTGGAGGACTTGGAGTTATAGCAGCAGGAGGTGCACCGGTAGAATATGTCAGAAATGAGATACGAAAGACCAGAGAACTTACAGACAAGCCATTTGGTGTAAATATTATGATGCTTAGTCCAAGTGCTGAGGAGATAGCATATATGGTAGCTGAAGAGAAAGTTAATGTTGTAACAACAGGAGCTGGTAATTCAGAAAAATATTTTGAAATGTGGAAGGAAAAAGGAATTAAAATAATACCTGTAGTGGCATCAGTAGCACTTGCTAAAAGAGTTGCTAAACGCGGTGTAGATGCTGTAATTGCAGAAGGATGTGAATCAGGTGGACATATTGGTAGTTCTACAACAATGACGCTTGTTCCACAGGTGGTCGATGCTATTGATATACCAGTAATAGCAGCTGGAGGAATTGGCGATGGCCGGGGAATGGCAGCAGCATTTATGTTAGGTGCTACAGCTGTACAGATAGGTACGAGATTTCTTGTGGCTGATGAATGTATAATCCATGATAATTATAAAGAAAAGGTAATAAATGCAAAAGACATTGATTCAGTAGTAACAGGGACCACAACAGGTCATCCTGTAAGAGTATTGCGAAATAAAATGACTAAAGAATATATAAGATTAGAACATAATGGTGTCGGATATGAAGAATTAGAAAGAATGACACTTGGTTCACTTAGAAAAGCGGTTATAGATGGAGACAAAGATAATGGTTCATTTATGGCAGGGCAGATTGCAGGACTTATAAGTAAAAGGCAGAGTTGTGAACAGATAATAACAGAAATAGTATCAGAGGCAGATAAATTACTGCGAAATGGAGATTAGTGTGAAAAATACAGATTGATATCTGATTTTTCACACAGCTAAATGTGTAGCAGGCAACACATTTAGCATTTATCGCAGAGCCAAATCTGATATTTGGCTCGCGATTCCTCCGGCACATTGTGCCTGCGGAATGGAGAATAGTATGAGTAAAATAGCTTTTATCTTTCCTGGACAGGGCGCTCAATATATTGGAATGGGCAAAGACTTTTATGAAGAATTAGACGAGTGCAGAAAAATATACGATATAGCAGATGAAATTTTAGACTTTGATATAAAAAATATCTGCTTTAATGAGAACGATTTAATAAATGAAACTGAATATACACAGGCAGCAATTCTTACAACCAGTATGGCAATATATAAGGCTGTTGTTGAAATTGGAATAAAGCCGGATGTGTGTTGTGGACTTAGTCTCGGAGAATATAATGCTTTGGTTGCTTCAGATGTTATGAAATTCTCAGATGCCCTTAAGACTATAAGAAAACGAGGAATCCTTATGCAGGAAGCAGTTCCTGATGGAAAGGGTACTATGATGGCGGTTTTAGGACTGGATAATGAGATTGTATCTAGAGTATGTGAAGAAACTGAAGGAATCGTATCCGTTGCCAATTATAACTGTCCGGGTCAGTTAGTAATCTCAGGAGAGAGAGGAGCTGTTGCTATGGCAGCACAGAAACTTAAAGAGATTGGAGCAAAACGTGTAGTTGAGCTTAAAGTAAGCGGACCTTTCCATTCTGAAATGATGGCAGAAGCAGGAAGAGAACTTAGAAAATATATTGAGAATGTGGAATTTAATAAGCCGGTAATTCCGTATGTTGCAAATGTTAATGCACTATATATAGATAAGAATAAAGATATACAGTATATCAAAGATTTACTCGAGAAACAGGTATCATCATCTGTTATGTTTGAACAGTCAGTTAAAAATATGATTGCTGATGGTGTGGATACGTTCATAGAAATTGGACCAGGAAGAACATTAAGTGGTCTTGTTAAAAAGACAGATAGAAATGTTAGTGTTATGAATATAAATTGCATCGATGATTTAAAAAAATTAATTGAATTAAAATAGCATTGAATCAGGTAACTTATCAGTTTATATAATGAAGAAGAATGAAACCTGTAAGATATATAATTTTAAATAGAATATATTAAGATTTGGAGGATACATATGCTTTTAGAAAATAAAACAGCCATTGTGACAGGTAGTGCAAAAGGTATAGGAAAAGGAATTGCCACAGAATTTGCAAAGCAGGGAGCAACAGTAGTAATTAACTACTGTGGTTCTAAGGAGGCAGCATTAAAAACTGTAGAAGAGATTAAGGCATTTGGTGGAAAAGCGATTCCATATCAGGCAGATATATCAGATTATGAAATGTCTAAGAAAATGATGGATGATATTATAAAAGAATATGGTGCAATTGATATATTGGTTAACAATGCAGGTATTACAAGAGATAACCTTATTCTTAGAATGTCAGAATCAGAATTTGATGATGTAATCAGGACGAATCTAAAAGGAACATTCAACTGTATAAAACATGTTACTAAATATATGCTAAAGAATAAATCAGGGAAAATTATTAATATTTCGTCTATTTCGGGTGTGAATGGTATTGCAGGACAGGCTAATTATTCTGCATCTAAGGCAGGAATAATTGGGCTTACCAAAAGCTTTGCCAAAGAAATGAGTTCAAAGGGAATTAATATAAATGCAATTGCTCCAGGATTTATAGAGACCGATATGACAAAAGTATTAAATGATAAGTATGTTGAAGAGATAGTGAATACAATTCCTTCAAAACGAGTTGGAAGACCAGAAGATATTGCAAAAGCAGCATTGTTTTTAGCATCAGATATGTCTGATTATATAACTGGACAGACACTTATGGTAGATGGTGGTCTTGGATTATAACGATAACAAACAATAAGTTAAAGATAGATATTGATGATGTGTTTATTCATATGGAGAAGACATCAAAACAGGAGGCAGGAATGAAACGAGTAGTAGTTACCGGTATGGGTGCAATTACACCTATTGGAAATAATGTTGAAGAATTTTGGAACAATATAAAAGATGGAAAAGTTGGAATAGATAATATTACTAAGTTTGATACAACTGATTTTAAAGTTAAATTAGCAGCTGAAGTAAAGAATTATAATCCTGAAGATTATATGGACAAAAAAGCAGCGAGAAGAATGGAATTATTTTGCCAATATGCAGTAGTTGCTGCCGGTGAGGCAATTAGAAATTCAGAAATTGACTTAGAAAAAGAAGATTTAAACAGAATTGGTGTGTGTGTTGGATCAGGTATTGGAAGCCTGCAGGCAATGGAAAGAGAACATGCAAGATTATTGGAAAAAGGACCTAATAGAATTTCACCAATGCTTGTTCCAATGATGATTAGTAATATGGCAGCTGGAAACGTTGCAATTACATATGGATTAAAAGGAAAATGCACAAATATTGTTACAGCATGTGCAACAGGTACACATTGTATTGGTGATGCAGCAAGATATATTCAATATGGAGAGGCAGATGTAATGGTGTGTGGCGGAACTGAATCAGCTGTAACACCAATAGGAATTGGGGGATTCAGTGCATTGACGGCACTAACATCTACTGAAGATAAGACTAGAGCATCTATACCATTTGACAAGGAAAGAAGTGGTTTCGTTATGGGTGAGGGTGCAGGAATTGTTGTACTTGAATCTTACGAGCATGCAATGGAAAGAGGTGCGAAAATTTTAGCAGAAGTCGTCGGATATGGAGCGACATGCGATGCCTACCATATCACATCACCAGCAGAAGACGGTGATGGAGCTGCAAGAGCAATGCTTTTAGCAATTGAGGAAGCAGGAATTTCACCAAGCGAAGTTGACTATATAAATGCACATGGAACAAGTACACATCATAATGATTTATTTGAAACAAGAGCAATAAAAAAGGCATTTGGTAAAGATGCATATAATATAAATATTAATTCTACCAAATCAATGATTGGACATATGTTAGGTGCTGCTGGAGCAGTTGAATTCATAGTATGTGTTAAGAGTGTTATGGAAGATTTTATCCATGAAACGGCAGGATATCAGATAGAAGATGAAGAACTTGATCTGGATTATACAAAAGAAGCGAGAAAAGACAGAAAAGTAAATTATGCATTGTCTAATTCACTTGGCTTTGGAGGCCATAATGGCAGTATTATGGTAAAAAAATTCAAGGAATAATGAAGACAGGAAAGTGTAAAAGAATTTAGATAATATTCATATTTTTATATGATTCTGCTTTTATTTTCATTCAAAATAAAAGGTATTTATGACGAGTCAGAAATGAGGTAATTATGGAAGTTGATAATATTTTAAAAATTATTGATAAAGTATCTGATAGAAAATTAAGTTATTTTTCTTATGAAGAAGATGGTAAAAAAATAGTAATAAAATCTAAAAATAAGATGTCAATTAATAAATCTGATTTTAATTTTGAAAATGCAGATAAATTTTTTGAAGAATATAGTACTGAAAGTAATACAAAAGATAACATAAAAGACAGTACAAAGGATTTCAGTGATGAAGATATTAACCAGGTAAAATCACCGATTGTAGGAACATTTTATAGTTCCGCAACTGAGGGAGGAGAACCTTTTGTTAAAGTTGGTGACACAGTTACAAAAGGTCAGGTTATCGGAATTATTGAGGCAATGAAGATTATGAATGATATTGAATCACCATATGATGGAGTAATTGCATCTGTTGATGTTACGAATGGACAGACTGTGGAATATGGACAATTATTATATGAGATTAAATAAATATGATAATGAAAATGATATAAAAATGCAGACAATTTCAAATCGTTCATAAGCCAAAATGGTAATGATATCAGATTGAAAACAGAAAATCAGGCATAAGAGTCCTGGTAAAATAGGAAAGAGGAAGATAGATGTTAGATATAAAAGAAATCAAGAAAATTTTACCACATAGGTCGCCATTTTTACTAATAGACAGAATAATAGAAATTGAGCCTGGAAAAAGAGCAATAGGCAGAAAATGTGTTACATATAATGAGCCATTTTTCGCAGGTCATTTTGAAGACGAACCTGTTATGCCGGGCGTACTTATTATAGAAGCATTAGCACAGGTAGGAGCAGTAATCTGCTTATCGATGGAAGAATATACAGGCAAAACAGTATATTTTGGAGGCATTGACAAGGCAAAATTTAAGAATAAAGTAACTCCTGGAGATGTTCTTACTTTGGAAGTTGAGCTTATCAAGCAAAAAGGACCTGTCGGTATAGCATTTGCAAAGGCATATGATGATGAAAAGTTGTATGCACAGGCAGAGCTTACTTTTGTTATATCATAATGGAGGAAAAATCGTGTTTAAGAAAATTCTGATTGCAAATAGAGGAGAAATAGCCGTAAGAATAATCAGGGCATGTAGAGAGATGGGAATCGCCACAGTTGCAGTATGTTCGGAAGTTGACAGAAATTCACTTCATGCACAATTAGCAGATGAAACAATCTGCATAGGTGGGGATAAGGCATCAGATAGTTATCTCAATATAGAAAGAATAATCAGTGCAACTATAGCAACAGGCGCAGATGCGATTCATCCGGGATTTGGCTTTCTGTCCGAAAACAGTAAATTTGCAAGGATATGTGAGAAATGTAATATTACATTTATTGGTCCATCAGCTGATATTATAGATATGATGGGAAATAAATCGCAGGCAAGAAAGACTATGAAGGAAGCAGGCGTATCTATTATACCTGGTTCTGATGGTGCTGTATACGATGTGACAGAGGCTAAGAAAATCGCAGACAGCATAGGATATCCTGTTATGATAAAAGCAAGCTCGGGTGGTGGAGGAAAAGGAATGAGAGTTGTAAATAACTCTGAAGAATTTGAAGAAAAATTCGTAACTGCCCAGACAGAATCAATAAATGGTTTTTCAAATGATGCCATGTATATTGAGAAATATATAGCCTCATCAAGACATATAGAATTTCAGATTCTTGCAGATAAATATGGAAATGTTTTACATCTGGGTGAACGTGATTGTTCAGTACAGAGAAAACACCAGAAACTTATTGAGGAATCCCCTTCACCGGCAATAGATGACAGACTTAGAGAAGAAATGGGAAAACAGGCAATTTTGGCTGCTAAAGCTGCCGGATATTATAGTGCAGGAACAATTGAGTTTCTGTTAGATAGTACAGACAGATATTATTTTATAGAGATGAATACCAGAATACAGGTTGAGCATGGAGTTACTGAGATGGTGACAGGCATTGACCTGATTAAGCAACAGATAAGAATTGCCGATGGCGAGATACTAGATATTTCACAAGATGATATAAATATAAGTGGACATGCAATTGAATGTAGAATTAATGCAGAAGATCCAATGCATAAATTTATGCCAAGTCCCGGTACAGTTAATGACATACATTTACCGGGAGGAAATGGAGTAAGAGTGGACACCGCATTATATTCAGGCTATACGATTCCATCAATGTATGATTCATTAATTGCTAAAGTAATTGTATATGACAAAGACAGAGTAGCGGCAATAAGCAAAATGAAAAGTGCATTAGGGGAATTGATTATCGATGGTGTTACAACTAATTTAGATTTTCAATATTCAATTATTAATAATGATAAATTTGATAGTGGTAAGTTTGATACCGGATTTATCGAAAATGAGATGAAAATAGGCTAATGGAATGGAGAAAGTGTGAAAATTATGCTTAAAGAGCTTTTTAAGAAAGATACACTTACGGGTAAGGAACGAAAACAGATTAAAAACAGTGAAAGACAGAAGAATGCCACAAGGAATCCAAGTGTACCTGATGGATTGTTTTCTAAGTGCGATAAATGTGGAGAAATTATATGTACAGATGATATAGTAGAAAATTATTATATTTGTCCTAAATGCAATAATTATTTTCGCATAGAGCCGAGAAAAAGAATCAGTATGCTTATTGATGAAAATACATTTACAGAGACGGATAGCAATCTTACCATGTATAATCCCTTAGAATTTCCCGGATATGAGGATAAGTTAAAAAGTCTTAAGAAAAAGACAAATCTTGATGAAGCAGTTGTTACAGGATTCGGGGAAATATGTGGAATTAAGACAGGCATTGCTGTTATGTCAGCCAATTTTATGATGGGAAGCATGGGACATAATGTTGGAGAAAAAATCACTAAAATGATAGAAAGAGCTACTGTGGAAAAACTTCCTGTAGTTATTTTATGTTGTTCCGGAGGTGCGCGAATGCAAGAGGGAATTGTTTCCTTAATGCAGATGGAGAAAACATCACAGGCACTGAAAAGACATAGTAATGCAGGTCTAAGATATATTTCTGTATTAACGGATCCGACAACAGGTGGTGTTATGGCAAGTTTTGCAATGCTTGGAGATTATATATTAGCTGAACCAGACGCATTAGCGGGTTTTGCAGGACCAAGAGTAATTGAGCAGACCATAAGACAAAAACTTCCAGAAGGATTTCAGTCATCGGAATTTCTATTAGAACATGGATTTGTGGATATGATTGTAACAAGGCGTAAATTAAGAAAAACAATAGCATATTTACTTGGATGGACACAGTAAATGCAACTGTAGTATGGAGGCATATATGAGCAAAGATACTTTATCAGCAATTGAAAAGGTTAAGATTTCAAGAAGAAATGACAGACCAACAGCGCTTGATTATATTTCTAAAATATTTGATTCCTTTTTGGAATTACATGGAGACAGATTGTTTGGAGATGACAGTGCAGTTGTGGGAGGCGTGGCAAGATTCCAAGGCAGGGAAGTGACGGTAATTGGACAGCAGAAAGGCCGAAATACCAAAGAAAATATTAAGAGAAATTTTGGAATGCCTAATCCGGAAGGGTATAGAAAGGCTGTACGTCTTATGAAACTTGCAGATAAATTCAATCAGCCGGTCATATGTTTTGTGGACACACCCGGTGCATATTGTGGAATTGAAGCAGAGGAAAGAGGTCAGGGAGAAGCAATAGCAAGGGCAATATATGAAATGTCAGATTTAAGTGTACCGGTTTTGTCAATATTTATTGGTGAAGGTGGTAGTGGTGGAGCACTTGCATTAGGTGTTGCCAACAATATATTTATGCTTGAAAATGCTACATATTCAATTCTATCACCTGAAGGTTTTGCAGCTATTTTGTGGAAAGATGCAGAAAGAGCTGATGAAGCAGCTGAGGTTATGAAGATTACGGCAGATGATTTAAAAAATCTACATATTATAGACAGAATAATAAGTGAAAGCGAAGATATGACGGTTAATAATATGGAAGAAACTGTTAAAGAGTTAGTAAATGGTATTACAGATTTTATTGCGTATTATAGTGATAAAAGCAGAGTAGAAATACGAGATGAAAGATATGAGAGATTTAGAAAATTCTAAAGTTTATGAAGCGAGGAATGGTTAAAAGTGAAAACATTAAAAATTGGTAATCTGGAAATAAAAATACCTATTTTTCAAGGTGGAATGGGCGTCGGAATAAGCCTTGGTAATCTGGCCGGACATGTAAGTAAATATGGTGGTGTTGGATGTATTTCAGCAGCACAGATTGGTTTTAATGATAAATATTATGAAAAGTCGCCTTTAGAGACTAATTTAAGGGTTCTGGGCGAAGAAATTAAGAAAGCAAAAGAAATAGCAGCAGGTGGAATATTAGCTGTAAATATTATGTATGCCACAAGGAATTATGAAAGATATGTTAAGACTGCTGTTGAAAACAAAGCTGACATAATTATATCGGGGGCTGGTCTGCCATTAGAGCTGCCTGAACTTGTAGAAGGTTCTGATACAAAGATAATTCCAATTATTTCTTCTAAGAAGGCAGCTGAGGTTATAATTAAAATGTGGTCTAGAAAATATAACAGATTACCCGATGCAATCATAATAGAAGGTCCATTGGCAGGTGGACATTTGGGATTCAAAAGTGAAGATGTTCTTGGCATTACAAATGAACAATATGATGAAGAAATCAAGAAAATCATTGTTCTTATTCAAGAATATGATGATAAATTTCATTGTAAAATACCAGTCATAGTTGCGGGAGGAATTTCAGAAAAAGCAGATATTGAAAGATATAAGAAACTAGGTGTTGATGGATATCAGATAGCCACCAGATTTATTGCAACAGAAGAGTGTGATGCAGATATCAGATATAAAGAAGCATTTATTAATTGCAGGAAGGAAGATATTGTAATAGTAAAAAGTCCTGTTGGAATGCCAGGAAGAGCCATAAAAAATAAATTTACTGAATATGTTAAGGATAATAAAATAGACGTAAAGAAATGTAGAGGCTGTATAAAGAAATGTAATATGAATACAACAAGATATTGTATATCTCAGGCATTGATAAATGCAGTAAGAGGTGATGTTGAAAATGGATTAGTATTTTGTGGTGCTAATGCATATAAGATAAATAAAATAAGTACAGTTGAAGAAGTAATTAATGAATTTTGTAACTATTTAGAATAATATAATTCAAACATTGTATAAATATAATTTATAACTTGCTATATAAAAATCCCTCGTTTTATTGATAAATATTGCTAAACTGCCCACTTGACAAAGAGTGGGAAAGAGTTATACTAAAAGTTACGGAAAATCAATAGAAAGAGGGACATAATATTATGACGAAAATAGACATTATTTCTGGTTTCTTAGGAGCTGGAAAGACAACATTAATAAAAAAATTACTTGAGGAAGGATTAAAGGGTGAGAAACTTGTTCTTATCGAGAATGAGTTTGGTGAAATCGGTATCGATGGTGGATTCTTAAAAGATGCAGGCGTTCAGATTACAGAGATGAATTCAGGTTGTATATGTTGTTCGTTAGTAGGAGATTTCGGTACAGCACTTAAAGAAGTTATTGATAAATATGCACCTGACAGAATCATTATTGAGCCATCAGGAGTAGGTAAATTATCAGATGTTATCAAGGCTGTAACAGATGTTATGGAATCGGAGACAGCGGATATAATACTTAACAGCACAACAGCAGTTGTAGATGGTCTTAAGACTAAGATGTATATGAAGAACTTCGGTGAATTCTTCAATAATCAGGTTGAAAGTGCAGGAACTATAGTTATCAGTCGTTCACAGAAGATGCCTGAAGCTAAGATGACAGAATGTGTCTGCTTATTAAAGGAGCATAATCCAAATGCAACAATTATCACAACACCATGGGAAGATATTAATGGTTTACAGATACTTGCTGCTATGGAGAAATCTGGTTCACTTGCTGAAGAATTATTAGCAGAAGAAGATGTTTGCCCTGAATGTGGACATCATCACCACGACCATGATGAGTGTGGCTGTGAACATGACCATGAACACCATCATCATGATGGAGAGTGTGGCTGTGAACATGACCATGAAGATGAAGACCATGAACACCATCATCACGATGGAGAGTGTGGCTGTGGACATGACCATGAACACCATGAACACCATCATCACGATGGAGAATGTGGTTGTGGACATGACCATGACGGACATCATCACCATCATGCAGATGATGTATTTACAAGCTGGGGAACAGAGACACCTAGAAAATATACTGAAGAAGAGGTTAAGACAGCACTTGATAAACTTGCTAATACAGACGAGTATGGTGTCATCTTAAGAGCAAAAGGTATGCTTCCAAATGTTAATGGAGAATGGATATACTTTGACCTTGTTCCAGGTGAATATGAACTTAGAAAGGGAAGTCCTGATTATACAGGACGTATCTGTGTAATAGGAACTAATCCTGACGAAAATAAGTTAAAAGAATTATTTTATTTAGCAGATTAATAAAATAAAAAGGTAATGATATGTCTATATTAAAGCTTATGCATTGCCTTTTAAATGAAGCAAATATTAAAGTGCCTTGCAGAACGGAGATTAGAATATGAACAATCAGGATAGAGAAGTACCAGTATATTTATTTACCGGAATACTTGAAAGCGGTAAGACAAGTTTTATAAGAGACACACTTAATGACCCGGGATTTTCAAGGGGTGAGAAAACTGTTCTTATAGTATGCGAGGAGGGTATCGAGGAATATGATGCCGTTGCCTTGTCTAAGAACAATATTTTTATAGAGACAGTAGAAGAGAAAGATGGTTTATCACAGGAATTCTTCAAGAAATGTGAGGAATTCTATAAACCTGAGCGTGTTATGATAGAGTATAATGGAATGTGGGAATTAGATGCGGTTGACGAAGATAATATGCCCGAAGAATGGACACTTGCACAGGTTATATCAACAGTTGATGCTACCACATTTAATATGTACTGGACAAATATGCGTTCAATAATTATTGAGCAGTTATCGTTGTCTGATATGGTTATCTTAAATCGTTGTACAAATGAAACAAAACGTAATGAATTCAGAAAATGTGTGAAGATTTTTAATAAGAAAGCACAGATTGGATATGAAGCAGCAGAAGGTTTTGAAGATGCCTTAAAGGAAGAAGAGTTACCATTTGACATTAATGCAGACATTATTGAGATAGATGATGATGACTATGGAATGTGGTTTGTAGATGCAATGGATAATCCTAAGAAATATGATGGGAAAGTTGTAAAATTTAACGCAATGGTTTATAAGCCACCGAAATATCCTAATACATGCTTTGTTCCGGGAAGATTTGCTATGACTTGTTGTGCGGATGACATATCATTTATGGGAATGTTGTGCAAGAGCAACACAGAAATTTTATTTAATGATAAGGACTGGGTTACAGTTACAGCAAAAATAAGACGTGAATTTTTAAAAGAATATAGAGGAAAAGGACCAGTACTTCATCTTATCAGTGCCGAAAAGTCGACAAAACCTGAAGATGATTTAGTATATTTCTAAAATATAATTACAGGTATTTTACGGGTTTTAGGAAATGGTCTTGAAAATGTGACAGGAATAGTAACAAGACTAATTGTGCTATTCCTGTTTATGTTATAGGCACTAAAACGGATTGGAGAAGAAAATGCTAGAAATAAAGGATATTTTGAGTAGTTGTGGATACAGACAATATGAAGAGGGACGAGATCTGTATGGAAGTAAGAAGATTAACGATTTAGAAATAAGTAAAGATACTATGACAGGTGCTAATATTGTTAAGGGAATTGTCGAAGAAAATGCAAGAAAATATAATTCCATAATATGGGTAGATGAAAGACGTAATGAAAAACCTATATACGGTTATCAATGTAGTTGTGAGGGATTTAATGAAAAGATGTGTAAGCATTGTGTAGCGGTGGCATTTTCATATCTGAAATATAGAAAAACAGAGATAATGAAGAAACAGGTAGTTCCTGTCAGCAAGGATAGGGAGACATCAAAGGACTTGCAGGAAGTAATCCGTAAATATGCCATAACGAAAGAAAGTATTACAGATAAGGGCAGAGTTAATTTAGATTTAAGTCTTACCACAAGTGGTGATGAAAATGGTATTACTAATTATTATGTAAATGCTAAAATCGGAACCGGTAAGATGATTATTGTTCAGGATATCGTTGGACTTGCACAGAATATGGCAGCGAAGAAGAAAATTCAATATTCAAAGAAATTGTCAGTAATTCATGATAGAATGGTATTTACTGAGGAATCATTACCAAGGCTTGACTTCATTATGGAATTAGTCAAGGCTACATTTTCTAACTTTGAAAATGAGATTACGATTTCGAATAAATACAGGTCATTAGCTGTCAATCCATTTTTCTTAGAGCGAATATTCAATGTATATATGGGAAATGAAATAACGATAGATAATGTAAAATATAGAATTCTTGAGGATAATCCTAATCTGTGTCTTATGATCAAGAATGAAAATGATTGCGGCATAAGTGTTGCTATGAAACCAGTAAAGATAATTAATGGTGACAGACACGATTTTCTTATGGTGGAAAATGAAATATACAAGTGTTCAGAAGAATTTTCAAAAGATGTAATTCCGTTTATCAGGGCAATGAACAGTATGGAAGAGAAGAAATCAAAATATTTGTATTATGACAGGAATTTTGACTTTATTAATAAAGAGGACTACAGGGCATTTTGCGGCAATGTACTTTTACGACTTAAGAAGCATATAGGTATTGTATGTGAAGACATAGATATAGAAGAATATATGCCTACGAAAGCAAAAATAAATGTCTATATTGATAATGATGAGGGTAAGGTAAGTCTTAAATTACAGGCCATCTATGGTAAAGATGTGTATGATGTATTTGAAGTACATAACGAGAGCAGAGAATACAGGGATATTACAAGAGAAAGTAATGCATTAGAAGTCGTACAACAATATTTTGATGTGGTTGAGGACGAAGAAGGTAGTAGAAAATGGCAGATTAACGATGAAGATAAATTATTCGATTTTCTTGATGATGGTGTTGCCAAATTAAACGACATTGCAGATGTATTTATGGCAGATGTCCTTAATTCATTCAGGGTAATACAGGTTCCAAAACCATCTGTAGGAATAAGTCTTGTGGGCAATTTAATCGATATTAATATCGAATCTGATAAATTAAATATGGAAGAGATGTATGAGGTTCTTCAGGCATATAGATTACGAAAGAAATATTACCGTATGAAGAACGGAGATTTTCTGCGTATTGATGATGGAAATGTGGCATTTTTATCAGAGATAACCACAGGTCTGATGGTTCAGAAACAGGATATTCTTAACGGAGACTTTAAGGTTAAGAATTATTATGCGGGATATATTAATTCGACATTTAAAGAATTTTCTACAGATGACACAATAAGGCGTGACAGTGATTTCAAGAAAATTATCAGAGACCTAAAGGATGTTGGGGAGACAGATTATAGTGTTCCTGTTGAATTAAATGCCAAATTAAGAAAATATCAGAAAACCGGATACAGATTCCTGTCAGTATTATCAGATTTTAATTTTGGTGGAATATTGGCTGATGATATGGGGCTTGGTAAAACACTTCAGGTTATAACATTGCTAGAAGCACGCAAGAAACAAGCATTAATTGTGTGCCCCTCTTCGCTTGTATATAACTGGGAAAGTGAAATTAACAGATTTGCACCTGATTTATCAGTGCTTACGATAATCGGTGATAAGGAAAGAAGAAAAAATCTGTTAGATGATAGTGAGGAATATCATATACTATTAACGTCATATGATTTACTTAAGAGAGATATTGGAGAATTTGAAAATAAGGAATTCGACTATATTATTATAGATGAAGCACAATATATTAAAAACCCGGCAACGCAGGTATCAATTGCAGTTAAACGCCTGAAAGGACAACATAAATTTGCACTTACCGGTACACCTATTGAGAATAGGCTTAGTGATTTGTATAGTATTTTTGATTTCATAATGCCGGGATATTTATCAGATTATAAGACATTCAGGGATAAATACGAAGAGCCTATAGTACTTAATAATGATGAAGAGGTACTTAACAGATTTAAAAAGGTTGTGTCTCCATTTATATTAAGAAGAGAGAAGAGTGATGTGCTTAAAGATTTACCTGCCAAGATTGAAAATGTTGTCTATGTAAATATGACTGAAGAGCAGCAGAAATTATACAATGCAAGAGTAAATGCATTAAAGACCGAACTTGCTAATAAGAATGACAAGGAATTCAGAGAAGATAAGTTAAAAATACTTGCTGAACTTACAAGACTCAGACAGATTTGCTGTAATCCTGATATCTGTTATGAGAATTACCATGGTGGCTCCGGAAAAATGGATACCTGCATTGAACTTATCAAAAATGCCATAGAGGGTGGACATAGAATACTTGTATTCTCGCAATTTGTACAAATGTTGTTAAGAATCTATGGTGAATTAGAAAAATGTGGTATAAATGTTCTGATGCTTAGTGGAAAGAATACCAAGGAAGAAAGAAGAAAAATGGTAGAGGAATTTCAGGAGGAAAAAGTACCTGTATTTCTTATTTCACTTAAGGCAGGTGGAACAGGACTTAACTTAACAGCAGCAGATATTGTCATTCATTTTGACCCTTGGTGGAATGGGGCAGTCCAGAATCAGGCAACCGACAGGGCTCACAGAATTGGACAGATAAGGACACTAACAGTCATGAAGCTTGTGGCTAAGGGAACAATCGAACAGAAGATTATGGACCTACAGGAAAGAAAGCTTAAATTAGCGGATAATGTGGTATCAGGTGAGAATATGTCGAATATAAATGTTAATCTTGATGACCTGAAAGAAATTTTATAAATCAGAAATGGAGTTTAGTGCGAAAAATAATGCTGATGCGATTATTTTTCGCACAGCTATTTGCTTCTGAGCGAAAGCAAATAGCTCTTATGGCAGATGAGAAATCGCCTGTGCGAATTTCTCATCGCCTCTTCGCAAAAAGTCGCTCAGAAATGGAGTTTGTTATGCGTAATAAAAGAATTATATCATTTGAAAGTGACTATACAGAGGGAGCTTGTGAACCAATATTAAGAAAGATGTTAGAAACTAATATGGAACAATTATCGGGTTATGGAACTGATACATATTGTGAACAGGCAAAGAAGAAGATAAAGGCAGCTTGTGAATGTCCTGATGCAGAGGTATTTCTTTTAGTTGGTGGAACGCAGACTAATGCTATTGTGATATCTTCGATGCTTAGTAAGTATGAGGGTGTAGTGACAGCTAAATCGGGACATATTAATGTACACGAAGCGGGAGCTATAGAATATACAGGACATAAGGTAATGGAAATAGATGAAACAGAAGGCAAAATTAATGCTAATGATTTAGATTCTTATATGCGTAATTTTTATAATGATGAGAACCATGAGCATATGGTATTTCCGGGAATGGTATATATATCATATCCCACAGAATATGGTACACTTTATTCAAAAGAGGAGTTAAAGAACATTTCAGGGGTCTGTAAAAAATATAATATGCCTTTGTATATTGATGGTGCAAGATTAGGATATGGACTTATGAGTAAACAGTCAGACATTACGTTGCCTGAACTTGCCACACTATGCGATGTATTCTATATCGGCGGTACGAAGGTCGGGGCATTAATGGGTGAAGCAGTAGTATTTACTAAGAATAATACACCGCTTCATTTTACAACTTATATAAAACAGCATAGTGGACTGTTGGCAAAAGGAAGAATACTTGGAATACAGTTTGATACATTATTTACAGATAATCTTTATTTCGAAATAAGCCGTCACGCAATAGAAATGGCAGAGAAAATAAAAAAAGCATTCGCAGAGAAAAACTATGAATTATATATCGATTCACCTACGAACCAGCAGTTTATCATACTTGATAAAGATAAATACGATTATCTGAGGAATAAAGTGAAATTCAGCTTCTGGGAGAAATTATCTGATGACAGGATAGTTGTAAGGTTTGCCACAAGCTGGGCAACTAAAGAAGAGGACGTTGAAGAACTGATAAGTATATTATAATTTTCAAATTCTATCTTTTGTATTGACTTCACTAAAACGATAGTATATACTTGCGAAGTAAAACTTAATATGATTAGAATGTGGTTCTACAGGCATTAGACCTACAGGTAATTGGGAATCCGGTGTGAATCCGGAACAACTGTCATTACTGTATTTGGGATAACCATAAGTCAGATTACTCCCACATTTTATTCGGTAAAGTATTCTTGGACAAGAAGAAGTACAACCGGTGCGTAGAAGTTTTTTTTGTTATGCTTATTTTTCAAAATACTTTTAATACTTTTATTACTTTTATTATAGAAGTGAATAACATTTTATGCAGACCGATGTGCTTTCTTTACAGTAGTATGTATTGAAGGCATTTTTTACTTACCAGGAAATTTCGGTGAAATTGTCCTGGTAAGTAAAAACGCTCTGCGAGGATCGCACTGTGGCGAAGCAGAAAATGTTGCTATAGCAACCCGCCGCAGGCGGAGAATGTCGCAAGCGACATTCTTTATTATTGTGGTTTTCCAATTTATAAGAAAATTTAAAATGATGTATTCACTATGAAAGGAAAAAAATATGGATAAGAAAAGAGAACAGGCAATTGAAATGCTTGTCCGTAAATATGAAGAATCAGGTAAAGAAAGAACTCCTAAGAAAACTGATTTTAGTGATGATGACATATGCTTCATTAAACAAAAGTTAGGACCGTGGCCAAGAGCTTTGGAAGAAGCAGGTATTAAAGAAAAGTTAAAGCCTGACTCAAAGGAGATAAATAGATTAAAGAGGAAGAAATTAAAGAAGAAAAGGAGAGAAGAGAAAAATGAAGAAGATTAACAAGTTTTTTGCGTGGTTGTTAGTATTTGCATTGTTATTATCC
Organism: Eubacteriaceae bacterium; assembly: GCA_902362455.1. Classification (GTDB taxonomy): domain Bacteria; phylum Bacillota; class Clostridia; order Lachnospirales; family Lachnospiraceae; genus Bovifimicola; species Bovifimicola ammoniilytica. Next base: position 62,677 of record CABIWJ010000007.1, read on the forward strand.
AATATGCCATCTAATATAATAGCTAAAGCAGAAACTGCCATTAATCAGGTGCATGTAATTGTTAAGAACGACACTTATTCTGTAGCAAATGGTGCAAAATGGGAAGGTAAACTCATAGATACAATGGTAGATATAGATAATAACGATACAGCTATTACCGTTGTAAGTAAAGCACTTAAACAAAAGGGATACACACAGACAGGTGCAGAGTCTAATTATATTTCAGAAATAAACGGATTAAATGCATATGATGGTGGTTCGCAGAGTGGCTGGATGGGAACTTTAAATGACTGGTTCACTAAACAGGGATTAGGTGATTATAAAGTTTCAAATAATACATTAAAAGCAGGCGATACAGTTACATTTGAATATACATGTAACTGGGGCGGTGACTTAGGAAGTTATTGGAGTAATAACGATACATCACTTGCTAAACTTGAATTTGATACAGGAAAGCTTAATAAGACATTCACAGGTTCAGATAAGACATATACACTTTACATTGATGGTGATAGTGCAAATGTTAATGTTAATGCTGTAGCATATAACAGAAATTTCCAGGTAAGAACATATAAAAATACTTATACACCAGATGTAGCAGGAAGTGAATTAGGCAGAAACAGTAGTATAAAAGTATCTGATGGCGATAAGCTTTATATTGGTGTAGGTAATAAGAATTGGCCAAGTATGAACAGTGGACAGACAGAAACAATATACGAAATTGATATTAAGAAGGAAGAAAAAGAAACTGTAAAACCTGTAATTGAACAGTTGAATTTCTCAGCATATGCACTTTCTAACTGGAATACAAATGAGACATTTAAATCAGATGTATATGATTATGATTTGGATATCAAGACATATAGTACATCATCACTTTCATTGACAAGTACAACGACATTTGATGATACAAAATTCAGGGCTGAAGCATTATATACAGATGCTGATGGAAATGATAAAAGTGTTGTGATAAATAGTGGAAAATTCACATCATTATATAATTTTGGATTTGGTAAGACAGAATTAGTAATCAGGGTAACAGATTTAACAGATGATACTAACTTTACTGAATATAAATTCAATGTCACAAGACCATATGATACAACAGCAGCAATTAAATCTTCAACAGGGATTGAAGTAGTTCCTGAGGGAAGAAGTTTACTTTCTATAAATTATCAGGGTAAACCTGAGGGAACAATGTTTAAAGTCGATGCAGACGGTAACATCACAACTTCAGGTGTTGATAGTGATTATACAAGCTATGTTGCTTATTTATTAGAGAATCCTGAGGCATTTGCCCTTAAATTAACAGGTAAGACTAATTATGTTCATATCAGAATAAGTGAAGACGGAAAAGATTATACAGAAGTAGACAATGGTGGAAAATCACCTGTTTACAAATTTGGTGATACAACAGAGAAGACATTAACTATTCAGACAATTTCAGATGATGAATATATACAGAATGGGTTTACAAATGTTGAAGAATCAGGTAAGACATATACAGTAAAAATTGTTAAAGCAGATTCAGATACTGAGGGATCTAAGATAATTTCAGCTACAACTGAAAGTGGAGACTGGTATCCAGCATTTGATAAGAACCACAACAGTTATAGCATTGTTGTAGGCAACGAGGCAGAGATGCCTGAACTTAAATTCAATGTTAATGAGAATTCAATAGTTAAATCAGGTAATAACGTGCTTGAAAAAGCAGAAGACGGATTATATCATATCGAGCTTAAGACAAGCACACAGACAATTAATGTAGAAGCAGAGAATGGAATTTCTAACAACTATTCATTTAAAGCTATTAAGAAGAGTAAATATGATGTACCTGACAAGGTAGTTGATTACTTATGTATCAACAGCCAGTATACTAATGCAGGTTCATATGGTTCAGCACCGGAGAATACACTTGGTGGTACACTTCGTTCATTAGGTAACTTTGGTGGATATATAACATATTATTATGACAAGCCAATTGAGAATAATCCTAATAATAAATATGGTATTGACTTCTATGTATATGGTAACTCATTTGTATCAGGCGGAAGTGCCGGAGAACCAGGTCAGGTATGGGTATCAGAAGATGGTGAGAAATGGTATGCACTTGCAGGTTCAGAACATTATGAAGATTCAACAATTACAGATTATGAGATAACTTATACAAAGACAAAGAATGGCAGGACTTCATGGACAGATAACCAGGGTGGTTCAAATGACGGAAGTCGTTATACAGGTGCCTGGGTATCAGCTTCAACATATTATATGAATGACTTTGCTAAAAATGATGCAATTACATTAAAGGGAATCTTATTACCTTGTGTAGATGGTACAATTTATGGTGACAGTTCTACAGCTTCATTTTCAAGAGCAACTAAATTCGGTTATGTAGATTATTTCAGAAATAGCACAATTGGTGCAGATGTTAATCCTTATACAGAAAATGCTGAATCTAACGGTTTCGACCTTGAGTGGGCTGTTGACGAGGATGGTAATTCCGTAGAACTCCCTAATGGTATTCATTATGTAAAGGTTGTTACAGCATCTAATATCTGGGCAGGTATATTTGGAGAAAAATCAACAGAAGTAAGTTATGTTGTAAGAACAACTGCAGCAGAGGAAAATGTTGGTAGAACAGATAAACCGGAATCAATCATTATAACAGACGAAAATGGTGTTTCAAAAGAAGTTGAATTAAAAGATGGTGTTAATGAATACGATGTTACTGTAAATGATATATCATCAGTTAATATTTCTGTAAAAGGTATATCAGAAAGTGACAATGTATATGTTAATAACCAGAGAATTACAGATGGTGTTGCTAATATTTCCGTAAATGAAGATAACAGAAAGGTAAGAGTAATTGTACAGAATGGTGACAAAGAACCTGTAATCTATATCTTAAATATTAAATCAGATACAGCAATTAAGATAGCGAATATCTTTAATGAAGTAACAGATAAATTTAATAATGGCGAAGTACCAATCGTAGATTCAATCGGTGGTGAATGGAGAGTTATTGGTTTATCAAGAGCATCACAGATTAGTGATACATTCAAAGAGGGATATTTCAAAAATGCATATGAATATGTTAAAGCAATAGGAAGTTCTAAACTTCATAAAGCTAAATCAACAGATAATTCGAGAATGATTCTTGCATTAACATCATTAGGATATGATGTTACAGATATTGCAGGATATAACTTATTAGAGCCTCTTGGTGATTTCGATTATGTTGTTAAACAGGGCGTAAACGGTGCTATCTGGGCATTAATCGCATTAGACAGTAACGATTACAAAGTTCCATCATTATCAGATGAGGAGATGGCAGCATTAAAAGATAAATTAATTAACTTTATTCTTGATAACCAGATGTCAAATGGTGGCTTTACACTTAATGGTACTGAAGATGATGTGGATATTACAGCAATGGCAGTTCAGTCATTAGCTAAATATTATAATGAAAATGAAACTGTGAAAGCAGCAGTAGACGGAGCAGTAGAATATTTTGAAACAGTACAGAATGATAATGGAAGTTTCGGTAGTTATTCAGCATCTAACTGTGAAAGTACAGCACAGGTAGTAATCGCATTATCAGTTATGGGAATTAATCCTAGAACAGATACAAGATTTATTAAAAATGGTGTTTCAGTTATGTCAGCACTTAACAGCTTCTATCTTTCAGATGGTAACTTCTGTCACGTTAAAGATGAAGGCGTTAATGAAATGGCAACAGAACAGGCTTATTTAGCATTAGTTGCATATAAGAGATTAGTTGAGAACAGCACATCAATCTATGATATGAGTGATGTAACTAAGATTAGTAATCCGGTTATTAAAGATGATGATAAGGAAGATGATAACAAATCTGACGACAACAAGTCTGATGATAATATGAAAGACGATGATAAGTCAGATAACAAATCTGATAATAACGGAAACAGTTCAGCAGAGAATAATGATAAAACACCAGGAAATGATAAAGATTCATTGCCAAAAACAGGTGATTATACTAATATATTATTATATGTATTGTTAATGACAGCTTCAGGAGCAGGCGTATATGTAATATATAGAATTAAGCGTAAGAAAGATGTGACAGCATAATATCGTAAAGCGATAATCTATTTTATAAAGAAGTAATTCATAAAGGCGCTATATTCTTTGATATAGCGTCTTTATATTTTCAATATATGATAAAATCTTTATAATTCAATTAATGTTAAGTATTAATCTCTGGGTTATGATATGAAAATGGTAATTAAAAATATTATGGAAAAGGCTAAAAACTATGAATATTTCAAAGATAAAAGAATGGTTAAAATTAAATAGAAATAAAGTAATAGGTGTGGCTTTTATACTTATTGTACTTACTGTAGCTTTCTTATCAGGAGAAAAGCCGGCATCAGTTAATCCTAAAGATGATAAATCAACTGAAAATGAATTACAAAGTAATGCGACAAGTGATAAAGTAGAAAATAGATATACTATAAAGAATAGTAATAGTAGTGACAATATTAATCAGACAGATAATAATACCAATACAGATGTATCAGATAGTAATAGTGAAGCTCAGGATACCTCAGCATATAATGATAATAGTAAATCAGACAATCAGAATGGAGAACAAAATCCAGACTTAAATGGTAATACTTCACAAGATACAGATAATTCAGCAGAAGCTAAGCCAGACAGTAATAAAACGGATATAAGTAGTCCGGGTACAAATATATCAGATGGTAGTAATGAGCAGAATACTAACGGAAATTCTAATACATCAACATCTAATAATTCAGGCAATAATCAGAATGGTAATACGAATAGTGATACGGGCAGCAACTCTGGTAAGAATGAAAACACCTGCACCATATCGATATCCTGTGCCACTATACTTAATAATATGAGTATATTAGATAAGGATAAAAAAGATATTGTTCCTAAAGATGGATGGATATTAAAGGAGAGAACAGTTACATTTAAAGAGGGAGAAAGTGTATTTGATATTTTAAAGAGGGTATGTAAGGATAATAAGATTCATATGGAGGCAAGTTTCACTCCATTATATAACAGTTCATACATTGAAGGAATTTATAATTTGTATGAGTTTGATTGTGGCGCATCATCGGGCTGGATGTATAGCGTAAATGGCGAATTTCCTAATTATGGATGTTCTAAATATATAGTAAAAAAGGGCGATGTAATAAGGTGGCAGTATACATGTGATTTGGGAAAAGACATAGGAGGGGGAATGAATTAATGGAAAATATAGACAACTTTGCAGGATATCATCCTATCGTTAATCTGGCATATTTCGTAATTGTGATTGCAATAGCTATGTTTTCAATGCATCCGGTAATTATATGTATTTCACTTATAATGTCGCTTGTATATCTGACGTATCTGACAGGAATCAGGCAGGTTATTGGCAGATTAAAACTTTTAGTTACTATGACAATTATGATAATAGTTATTAATCCATTATTTAACCATGAGGGAATGACGATTTTAGGCTATTTTAAGACAGGTAATCCGCTTACACTTGAATCAATAATATATGGAATATTTATGGCATTACTTATGATGAGTGTAATATTATGGTTTGCTATCTATAATGTTATTATGACATCTGATAAATTCATATACATTTTCGGAAGAATAATTCCACATTTAAGTCTGATAATCTCAATGTCTCTTAGATATGTTCCAAGATTCAAGGAGCAATTTATAAGAGTCAGGGAAGCAAGAAGATGTATGGGAAGAGATATTAATCAGGGAAATATATTTATAATAATTAGAAATATGGCCGCGATTTTATCAATTATGATTACGTGGTCGCTGGAGAATTCAATTGAGACAGCAGATTCTATGAAGTCAAGAGGATATGGACTTCCTGGAAGGACAGCATTTTCAATTTATAAATTTCATAAAAGAGATAGTATAGTATTAACAACTATGAGTGTATGCACGATGGCATTTATATGGCTGGTGGCAAATGATAAAATGTATTACAGATACTATCCTGTATTTGAAAGAAATCTTGCAAATATATGGTCGGTGATGGCTTATACGTTATTTGTCGTAATATGTAGTATTCCAATGCTGATAGACATATGTGATAGCTATAGATTTAAAAGAACAGAATTAAATGTGCATTAGATTGTGGAGATAAAGAGACGAAATGAAAATATTTTCAATAAATCAATTAGAATTTGAATATCCTGAAAGCAAAATAAAAGTCCTTAATAATATTAATCTTAATATAGAAGAGGGCGAATTCGTAACGTTATGTGGAGCCTCAGGCTGTGGAAAGAGTACATTATTAAGACATTTGAAATCAGTACTTGAACCGGCAGGACAGAGAAATGGCGAAATCTTATTTATGGGAAAAGCCCTTATAGAGTGTGATGAGAGAAGTCAGGCTGAAAATATAGGTTTTGTATCGCAGAACCCGGATAATCAGATAGTAACTGATAAGGTATGGCATGAGTTAGCTTTTGGGCTTGAAAGTCTTGGATATGATAATGAAGTGATAAGGCAGCGTGTGGCTGAAATGGCTGCATTTTTCGGAATTGAGGACTGGTTTTATAGAAGTGTTTCTGAACTGTCAGGTGGGCAGAAGCAGTTATTATGCCTTGCTTCGATTATGACAATGCTTCCAGAAGTAATAATACTAGACGAGCCTACAAGCCAGTTAGACCCGATTGCAGCATCAGAATTTATAAATATGCTGTTCAAGATAAATCATGAATTGGGAATAACGATTATCATTACAGAACACAGATTAGAAGAGATTATACCACAGAGCGACAGGGTTATAGTTATGGAAAGCGGCAAAATTATAATCGATGATGTGCCTGAGGTTACGTGTCAGAAATTAAGGGATATGAAGCATAGTATGTTATTATCTATGCCTGTTCCTATTCGTGTATATAGCAGTGTTTTATATGGAAAATGTCCGTTAAATGTTAATCAGGGAAGAAAATGGTTAGAGGCTTACAGTAGTAAAAATAATATAAAAAAATTCATTGAAGAGAAAAATTATAAATTTGATGAAAAAGTTATCGAACTTAAGGACATATGTTTCAAATATGAGAAGAATGGCGAAGATGTGTTAAAAGATGTAAGTCTGAATGTGCATAAAGGTGAAATATATAGCATTCTTGGTGGAAATGGTACAGGCAAAAGTACGCTTCTATCTGTTATATGTGGCATCAGAAAACCATACAGGGGAAAGATTAAGTTAAATGATGAGAAAAAGATTATAATGCTGCCACAGAACCCACAGACGTTATTTGTTAAGAAAACGGTAGCCGAAAATCTGTCAGATATTAGTAAGGATAAAGAGCAAATCAATGAAGTTATTAAGATGTGCAGACTTAGTGATTTTACAGACAGACATCCATATGATTTATCAGGTGGTGAGCAGCAAAGGGTAGCACTTGCGATGGTGCTTCTTACTATGCCTGATATTCTTCTGCTAGATGAACCGACTAAAGGTTTAGATAATGAATATAAAACAGAGTTTGCTAAAATAATTCATAAGTTGTCAGATAGTGGAAAAACCATAATAATGGTAAGCCATGATGTGGAGTTTTGTGCTGAATTTACCCATAGATGTGCATTGTTCTTTGATGGAAATATCGTTGCAGAGAATATTCCATACAGGTTCTTTAAAGGAAATAGTTTCTATACAACGGCAGCAAACAGAATGTCTAGAGGAATTATTGAGGGAGCAATTACTGCGAGTGATATAATAGAGGCATGTAAAAATGAGAATAATACAGATGATAGTGGAAATGATTTAGGTAATATCAGAGAAACAAATAAAGATAAAGATGAAGATAGTGATAAGAATTGTTGTGAAAAATGCAATGAAGATGATTCGGATAATGAAATAGAAAAGAAAAAAAATAATTTAGAAATTGAAATAAAAAAGAAAGAAAATGATTCGGATAATGAAGCAGGAAAAGCTAAGGATAATATAAGCAAAGTTAATGCTATCAAGAAACAGAATATATTTATGGCAATTATGTTTCTGATAACTATTCCCATAACAATTTTTAGTGGAATTTATTATTTCGATGACAGAAAATATCTGTTTATTTCATTATTAGTTCTGCTAGAAGCTATAGCCCCGTTCTTCATTATATTTGAAGGAAGAAAGAGGGAAGCGAGAGAGATAGTAATGATTTCCGTATTATGTGCGATAGGAGTGGCAGGCAGGCTTGCGTTCTATATGCTGCCGGAATTTAAGCCGATAACGGCAATTGTAATAATTACAGGAGTAAGTCTTGGGGCAGAAAGTGGCTTTTTAGTCGGAGCGGTAACAATGTTAGTGTCAAATATTATATTTGGACAAGGCCCCTGGACACCATGGCAGATGTTTGCCCTTGGAATTATCGGCTTTTTGTCTGGAATAATTTTCAGAAAGAGAAAGAACAGACCAAATGTTATCGTGTTAGCAGTATATGGTTTTCTTGCAGCAGTTGTAATATACGGTGGAATTATGAATCCTGCGGCAGCTGTTATGTCACATGCAAGAATTAATAAGGCTACTTTAATAAGCTATTATGTGACAGGATTTCCGATGGATTTAGTAAATGGCGTTGCAACATTAATATTTACTATCTTGTTAACGAATCCAATGATGGATAAGATTGAGCGCGTTAAGAAAAAATATGACCTTATATAGACAGTTATTATATGAATGTGCTAATATAAAGGATACAATATTAAGATAAATGATATGAATACCGAGGACTGGCATATGCAAAAAGGAAGCAGAATAGGAATAGTCGGTTGTTCTAACGGACAGACCAAAGAATATGAAGAGAAAATTGAATATTTAATAGGTACAATTACTAATGAAATTGGATTAGAGCCAGTTATAAGTGATTATATTTATGAGACCGATTCATATTTCAGTGGAGATGCCAAAGATAAGGCAGATGCATTGATGAATTTCTATAAAGATAAGGAAATTAAGGCTATATTTGATATATCAGGTGGTGATATTGCAAATGAAGTCTTAGAATATTTAGATTACGATATTATAAGGGACAATCCTAAGATTTTCTATGGTTATAGCGACCTTACCACAGTAATAAATGCAATTTATGCTAAGACAGGGAACGTATCAGGATTATACCAGATAAGAAATCTAATTTATAAAGATAGTGAACAACAGATTAATAATTTTAAAAATACAATTATAGACGAAGGAAATGCTTTAACTGACATAGAGTATTATTTTATCCAAGAGGGATATATGGAGGGAACTGTAATAGGTGGAAATATAAGATGTTTCCTAAAGTTAGCAGGAACAGAATATATGCCCGGTTTTAGCGGTAAGATATTATTACTCGAAGGACTTAATTCAACCTCACAGCAGGTTGCAACATATTTGTGCCAGCTAAGACAGATGGGCGCATTTGATAAGATAAATGGTATTTTACTAGGAACATTTACAAGATTAGATGCAGATATATTTGTACCATCGGTAGAAGAACTTGTACAGAAATACGCAGGAAGAGATATTCCGGTTGCAAGAACTATGGATATAGGGCATGGAACAGATGCGAAGTGTATATTGATTGGAAAGCATATGGAATTCAGATAAGAATAAATCACAAAGACTTGTATCAAGGTATTCATCTATGACACAGACTCTCATATGCCTTAGCTTAGTAGGAGTAAATGCTGTCATTAGCATAGTTTGTTATTAGGCATATAATTTATTAGGAAAGAATATATTATTACTAATAAATATATGATTTCAAAACTATGTGACAACATCTGGTTCAGAACTTCTTGTTTACAGGTCATATATTATGCGAATTGCGACTTTAGGCGAATATTTTATATAATTTGTACGATGAAAGCGAACAAATTATATAAAATGTCCGACTAATGGAGTGAGAGCAAAATATATGACCTGTAAACGTCAATAATTGAATATATGATACGCATATTTTGAAATCAGATGGAGAAGTGTTAGTGAAGAAGAAAATTCTACTGATAATCACAATATTTGTCCTTGCATTTTTGTTTGGTAATGGTATAGCGGGAATTATTGATGAATGTGTAAATGTCAGCTTTAATGGAAATAAGTTAAATACCATGAACTGGGGACTTAGCTTTCAGAATGAAGGAAGTACACCGGTCGGAAATTCATCGGCTGAAGAATTGAGGCAATATAATGCCTTTTATGTTGGAAATGAAGATGATAAAAAAATATATCTCACGTTTGATGTGGGATATGAGAATGGAAATACTGAAAAAATATTAGATGCATTAAAGAAACATAATGCTCCTGCTACATTCTTCGTAGTTGGAAATTTTCTTGAAACTAATCCTGACTTGATTAAAAGAATGGCTGATGAAGGACATAATGTTGGAAATCATTCATATCATCATTATGATATGTCTACTCTCTCAAATGAAAAATTCACTAAAGAACTCACAGATGTAGAATATAAATATAAAGAAATAACAGGTAAAGATTTAGTAAAGCTATATCGTCCTCCTCAGGGTAAATATAGCAGGGAAAGTCTTAGTATGGCAAATGATTCAGGATATAAGACAATTTTCTGGAGCCTTGCATATGTAGACTGGTATGATGACAAACAGCCTACGAAAGAAGAGGCATTTAAAAAGCTTTTGGGAAGAATTCATCCGGGTGCAATAGTTTTATTACATAGTACATCTAGGACAAATGGAGACATTCTGGATGAATTACTTACTAAATGGGAAGAAATGGGCTATTCCTTTGGAAATCTTTCGGATTTAGAGTAGGTGACACAGGAGGATAAAGTTGTATAAATAATAGATAAGATAAAGTTAGAAGCTAGAGTGAATTATACGAAGATATGGGCATCTACAAAGAATCGTCCCTTTTTCGTTGTATGAATCGTATCTCCAAAGATAAATTTCCCCATTCCACGAACCGTTATCTTATCTTCAGGTTTTACATTATAGCTGTTATTCTCAGTAATACGTCCATTTACAAATACTCTTTTCTCTCGAATGAGATTCTGGCTCTGGCTTCTTGACAGATTATAAACTTCGCCGATTATTGCATCTAATCTAAGCGATGCCACATTGAATTCTTTGACCTTAATTCTGTTAAATGCATTTTCAGGTATGGTGTCAGTAATGTTGCATTTAACAACTGTATGTTTTACTCTTGTTAGATTTTCTACGATAAATTCAGATATTTTATTAAGGCAGAATACAAATGCCTCATTATCCATAATTATTATATCGCCAAGAGTTTCACGCTTGATTCCGAGATTAATTAATGCCCCAAGAAAATCGCGATGGCTTAGTTCATCAGAGAATTTCTTAAGTACGGGTGTTATGTGTATACAATCAATTGGAAATGCGGTTTCTATATTGCCGAATCTTACTATCTGGCGTTCGCAGAAATTATTTCCACCAAAAAGAGAGCGGTCAACATATGACAGCTCTTTTTCTATGTTATAGTAAGTATTTAATTCTAATAAGCCAAGGAAATTTGTAAAGGTACAAATATCTCTTGAATATGCTTTGTCTGCTAAATCAGCAAAACGTTTCTTTAACTGTTCTTCTTCATTCATATTACATACTACTCTCATTCTGAGCGATTTCTTATACTTTATCTACAATACGTTTGCCTCTCCACGTACCACGTTTCCATCTGATATATACTACCACACCACGTACTATTTCATCAAGTGCCATTGCAATCCATATACCAATTAATCCGAAATCAAATACGATTCCAAACAGATAACCAAGTAATACTGAAACGCCCCACATTGAAGCCATTCCTAAATAAGTCGGGAACTTAACATCACCGGCAGCACGCATACTGTTGATAATTACAAGGTTAGCAGTTCTTCCGATTTCTAAGAAAATACATATGAACATAATCTTGTGCCCTAAGTTTACGACACTTGTATTATCTGTAAATATTCCAATAGTAACAGGACTTATAAGGAAGTTTATAAGTGCAATGGTTATTGAAATAATCATGGATTTTTTTAATGTAGACATAACTTTTTTATATGCAAAATCATATTCATTTGCTCCGATTGAATGACCTACTACAATAGCAGTAGCCATAGCAGCAGATATTGAATACAGATATGCAAAGTTACTTAACATTGTAGCATAAATCTTAGTATTAACAGCAACAACGGATAATGAATTGACGAAACTTAAAATTATAAGTTGTGCTATATTATATGAAATATTTTCTCCGGCAGTAGGAAGTCCTATTTTAAGCAGTTTCTTCAATACATCATATGGAAATGGAATTAGGTATTTAATGGAAATCTGTCCATCAATTTTGATGATGAAGAATATTATTGAAATAATAACTGCAACAAATCGGCTGCAAGTGGTTGAAATAGCAACTCCTTCTACACCTTTGTGTAAGTATTTGAGTGGTCCGTACAAGAACATATAGTTACCAGCAATGTTTACAAGGTTCATCACGATTGCAATAATCATGCCGATTTTTGTCTGACCGTTACTTCTGAATATCTGTGAAAATGTATCAAAGATAGCCTGAAGAAATATAAAACCACCGACTATTTTCATATAACTTGTAGCATCAGGAAGCATTGAAGTTGGAACTTTCATTAAACCTAAGATAAACTGGTTAAAAATTAATATTAATGCACTTATTATTCCACTTAACAAAAGGTTAAATGTAATCGAAACGGTGTAAATCTGATTTAACTTTTCTTTGATTTTTGCACCAAGATATTGGGCAACTATAACGCCTGTAGCACTTGCAATAATGGAAAATGCAAGAGTAAGAAAGCCGATAATCTGGTTGGCATTACCGATTCCACCGACTGCTGTATCAGAATAATTACTTATCATTAAAGTGTCAATATATCCGAGACACATTGATAATAGTGACTGTACAAAAATCGGCCAGCCTAATTTAAATAATGATGTATTTTTAATATCTTTATTTGACGTTTCCATAACAATTCTCCATTCCGCAGACATAGACTGCATTTATTTTTTTCATATCGCTGTTGTCATTATACAGTCAAAAATAGTAATATATCTACAACAATAATGCTAAAAAATAACACAATCTTGCTAAAAATATAAAATTAGCATATAATTACAGGTATTAAGATAAGACTATATAAAAATGAGGTGACATAAATATGAATCACGAAGATTTTATGAAATATGAGGAGAAAAAAGGACATGGTACTTATATGCTGCCATTTGCAGTGTATGGAACATTAATTCCGAATAACGGCACGTTTTTTCCTGCACACTGGCATGATGAAATAGAAGTTATATATGCAAGGGAAGGTCATTGTATTTACTATGTGAATTTTAAACCATATGATTTATATGAGGGAGAAGTGCTTATTATTCCGCCGGGAGTTATACATTCATTTGAGCAGAGTGGAACGGAACGTTTTATTGGAAACTCAAGTGTATTCAGTCTTAATATGGTGAATAACAGTACAGTTGACGTATGTTCCTCAAAGTATTTTATGCCGCTGTTTAATAATGAAATTGTCTTGCAGATACATATGAAAAATGGTGAAGAGCATACAGAAAATATCAGGAAAATTGTAGGGAAATTTCAGGAATGCTATTACGATAAGGCAGATTGCTACGAAATACAGTTAAAGATTTATCTTTTGGAATTCTTTAAATATTTATTTGAAAACAAATTATATGAAAATTCAGGTAAAAAATCGTCCCTTATTAAAATGAGTGATAAAACCAAGGTAATAATAACCTATATAGAAGAGCATTTTATAGATAAAATCACATTAGATGATTTAGCAAAGCTGACAAACCAGAGTGTATACAATCTCTCGCATTCATTTAAGTATTGCACAGGACAAAGCCCAATGGAATATATTAATCAATATAGGCTTTCTGTGGCTGCGAAGAAGTTAGAATCAACTGATGAACCAGTAATTAATATAGCGACAGATACAGGATTTAATAATGTCTCGTATTTCAACAGAGCATTTAAGAATAAATTCCAGATGACACCGACACAGTATAGAAGATTTGGACATAATATATAGATATATTATAGGATTATGAATTTGGGGATAGAAAATGAGTAGTCAGAAATATGAAGATATGCTTAATTTAGCACTTGATACTCCTGAGGGAGACAGAGAGCAGAGTAAGACTCTGAATGTAGGTTTCGACAGTATAATAAATACATGGGAAGTAATCGTAAGATATAATGGTGATATAGAATTCCTTAAAAGTAACGGAGTAAGTATCATATATTTGTCAGGTAATTATGCAATCCTTACAGTACCCGATAATTTTATAAGGAATCTTAATTCCTATAAGGAGATTATATACGTGGAAATGCCGAAGAGTCTGTATCTTACAGTAGCTAATGGCATACGAACTTCCTGTATTAATAATGTGCAGGTCAGAGAATTCTCAAATCGTGGAGGGTTGTTTGGTGAGGGTGTCATATGTGCCTTAATTGACAGTGGCATTGACATATTTAATGATGCTTTCAGAAACAATGATGGAAGCACGCGAATCTTAGAAATCTGGGATCAGAACATAAGTGGTAATCCACCAGAGGGGTATACGCTTGGAACAGTATTTACAAAGGACGATATTAATGATGCACTTAGAAGTGGTAGGTTTAGGTCAAGGGATGTATCGGGGCATGGAACTCATGTGGCAGGAATAATGGCGGGAAATTTCGCATCGAATAAGAATAACAGTATAGGGATAGCAACAAGAAGTCCGATAATTATGGTTAAGTTAAATACTTCGATTAATAATGGCTTTCCAAGGACCACAGAGTTAATGCAGGCAATTAATTATATCTATCAGGCAGCAGTAAGGTATAATATGCCTGTTTCGATTAACATAAGCTTTGGTAATTCCTATGGTTCTCATGATGGAACTTCGCTTATAGAGACATTTATTGATGATATATCTAATTTATGGAAAATGTGTATATGTATTGGAACAGGAAATGAGGGTGCAGCGGCAGGTCACACTAAGGAGATATTTAAAATAAATGATGAAAAAAGTATGAGATTCACCATAGGTGAATATGAAAGTAATATAAATATCCAGATTTGGAAGAACTATGAAGATGTATTTGAATTCACTATTACTGCACCGGGAAGAGTTAATTCAATTAAGATTGACAATGTTGTTGGAAGTATAAAGAGAAGATTGGGTTCTAATAAAATTCTGATATATTATGGAGAACCATCGCCATATAGTCCTTTTCAGGAGATTTTTATAGATATTATCCCTGATATTTCAGTAAATGATTATATAACGCCAGGAATATGGAGTATAGATGTGGCAGCACAGAGAGTAGTGAATGGCAGGATTGATATGTGGCTTCCCGATTCAGCATCATTAAATGAGGATACAAGATTCCTGACTCCATCACCTGAAACAACACTTACGATTCCGTCAACAAGTAATTCAGCAATATCAGTAGGCGGCTATAATTCGTTGCTTATGTCATATGCAGATTTCTCAGGGCGGGGATTTACGAGAGTGGTAGGCAGAATAAAACCTGACATAGTAGCACCTGCTGTAAATATTACTTCAGCGGCAACAGGTGGAGGAGTTACAGAGAAAAGTGGTACTTCCATGGCGTGCCCATTCGTGGCAGGAAGTGCGGCACTTCTTATGGAATGGGGAATTGTACGTGAAAATGATTTATATCTGTATGGTGAAAAAGTGAAAGCTTATCTTATAAAGGGAGCAAGACCATTACCGGGATATACACAGATACCTGATGAAAGAATTGGTTTTGGGGCATTGTGTTTGAGGGATAGTATTCCGGTATAGAAGCTGGTATTAAATTAATTTTAAAATGAATTGAATTAGATGTTAATCTGTGTTATCATTCACATATTATATATTGTTACTGATAGATGTGTAAATATATTATTAATTAGACTATTAGCAGGGATTCAGATGCAAGAGGTAAGGAAGGATGACAACGGCAGAAACTTTTATGAATGCATTTATGAAAAAATTAGATTCAATTGATATTAATAAAGAAAATCAGCCGAATAAAGGTCCTGAACTTACAAATGAATTTGTTGGTAAACAGGTTGAGTTATATACTAATCTAATCAAATCAGAAATCTTTAATAATGCAAATAAAGGATGATTGAGATGCTTGTAATGGTAGAAAAACAGAAAGATTTTCTTTGCAATATTTCCTAAAAATGTTATAGAAATTTATTTTTATACTTGGTGTATTGAGAGAAAGTGCCAATATTTTTGAAATTCATAGTAATGAACATTAGAAGACTGTTAAATGGTATATATGATATATAACAGTTATCGAGTGTTCTTTTTTATTATAAGATTAAAATTAAGAAAATCTGATAAAATGTAAGAAAGAATTTAATGTTACATAAGGTGCAAAAGAGTAATATAAAGAAATAAAATGTACAACAATAAGTAATTAGGCTTGATTGAAATGTTTATAGAGAGAAGGAAAAGGTATGGATACGGAAAAATTAGATATATGGGCCAGCTTATTACTGGATACGGGAAAGAGAAATAATCTGGTGAATTTTAAAGATACAAAGGCATCTACGGTCGAGATTATTTTACCAGAGGCAGAAGAAATTTTTGACAAAGTGGAATCATCAGCTTCTTTTGAAGTATTCAATCCACAAATTGCAGATGATGACGAAGATGAACGTACTGGTGATGATAATCAGGAAGATGATGGTAAATATGCAAAGCAGATAAAACTAAATCGTCAAGGATATATTAATACTTATGGTTCTCATATAAAAAAGAATAATCAAATGCTTTTGTTCAATGCTAATGTAAATCCTGTTAATGCATTGAAGAATATTGATAAAAAGGCAAGGGAACATTTAGAAGAAACAGGTGTTAATGTTGCATATATCGCATTTGGTTTTATTCATTGGAAGGAAAGCAATGACTCAAACTATGCGTATAGAGCACCTATTCTTCTTGCACCAGTAACATTTAGCAATGATTCAGCAATAGAACCATGGTTTATAAAAATGACGGAAGATGATGTAGTTGTTAATCCTACGTTTTCCTTTAAAATGGAGAGAGAATATGGTATGAAATTGCCAGAGTACGAAAATGAGGGATTAGAGATGTACTTAGGTAAAGTCGAACAGAGAGTTGCAAAAATTGGTTGGACAGTGACAAAAGAGTGCAAGATTGGAATTTTTTCATTTCTTAAAATGAATATGTATAAAGATTTAATGGAGAATAAGAAAACAATATTACAGAATAAAAATGTACGTATGATTCTTGGTGAGACCTTTGATTTAGAAGAAGAAGTATCTGTTGAAAATGGAGAACATCATTTAAAAAATGCGTTGGTAGAGCTTCATAATGTTGTAGATGCAGATTCAAGCCAGATTGAGGCTATTGAGCTGGCAAAGGCGGGCGTGAGTTTTGTACTTCAGGGACCTCCAGGGACAGGAAAGTCTCAGACTATTACCAATATTATTGCAGAGTGTCTTTATGATGGTAAAAAGGTACTCTTTGTATCAGAAAAACAGGCTGCTTTGAACGTTGTATATGAAAAACTAAAGCAGGCAGGATTAGAAGAATTTTGTCTTGAACTTCATAGTTATAAGTCAAATAAGAAAGAAGTTATAGACAATCTATGCAAGACATTGAGAACAGCAAAAACAAATGTTTCTTCGAAAGCTGATAGTGAAATTGAATCAAAAATAAAAAGTCAGCAAAAACTAGATTCTTATGAGAGGGAACTTCATATAAATAGGGATGTGATTAACAAATCACTATATCAATTATATGAAGCTTATTCTAGTAATCGTGATACTCCAGATGTAAAAGTATATATTAAAGATATTGACAAAAAGGGTGAGGATTATTTAAAAAATGCAATAGATTTACTAGAGCGATACGTTAAATTTGTTCCATCAATAGGCTATCAATATAGAAACAATCCATGGTATGGTTATGTGAATAAGGATACTTCATATCAAACGAGAGAGAATATAAAGAATAGTCTTATTGTAATGATTGAAGTTATAAATAAATACATAGAATTGCAAAAAGTAATAGAGGAAGAGTATGGAATTGTCTGTAATACTCTTAAACAAACTGAATTGTGGAATAATTTTTTTACATTGGCCTCAGAGA
This sequence comes from Eubacteriaceae bacterium, assembly GCA_902362455.1. Lineage (GTDB taxonomy): Bacteria > Bacillota > Clostridia > Lachnospirales > Lachnospiraceae > Bovifimicola > Bovifimicola ammoniilytica. The sequence continues at coordinate 80,839 of CABIWJ010000007.1, forward strand.
GTCGTATACTTACACCTTCGTTTTTAGAGAAGTCAGCTTGTACATATTTACAGGAGAAACTAACAGATATGAAGGGATTAAGTACAGAAATTGTAGAGATAAGAGAAGTTATTAATCAAAAATATGATGCTGATATTTATAAATTGGATGCAGCAGATACATATAAACGTTTGACAAAAGTGTATACTAATGGTTTTAGAAGATTATTTAATAGTGAGTATAGAAAACTTATTACTGAAATTAAAATTAATGAAAAGAATGGTAAAAAACCTTCTTATCAAGAAGCAATTGAATTAACAAATAATCTTTGTATTTATAATAAAAGACAAGATATGTTTAATAAAATAGAGGAACCATTAAAATCCTATCTTGGTTCAGCGTATAATGGTGTTGACTCAGATTGGAATATGATTTTAACACAGATATCAAGATTAAGGGAATTATTTGATTCGGGAGTAAGTTTTAGCAAGCTTGAGGGGTATACTGACGTTGATTATGAGAAAAATAAATCTGAGTTTGCTATAATTGCAAAACAAATTGAAGAACTAAGAGAAAAAAGCTATAAAGATGTAGAACTTCTTGTGAAGAGTTTTAATAGTAATATGTTTGATATAGAAAACTGCGTATTCGAAAAATTATTAGCAAAACTTAAAGATTGTCTGCAAGAATATGATAAATTGGACAATTGGTGCAGATTTAATGATCTTCTATATGAGTTAAGAAAGGAACAGATAACAGAATTTATAGATGCTACAATTGATGAAAATATAGCAATTGAGGATATTGTCAAGACATATAAGCGTAATTTTTATAGACAATGGATAGATTATGTACAGCATATAACACCTGTACTTTCAGGATTTAATCGAGTGGAACATGATCAACAAATAGAAGCTTTTATTAAGAAAGATAATACGCAGTTTGAAATCAGCAAAGTGCAGATAAGGTCAAAATTATCACGAAATAGACCCTCTCTTGATTTTGTGTCTCCGGGAAGTGCTGTTTCAATATTGTTACGTGAAGGTGAGAAGAAAAGAAGACAGAAAAGTATACGAACTCTTATAGGAGAAACAGGTGAGCTTATACAGACGATAAAACCGTGTTTTCTTATGTCACCACTTAGTGTAAGTACATTCCTTAATACAGAATCAGTGAAGTTTGATACGGTGGTATTTGATGAGGCTTCACAGATTTTTCCTCAAGATGCGATAGGGGCTATTTACAGAGGTAAGCAACTTATTGTTGTGGGTGATTCAAAACAGATGCCCCCAAGTGACTTCTTTAATACTAATAAGAATTTAGATGATAATGATTATGAGGCAGGAGACATAACAGATTTTGAATCTATTTTGGACATTTGTTCAACAACCTTTGCACAGCTTCGTTTGAAATGGCATTATCGCAGTCGTTATGAGCAGTTGATAACGTTTTCAAATAGATATTTTTATGACAATGATTTAGTGACATTTCCGTCATCTACAACGAATAAGAAGTGGATAGGTGTCGATTATTATTGTGCGAAAGACGGTATGTTTGATCATAAAAGTAGGAATAACAGGAGGGAAGCGGAGTTTATTGTTAATTTGATCTATAAAAATATAGAACTTTATCCTAAGCGTAGTCTGGGTGTTGTTGCTTTTAGTGTTTCACAACAGGAATTGATAGAAAAGTTGTTATCAAAGAGACGACAAGATGATCCATCTAAGGAATTCTTTTTTAAACGTGATGTAATCGAGCCGTTCTTTATAAAGAATCTTGAAACAGTACAAGGTGATGAACGAGATACTATTATTTTTAGTGTAGCATACGCAAAGGATTCAACAGGAAGATTGATGCAAAATTTTGGACCTCTTAATCGGGTAGGAGGAGAACGTCGTCTTAATGTGGCGGTTACTCGTGCCAAGATTAATGTGCAATTGGTGGCTTCTATTCATTATACTGATATAGACCTGACTCGAACCAAGGCAGAAGGGACAAAGTTGTTACGAAGCTATCTTGATTATGCTGAAAATGGTGAAATCGCTATGGAAAGAACTATTAGTGTAAATCCATTTGAGCAATTTGATTCTGCATTTGAAATGGAGGTTTATGATTTTCTGAGAGATAATGGTTATGAAGTAGATACTCAGGTCGGATGTTCAAATTTTAAAATTGATTTAGGAATTAAGCGTCCTTCAACATCTGATTATGTATTAGCGGTTGAGTGTGATGGTGCAACATATCATTCGTCTAAAAATGCCAGAGATCGTGATAGATTGAGACAGGAAATATTAGAAAATATGGGTTGGAAATTTTATCGTATCTGGTCAACAGATTGGTTTAAGAACACAGCAGTTGAAAAAGAGCGTCTTTTAGAAGCAGTAAAGAAGGCAATGATTGAGAAAAACCAGATAAAAATCAGTAATAGTGATAGAGAAGATAAAAAAGAAACAGAAATGTTTTTTGAATATCCAGTACAGGAAATACATAAATCATTTCCAAAATATACGCAGGTTGATGTGTATAGTATTCAGCAAACATCCAATTTTCAGGATTTTATAAAAAAGGTAATGGAGGTAGAAGCTCCTATATCTGAGGAATGGTTATTGAAAAGAATAGTATGGAAATTTGGTAGGGAGAAAGTTACTAATGTGGTAAAGAATGACTATGAAATATATATGAATAACTGTAAGAATAATGGTATTATTCGACGCAATGGTTTTTTATATCTGGCAGGTGTGAACGATTACCAGCTTCGTGTACCTAGTGATGGGAATGAAAAAAGAGATATCAATTATATTAGTAGTGAGGAACTTGGAAGTGGTATGATTGAAATAATTAAACAGAATGTGTCAATAGAAAAAGTAAGTTTATATAAGTATTTGGCAAAATTGTTAGGTTTTAACAGAGTGACAGATAAGATTGAATGTAAGATGGATGATGCATTAAAGATGCTTGGAAATTCAATTGAAATTAATGATAACAATATTTCAATGAGAAATATTGAAGAATAAGAGTGAATTAATGCAAGAAGAATTAGGTTGTTTAATTATATATTAGTATGTAAAGCAATTAAAAAAAAGAGAAGTCCATTTATAACTCACACACAATACGTTATAATCAAATGTATGTTATAGACGGACTTCTCTTTTAATGTCCTGTCTAATGTTTTACTACTTTATTAAATCAATAAATGCCTTATGAATACTCAGGTCGTCATTTAATTCAGGGTGAAAGGCAAATGCAAGCTGATTCCCATATTTTACACCAACGATTTTACCATCGACTTCGGCTAAAACCTCCACACCATCTGATACTTCCGATACATAAGGGGCGCGGATAAAAGTCATTGGAATTTCACCGATACCTTTAACAGTATCAGTTGTAAAGAAGCTTCCAAGCTGTCTGCCGTAAGCATTTCTTTTGACAGTTATTGGCATCGTTGCAAGATGAGTTGTATTATCATCATCAAGCTTTTCGGCAAGGAGAATCATTCCAGCACAGGTTGATAGAACTGGTTTGCCTGATAGAATCTGGGCTTTAAGATTATCATACATATTAAGCTCTCTTAGTAATTTACCCTGAACAGTGCTTTCACCACCGGGAAGAATGATACCGTCAAACTCTTTGTTTAAATCTTCTGATTTACGGAGTTCTATAGAGTCTACACCAAGTTTTTCAAGCATTTTTTCGTGTTCAATAAATGCTCCCTGAACTGCTAATATACCAATTGTCATTTATTTACCTCTTTCAGCCATTAATAATGCGATTTCCTGTTCATTGATACCAACCATTGCTTCGCCTAAGTTTTCAGATAATTTAGCGATAAGTTTAGCATCTGTGTAGTTTGTAACAGCTTTTACGATAGCATTTGCACGTTTTTCGGGATTACCTGATTTGAAGATTCCTGAACCAACGAATACGCCCTCTGCACCAAGCTGCATCATTAATGCTGCATCAGCAGGAATTCTTTCAAGTGCCATAACTGCGCATGCACCGGCAGCTTCAGCAATCTTTGCCTGTTCAGATGAAAATGGTGTATCAGATAAAGTCATATATATTAATACATTTACTAAGACATTGGCATTAACGGTGAGAATAAGTTATATGATTCTGCCATCACAGTTAATGGAAAAATTCTATGAAAAACTTGGTTTTTATTCGTGTACGGTTTCGAATTTCGAGCAGTATACACTTGCAAATTTTATGAAAAACGGAAGCTTTGAGAAGCATATTAACCGTCTGAGAACTTATTATCAGAATAAGAGAGAAGTTATCGTCGATGCATTTTGTAACAGCAGACTAGGTAAATACATTGAAATTGAGGGTGACGAAGCAGGTGTACATTTTCTGATGCATATAGACAGTAAATATAGTGAAGAGGAATTCGTAAGGCTTGCAAGGGCAAAAGGTATTAATATGATGCCATTATCGGGTTATTACATTGAAAATGATGAAAATGGAAATGGTAAAAATGCAGAGAATTACAGAAATACTTATGTAATGAATTACTCATCGGTTGATATCAATGTGATAGATGAAGTGGTTGAAACATTGTATGAACTGATAAAGCCATAAGGTATTTAATATACAGGCACTTATAATATGTAATATCAGACAGTTGAAAAATAGAATAAAATTAAGTATACTTAAAAATTGTTAGAAGACAATGAGCATATAAATATAAAATGAATAGTATAAAAAAGGAAATAAAGCAATGAGTATAACAGTACAGGAATTAAAAAAGAAAGATAAAGAGACATATCAGATTATAGACATTCGTGATGAGGTGGAGGTAGCACATGGAGAGATACCAGGTGCTATAAATGTTCCGGCAGATGATATCATTAATAATGATAAGATTGATTTTAGTAAGGAGCTTATCATATGCTGTACAAGAGGAATATATAGTGAAGAAGTAGTAGAGAAGCTTGATGAGAATGGCATAAAAGCAAAGAGTCTTGAAGGAGGATATATTGCGTGGCTGTTAGATGTCATGTCAGAAGATAATGAAAGTGATACGGATTTTGCCAAAGATGTTGAACTTAGCATAAGAAAGAAATTCCGAAAGAAAATCTGGTGCAAATTCACAAAGGCAATTAATGAATACGAGCTTGTAAAAGAGGGCGACAGAATTGCAGTATGCATTTCAGGTGGTAAAGATTCTATGCTTATGGCAAAATTGTTTCAGGAATTAAAGCTTCATAATAAATTCCCATTTGAAGTTAAATTCTTAGTTATGGACCCGGGATATAGTCCTGCAAACCGTCAGGTTATCGAAGAAAATGCGAAGAAGCTCAATATACCGATTAAGATATTTGAATCGGATATATTTGATTCAGTATATAATATAGAAAAGTCCCCATGTTATCTTTGCGCGAGAATGAGAAGAGGACATTTATACAGCTATGCCAGGGAAATGGGTTGTAATAAAATAGCACTCGGACATCATTATGATGATGTAATTGAAACAATACTTATGGGTATGTTATATGGTGCACAAATGCAGACTATGATGCCTAAACTTCATAGTACGAATTTTGAGGGAATGGAATTAATCCGTCCGCTATATTTAATTCGTGAAGATGATATAAAGGCGTGGAGAGATTATAATAATCTGCATTTTATACAGTGTGCCTGCAAATTTACAGACACCTGTACAACGTGTAATAATGAAGAAAATCAGTCTAAGAGAATGGAGATAAAGAAGCTTATAAGCGATTTGAAGAAAGTTAATCCATTCGTTGAGAGCAATATTTTCAGAAGTGTTGAAAATGTTAACTTAGACACTTTAGTTGCTTATAAAAAAGATGGCATTAAACATCATTTCTTAGATGAATATGATAAATAATATAACGAATAATGCCACAAATAATACGATAAACAATATTATAGTAAATAATATGACGATAATATAATGAATACTGCGACAAATAGTATACAGTAAATAATGTGACAAACAATATGACAATAATATAGCAGATAATGTGACAAATAAAATCGGAAAGGTGGAGTAGAAGTGACACTTAAAAAGCATATAATTGATACAATTAAAGAATGGCAGTTGAAAATAGGAAATATAGATACAGATATAAGATTATATTATCCTAAATCGTCCCTGTGTGATTATATGGAAGTGCCTGAATCAGTTTCCAATGATGATTTGTTAGAAATGCTATCTGATTATATGAAGAATAAAGCAGAAGAATTAGGAAATGTTAATATTACCTATAATAAGGACAGATATTGCATTGAAGTCTTAGATAAAGGCTGTAAATATGTTGAGGATAATATTGACACACCGGAATTTTTACCTGTCTTTTTAGCAGCACTTAAGACACAGAAGTTTGAAGAAATATTAGAAGTATTCAAAAGATATGCCAGAGAGAATAATACGGAATTAGTATTTGAAAAGGAAACAGATGGATTAGGTACCGTATTGTATCTGAAAGATGAGAATGTAGAACCATATGTATACTGTGTGGAGCAGGATGATTTTGGTATTACTTATCATAGATTTGCTAAGGATGATTATTTACAGTTAGCAACACTATCTGAAGCGGAAGATGATGTAAAGAGTGGTCGTACTGCACCAATAACAGAAACAAAAGAAATTATATAAAAGATTGCTATGAAGAGGAGAGAAAGAAAATGTTAAGTAAAGAATATAAAATATCAGGAATGTTTATTACAATTCTTGTGATGGCAGCTACATTTATTATTTTTCATAATGAGGATATTTCTGTAAGATTATTTGCAACAGCTTTATTTACTGTAGCTACATTAATTACAAGCATTCTTGGGACGAGAGTGAGCATAAGAATAATAAAGACGGGTGACAGGATTAAGAATAAATTAGTTAAGGTACTTTATTATATCGGTTTGCCGATTGCATTAATATGCTTAACAGGGTTAGTCTGGGCGGTAATGGCTGTGGTTAATGGAAAACTTGCAAATACAGATGATATAGGAACTTCATTTGGCCAGTCTTACCTACTTGCTATAGTGGCAATTGCTGTATGTATTTTTGCTATTATTCCATATATTCAAACCATAATAGTGTTGGTTTTAAGAAAATTCAAAAAATTTAACTAGGCAGATAGTTTTATTACATAAGATTGATATAGTCTAAAACTATAACAAACTATAGATTTTTCATATTTTTCCGATTTCTGTAAATATGTTAATATGTGAACCATAAATTGATTAGTAATTCTGGATATTATAAAAATGATATAGATAGATGTATAAAGTGTTATATAGTCAGTTATATGGAGCTGTATAGAAATATGTGATTTTTATAATATATATTTTAGGAATTATAATCACGAAAACTATAAAATATTAACAGATTGGAGATAAGATATGAGTAAATTAAACACACCATTCAGATACGATTATGTAGGAAGCTTTTTAAGGCCAGAGGTTTTAAAGAAAGCAAGAGAAGATTATGAAAACGGTAAAATTACAAGAGAAGATTTAACAAAAGTAGAAGATGAATGTATAACTAAACTTGTCAGCAAACAGAAAGAATTAGGATATAAAGTAATTACTGATGGTGAATTCAGAAGAGCAACATGGCATTTAGATTTTATGTGGGGCTTTAATGGTGTCGGTCATCAGAAAACAGAGACAGGCTTACCATTCCATGGCGAAGCAGCAATGATTGATGATACTTATCTTACAGGAAAAGTTTCACTTGGCGAACATCCTTTTATTGAGCATTTTAAATTCATCAAACAGTTTGAAGATGAGAATACAGTTGCAAAACTTACAATACCTGCACCAGCACAGTTCTTAGAACAGATGATTATGCCTTTTGCATGGGATAATTCTAAGAAATATTATAATACAGCAGATGAAATTGCTATAGATATTGCTAATGGATACAAGAAATTCATCAAAGATGTATATGCAGCAGGATGCAGAAATCTTCAGTTAGATGACTGCTCATGGGGTATGTTAGTTGATGAAAATGCATGTCAGTTCTTTGGAACAGACAGCAAGGGATTAGAGAAAATAAAGAAACAGCTTGTAGATATCAACAACCTTGCAATTGTAGATAAACCAGAAGATATGATAATTAATACACACGTATGCAGAGGAAATTTCCATTCTACATATGCAAGCAGTGGAGCGTATGACAGCGTTGCAGAAACATTATTTGCAAAGGAAAATGTAAATGCATATTATTTAGAGTTCGATGATGAACGTTCAGGTGGTTTTGAATCACTTTCAAAGGTTACAGGTGATAAAAAGGTAGTTTTAGGTTTAATTACAACAAAATCTCCTGTATTAGAAGATAAGGAAACAGTTATTAAAAGAATTAATGAAGCTGCAAAATACATACCTCTTGACAGATTATACCTTAGTCCTCAGTGTGGTTTTGCATCATGCGAAATAGGCAATAAATTAACAGAAGAACAGCAGTGGGCAAAACTTAAATTAGTTAAAGAAATAGCTGAAGAAGTATGGAAATAAAATAATTATTTATATATCAAATTTGCTTTAGCGGTTAAATAAAAATTAAATATTATGCGTAAAAAATGACCTCTCTTGCAGGCAAATAAGTGAAATTAAATTTACTTAATGTCTGCAAGGGAGGTTTTTGTATTTCAATTTCAAAAATGCTTGACAGATAAGTTACTTAGTGATATGGTTAGTTACATAAGTAATGAACCATACAAGTAATTGCAAAAATACATATAAATTATTACTTTTGAGCTATCAAAGCAGGAAAGGAGGAGAAAATGAACGAGATATTAACTCAGGAGAAATCAATCTACATACAGATTGCAGAAATGATTGAACGGGATATATTGCGGGATATCTTACTAGAGGAAGAGAAAGCACCAAGTACTAATGAACTTGCGAAACTCTATGCAATTAACCCGGCAACTGCAGCCAAAGGGATTAATATTCTTGTAGATAGAGGAATCCTATATAAGAAGCGTGGTATTGGAATGTTTGTTGTGAAAGGAGCCAAAGAGATGATAATGGCAAAAAGAAAAGAAGAATTTTATGATAATTATATAAAAAAGCTTTTGTTAGAGGCATCAAGTATTGGTATCAGCAAAGAAGAACTTATAGATATGATTAAGAAAGAAGATTAAAGAAAATTGCCTAAGGAATAGAGCAGATATTAAATTCTGCGGAATGGAGAAAAGTATGAGTGAAATGTTATCATGTAAAGGAATATATAAAAAGTATGGAAATAAAGAAGTGCTTAAAGGTATAAATCTTGATATAGAAAAAGGAAAGATTTATGGTCTGATTGGCAGAAACGGAGTGGGAAAGACAACGCTTTTATCAATAATGACAGGACAGAGTATGGCATCAGAAGGAGTTGTCACCTTAGATGGCGAAAAGGTATGGGAAAATAAAGATGTTATTAATAAAATCTGTTTCTCAAGAGAATTAAATCCTATGGCAGTAATGGGTAACAATAATATTAAGGTTAAGGAGTATCTGAGGATTGCTTCAATATTTTATCCAAATTGGGATTCTGAAATGGCAGATGAACTTATTAAAGAATTCGAATTAAATGTAAAGAAGCAGATTTGCAAGTTATCTAAAGGTATGATGTCAATGGTTACAATAATTGTTGCATTGGCAAGCAAGTCTGAATTTACATTTCTTGACGAACCGGTTGCCGGACTTGATGTTGTAGCAAGAGACCAGTTTTACCGCGCTTTATTAGATGAATATGATAAGACAGGCAGAACATTTGTAATATCTACACATATCATAGAAGAGGCAGCAGACATTTTCGAGGAAGTAATTATTATGAAAAATGGTCAGGTCATTCTTAAAGAGAATACGGTAGAACTTCTAGACAGAGCATTTCATATAAGTGGAAAAGCTGAAGAAGTAGATAAGTTAGTGGAGGGTATGGAAGTACATCACAGAGAAAATATTGGAAGAAGCAAGGGCGTAACAGTTTTAGCAAAACCGGGCGAACGAATAAATGCAAATGCTGATGTAAGTGTACAGCCTGTTAATTTGCAAAATCTATTCGTGGCATTATGTGGCAAGGGGGAATAGATTATGACAGAGATTAAAGGAATTACAAGACAGGCATTAAAAAATCTGCTTGTTAGTTTTTTGACATTTGCATTAGTGATAATATTTTTTGCCTTTTTAAGTGCTCCAACTTATTCTAAAATGTCGAGAATAGGAATGGTATATACATTATATTTTAATTTATTTGTTATGCTTACATATGTAATTTCATTTACGACTTGTTATTTAAGAGTATATATTGCATTTGGAAGTACAAGAAGAAGACTCTTCATAAGTAAAAATATTGTGGCATTAGGTCTTATATGTATAGTAAATATAGTAGATATGATTGTATATGTGATATTTGATAAAATGGAACTTACAAGAATTATTGGTTCAATTATAATATGTATTTTGGTTTTGGCGGCAGGCGAAATACTATCATTAATAATTTATAAATATGGAATGAAAGGTTATGTTATAAGCTGTATGCTTGGTGGATTTGTCGGGGGATTATGTGGAGGAGGAGTTTTTCCGGCATCATTAATCAGAAAATATCTGCAAATGCCAGTTGTATGCTTAAGTGTTTTTGCCGTAAGCATTATCATCTATGCTGTGATTGAATATTTAGAATGGAAAATGATTTATAAATATGAGATAAGAACCTGATAAATATAAAATAAGAGCCAAATAAGTGCTAAATCTTTAAAATCATATTATGACCTGACTTTCTAAAGATGGTTTAAAGTAAATACTTACCTGACTCTTAGATAAAGATATATTAGTCTGCTTTTAAATCATTTTTATGGATTACATATATCGCAACACCGATAAAAATCATACCACCGATTATGTTTCCGATTGTTACATAGCTAAAGCATACAAGGCTTTTTGGTGATAATAAAGCATCACATTGTGAAGAAGTCAAACCATATAATTCCTGCGCTTTATTTACGTAATCAGAATTAGTAGCTGCTAACATTCCGGCTGGAATATAGAACATATTTGCAACGCAATGCTCGAAACCGCAGATAACGAAAGCCATAATAGGAAAGAATACGGAAAGTATTTTGCCTGTTACATCTTTAGCGGCTGAAGCCATAAGTATTGCAAGGCATACTAAGATGTTACAGAGAATACCGCTTGTGAAACCTGCCAAAGGCTTAATATTAGTTTTACCAATTGCGACTTTTATGGTATATGCACCAAGACCACCGTTTGAGTAATCAAACTGACCTGAAAAGAAAAGTAATATATCGATTATCAATGCACCTAAAAGGTTGCTTAGGTAGACAACTACAAGGTTTCTTACTACTGATAAACCACTGATTTTCTTATTCATATATGCCATTATTAACATACAGTTTCCGGTAAATAATTCGCCACCGACTAATATAACAAGCATTAAACCGACAGGGAATACAGCTCCGGCTAAGGTTCTTGCAAGTCCGACATTGCTTATGTTATGAACTGCTACGTTACTCGCAGCACCGCCGAGTGCGATGAAAGCGCCTGCGAAAATACCTAACATAATCATTTTGAAAAGTGAAAGATTTGCTTTAGTAATCTGCCCGTCAATATTATTTTGTACAACCTCTGTAGGTGTATAGAAATTGTTTTGCATTAGTGAAATCTCCTTAATAATATAATAATTATTATCCTAATGATAAGCAAAACAAAAGTCAATAAAAATACGAAAATAATAATGTATTAATTTTCGTACAGAAATAGAGAATAGAATAAAAGAAAGAATGTTACCGCATTTATCGTATACGATAACTTTGAATGGCAGGCAATGAAAATGAAATACCTGCAGAATGGAGAGAATTATGACTGTTAAATTATTTAAGATGAGTTACAGAAAACTACTAATATTTTTATTATGTATGGCAGCAAGTTTTTTTGTGGGTTTAACCATACAGCTAATCAATGGAGACAGTGATAGCCAGCAGATTTCGATAATAATGACTATATTAATTACATGCTTTTTTGAATTTTTTTTCATACCGATGGGAATGGCAAATGATTTTAAAATATATATACAGATGGGTGGAACCAGAAAATCTTTCTACATTGCAGAATTGATTTTTGAAATCGTAAAGTATCTGATATTAACAGTATTCTTAGCAATTTCATATAAGTTTCAAAAGCAGATATATAATAAAGCAGGTAAAGAAAGCTGCCTTATAAATGAGCATATGGATAAGTATATAAATATCGGCTCTGTTTTATTATTGATTGGCTTTGTAATAGCACTGATGATGTTGCTATCGGCATTAGCTGTAATGTATAAAGAAAAAGTATATATTATAATATGGATAGTTTATCTTGTAGTATGTATGATACCTGTACAGCTGCATAATTTAGAAGAAAATGATAATGACTCAATGCCTGCACGATTTGCATTATGGATTAAGAATAAAGCGTGGTTTAGTAACTTAAAAGATATGATTCTTAATCCTGATATGACACAGGTATATCTGGCAGCAGGAAGTCTTACAGTTTTGTGCCTTGTAATTTCCTATCTTATAATAGCAAGGAAAGATTATTAATTCAGAATAAGCATTTATATAATACAGAATACAAAAACAAACAAAAGTTGACATATAATGGTTTTGTGATATAATAAGTTCGTAACAAATGTAACATTTTTGTAACAATTGAACAAATAACAATTGGTCAAATTAAGCAAATGTAATAATAACTAAGTATACAAAGACAAATATTCAGAGAGGTATACAAGTGAAAAAGGACGATATCATGAAATACAGAAAAAATATAGCATATGGAGTTACAGGAGTGGCATTAGCTAGTTTTATGATAACTGGAATACATATGCAGACAGATGCTAAGAGTAATAAGGCAAAATTTGAAGGCAATATTTCAGCAGAAGTAACCATTCCATCAGCAGGAATTGCTAAATTATTAGTAAATAATGAGAATGAGAATAGTGCTAAAAGTAATAAAAATGAAGATAAAAGTGTTGATAATAAATTATCAGGTGGTATAGCTTCAATTCTTAATAATTATTATATAGATACACTTGCCAATGAAAGTAAGGTAAGTATTAAAGCTGTAGATACAGTTCTTAGTATGTTACCCGCCGAAGATACAGAGGATACTAAAGAAACAGAAACAACAGATAAAGCAGCAGAAGAGGCTGCACAGGAAGAACAGCCACAGCAGCCACAGCAGGTAAGTTCAATTGTAGCAGGATATAATGTACTAGGTGTAGCAAACGTTACAAACTACTTAAATGTAAGAGAGACACCTGATTTAGATGGAAAAGTTCTTGGTAAGCTTCCTATGAATGCAGGTTGTGAGATACTTGAGACACTTGATGGCTGGTATAAGATATCCTCAGGAAGCGTTGAGGGTTATGTAAGTGCTGAATATCTTCTTACCGGTGCAGAGGCAAATGAAAGAGCATCAGGTTGTTTAGCAACAGTTGCTAAAGTTAAAGCAGATATGCTTATGGTAAGAGAAGAGCCTAATACAGATTGTACAATTCTGACAAGAGTTGCATATGATGAAGAATTAGAAGCTGTAGAGTTATTAGACGGCTGGGTAAAAGTTAATATAGATAATAAATTCGGATATGTAAGTGCAGAATATGTCGATGTCTATCAGACATTACCTAAGGGTGTAACAATAGAAGAGTTATCATACGGTAACGGAATATCTAATACAACAGTTGACTTGATAGAATATGCAAAACAATTCTTAGGCAATCCATATGTTTATGGAGGAACAAGTCTTACTAATGGTACTGACTGTTCTGGATTCACAATGAGAATATTTGAACACTTTGGATATGGTCTTAGCAGAACTTCAAGAGAACAGGCTAATAATGGTACAAGAGTATCACTTTCAGAGATTCAGCCGGGTGATTTATTATTCTATAGCCATGGAGGTTCAATTGGACATGTTGCGATATACATTGGAAATGGTCAGATTATTCATGCCAGCACAGAGAGAACAGGTATAATAATTGGAAATGCTTTCTATACAACACCAGTGTGTGCTACAAGAATCATTAACTAAATTTATTAATATCAATGTAAAGTTGTAATAGTTAATTTAATTATAGACAAAGCCGGATGGCTATGTTATAATATATAAGGTTTATGCCAAAAGTTTAGCGTACTCTTGGTTATAGGACACTCCGACCTGTTACTAAGCGTATAGCGATTAAAAATTAGGAGGAATTATTATGATTTCAAAGGAAAAGAAAGCAGAACTTATTGCAGCTTATGGAAGACAGCCTGGTGACACAGGATCTCCAGAGGTACAGATTGCTATTTTAACAGAAAGAATCAGAGAGTTAACAGAGCATTTAAAAGTTCATCAGAAAGATCATCATTCAAGAAGAGGACTTCTTAAATTAGTAGGTCAGAGAAGAGGACTTCTTGCATACTTAAAGGAAACTGATCTTGAAGGATATCGTGCATTAATTGAGAAATTAGGTATCAGAAAATAATCAATATCTAGTATCTGAAAGATATTATGCATATTCGGGGCGGCCAAAACCGCCCCATTTTTTGAAATTAAATATTTATGGTTATCCAATAAAGAGGCATTGCAAATCCGAGACCACTGAAAAGATTATAATTATTATTGTTTTTTTATGGAAGATAGAATTATAAGCTTTTCAGTGTTTTCGGCGAAAGCCTTTTATATAATAAAGGGTAACGTGAAATTCAAAAATGGAGAAATTAAAATAATGAAAGGAAGGCAGAAACAAACTGCAAGGTAAAAAAATGAAGATATTTACTATGGATATTGCCGGTAAGACTTTAAAAGTTACAATCGGTAAAGTAGCAGCACAGGCAAATGGAGCTGCATTTATGCAATATGGAGATACAACAGTATTATCAACAGCAACAGCATCAGAGAAACCAAGAGATGGAATAGATTTCTTCCCACTTAGTGTGGAATATGAAGAAAAGTTATATTCAGTAGGTAAGATACCTGGAGGTTTTAATAAGAGAGAGGGTAAGGCATCAGAAAATGCAATACTTACATCAAGAGTTATTGACCGACCAATGAGACCGTTATTTCCTAAAGATTATAGAAATGATGTAACTCTTAATAATATGGTAATGTCAGTTGACCCTGAGTGCCGTCCTGAATTAGTAGCTATGCTCGGTTCGGCAATAGCAACATCTATTTCAGATATTCCATTTGATGGCCCATGTTCTACAACACAGGTTGGTATGATAGACGGAGAATTTATTCTTAATCCATCACAGGAACAGTGGAAGAACAGTGATTTAAACCTTACTGTTGCATCTACAAGTGAAAAAGTTATTATGATTGAAGCAGGTGCGAATGAGATACCTGAAGCAAAGATGATTGAAGCTATCTATTTAGCACATGAAGAAAACCAGAAAATCATTGCATTTATAAATGAAATCGTTGCAGAAGTAGGTAAGAAGAAACACGAATATACAAGTTGTGCAATACCTGATGAATTATTCGCAGCAATTAAAGAGATAGTAACTCCGGAAGAAATGGAAGTTGCTGTATTCACAGATGAGAAACAGGTAAGAGAAGAAAATATAAGAGTAATAAAAGAAAAATTAGAAGAAGCATTTGCTGACAATGAAGAATGGCTTGGATTAATCGGAGAAGCATTATATCAATATCAGAAGAAGACTGTAAGAAAGATGATTTTAAAAGATCATAAACGTCCTGATGGCCGTGAAATCACACAGATTCGTCCTCTTGCAGCAGAAGTTGATTTAATACCAAGAGTTCATGGCAGTGCAATGTTTACAAGAGGTCAGACTCAGATATGTAATGTTTGTACACTTGCACCATTATCAGAAGCACAGAAGATAGATGGTCTTGATGAAAATGAAGTATCTAAGAGATATATGCATCATTATAATTTCCCAGCTTATTCAGTAGGTGAGACAAAGGTTTCAAGGGGTCCGGGACGTCGTGAAATCGGACATGGTGCTTTAGCTGAAAGAGCATTGGTACCAGTTCTTCCATCAGTTCAGGAGTTCCCTTATGCTATAAGAACAGTTTCAGAGACATTTGAGTCAAATGGTTCTACATCAATGGCTTCAACATGTGCATCATGTATGTCGCTTATGGCAGCAGGTGTTCCAATTAAGAAAATGGTTGCAGGTATCTCATGTGGTCTTGTCACAGGTGAAACCGATGATGATTTTGTATTATTAACAGATATTCAGGGACTTGAAGATTTCTTTGGAGATATGGACTTTAAGGTAACAGGTACGACAGATGGTATTA
Organism: Eubacteriaceae bacterium; assembly: GCA_902362455.1. Lineage (GTDB taxonomy): Bacteria > Bacillota > Clostridia > Lachnospirales > Lachnospiraceae > Bovifimicola > Bovifimicola ammoniilytica. The sequence continues at coordinate 97,084 of CABIWJ010000007.1, forward strand.
CGGCAATTCAGATGGATATCAAGATACATGGATTGACAAGACAGATTGTGGAAGGTGCTATTGCAAGATGTAGAGAAGCAAGATTGTTCATTATGGATAATTGTATGAAGAAAGCTATATCTGAACCAAGAAAAGAAGTTGGTGAATTCGCACCTAAGATTGTACAGATTAAGATTGATCCTGCTAAGATTGGTGATGTAGTAGGTCAGCGTGGAAAAGTTATTAATACTATTATTGAACGTACAGGTGTTAAAATTGATATTACTGATGATGGAGATGTATCAGTATGTGGCGTTAATAAAGATGGAATGGACGAAGCTGTTAAAATGATTCAGTTAATTGCCAGCGAATTTGAAGAAGGTAAGATATATGAAGGAAAAGTAATCAGCATCAAAGAATTTGGCGCATTCCTTGAATTTGCACCTGGTAAAGAGGGAATGGTTCATATTTCTAAAGTATCTAAAGAAAGAATTAACAGAGTTGAAGATGTTCTTACACTCGGTGATGTAGTTAAGGTTGTATGCCTTGGCAAAGATAAGATGGGAAGAATCAGCTTCAGTATTAAAGATGTTGAATAAAAATATAATATAGAACAGAATACTATATATGTAAGCAAATGTATCAGGATAGGAGGGAATTAGCCCTCCTATTTGATTATATGCAAATTCCTATAAAAGTTCTAGGAAATCAAACTTTTAGAAATTAATATTTAGTGAAATGGATTTTTAGGAATCCTGTGTGTTATTAAAATATGAATTATAAGAAAGAAGGCAGAAACTATGGAAAAAAGAAATTTAGAAACAATATGTATACAGGGAGGCTGGAAACCAAAGAAAGGCGAACCAAGGGTATTACCTATATATCAGAGTACAACATTTAAGTATGATACAAGCGACCAGATGGGAAGATTATTTGACTTAGAGGATTCTGGATATTTCTATACAAGACTTCAGAATCCTACAAATGATGCAGTTGCTTCTAAGATTGCAGAATTAGAGGGTGGAGTAGGTGCGATGCTTACATCATCAGGGCAGGCAGCTAACTTTTATGCGATTTTAAATATTTGCGAAGAAGGTGACCATATAGTAAGTTCAGCACCTATCTATGGTGGAACATTCAACCTTTTTGCTGTAACAATGAAGAAAATGGGTATAGATTTTACATTTATTGATCCGGATGCTTCTGAAGAAGAGATTTCAAAAGCTTTTAAGCCTAATACAAAAGGACTGTTTGCTGAAACACTCTCTAATCCATCGCTTGTGGTTCTTGATATTGAAAAATTTGCCAGAATTGCACATTCACATGGTGTTCCTCTTATTATAGACAATACATTTGCTACACCTATTAACTGCCGGCCTTTTGAATGGGGTGCAGACATCGTTACTCATTCTACAACGAAATATATGGACGGACATGCTATGGCAGTAGGCGGATGTATTGTAGACAGTGGCAATTTTGACTGGGATGCACACGCTGACAAGTTTCCTGGACTTACAACTCCTGATGCATCATATCATGGAATTATCTACACACAGAAATTTGGAAAAGGTGCATACATAACTAAAGCAACTGTTCAGCTTATGAGGGATTTAGGTTCAATACCATCACCTATGAATGCGTTTTTACTTAATGTAGGACTTGAAACACTTCATTTAAGAATGCAGAGACATTGTGAAAATGCTCAGAAAGTAGCTGAATATCTTGTAAATAATGATAAAATAGCATGGGTAAATTACAGCGGACTTAAGGATAATAAATATTATGGACTTGCCCAAAAATATATGCCAAACGGAAGCTGTGGTGTTATCTCATTCGGTTTAAAGGGTGGACGCGATGCATCGATAGAATTTATGGATAAGTTAAAAATGATTGCAATAGTTACACATGTTGCAGATGCGAGAACTTCGGTGCTTCATCCGGCAAGTCATACACATAGACAGCTTACTGAAGAGCAGCTGATAGAAGCAGGAGTCCAGCCTGATTTAATCAGATTATCTGTCGGTATAGAAAATGTAAATGATATCATTGCAGATATTGAACAGGCGTTAAATAACTGATATTATATAGAGAACACAGGGTGTCAAAAGTCCATTTTGGCACCTTAATCATTTAGAACAGAACATCAGATGTTAAAAAATGCTGATGAAAAGGAGAAGAATAGTGTGAAAAATAACGCTGATGCGATTATTTTTCACATAGCTATTTGTTTCGGAGCGAAAGCAAATAGCTTTTATGGCAGATGAGAAATCACCTACGCGAATTTCTCCTCACCTAATCGCAGCAAGTCGCTCAGAAATGAGGAATAATATGAAGTTCAGACCATGCATTGATATACATAATGGCAAAGTTAAACAAGTAGTTGGTTCATCGATTAAAGATGAGGGCAACATTGCAAAGGAAAATTTTGTATCTGAAAAAGGTGCTGATTATTATGCGAATCTGTATAAAGTCCGGAATCTTTCGGGAGGACACATTATCTTACTTAACCATAAAGATTCGGAATATTATGAAGCTACCAAAGAACAGGCTCTATTAGCACTCAATGCATATAAAGGTGGTATGCAGATAGGTGGAGGAATTAATGCAGATAATGCAAGGGAATTTCTTGATGCAGGAGCAAGCCATGTAATAGTTACTTCGTATGTGTTTTCAGATAGCAGACTTAATTATGATAATCTTGAGAGAATATATAAGGCAGTTGGTAAAGAACGATTGGTTCTTGATCTGAGCTGCAGAAAGAAAAATGATAAGTATTATATTGTTACAGACAGATGGCAGAGATTTACTGATGAAATAGTAAATGAAGAATTTATGCATAAATTAGCAGGATATTGCGATGAATTTCTGATTCATGCAGTAGATGTTGAGGGTAAGAATAATGGTATAGAAAGAGAACTTGTTAAAATATTAGGAAGTTTTGATGAAATCCCAATTACCTACGCAGGTGGTGTAAAGTCATTAGAAGATATAGAAATATTAAAAAAATATTCAGACGGAAGATTAGACTTTACTATTGGAAGTTCATTAGACTTGTTTGGTGGCAGGATAAGTTTTGAAGAAATTGCCGGCAAATATTAAAATTATACAAAATAAACAATATTTAGGAAATATTATGTTGAAAATCATATTAGAAATAGGTTAAAAATGCACAATAAAGTCATTATATAGTTGTTAAAATTGCACAATTATATAATGACTTTATTAATTTTTCTTGCAAAAATTGAATAAGTATGATATTATTCATACATAGTTATTGGAAACGTTACCGTACGATAATGTAAGAGATTACAAGGTAACGATCTGGTTACTAAAATTACTCATTAAAGAAGGAGAGGTAGAACTAAATGAGAAAGAAATTATTAAGCGTTGCCCTCTGTGTTGCAATGGCAGCAACAGCATTAGTAGGTTGTGGCTCTAAAGATGACACAAAAGATGCTAAGAAGGACGATAACAAAAACAACACATCAACAGAAGGAAACAAAGATAATGGTTCGGTTTATTTCTTAAACTTCAAACCTGAAATCGCAGATGCATATGATGCAGTTATGGCAGCCTTCACAAAAGAAACTGGAATAAAAGCTAAGGTTGTAACAGCAGCTGAGAACCAGTATGAATCAACTCTTAAAGTTGAAATGGAGAAAGAAGATGCTCCAACATTATTCACAATCAATGGTCCATCAGGATACAATACATGGAAAGATTATTGTGAAGATTTATCAGGAACAGAATTCTATAATATGTTAACTGATAAAGACAGCACAATTTCAACATCAGATGGTGTATATGGTATTCCACTTGTAATGGAAACTTATGGACTTATCTGTAACAAAACAATCTTTGAAAAATATTTTGCATTAAGTGGAATAGCTGATACAGGATGCACAAAGATTGAAGATATCAACTCATTTGATAAGTTAAAGAAAGTTGCAGATGATATGCAGGCTCACAAAGCTGAACTTGGAATTGATGGTGTATTCTCAGAAATTGCATTAAACTCAAGCAATAACTGGAGAATCACAAACCACTTATTCGACTTGCCACTTTACTATGAATATCAGAAAGATAATGCAAGTGATAAGAAAGAAATTGATTTTTCATTTGCAGATCAGTACAAAGCAATTCTTGATTTATACATGACAGATTCTACTGTATCACAGAAAGAAGCTTCAACAGGTACAGTTGATGACTCTATGTTAGAGTTTGCAACAGGTAAAGCAGCTATTGCACAGAATGGTGTATGGGCTTGGAACCAGATTAATGTTGATGGCGCAGTAGTTAAAGGAGATGATCTTTACTATATGCCAATCTACACAGGTGCTGAAGGTGAAGAAAAACAGGGCCTTTGCACAGGTACAGAGAACTTTGTATGTGTAAACAGTCAAGCATCAGCAGATGATAAAGCAGCTTCAGAATTCTTCTTAAAGTGGTTATACTCTTCAGAAACAGGTATGAAGTTTGTATCAGAGAGCTATGGTGTTGCTCCTTTCAAAGGATTTGATAACTCTAAAGCAGCAGATGCTAACCCACTTGTTAAACTTGCATTAGATGATGTTAACAACTCAGACACAACAACAGTTACATGGGTAACAGTTACAACTCCTTCACAGGATTGGAAAGATGCTTTAGGCGAGAACTTATTATCATACGCTGAAGGCGGAATGGATTGGAAAGATGTTGTTTCACAGGCTAAAGATAAATGGGCTTCAGAGAAGGCAGCAGCTAACGACTAATCCAGTTAAATTAAATTAGAAATTAACTAATATATATCCCCACGTCATGTATGTGGTGTGGGGATAATTAATAAGAACAATTCAAGAGGTGAGAGAGGTTCTATTAGCCTTTTCTCACTATTTTTTCAGAAAAAAAGAGCTAGGAGAGATATCATGAATAATAAATCATTGAAAAAGTATTTTCCAATATTTGTCCTTCCGACGTTAATTGCTTTTGTAATAGCATTTGTAATTCCATTTGTAATGGGTATATATCTGTCCTTCTGCAAGTTTAATACAATTAGAGATGCTGAATGGGTAGGTATTAAGAACTACATGACTATATTTACGGAAGATAAGTCATTTATAGAAGCATTACTTAGAACTACAAAATTCACAATACTTTCAGTAATTTTAATTAACGTAGGTGCTTTTGCATTAGCATTATTACTTACAAAAAAGATTCCGGGAACTAACTTCTTTAGAACAATATTCTTTATGCCAAATCTTATTGGTGGTATTGTTTTAGGTTATATCTGGAAAGAAACACTTGATACAATAACAAGAAAAGTTTTCCATCACCCATTTACATATTCTGTAAAGGATTATGGATTCTGGGGGCTGTTAATAGTTATGTGCTGGCAGTTAATGGGATATATGATGATAATTTATATCGCGGGTATCCAGAATATACCTGAGGATGTAATAGAGGCTGCGAAAATTGATGGCGCAACGCCATTTCAGATACTATATAAGATAACAATACCTTTGGTAATGCCATCGGTAACAATATGTTTATTCTTAACATTGTCAAATTCGTTTAAGTTGTATGATCAGAACTATGCATTAAATGGTAATTCAATCAAGACTAGTCTTCTTGCAATGGACATTTATAAAACATTCTACGGAGCAAGTTCATATGCTGAAGGTCGAGGGCAGGCAAAAGCTGTTATATTCTTCCTTATTGTAGCATGTATAACATTTGCTCAGCTTAGATTAACAAGATCTAAGGAGGTTGAGTCATAATGGGAATTAAATTAAGAAAAATTATCGTAGATACAGTTACATTTATTTTCTTAACAGTATTAGCTTTAGTATTTATGATGCCTATTGCAACTGTTATTATGAACTCTTTTAAGAAGAAAGCATTCTTAATGCAAGGTAAAGGAAATGCGTTCGAATTACTTTCTAAGAAGTCATGGAACGGATTTAAGAACTATGTAGAAGGTGCTAAAGCAATTAAAATGATTGATGCCATAAAAGTATCTGTAATTATTACTGTAGTAGCAGTTGCTGTAATTGTATTACTTACATCAATGACAGCATGGTATCTTACAAGAGTTAAATCAAAAGTAACATCTGTAATATATTATGGTTTTGTATTTTCGATGATAGTACCATTCCAGATGGTTATGTATACAATGGCAAGTTTTGCATCTATGTTAGGTTTAAATACACAATATGGTCTTATTATTCTGTATGTCGGATTTGGATCCGGAATGTGTGTGTTTATGTTTAGTGGATTTGTCAAAGCAATTCCATATGATGTTGAAGAAGCAGCCATGATAGATGGTTGTAATCCACTACAGACATTCTTCAAAGTTGTAATGCCTATGTTAAAACCAACAATGGTTACAATAGCAATTCTTGAGACAATGTGGGTATGGAACGATTATCTCTTACCAAAACTTGTATTGCCTACAGATGTTAAGACAATTCCAATTGCAATTGATGCATGTACAGGTTCACATGGTACATATCAATTAGGTTGGTTAATGGCTATGTTAGTTGTTGCAATTATACCTATTGTATTATTTTACTTAGTATGTCAGAAGCACATTATAAAAGGTGTTGCTGCTGGTGCTGTAAAGGGTTAGGAGCGTGTTATGAGTATGAGAGCAAGTGGTATTTTAATGCCAATAACGAGTCTCCCATCAAAATACGGTATAGGTTGTTTCTCAAAAGAAGCATATGATTTTATCGATGGGCTTGTGAAAGCCCATCAGTCATATTGGCAGATATTACCTTTAGGACCTACCAGTTTTGGAGACTCACCATATCAGTCATTTTCAACATTTGCAGGTAATCCATATTTTATTGATTTAGAAGAACTAATAGAAGAGGGATTATTATCAAAGGAAGAATGTGATGAGTGCGATTTTGGTGATGATGATAGAAATGTTGATTATGGTAAAGTTTATGAATCAAGATTCGGATTATTATGGTCGGCATTTGAAAATTTTAATGTAGATACTGAGGATTACAAAGAATTTGTCAAAGACAATTCTGAGTGGTTAGAAGATTATTCTTTATATATGGCGGTTAAGGATTCTTACGAAGGTGAAATGTGGACAGATTGGGACGAGGACATCAAGTTAAGAGAACCTGAAGCTATAGAACGATATAAAGAAGAATTGAGCGATGATATAGAATTTTATAATTTTATTCAATATAAATTCTTTAAACAGTGGAATAAACTCAAGAAATATGCTAATGATTCAGGCATAAAGATTATAGGAGATATTCCTATATATGTAGCATTTGATGGTGCTGATTGCTGGTCTGATACTAAATTATTTCAGTTTAATGAGGATAATATTCCTAAGGCTGTTGCAGGTTGTCCGCCAGATGCATTTGCAGCTACAGGTCAGTTATGGGGTAATCCATTATATGACTGGGAATATCATAAGAAGACAAAATATGAATGGTGGAAAAAGAGAGTAGCACATAGTTTTAAATTGTATGATGTGGTAAGAATAGATCATTTCAGAGGATTTGATGAATATTATTCAATTCCATATGGTGATAAAACTGCGGAGAATGGGCATTGGGAAAAAGGTCCAGGCATTGATTTGTTTAATGCACTTACAGAATCACTTGGAAAATTGAATATTATAGCTGAGGATTTAGGATATCTTACAGATACAGTTGTAAAATTAGTTAAGGATACAGGATATCCAGGTATGAAGATTATGCAATTTGCATTTGATTCAAGAGAAGAAAGCAATTATCTTCCTCATACCTATGATAAGAATTGTGTCGTATATACCGGAACACATGATAATGATACTATTCAGGGCTGGTATAAGACTATATCAGAAAAAGATAAAGAATACTCTAAAATATATCTTAATACACCTAATCCGGATGAAGAAAATATTCATTGGGATTTCATAAAAGCAACTCTTGCAACGGTTGCTGATCTTGCAATTATACCTATTCAGGATTATTTGGGATTAGGAAGTGAAGCGAGAATAAATGTACCATCTACACTTGGAACTAACTGGAAATGGAGGTTAGTCAAGGGTGATATTGATGATGAATTATTAGAAAAAATAAAGAAGTTAACATTAGTTTACGAAAGATAATCATGAGGTTGGGTAGATTTTATTTATCCAACCTATATTGCTTTATAGGATTAGGATAGCTTTAAAATACATAGTTATTGGCAATATGGAGGTTAAAATGGACACGATAACGATTAAGGATGTTGCTAAGATATGTGGAGTAGGTGTCAGCACAGTATCAAGGGCAATTAACAACAAGCCTGGGATTAATGAAGAAACCAAGAATAAAATCTTAGGTGTAATTAAAGAAAACAACTATATACCTAATAATAGTGCAAGAAATTTAAAACGTTCTGAAACTAATAATATTGCTGTACTGGTTAAAGGAATTAATAATCTATTTTTCAGTCCGGTAATTACTGAATTAGAAAGAGAAATCGAGAAAAAAAAATATACATTTATTCTACAACATGTTGATGAAAATCAGGATGAAATTGAAGTGGCCATAGAGTTAGAAAAGGAAAAACGATTAAAAGGCATAGTATTTCTTGGTGGATATTTCTCTCATCCTAAGGATAAGTTAGAGAAATTGACAGTTCCATTTGTGCTAAGTACGGTAGGAATGACTGATAATATGAAGAATATGGAATACTCTTCTGTTGCAGTAGATGATGTAAAAGAAAGCTATAAAGTAGTTGATTATTTGTGTAAATTAGGTCATAATAAAATAGCAGTGTTATCTGCAATATGTGATGAGAGTATAGGAAAATTAAGATTTGAGGGATATAAAAAGGCATTATCTGACAATAATATTGAGTTTAACGAGAAACTAGTCTATTATTTACAGAGTGGAAATGACAGATATTCAATACAAAGTGGATATAATGCAATGAAGAGATTGTTAGAAGAGAAGGCGGATTGTACAGCAATTTTTGCAAGCACAGATCTAATTGCAATCGGAGCCTGCAGGGCTATTTTGGAAAATGGATATAATATACCAGATGACTATTCTGTAGCAGGATATGATGGCCTGGAACTTAGTAGATTTATTACACCATCTCTAACTACAATAAGGCAGCCTGTAGAGAATATTGCGAAGGAAACAATTAGAATATTATTTGATGCCATAGACAATAATGAAGGGTCTGTACATAAAGTTTTTGCGGGAGAATTAATCGTTGGGGAATCAACAAGGAAAATATGATTTTCAAAGTGTCAATCTGATAGCTATAGAGATTGAGGAGGTTATTCAAAATGGAATGTGTAAGTGTATACAAAAAAAAGTTCAGAAAATTGAAAGAAATTCAGGAAAAATATGGTATTGATACAGCAGAGACAGATAAAATAATAGCTGGTATTGATACATATAGAGTAAATACTCCTGTTGTTGGTAATTTTAGTACTGGTAAGAGTTCGATGATTAATGCAATTATCGGGAAAGCGTTATTAAGTGTGGATATAACACCGGAGACGGCGGTCCCTACTGAGATTTATTATGGCAATAACAAGGTCTATCAATATGATAAGAATGCTGTAATAGAGCGTAAAATAGAAGAGCTGCCACTAAAAGGGTTGACTGTTCAGACAACAGATTTAGTTAAGATAGAATATGATAATGAATTCTTAAAAGAAATTAAGACGGTAAACATTGTTGATTTACCAGGATTTGATACAAGTTTTGAATTACATAACAGAGCTATTGATCAATATCTTCCTAATAGCCTTGCATATTTATTGGTTGTATCTTCAGACGAACCGGTTCTTAAAGAAAGTATATCTGATTTCCTTAAGGAACTGAAAGTCTACAATATGCCGGTATATGTGGTTATTACTAAGAGCAGCAGACTTGATGATGATGAATTAGAAGAATGTAAGAAACTCCTAAAGAAATTAGTTGGTAAAATTGTTGAAAGAGATGATGTCAAGGTTGCATGTGTTGATTCTTATGGAAAAGTTAATGTGGATGAACTCAAGGACATATTAAGGGAAATACAGGGACAGACAGGCAAAATATTCATAAATAAATATTCTAAAGCATTAAGGGCAGCCTCAATGTATACAGAAGTATACTTAGTTGAGAGAATAGATAAAGCCTGCCTTTCAACTTCCAGACTTGAGCAGGAGCAGGAAAAAGTCGAAAAGAAAATGAATGAAATCTCAGTAGATATAGATAAAGAGAAGAATAATTTCAGCAGACAGGCCAAGGTATGTATTAATACCATAAGAGAAAGAATTAAAGGAGATTTAGAGGCTACACTTCCTACTATAAGTGCAATGCTTGAGAATGGAACTGATATAACAGATAAGATAAATTCAGTTGTAAGACGTTCAGTAAGAATCGGAATAAATACTGAATTTGAGCCTAAGTTAAAGAAGTATGTTGAACATATTTCAGAGATGATTACAATTGAGTTTCCTGAAAATGATATAATTATTAACAATGTTAATGCGACTTTAAAGAATAATGTTGTTGACGAGATAACTAAGACTGCATTACCTGTTATCTTAGCGGGTGTCGGACTTGTACTTGCTCCATTTGCGGCTGTAATTGGTGGTATGGTCGGTGTAGTTGCTGATGTCATTCATAATATTTCTAATAATAAGAAAAAACAAAAAGAAGTTGACAAGGCAGCAAGGGCTATAATTGATGAAGTTACAGAACAGACAATCATAAGCATTGAAAGTGAGATTAACAAGTATATAGATGGAATTAACCAGAAAATAGAGCGAGATGTTCTTAAACAGAAAGCTATTCTTGAAAAATCATTATCTGATATTAAGATTGATATTAGTATCGAAGAAAATAACCGTTCAAGAGATATTGAAAGTCTTGAACAAGATTTGAAAGTTATCAGAGAATTTAGAAATGATAATCTGGTGCAGGAGGATTAAGGAATGGAATTTTATGAAAGAACAAAGGAAGATGAAATAGAATTTAGCAGATTCACTGAGAAAGTTGATAATGTATACAATAATTTGCGTGAATTTGAGGATGAAATAGATTTATTTGATATTTCGTCCATTAAGAAGAATTTCATAGCTAAAACCAATGATTTTTTTCGAGAAGATAGAAAATTAAATATTGGTATTATTGGAAGAGTTAAGGTTGGTAAATCAACATTTTTAAATACTTTACTATTTGACGGCAAGAAGATTCTGCCAACAGCAGTAACACCTAAGACAGCTGCTCTTACAAGAATAGAATATGATGATGAAAACAGAATAGAAGTAGAATATTTTACTAAGGATGAGTGGAGATTAATTAATATTAAATCTAAAGAAGAAGCTGATACAGGTGAATATGTAGTTGCTAAAGAGATTATGGGGATGTTAGAAGAAAGAGATATTGTCCCTGAGAAATACATACTTAAAGGTCATGAAACTATTCATTTTGATTCTTATGATGAACTTATGGATTCGCTTAATGAATATGTTGGTGAAAATGGAAAGTATACACCTATTGTTAAAAGTGTAAGTGTCTATGTGGATAAAGAGGAGTTAGATGGTATATCGATTGTGGATACTCCTGGATTATATGATCCAATTTTATCACGTGTAGACAAGACAAAACAGTTTATGGAATTATGTGATGTGGTATTTTTTCTAAGTAAATCGACATCATTTCTTGATAAGAATGATATTGACTTAATGGCATCGCAGCTTCCTAAGAAAGGTGTTAAAAAAGTAGTATTAGTATGTAGCAGATTTGATGACGGATTAAGAGACACTTTGTGGAATTGTGAAAATATAAAAGGGGCAATTGACAGCACAAAGCAGAAGCTTACTAATTATGCACAGCAGGCATTTATTAATTACAGAAATTCTAATATATATGTAAATAATGACATTATCGAGCAATTTAAACATCCTATATTTGTTTCATCAATGGTTGAAAATATGTCAAAGAAACCGGTTGATGAGTATGATAAAAAGGAAAAACGTGTTTATGATGACTTGTGCTATAAGAACAAACCTACAGCCAAAGATTTAAGAACCATAGGAAATATGGACGAAGTTAAGGCTGTATTTAAGAAAGTAGTTGAAGATAAAGAGAAAATGTTAGAAGAGAAAGCTAAGACATTTATTCCTGTAGCTAAAGAGGAACTTAGTGACAAACTTGTAAGAATTTCTAATCTTGCAACTAAACGTAGAGAACAGTTGTTAGAATTCGATAAAGAGAAACTTACTGAACAGAAGAAACAGATTACAACCCAGATTAATAAGATGAATGCAAACTTAGAGATAGTATTTAATGATCTTATTGAGAAAGTGGAGCGACAGAAGTTAAATGCAATAAGTGAGATTCGGGCTTATAACAGAGAGTATCTTCAAGTGTCCGAAAAAGAGGGTGTTACTACTCATTACGAAATCAGAAAAGAATCAGCAGCAGTATGGTTTAAACCATGGACATGGGGTACAAGTGCAAGAGTAATTTACAGTTATGATGAGAAATACCAGTATATTGATGCTTACGATGCAATAGAGAATATTAGAAATTTTGTTGAGGACGGTAAGGAATGTATCGAGCATGCGTTTAATAAATCGTTAGATGTTGCAGAACTCAAGCATAAGTTATTATCAATCATTATAGAGAACTTAGACTCTCTTGGTGAAAATTTTGATGCATCATATTATAGAATACTTGTCGAAAAGACATTACAGGGAATAAAGATACCTACAATCGAATTTCCAACTACCCAGTTTGAAGATATTATTACATCAGAATTCTCAGGTGAAATCAAGAGTAATTCAATGAAATCAAATTTCAAAAAAGTATTATCAGATACAATTTATGATGTAAGGGAGGGTATTTGCAAAAAGCTTGAGCATGAAGTTATGAGATTCGAAGATGTAATAGAAGAGCTTAAGAAGAATTTCTCAGTTGATTTATTAGGAGATATCCAGAAAGAATTAAATACTATTATTGAACAGTCATCTGATAAAGATAATAAGATTAAGAGATATGGCCAGATAATAGAAACTGTGGAGAAACTTAATATGGAGATGTAATAGTTTATATAAATATAATAATGATATAGATGTAGAAATCTGATATAGTTAATGTCTGTATATAGAACCTCAATCTGGGGTTCTATATTATTTTTTACTTACCAGGAAATTTCAACGAAATTTCCTGGTAAGTAAAAAACGCTCCGCGAGGATCGCACTGCGGCGGAGTAGAAAATGTTGCTATAGCAATCCGCCACAGGCGGAGAATGTCGCAAGCGACATTCTTTATTCTTAGCGAAAGTTGAGAAAAAGATTAAAATTGTGAATAGAGTTGATGGTACGATAAAATTAAATAATATCATAAATGAATAAAATTATATTTTTTAAGAAAAATAATAGCAGGAGGTTTAATTTATGTTTAAAAATCATAAAGAGAGGTAATCTATAATATAATGAGTGATAAAGAAAAAAATCTTGAAATTCAACAAAAGGAAAATGATGTGATAATTGAATCGGGACAATTAGCATTAAAGAATAATGAGGATAATGTTAAAATACATCTTTTATCGATTATCGGAGAAGTTGAAGGACACGATGTTTTGCCATCAAATAGTAAGACTACTAAGTATGAACACGTATTGCCTAAATTAGCACAGATAGAAGATGATAAAGAATATAAGGGTGTTCTGCTTATAATAAATACCGTAGGAGGAGATGTTGAATCCGGACTTGCAATTGCTGAAATGATTGCCTCACTTAGTAAACCAACAGTTTCATTGGTATTGGGAGGTAGTCATTCAATTGGGATACCACTTGCTGTTTCAGCAGATTATTCTTTTATTGTGCCATCAGGAACAATGGTTATTCATCCTGTCAGAATGAATGGACAATTTATTGGGGCACCACAGACATATGAATATTTCAAATTAATACAGGATAGAATTGTAGGTTTTGTGAAATCTCATTGTAAGGTCAAAGAAGATGATTTTGAGAGAATGATGTTAAATAAAGGAATTATGACAAAGGATTTAGGGACTATTCTAGTTGGAGAAGAGGCAGTTAAAGAAGGTATAATAGATGAGATTGGTGGAATTAATAAGGCTATGAGAAAATTACACGAGTTAATAGAAATACAAGAGTCAGAACATAAAAAGTAATATATTTAAAATGAATTCTATACAAAATATAGAGTAGTAACTAAAGAAATGTTAAAAGGAAAAAGGTAAACAAAAATAAACATTGAATTAAAACAAAAAAAATAGTAGAATAAGGGATATGTATAAATATGCCATTTTAATAAGTATAGTATAAAAATAATGTTGATATTATTACTTTTTACAAAGCTAATTAATTCTGTATGAAGAAATTAGCCTTTATATATGACAAGTCAGAAATTGCATATGCGAATTTCTGACTGCTTTCTAGCAACAAGTGTTCAGAAACTGTTGAAATGGCATTATAAAAAGAAAGGATATTAGATATGAGTTTATTAGAGACAATAATACTTGGTATTATTCAGGGAATAGCTGAGTTTTTACCTATAAGCAGTTCAGGACATCTGGCAATTTTTAAGGCATTATTTGGATTGGAAGATGTGGGACTTACATATGATATTTTGCTTCATCTTGGAACATTAGTGGCAGTATTTATAGTCTATTGGAAGGATATCTGGAAGTTAATAAAAGAGGGAATTGGAATCGTTATAGATGTCTGCAGAAATATTGGCAGATTTTTTGGAAACAAATTTGCAAAGAAGAATTCGCCATATGTTAAAATAGTAAGCTCGGCATATAGAAAATTTGTAATGTTGATTATTGTATCGACAATCCCAACAGGAATAATTGGTGTGATATTTAGTAAAATATTTAATATGGATAATCCATCACTTATTATACCCGGAATCAGTTTACTTATAACAGGTCTTATGCTATCAGTTGTTGATGAATTACCAGCAGGACATAAGACACCTAAAGAGACTACATATAAGAACAGCCTGACACTTGGTATTGCACAAGGTATAGCAACATTACCAGGTATATCGCGTTCTGGAACTACACTTACAGTAGGAGTATTATGTGGTTTAGACAGAAAATTTGCAATTAAATATTCATTTATAATGTCAATTCCTGCTATATTAGGTGCGTGTGTATTAGACCTTAAAGATTTATTTGCACCAGGTAATGCAATTGGCAAAACACAGCTTACATATTATGGAATAGGTGCAGTTGTAGCAGGTGTGGTTGGATATGTATGTATTAAGACATTATTAGTATTATTTAATAATAAGAAAATGAAGTATTTCTCATATTATTGTTTCTTAATGGGAATAGTGGCTATTGCAGCAAGTTTTATTATATAAAGTTATATGAGAAAAAAAGAGAGTATTATTATTTATTATATAGAAGTTTTAAGATTGATTAGAAAAGAGGAATAGAATGGCTGCGCAAGGCAAAAAGAAGAGTACAACCGGAAAGAGTACAGGCAGAAAGAGTACAGCCGGAAAGAGTACTGCAAGCAGAAAGCCGAATACAGCAAATAATAACCGGAGTCGTACAGGAAAAAGCAGTTCATCAGTGAGAAGCAGTTCATCAGCAAGAAATAGTTCGGCAACTAAGAAGTATGATGACGGCACAAGTATTATTTCAAGTGATGTGAAGATAATTACCGGTTTTGCAATAGTAATCCTGTTAGAACTTAGTAATTTCTCGCTTATTGGCAGATTTGGTAATGCTATAAGTGGTTTTATGTTTGGAATATTTGGCTTATTTGCATACATAGTACCGATTCTGGTATTCATTGCCATTGGTTTCTTTATTGCAAATGTAAGCAGTAGAAATGCGATGATGAAATTAGGGGCAGCAATAGTTTTATTTATTACATTGTGTACATTCCTACAACTTGTATATGCAGGTAAAGATTATGGGTTCAGACTTACAGGTGTGTTTAATGCCTGCAGTATGGATAAAAATGGTGGTGGAATGTTAGGCGGATTATTTGCTGCCATATTATATTCTACAATAGGTATCTATGGTGCGTTTATAGTAGTGGTCGCCTTAATATTGATATCTATGGTTATAATTTCTGAGAAGTCATTGATAAATTCTGTTAAGCATGGAAGCAGACAGATGTATGACTCAGCAAGGAAAGATTTTAAACGAATGAAAGATAGCAGTGCAGAGAGGATTGCTAAAAAAGAACAGAATAAGATGGAGAGGGTTAAGAATACAGTCAGGGGCGTTAATCTTCATTCTAAAGTAACTGATGAGAATGCTGTAGATGCAAATGTGCATGAATTGTTGCAGAATGGTTCGTTATATCGTGGATATATTGATTCCGAGGAATTAGAGAAGACTGGTGCTAAGAATAATAACAATGTCAGTAATAATGGATATAACGAAGGTGGACAAAAGAAACAGTACAGAACTGATTATAAGCCTGAATTTATTACGGATAGTAGAGATAATAGAGAAGATTCAGAATACTCAGAACATTCAGATAATTCTTATGAAGAAAATTTTGATGAAGAACTTAGTGAAGTTGTGAGAAATGGCGAATTTAAGCCTAAAGAGAAGATAGAAGTAAGTAAAGCAGCTAAAGAAGTTATGAAAAGGAAAGCATTTTCGGGTGTACCAATTAAGAGTGCATCACCAGTTAAGGATATTCCGATAGACAGACCTGTTCCTGATGTCGAGAAAGTTATTGAGCAACCTAAGGCTGTTGAAGAAGTGAGTAAAGGTAATAAATCAGGTCCATATTCAATGCCACCACTTAGTCTGCTTAGAAAAGGTATGATGCAAAAGAGAAGAAATGGTATGCGGCCTGGTGAAATAAGCGAGACAGCAGCTAAGCTTCAGGAAACTCTTAATGCATTTGGTGTAAAAGCAACTGTAATTAATGAAAGCAGAGGACCTTCAGTTACGAGATATGAATTACAACCTGAAACTGGAACAAAAGTAAGTAAGATTACATCTTTATCGGATGATATTAAGCTTAATTTAGCAGCAGCGGATATAAGAATAGAAGCGCCTATTCCAGGCAAGGCAGCAGTCGGAATAGAAGTTCCTAATGCTGAAAGGGATTCTGTATTCTTAAGAGACTTAATTGAGTCAGAAGAATTATCAAAGCATCCATCGAAGTTAGCATTTGCTGCAGGAATGGATATAGCCGGTAAAGTTGTGGTAGCGGATATTGCAAAGATGCCACATATGCTTATCGCAGGTACAACAGGTTCAGGTAAATCAGTATTTACTAACTCAATTATTATGAGTATTTTATTCAGAGCCAAACCATCAGAAGTCAAGATGATAATTGTCGATCCAAAAGTGGTTGAATTTGGTGTATATAATGGTATACCACACTTATTATCACCGGTAGTTACTGATCCTAAGAAAGCAGCAGGTGCACTTAACTGGGCAGTCGGTGAAATGGGTAAACGATATAAACAATTCTCAAAATATAACGTAAGAGACATAAAAGGATATAATGAAAAGATTAAACAAATGGGTTATAAAGATGATAATGAACAGTTAGAACCGATGTATCAGATAGTAATTATCATTGACGAGTTAGCAGATCTTATGATGGTAGCCTCCAAAGAAGTTGAGAGTTCTATATGCCGTCTTGCACAGCTTGCAAGAGCAGCAGGAATACATCTTATTATAGCTACACAGAGACCATCTGTAGATGTTGTTACAGGTCTTATTAAAGCTAATATTCCATCAAGAGTTGCATTGTTAGTTTCATCTGGCACAGATTCAAGAACAATTATAGATTGCAACGGTGGTGAGAAGTTACTTGGTAATGGAGATATGTTATTTTATCCATCAGGATATGTTAAACCTGTAAGATTGCAGGGGGCATTTGTATCGGACGGAGAAGTACAAGCCGTTGTTAATTATCTTATTAATAATAACAAAGATGTCGAATATAACGAAGAGGTTGCTAAAGCGGAGATATCTACGCCTGACAACGATAATCAGACTGCAGATGATGATGGAAATGATGTTTTATTTGAGGAGGCAGCAAGATTCGTTATCGAGAAAGACAAGGGTTCTACAAGTATGATTCAGCGAATGTTTAAAGTAGGTTTTAACCGGGCTTCAAGAATTATAGAACAGTTAGAGAAAGCCGGAGTCGTTGGCCCTGACGAGGGAACCAAACCAAGAAAAGTTCTTATGTCCCTTGAACAGTTCGAGGCAGGTCTTCATAAAGACACAGATTAATTAGAAATTGTATATTAAAATATATTTACACAGCATATGAGAAAATATTCGTTAGAATATAAGTGGTTGTGAAATAACAACTAGTTATGATATGATTAGAAAACACAAAATAAAAGGCTAAACAGCATATTAAACATATGCAGAAATGAGGTAGAAAATGGAAAAGAAATATAAGTCAGATATTGAAATTGCACAGGAAGCAACTATGTTACCTATTAAAGAGGTAGCTGCTAAAATCGGTATCGAAGAAGATGATTTAGAATTATATGGTAAATATAAGGCAAAATTAACAAATGAATATCAGGATAAAATTAAGAATAACAAAGATGGTAAATTAGTTTTAGTTACAGCTATTAATCCTACACCGGCAGGAGAGGGAAAGACAACTATAACTGTTGGCTTAGGACAGGCATTAAGCAAGTTAAATAAGAAATCAATTATTGCTCTTAGAGAACCATCACTTGGACCATGTTTTGGTATTAAAGGTGGTGCAGCAGGAGGCGGATATTCACAGGTTGTACCAATGGAGGAGCTAAATCTTCATTTTACAGGAGATTTCCATGCGATTACATCGGCTAACAACCTTTTAGCTGCATTATTAGATAACCATATCCAGCAGGGAAATGAGTTAAGAATTGATACAAGACAGGTTGTATGGAAGAGATGTCTGGATATGAACGACAGAGTATTAAGAAATGTTGTTGTTGGACTTGGTTCTAAAATGGACGGAGTTGTAAGAGAAGACCATTTCGTAATTACAGTTGCTTCAGAGATAATGGCGATCCTTTGTCTTGCAAATGATATGAATGATTTAAAAGAAAGATTAGGAAAAATAATTGTTGCATATAATTATGATGGTGAGCCTGTAACAGCTAAGGATTTAAATGCAATAGGTGCTATGGCAGCATTACTTAAGGATGCAATCAAGCCTAATCTTATCCAGACATTAGAGCATACACCAGCATTAGTGCATGGCGGACCATTTGCAAATATTGCTCATGGCTGTAATTCAGTAAGAGCTACAAAGACAGCACTTAAGATGGCAGATATTGTTGTTACTGAAGCAGGCTTTGGCGCAGACTTAGGTGCAGAAAAATTCTTTGATATTAAGTGCAGAATGTCAGGATTAAAACCTGATGCAGTGGTATTAGTAGCAACTGTAAGAGCATTAAAATATAATGGTGGTGTTCCTAAAACAGAGCTTAATAATGAGAATTTAGAGGCTCTTGAAAAAGGTATTGTTAATCTTGAGAAGCATATTGAGAACTTACAACAGTATAAAGTACCTATCGTAGTTACACTTAATTCATTTGTGACTGATACTGAGGCTGAATATGCATTTGTAAAGAAATTCTGCGAGGACAGAGGTTGCGAATTCGCCTTAGCAAAAGTATGGGAAAATGGTGGAGACGGTGGAATTGAATTAGCTAACAAGGTTATAGAAACATTAGAGAAAAAAGAAAGCAAATTCGAAGTATTATATCCGGATGAAATGTCTCTTGAAGATAAGATTAAGACAATAGCAACAAAGATTTACGGTGCAGATGATGTTACATATTCACCAGCAGCTAAGAAAGCACTTGCTAAGATAACAGAGATGGGCTTTGGAAATCTTCCGGTATGTATGGCCAAGAATCAGTACTCATTATCCGATGACCAGACTAAGCTTGGACGACCAACAGGCTTTAATGTAAATATCAGAGAAGTATATGTATCAGCAGGTGCAGGTTTCGTAGTTGCTATTACAGGTGCGATAATGACAATGCCTGGATTACCAAAGAAACCGGCTGCATTTAATATAGATGTGAATAATGAAGGCGTAATTGAGGGATTATTTTAAAGAAATGTGAATAGTGCGAAAAATAATGCTGATGCGATTATTTTTTGCACCGCTAAATGTGTCGCAGGCGTCATATTTAGTTTTTATCGCAGGGCTGAATTTGAGATTAAGCTTGCGATTCCTCCGACGTAAACGTCTGCGGAATGGAGAATATTATGAAGTTAAAATTTTCTAAAATGCATGGAACAGGAAATGATTATGTATATGTGAATGGTTTTACAGAGAAGTTAGATAATCCATCAGAAACAGCAATAAAGCTAAGTGACAGACATTTTGCAATTGGAAGCGATGGACTTATAATCGTAGCACCATCTGAAGTTGCAGATGTAAGAATGATTATGTTTAACTCAGACGGTTCAGAGGGTAAAATGTGTGGAAATGGTATTAGATGTGTTGCAAAGTATGCTTATGACCATAATCTTACAGATAAGAAAGAGATGACGATAGAGACGGCTTCTGGAATTAAGACAATTAAGGTAACTGTTGATGAGAATAACAAGGTCGAATATGCAGAAGTTAATATGGGTAAGGCAATATTAAAACCGGCTGATATTCCTATGAAGACAGAGGGAGATTCATTTATTGCAAAGGAAGTGACAGTAAATGGCACTACATATGTTGCGACTGCAGTATCTATGGGAAATCCACATATGGTAATATTCACACATGGAATTGATGAACTTAATTTAGATGAAATAGGACCATATTTTGAAAATCAGGAGTTATTCCCTGAAAAGGTGAATACAGAATTTGTTGAAGTAATAGATGACCATAACTTCAAGATGAGAGTGTATGAAAGAGGCACAGGCGAGACAATGTCCTGCGGAACAGGAACGTGTGCGGTAACAGTAGCAGCAGTCTTAAATGGTTTTGCTAAATATGGTGAAGAACTTAATATCCATATCAGAGGCGGTGAATTAAAAGACACTTACTATGAAGATGGTACTGTAATTATGAAAGGTAAGGCAACTCACGTATTTGATGGTGAAATAGAAATATAATATGATGCCAGGGTGTAACACGGAACAATTCGTAGGCATCAAATATCGGGGCTTATGCCACGAAAATCATAATATAGAAATATAATATATAAGTGGATAATTGATTGGCGGTACATCATTTATTCTGAAAATATAAAATATACCGCAGAAATGAGAGTGCATATGAAATTATCAGAATGTTTAGTTAACTTAGATTATGAATGTCTAAAAGGTAATGTTGATAATGTAATTAATGATGTTGTATATGATTCCAGAAAAGCAAATGCAGACAATGCATTTATATGTATTGTTGGTGCTGTAACTGATGGACATAAGTATATTAGTGCAACACTAGATAAAGGCTGTAAAGTATTCGTGGTAGAAAAAGATATGAATGATTTACCGGAACTTACAGACAGAGATGTAACTGTTATTAAAGTTAAAGATACGAGAATAGCTTTATCATATATGTCGGCAGCAATATTTGATTATCCAGCTAAGAAACTAAAGACAGTCGGAATTACAGGAACAAAAGGCAAGACAACAACAACGTTTATGGTAAGAACCATATTAGAGCATCATGGATTAAAGGTAGGTATTATCGGAACAACTGGTGTATATATGGGCAACAAATTCTTTGAGATTCACAATACTACGCCTGAATCATATGAGATCCATAAATTCTTCAATATGATGGTAGAAGAAGGTTGTGATGTCTGCGTTATGGAAGTTTCTTCACAGGCATTAAAACTTAACAGAACAGCAGGAATAGAATTTGATTGTGGTGTATTTACTAATCTTTCGCCTGACCATATCGGGGAAAATGAACATGCTGATTATAATGAATATGTCTATTGTAAGAGCCTTTTATTCAAACAATGTAAGCATGGAATATTTAATATAGATGATAAAGAAGCTGTAAATATGATGAAAGAAGCTGTATGTGACAAGCACACATATGGCTTTAGCGAGAATGCAGATTTGCATATTGATAATATTGAATACATTGTAAGACCGGGATTTATTGGAATAGGCTTTGATGCACATGGAGTAGTTAATGAGCATTTCGAAGTTAATACTCCGGGTAAATTTTCAGCATATAATGCAATGTCAGCTATTATGGTATCAGAGATATTTGGCGTGAACAGTGAAGATATTAAGGCTGGTTTATTAAATACATTTGTTAAGGGAAGAGTAGAATCAGTAAAGATTTCTGACAGATTTACATTATTAATTGACTATGCACATAATGCTATGAGTATGGAAAGCCTTCTTACAACAATAAGAGCGTATAATCCTAAACGTATTGTAAGTCTGTTTGGCTGTGGTGGTAACCGTTCGAAATTAAGAAGATATGAAATGGGAGAAATATCAGGTAAATATGCAGATTTATCGATTATAACAGCCGATAATTCCAGATTTGAAAATGTTTTAGATATTATCGAGGATATCAAAGTCGGAATTAATAAGACTGATGGCAAATATATTGTAATACCTGACAGAAAAGAAGCAATAAGATACAGCATTGAAAATGCAATAGACGGAGATATAGTTCTTCTGCTTGGAAAAGGACATGAGGATTATCAGGAGATTGAGGGTGTAAGATACCCTTTTGATGAAAGAGTAATTATTAAAGAGATACTTGAAGATTTAGAGAAAGAAGGTAAGAAGATATAATGGCACAGATAATTGATGGTAAAAAGATTTCTAAAGAATTAAAAGATGAATTAAAAGAGAAAGTCGCTAAGTATAAAGAAGAAGGCGTTGAGATAACTTTAGCAGTTATTCAGGTTGGCAATGATAAAGCAAGCAGCGTATATGTTGGAAATAAGAAGAAAGCCTGTGAATACATAGGAATTAAATCTTTATCTTATGAATTAGAGGAAAGCACTACTGAAGAAGAATTGTTAAATCTTATTAAAGAACTTAACAATCGTAAGGATGTCAACGGAATCTTAGTCCAGTTACCACTTCCAAAGCATATTAATGAAGATAAGGTTATAGAAACTATTGATGCCAAAAAAGATGTTGACGGTTTCCACCCAATGAGTGTCGGTGCATTATCTATTGGTAAAAAAGGCTTTATATCATGCACACCTTATGGAATTATTGAATTATTAAAGAGAAGTAATATAGATATAGATGGTAAGGAATGTGTAGTAATAGGAAGAAGTAATATTGTAGGAAAGCCTATGTCAATGTTACTCTTAAGAGAAAATGCTACAGTTACGGTTGCACATTCACATACAAAGAATCTTAAAGAAGTAGCTAAGAGAGCAGACATATTAGTTGTGGCAATAGGTAAACCCCAGTTTATTAATTCAGAATATGTAAAAGAGGGTGCAGTTGTTATAGACGTTGGTATCCACAGAGATGAGAATAACAAGTTATGCGGTGATGTGGATTATGAAGATGTATTTCCACACGCAAGTGCAATTACACCGGTTCCGGGTGGAGTTGGTCCTATGACAATTGCAATGCTTATGAAGAATTGTGTAAATGCAGTAGAGATACAGAAATAAAGCAATAATGCGGAATGGAGAAAGTTTGAAAAATAATGCCGATGCAGATATTTTTCAAACAGCTATTTGTGCCGTAGACGTCACAAAGTAGCCATTATCGCAGGGCAAAATTTGAGATTTTGCCCGCGATTCCTTCGACGTAAACGTCTACGGAATGGAGAAGAATGTGAAATTTGCTAATATTGTTGTGGATATTTCACATGAAAAACTTGATAAAACATTTCAATATATCATACCGGATAATCTGACTGATAAGATAATGATAGGTTCTCAGGTTGAAATACCATTTGGTAAAGGTAACAGGGTTATTAGTGGCTATGTATTAGAGATAACGGATACAGCATTATATGATGTTGAGAAGTTAAAAGCTGTAATCGGAATTAAAAAGGGCAGTCTTAAAGTAGAATCACAGCTTATTGCTCTGGCGTGGTTTATTAAGGAACGCTATGGCTCGACAATGAATAAGGCACTTAAAACAGTTATACCAATTAAGCAAACCGTAAAAAGCCTTGAGAAGAAATATATAAAACTTAAGGTTAGTAAGGCAGAGGCACTTGAGTTATATGCTAAATACAGTGGAATGAAAAATACTGTGGCAAGGGCTACAGTCATTAAAGAACTCACTGAAAATTCCATTATTTCTTATGAAATTGTAACAGACAAGCTTAAAGTTTCAGATGCGGTTTTGAAGAATCTTGAGAAGTCAGGGATAATTGAGATAATTCGTGATACATTTTATAGAAATCCTGTAGAAGATTATGGTGAGCAGAATTATAATATCGAATTAAATGACAAGCAGAGAGAAATTGCAGACAGCATAAAAGCTGATATAAATGCAGGTAATAATAATACACATCTTATATTTGGAGTTACCGGAAGCGGAAAAACAGAAGTATATATGGATATTATAGAGAATGTCATCAATAGAGATAAAGAAGCTATTGTACTTATTCCTGAAATTGCGCTTACTTATCAGACAATTAAAAGATTCTATAAGAAATTTGGTAACAAGGTATCAATTATTAACTCTAAATTATCGGCAGGTGAAAAGTTCGATCAGTTTGAGCGGGCAAAGAACGGTGAAGTTAAGATTATGATTGGCCCAAGGTCTGCGCTGTTTACACCGTTTAGAAATCTCGGACTTATTGTTATAGATGAGGAACACGAAAGTGCATACAAAAGCGACCAGGTTCCTAAATATCATGCAAGAGATGTTGCAATTGAAAGAGGAAGAATTGCTAATGCAACAGTAATATTAGGCTCGGCAACACCATCAGTTAATACATTTTATAAGGCATTATCAGGCGAATATGTTTTGCACAGACTTGATAAAAGAGCAAATAATAAGAAATTACCGGATGTTCATATAGTAGATTTGAGAAAAGAATTAGAATTTGGAAACAGAGATATTCTTAGTATTAAGTTAAAAGAACTGATTGTAGACAGGTTAGCGAAAAAGGAACAGATAATTTTATTTATTAACAGACGAGGCTATTCATCTTTCGTATCATGTCGTTCCTGTGGCAAATCGATAAAATGCCCACATTGTGATGTTACATTGACACTTCATAAATATAGAGGTGGCGTTGATAAACTTAAATGTCACTATTGCGGGTATTCAATACCGATGCCCAAGGTATGTCCTGTATGCTCTTCTAAATATATAGGAAGGTTTGGAATTGGTACTGAGCAGGTCGAGGAAAGAATTAATGAAACATTTCCTATGGCAAGAACACTCAGAATGGATATGGATACTACAAAGGGTAAAAAGGACCATGAAAATATTCTGTCAGCATTTGCAAATGGAGAGGCTGATATTTTAGTAGGAACCCAGATGATTGTAAAAGGACATGATTTTCCAAATGTAAGTTTAGTAGGAATTATCGCAGCAGATTTATCGTTATTTTCATCGGATTATATGGCATCAGAACGGACATTTGAATTGCTTACCCAGGCAGCAGGCAGGGCAGGCAGAGGAGATAAAGACGGAGAAGTTGTGGTACAGACTTATAATCCTGAAGAAATGTGTATTCAGATGGCTGTGTCGCAGAATTATGAGGAATTCTACAAAAATGAAATCAGCTATAGAAAGTTGATGGGTTATCCTCCAGTCTGCAATATGTGTGTGATACTTGTGAGTGATAAAAATGAACAATTAGCACAAGAAGTTGTGGACGATATAGCACATAGAATAGAAAAGAGTAACATAGACGGTTTAATGATATTAGGACCATCTAAAGCAATGGTTTCTAAGATAAATGATGTCTACAGAAATGTTATATATATTAAACATACAGATGAAAATGTAATAATAAAAGTCAAAAATGCAGTACAGAAATATCTTGAAATGGTAACCGAATATAAAGATGTATCGGTACAGTTTGATTACAATCCTATGTCAGGATATTAGATTATATAAATTAAAGTGTGATTAGATTATAAGTTATAGAATTACTTTGATTTATGCATTTGATTATATAACGTTATAGATTATGAATTTATAATTATAAAAAGAAAAGGAAAAGGTGATAAAAATGGCAATTAGAAATATCAGAACAGTAGGCGATGACGTTCTTAGAAAAGAATGTAAAGAAGTTAAGGTAATGAATGAAAGAACTAAAAATCTGATTGATGATATGCTAGAAACAATGTATGAGGCAGACGGCGTAGGCCTTGCAGCACCTCAGGTAGGGGTACTTAAAAGAATTGTTGTAATAGATATAGGAGATGGCCCTATTATTCTTATTAATCCTAAGATAGTTGAGACAAGCGGCAGCCAGACAGGTACAGAAGGATGTCTTAGTCTTCCTGGTAAAGCAGGTACAGTTACAAGACCTAATTATGCGAAAGTGGTTGCTTTAGATGAGGATATGAATGAAATAGAAGTTGAAGGAACTGAACTGTTAGCAAGAGCGTTATGTCATGAATGTGACCATTTAGATGGCAAGTTATATATTGACCTTGTAGAGGGTGATTTACATGACACAATGGTGGAGGAAGAATAGAATATGAGAATTGTATTTATGGGAACTCCTGACTTCTCGGTAGGAGCATTAGAGTCAATTATAGCAGCAGGACATACAGTGGAGGCAGTTGTCACACAACCTGATAAGAAGAAAGGCAGAGGCAATCAGGTACAGTTTACACCTGTTAAGGAAGCAGCATTAAAACATGGTATTACAGTATACCAGCCGGTTAAAGTAAGAGATGAAGAATTTGTAAAGATATTAAAAGATATTAATCCCGAAGTTATGGTTGTAGTGGCATTTGGACAGATTGTATCTAAAGAGATTCTTGATATTCCTAAATATGGATGTATTAATATACACGCATCGTTATTACCAAAATATCGTGGTTCTGCACCGATACAATGGGCAATAATTAATGGTGACGATAAGACCGGAGTTACAACTATGCAGATGAATGAAGGCATAGATACAGGTGACATTTTAGAAGTATCAGAAATTAAGATAGACAGAAAAGAAACAGGAGGAAGTCTGTTTGATAAATTATCTGAAGTTGGTGCTAAATTAATTGTACAGACTCTAGAAAATGTCGAAAAGGGTACTATTACTCCGATTAAGCAGAACGAAGACGAGGCAAGTCACGTTAAGATGCTTAAGAAAGAGTTTGGTAAAATTGACTTTAATAAACCAGCTATAGAAATAGAAAGACTTATAAGAGGACTTAATCCATGGCCAAGTGCATATACAAAATTAGATGATAAAACATTAAAGATATGGGATGCAGATGTAATAGATAAAGAATATGACGGAGTCGCAGGTGAAATTGTAGATGTTGATAAGAACTGTATATATGTTAAAACAGGTGATAAGACATTAGCAATTAATGAATTGCAGTTAGAAGGCAAAAAGAGAATGGAGACTTCTGCATTTTTACTGGGTTATAAAATAGAAAAAGGAGTAACTCTTTTATGATGAATAAAGAGAGTGTGAAAACAGGCATTACTTCAAAGATAGAGAAAAACACAAAGATACAAAATAATTCAAAGACTATGACGAAATCAGGTAATAAGAATAATCGTGAAATAATAATTGAAATTCTCATTCAGGTTTTAGAAGAGGGCAGATTAAGTCATCTTGTAATAAGAGATAAGCTAGAGCAATATAATTTCTTAGAGAAACAGGATAAGGCATTTATTAACAGAGTATCAGAGGGAACAATTGAACGTAGGATAACAATTGATTATATAATAGATGAATTTTCTAAGACAAAAGTTAAGAAAATGAAGCCTTTAATAAGAGAACTTCTAAGAATGTCAGTGTATCAGATTATGTATATGGAGTCGGTTCCTGATAGTGCTGTATGTAATGAGGCTGTTAAGATTGCGAAGAAACGGGGATTTTCTAATCTGTCGGGTTTCGTAAACGGTGTATTAAGAAATATTTCAAGGAATAAAGATAATATTAAATATCCGGATATTAATAAAGATAAGATACCTTTTTATTCGGTAAGATATTCTGTGCCTGAATGGTTAATAAGTTCATTTATCAGAGATTATGGTGAGGATATTACCATTGGTATGTTAGACAGTATGTTTATTGAAGAGGATAAAAAGGTAACTGTAAGAATTAACACATCTAAGGCTCGACCTGATAATGTAATTTCTATGTTAGAAGAACAGGGAATACATACGGTAGAATCAGAGTTTGCAGATAATGCACTTATTATAAGCGGATATGATAATATCGATAACATAGAAGCATTTAGAAAAGGATATATACAGATACAGGATATAAGCTCTATGTTAGTTGGTCAGATAAGTGGCATTAAGGAGAATATGGTCTGCATTGATATGTGTGCTGCACCAGGTGGAAAAAGTATGCATATGGCAGATTTACTTAATGGAACAGGTATGGTTTACTCAAGAGATTTAACTGACAGTAAGGTAAAGATGATAGAAGAAAATGTTGCAAGATGCGGTTTTAATAATATAACTGTAGAGAGACAGGATGCAACAGTATATGTAAACAAAGATGATGAAAAAGCCGATATAGTTATTGCTGACGTTCCATGTTCAGGTATGGGTGTGTTAAGAAAGAAAACAGATATAAAATATAATATATCAGAAGACAGTGTGAAAGAATTAGCAAAAATTTCACAGAATATTCTTAAAAATGCAGTAAAATATCTCAAAAAGGGTGGAATATTAATATTTAGTACTTGTACCATGAACAGATTAGAAAATGATAAGACAAGAGAATGGCTGATAAATGAGATGGGGCTTGAACCTGCTGACTTTACAGAATACTTAGATAATGGTATATTAGACATTAAAATGAATAGAGAAAGTGTTAAGAAAGGATACGTACAGTTATTTATGAATAGAGATTTTGATGGATTTTATATAAGTAAATTTATCAAAAGATAAGAAAGGTATGGACATAACCATGGAAAAACAGGATATTATGTTATATAGCCTTGATGAGTTAAAGGAATATCTTAATTCTATTGGCGAAAAGCCATTCAGAGCAAAACAGATATATGAATGGCTTCATCAGAAGCTTGTGGAATGCTTCGATGATATGACTAATATTTCAAATAATCTAAAAGAAAAGTTAAATAATGATTTCTATATACAATCATTAGAAATGGTTCAGGTTTTAACTTCTAAAATAGATGGAACACAGAAATTTCTTTTCAGGTTAAATGATGGAAATGTAATCGAAAGCGTTTTGATGAGATACAAGCATGGTAATTCAGTATGTATATCTACACAAGTAGGCTGCAGAATGGGTTGCCGTTTCTGCGCATCTACACTAGACGGACTTGTAAGAAACCTTAAACCATCAGAGATGTTAGAAGAGATTTATTATATTCAGAGGTACTCAAAAGAAAGGGTTTCTAATATTGTTCTGATGGGAAGTGGAGAGCCGATGGACAATTTTGATAATGTTTTAGCCTTTGTAAAAACTATATCTGATGAAAATGGCTTGCATATTAGTCAAAGAAATATTACAATATCATCATGTGGTCTGGCAGAGAAGATAAAAGAATTAGCAGATTCTAATGTACAGGTAACACTTGCATTGTCATTGCATGCAGCAGATGATGAGACTAGAAAACAGCTTATGCCAATAGCATATAAGTATTCTATAAGAGAAGTATTAGAGGCATGTCAATATTTCTTTGATAAGACAGGAAGAAGAATTACATTTGAATACAGTCTTGTGGCAGGTGTTAATGATACAAAGGAGGAAGCAGCTAAACTTGTGCATTTAATAAAAGGAATGAATTGCCACGTTAATCTCATTCCGGTTAATCCTATAAAAGAAAGAGATTTTAAGAGGTCTACAAAAGTTAATATAGCATCATTTAAGGGACATCTTGAAAAAAATGGTATTAATGCAACAGTTAGAAGAGAAATGGGTTCAGACATACAAGGTGCCTGCGGACAACTTCGAAAGAGTTTCATAGAAGAGGAAGCAGGAGAAAAGGAGGTATTATCTTGAAAGCATATGCAAAAACAGATATAGGCGCTAAGAGACAAACAAATCAAGATTATATTTTTTGTTCAATGCAGCCAGTAGGGAGTTTACCTAACCTTTTCATTGTGGCAGATGGAATGGGCGGACATAAGGCAGGAGATTTGGCATCAAGATATACGGTTGAGAAGTTTCTTGATTCTGTAAAAGGTTCTGAGGCTGAGAATCCTATATCTATAATAGAAGAAGCAGTCAGGTATGCTAATCTTGCTTTAATGGATAAAGCAAAAGAAAGTATTGATTATGAAGGAATGGGAACTACACTTGTTGTTGCAACGTTTATTGATAAGTCACTGTATATTGCTAATGTAGGTGATAGCAGGTTATATATTGTAAATAATGAGATACAGCAGATAACAAGAGACCATTCTTTAGTAGAAGAAATGATTAATCTCGGAGAAATTGACCGAAGGAATGCAAGAACACATGAGAAGAAGAATATAATTACCAGAGCAATCGGAGTCGATTCGGAGGTTGTAGCAGACTTCTTTGAAGTTGAATACTCAAAGGGAGATATTATTCTAATGTGTTCCGATGGACTATCGAATATGATAGAAGATGAAGATATGAAGATGATTATTAATGAAGGAAACGATGTATCAGAAATTGCTAATAAACTTATAGAAGTAGCTAATAATAACGGTGGCAAGGATAATATTTCAGTTGTTCTTGTAGAACCCGATTAAGAAGAGGTGCAATTATGTTAAGAAAAGGTATGTTTATCAGTGATCGATATGAGATTATCGATAAAGTAGGCTCAGGCGGAATGTCTGATGTATATAAGGCAAAATGTCATAAATTAAACAGATATGTTGCTATAAAGGTTTTGAAACCAGAATTCAGCGAAGATAAGAACTTCGTGTCTAAATTCAGAGTTGAAGCACAGTCAGCAGCAGGATTATCACATCCTAATATTGTCAATGTATTTGATGTTGGTGAAGATAATGGAATCTATTATATCGTTATGGAGTTAATAGAAGGCATAACACTTAAGAAATATATTGAAAGAAAAGGTAAGCTGCCTGTTAAGGAAGCTGTAAGTATTCTTATTCAGGTTGCACAGGGAATTGAGGCAGCACATAATAATCATATTATCCATAGAGATATAAAGCCACAGAACATTATTATTTCTAAAGAAGGAAAAGTAAAGGTTACAGATTTTGGTATTGCAAGGGCTGCATCTACTAATACGATAAGCTCAAATGCTATGGGTTCAGTACATTACATTTCACCTGAACAGGCAAAAGGTGGATTTATAGATGAGAAGAGTGATATTTATTCACTTGGTATTACTTTATATGAGATGGTTACAGGAAGACTTCCATTTGAGGGAGATTCTACGGTATCAATTGCATTACAACATGTACAGAATGAATTACCATCACCATTAATATATGTACCTGATCTTCCTATAAGTGTAGAGAAGATAATTGAGAAATGTACACAGAAGAAACCTGACAGAAGATATCTTAAGGTATCATCATTAATAGCTGATTTAAAGAAATCATTAATATCACCGGATGAAGATTTTGTTCAAATGGTAACATTAGATGAGAATGGTGCTACACGAATGATATCTGATGAAGAAGTATCACAGATTAGAAAAGAATCAGGCTTTGAAAGACAGGATATAGATATTCCAGTAATAGGTAAGGATAATGAATTATTAGATCCTGATGATGACGATGATGTTGTTGTTAACGATGATCTTGAAGATGAATTAGAAGACGACGATAATCCTAAGTTAGATAAGATTATAGCAATCGGTGGTATAGTTACTGCCGTGGTAATTGTAATAATTGTTGCATTTGTTGTTATATCATTTGCAGGAAATGGTTGTAGTGGTTCTTCTAAGAAAGATAAGACAACAGCAGAGACAACATTAGATGCGAAACATACAAAAGTACCAAATGTTGTAGGTCTTACACAGGACGAAGCTATTGAGAAACTTAAAGCTGCTACATTAGGATATAAGGTTAAAGAAGAGTATGATAATAAGATTAAAGAGGGCTACGTTATCAGTACATCGGAAGATGCAGATACAGTTGTCGAGAAGAATACAACAATTACAATTGTAGTAAGCCGTGGTTCAAAAGATGTTGAAGTACAAGATGTAGCAGGAAAGACTAAGGATGAAGCTAAGAAGATTTTAACTGATGCAGGTTTTAAGGTTAAGTTAGAATATAAAGCAGATAACAGTGTGGAATTAGATAAAGTAATAAGTACTGATCCAGTTGCATATACACAGGCAAAATATGGTGATGATATTACAATCTATGTAAGCTCAGGAAGTGATTCAACAGAGGTGCTGGTTCCTAAAATTGTAGGTATGTCAACGCAGGATGCAGCTAAGGCATCATTAGAGGCAAATGGACTTAAGCTTGGCGAAGTCGGTGAAATGTATAGTGACACTTATGATAAAGGAAAGGTTGCTAAACAGGACGTTGAAGCTAATAGTAAGGTTCCACAGGGAACAACGGTTAACATCTGGATAAGTAAAGGACCAGAAGAGAAACCGAAAGTTCCTAATCTTGTAGGAAGAACAGAAGATGAGGCAAAGGCATTATTAAAGGCAAATGGACTTGAAGCAGGTGAAGCAAAATCTGAATATAGTGATTCTGTAACAAGTGGTAAGATTATCAGCCAGACAGTTCAGGCTGACAGTACAGTTGAAAAAGGAAGCAAAGTAGGATATACAGTAAGTAAGGGACCAAAACCTGCTGAAAAGCCTGCTGAGCCCGAACCAACAACTAAGACAGTTAAGAAGAATATATCAAGAGATAATCTTAATGTTCCTGCTGATATAACATCAGGTGAATTAGTAGCTGATATAGAAGTTAAATATTCTAATAAAACAGAAAATTATACACAGAACCTTGGTAATTATGAAGAATTTTCAACAGCTACAATAAATCAGACTGTAGATAGTAAAGCAAAATCAGCAACTATCACTGTTAAATTAGATGGTACAGTTGTATATACTTGTGATGTAGAGTATTTAAATTAATCTAAGTATAATATTGTAAGTATAATACTGAATGAAGGTAAATATGCAGGGAAAAATCATAAAAGGAATAGCTGGATTCTACTATGTACATGTTGTACATAGTGGAATCTATGAATGTAAAGCAAAAGGTGTATTCAGAAATAAGAAAATAAAACCTTTAGTTGGTGACAATGTCGAGATTGAAATTCTTGATGAAGGAAATAGAATAGGTAATATCATAAATATTTATGATAGAGAAAACGAATTAATCAGGCCTGCTGTATCTAATATCAGTCAGGCTTTGGTTGTTTTCGCCATTGCTAATCCAATGCCTAACCTAAATCTATTAGACAGATTCTTAGTTATGATGGAAAGAAATGAAATTGATACAATCATATGTTTTAATAAGATTGATTTAGTAGATGAAGAAGAGATTCTAAAACTACGGGATATCTATGTTAAAGCGGGATATCATGTAATGTTTACATCAACTAAGGAAAATATGGGAATTGAAGAAGTGCTAAGAGTAATAGATGGCAAGACAACTGCATTTGCAGGTCCATCCGGTGTAGGTAAGTCATCACTGTTAAATGCATTGATTCCGGAAGCCAACTCGCAAACAGGCGAAATAAGCGAAAAAATCAAACGTGGTAAACATACTACAAGACATACGGAGATATTTAATGTAAGTGATGATACTTATCTGATGGATACTCCGGGTTTTAGTTCTCTATATGTAAATGATTTTGAAAAGGAAGAACTTAAGAATTATTTCAGGGAATTCATTGAATATAATAATGGATGTAGATTTACGGGTTGTGTTCATGTGAATGAGCCTGACTGTCTCGTAAAGGAAGCGGTAGAAAATGGCGGAATCAACCGCTCTAGATATGATAATTATATTCTGATGTATGAAGAAATTAAAAATAAAAAGAGTACGTGGAGGTAGAGATATGAGTAAAGAAATTAAACTAGCACCATCGATTTTGTCAGCAGATTTCTCGAAATTAGGAGAAGATGTGAAAAAAGTTGTAGATGCAGGTGCAGACTACATACATATTGATGTTATGGACGGAAGTTTTGTGCCAAGCATATCATTTGGATTACCGGTAATTAAGTCTATAAGAAAAGTTACGGATAAGACATTTGATGTACATCTGATGATTGATGAACCAGTAAGATATATCAAAGAATTTGCAGATTCAGGTGCAGATTTAATAACTGTACACGTTGAAGCCTGTAAACATCTTAACAGAACTGTACAGGCTATAAAAGAATGTGGCTGTAAGGCAGGCGTTGTGCTTAACCCATCAACACCATTATCTGAATTAGAATATATTTTAGAATATGTTGATATGGTGCTTCTAATGAGTGTTAACCCGGGCTTTGGCGGACAGAAGTACATTGAAAATGTTACAGATAAAATTAAAGCTTTAAGAAAAATGATAGATGACAAACAGCTCAATGTAGATATCGAAGTTGATGGCGGTGTCAATCTTAATAATGCTAAAATGATTATTGATGCAGGTGCTAATGTCTTAGTAGCAGGCTCAGCAGTATTCAATGGAAATATAGAAGAAAATGTGAAAGGTTTTAAGGGGATATTTGAGAAATGAAAAATACTTTGATTATAACAGGCGGTGACATAGATATTGATTATGCTAAGAGATATTGTGAGCAGAATGATTTTACATTTGTCATTGCAGTAGACGGCGGACTAAAGATAGCGGAAATGCTTGATATAATTCCTGATTACATAGTTGGTGATTTTGACACAATCAGTCCTCTGATACTATTTAAGTATGAAAATATGAATGATGTTAAGATTAAACGTTTTAAACCTGATAAAGATTTTACGGATACTCAGATTGCAATAAATATAGCAATTGAAGAGGAAAGCTTCTCTATAAGTATTCTAGGTGGAACAGGTTCAAGATTAGACCATACCCTTGCAAATGTTCAGCTTCTCCAGATGGCATTGGCAAATGGTGTGGAGGCAATTATTGTAAGTAGAAATAACAGGATAAGGTTGCTTGGAACGAAAAGAAAAGACATTACTATATTTAAAGATGAGTATAAATACGTTTCAATGATTCCTATGAGTGATGTGGTATCAGGAATTACAACGAATGGAATGAAGTGGAATTTATCAAATTTCGATTTTAAAATTGATGAGAATATTAGCCTTGGAGTAAGTAATGAGATTGTAGGGCAACAGGCAGAGATTCATATTGATAGTGGAACACTTATATTGATTGAATCGAATGATTAAACAGGAGCATATGGGTTATCATACATTTGTATATGATTTAATTACATCAGGCTTTGGATCATTTAATACCATTAGAATAAAATAGGATGCAAAGGAGAGAATTATGGCACTAATAATATTATTAGTTATTATGCTAATTTTTGCTATGTTATTAGCAATTATTTACAATAAGTAAATTAAAAGATGTATTTGATTCAAATTATGAACTGGATTATCCTTGGTTAAAAAATATGAATATATATTATCTTGTAAATTTATAGACTATGAAGAAAAAACTGATACTATTGAATCAAATTATATAAGTATACCTTTTCCAACATTTGTATTAGATGAGTCAGTTGGAACTATAAAAGAGGATATGTTAATCAAGTGCGATTTTGAATATTTAAAGACTTATTATAAAGATTTTACGAATGTGAAGCTTGAAGATGATAAAATAGAAATTACTTTGAATGATTATATATGTACTATTACACCAAATGGTAATTATGCACATTTCGAAGTTGAAAAGAAATAAATAAGAATAATAGAATTATATAAAACTTAGATAGTCAAATATAGTTAAAGCCGATAGACGGTGTATATCTGAATGTTATAGATATACATCATTTATCGGCTTTTATTATATGATTAGCATTGTAAATTAAAACTTGAGCTATAAGACAAAACACTTGATGGTTAGGGTAGCCATTAAAATATTTTACTATATAACTATATTTTAAATAGTGATGAGAATAAAAGTAACGAAAACCAACGGAAAGTAACGAAAATTAATAAATAACAGTATAAAGTGTAGAAAAAAATTAAAAAATTTTTTTTAAAACCAACGGAAACTAATTGTTATATTGTTTTAAAATATTGTAAAATAAATGGACAGATATTTTATTATAGATGCTAAATATCAAATAAAATATTTGTGAAATAGTAAATTCACATAGATTATGTATCTGATTTTAATAGGAATGTGAAAGGAGATGAGTTATGGAAATGTATACATAAGAATAAATGTGAATTTAATATTATGTATTTAAACATAAATATAAGAAAGTATATTAAGAATTGAAGAGAGGACAAAAAGATGAAAAAGGTATTAAGAGATTATATAAAAAAAGCTATGATTATATGTACGAGCTTTTTATTAATGATGCATGGAATTATATTTTCAGCATATGCAAGTGAATCTGGTGATTTTGAAAACAATGGTGAATATGTAGAAATTGATGATGAATTGCTAGATGTCGCCGCTACAGTTGATGATAGCTTTACTTATATAACAGATTTATCAGAATGTTATGGCGACAGTGTAACGAGTATAGTTAATATGAACTATGATGAGATAGTTAGGAAAATTATAGGATTACAATATGGAGTTAATGATTTATATGAAATTAATTTAGGAAATCAAATTGAATTGTATGATGCAAATAATGTTAATACATATATGGGATATAATTTTTGCGTTAATAATACAAATGAATATGGATATATAACAA
Source organism: Eubacteriaceae bacterium (assembly GCA_902362455.1). Taxonomy (GTDB): domain Bacteria; phylum Bacillota; class Clostridia; order Lachnospirales; family Lachnospiraceae; genus Bovifimicola; species Bovifimicola ammoniilytica. The sequence goes on from CABIWJ010000007.1 coordinate 133,851, forward strand.
TTGCAACACATACAAAGACTACATTAGTTAAAGAAATAGTAGATAATTTATTATTACCAGAAGAAAGAGAAAAAGTATATTATCTTTCTAACTCTGAATTTTATTTTTGGAATGAATTAGAACAGTGTTTTCAAACATTTGACGGATTGGAAATATCATATGAAGATTTCGAGATGTTCTTAGAAGAAAGAAAACAAGCACTTTATAATTTGACAATTGAATTACTTGCGAGTACAGAAGTGGATAGTGTTTCACAAATAAATAATTTGTTGAATATAGATAAAGAAGAAAACAATGAAATATTTATGGGATATAATGGCCAAAGTGGAAGTGGATATGGAGGCATTGAGGATTGTCCTGCGTATTTAAAAGATAAATATCATAAGAATGTAAAATTAAAGTCATCAAAATATTTAAAGATGAATAACTTCATAATGTATACTTTAGAAAATAAAAATAGTGAGGCAGTAAATAATTGTACACTTACAGCAATAACAAGAATATTAGACTATTACAAAGAAAATGGGTATAAAAAAATTAATAGCAATTTTAATGATATTTATACTAAAGTGAGAAAAGTAGCGGTAAAGCATGGCTATACTCCGGAGAAAGGTACAGATTTTTGGAAAATTGATAATATAGTAGAAGAAGTACTGCATAATTATGGATATAAAAAGGCAAAATGTAAAGGTATATATTTATGGTCATTTAAAGAACAAGTAAAAAAAGAGATTGATGCAAATAGACCTGTTATTATGAATTTAGCTAGAGGATTTTATGGAAATCATACAGTTACAGTAAGCGGCTATGCTATATATAAATCAGGTATAATAACTTACAATATGATACAGGTTTATGATGGATGGAAGTCTGTTAGAAGATTTATAGATTATAAAGCATTTGCATATGATTTAATTACATCAGGCTTTGGATCATTCAATACAATTAGAATAAAATAGTATGCAAAGGAGAGAGTTATGGCACTGATAATGTTATTAGTTATTATACTAATTTTTGCTATATTATTAGCAGTCAGTATAAAGTACAAGAAAAAGATAATTTTATATGTAGTATTTGGAATTATAGGGATAGTTGGTCTTACATGGATATTAAATCATACAATATTCTACTATAATAATGATAAAGTGGAAATAGAACGATTACTAGGTAATTATGATAACTTTAATATTAAAATAAAAAATCATAAGCTTAAATTCAATGGCACATCAGTTAGCTTTAGTTGTGAATATTCAATGGAAGATTTATTTACAAAAGTAAAGGAACAGTATAATAATACATATATTGATAATAAATTTAATAAAATAGTAATTGTATATGATAATGAATTATTTACAATAAGTAAATTAAAAGATGTATTTGATTCAAATTATGAACCGGATTATCCTTGGTTAAAAAAATATGAATATATATTATCTTGTAAATTTATAGACTATGAAGAAAAAACTGATACTATTGAATCAAATTATATAAGTATACCTTTTCCAACATTTGTATTAGATGAGTCAGTTGGAACTATAAAAGAGGATATGTTAATCAAGTGCGATTTTGAATATTTAAAGACTTATTATAAAGATTTTACGAATGTGAAGCTTGAAGATGATAAAATAGAAATTACTTTGAATGATTATATATGTACTATTACACCAAATGGTAATTATGCACATTTCGAAGTCGAAAAGAAATAAATAAGAATAATAAAATTATATAAAACTTAGATAGTCAAATATAGTTAAAGCCGATAGACGGTGTATATCTGAATGTTATAGATATACATCATTTATCGGCTTTTATTATATAATAGAACTATATGACAGAATGTTTGATAGCTAGGATTAGTAATCAACACAATTAATAATTAAACATTGAATCTGAAAAGGATAACATCTCCGTCTTTAACAACATAATCTTTACCCTCAAGTCTTACAAGCCCTTTATCTTTAGCGCCTGAATAAGAACCACAGTCAAGTAAGTCCTGATAGTTGACAACTTCAGCTCTGATGAAACCACGCTCAAAGTCGCTATGAATTTTACCGGCAGCACCTGGAGCTTTAGTACCCTCTTTGATTGTCCAGGCTCTTGTCTCCTGTTTACCGGCAGTTAAATAACTGATTAATCCTAATAATTTATAGCTGGCTTTAATTAATTTATCAAGACCTGATTCTTTTAATCCTAATTCTTCAAGGAACATTGCTTTATCATCATCATCTAATTCTGATATTTCCTGTTCAATCTGTGCAGAAATAACAAATACTTCAAAGCCCTCTGATGCAGCAAATTCTCTTACCTTTTGTACATTTTCATTAGATGCACCATCGTCAGCTAAATCTGATTCAGCAACATTAGCTGCGAAGATTACAGGCTTATATGTGAGAAGATTATAAGAAGCAAGAAGTGCAGCTTCGTCATCATCATTTGGTTCAAAACTCTTAGCTAGTCTGCCTTCTTCAAGATGTTCTTTGATTCTATTTAATAAATCAAGTTCTTTAGCAAGTGCTTTATCGTTTCTTGAACCTTTAGATGTTTTAGCAATTCTTCTTTCAAGTATCTCAATATCAGAAAATACTAATTCTAAATTGATAGTTTCGATATCACGCATTGGGTTTACACTACCGTCTACGTGGATAACATTTGTATCTTCGAAACATCTTACTACATGAACGATTGCATCAACCTCACGAATATTTGATAAGAACTGGTTACCGAGTCCCTCACCTTTTGAAGCACCTTTTACAAGACCGGCAATATCAACGAATTCTATAACTGCAGGTGTGATTTTATCTGAATCATATAATGCAGCAAGTTTATTAAGTCTGTCATCCGGAACAGTTACAACACCAACATTTGGGTCTATTGTACAGAATGGGTAGTTTGCTGATTCTGCACCGGCTTTTGTTAATGAATTAAAAAGTGTACTCTTTCCTACGTTAGGAAGACCTACGATACCAAGTTTCATTTTTCTATAATCCTTTCTTTTACTCATATGGTTTGTATTTAAAATATCCATAGAAATTTAATTTAACTAATTGTAAATAGTAACACAAAACGATATAAAAGTCAAAATATAGCACTATAATTAGTGAGGAAAGAAACTTTGCAGAATAAGAAGTGTTAAAATCAGGTTGTGAAAATAGGAGTGGGAGGGTATAATGTAGAGAAAGAATTTGATAATGAAAGAGGAATAGAAATGCTTGGTGCAGTCAGTATAAGATTTGTAAATCTTGGTTTTGAAATTAAAAATATGGGAAAAAGTATAAATATATTCGGAATTGATATTGCATATTATGGAATTATTATTGCAATGGGTATGTTAATTGCGATGCTGCTGATTTATAAGGAAGCAAAGAGGACAGGTCAGAATGTAGATAACTATTATGACCTTACCATTGTAACGATAATATGTGGGATTATCGGAGCAAGATTATATTATGTTATTTTTGAATGGGATAATTACAAGAATGATTTGTTATCCATATTGAATCTTCGAAATGGTGGACTTGCTATTTATGGTGGAATTCTTGGTGGAGGTCTGGCAGCATTTATCTATTCAAGAATTAAGAAAATGTCATTTCCTAAGATATTAGATACAGTTATTTTAGGAGTTCTGATAGGACAGATAATGGGCAGATGGGGCAATTTCTTTAACAGGGAGGCATTTGGAGGATATACGAACAATCTTTTTGCAATGCAGATAAAATTAGACGAAGTGGGAGGAGTTATATCAGATTCAGTTGCAAATCACATTAAAGTGGTAAATGGAATCGAATATATTCAGGTGCATCCTACATTTCTATATGAATCACTATGGAATCTATGTCTGTTTATCGGTATTATGTTATATAGAAAGCATAAGAAATTTGAGGGAGAACTTGCAAGTATATATATGATTGGATATGGAATCGGCAGATTCTTTATTGAGAGCCTGAGAACAGACCAGTTAGTAATAAAGGGAATTGGAATCGCTATATCACAGGTAGTTTCAATTATTCTTATTATAGCAGGAATAACGATAATAATAAGAAACAGATGTAAATTACGAAGAGATATGAAGCAGAGCATACAATAAAATTAGTTGCTTTTTGTTACTTTGGTTGTAACAAGCTGATGAGAAATATATATCAGAGTATATGCGAGAAATAGAACAGTGTGAGAAATAAAAACAAACACAATATATAGTTGCTTTAAAAGAGGTGTCTACAAGATATGCAAAGTCATATTTTGTAGGCTCTTTTTTTGTACATTTTACATAAAAACACTTGCTATTTAGATAGATTTGAGTTAAAATTTACCCATAAGTGGTGAAAAGTGGATACAAGTGGATTAAAAGTGTCACGAAGTGGTAGATAACCAGAAAATCACTATAGCGAACGGACGAATATGTAACAATGGTGCAAAGGAGGTGCGATAAGTGTTTTTAGGTGAATATAATCATTCAATAGATGCTAAAGGAAGACTTATTGTACCAGCTAAGTTCAGAGAAGAACTTGGTGAGAATTTTATTGTTACAAAGGGACTTGATGGATGTTTATACATTTATCCAGACGAGGAATGGAAGAAATTCGAGAGTAAACTGAGTGAATTACCAATGGGAAAAGGTGATACAAGAAAGATTGTACGTTTCTTTTTATCAGCAGCAACGCAGGTAGAATTAGACAAGCAGGGAAGAATACTTATACCAGGAAATCACCGAGAATTTGCCGGACTTGAGAAAGATGTTGTTTTTGCCGGAGTTGGCAAGAAGATAGAAATCTGGAGCAAGGAGAAATGGGAAGAAACAGCGACATTTGATTATGAAGAAATGGACGATGTTGCAGAACGAATGGCAGATTTGGGAATTGAATTCTAAAATATATTTTGGTGTATTAGTCAGTGTATCAATGGAGTGATACAGATTGGAGGAAAAGTTGGAATTTGTACACAAATCGGTTTTACTTAACGAGACAGTGGACAGCTTAAATATTAAACCGAACGGCATATATATAGATGGCACTCTTGGCGGAGGCGGACATGCTTATGAAGTGTGCAAACGACTGGGAGAACATGGACGGTTCATAGGAATTGACCAGGACGCGGAGGCAATAGAAGCAGCGGGCTTACGTCTGGCTGAGTTTGGCGACAAGGTGACAATAGTAAGAAGCAATTACGTGGATATTGATAATATACTTAAATCATTAAACATTAGCAAAGTTAATGGAATTATGCTGGATTTAGGTGTTTCGTCACATCAGCTCGATACTGTTGAAAGAGGCTTTAGCTATAAAGAGAATGCCCCATTAGATATGAGAATGGATGTGCGAAACCCGATGACAGCTAAAGATATCGTTAACAATTATAGCGAGATGGAATTATACAGAGTCATAAGAGATTATGGCGAAGATAAATTTGCTAAAAATATTGCGAAGCATATAGTTAATGCCAGAAAAGAGAAAGAAATAGAGACAACATATGAACTTAATGACATTATTAAAGCGGCAATACCTATGAAAATGCGAGTAAATGGCGGACATCCTGCTAAGAAGACATTTCAGGCAATCAGAATTGAACTCAATAAAGAATTAGAAGTTTTAAACAATTCTATTGATAAAATGATTGATTTACTAGATGACGGAGGGCGGCTTAGTATTATAACATTCCATTCATTAGAGGACAGAATCGTTAAGACAAGATTCAGAAATAATGAGAACCCATGTATATGCCCACCGGATTTTCCAGTCTGTGTATGTGGTAAGAAGTCGAAAGGCAAAGTTATTACACGAAAGCCGATTGTTCCAAGCGAACAGGAGATAATCGAGAACAAACGTGCAAAAAGTTCAAAATTAAGAGTATTCGAAAGACGAATATTATAGAAGTCAGATACCAAAGATAAAAAGAATAATAAATATAAGAACAAATTCGAAAGTCAGATATAAAACAAAAAAGTGTAAAAAAGAAATATGAACAGTAAAATATAGCGAAAGGGAGAGAGTTAACTGATGGCTACCGAAAGAAATTACAAGAAGAATTATATTAGTTATAGTGATTATGTTGAAGGAAATGCAGTAAGAAAAAAGAGTGTAGAGGAATTACCGGCAAGATCACCAAGAACATATATAGGCAATCAAAGAGTAAATACATCTTCAGCGATATATAAGAACCGTGAAAAAGCCTTGAGAATGAGCAAGGGATATGTTATGGTTTTAGCTGTATGCTGTATTGCTATGGCTTTTGCATGTGCAAAATATCTTTCAATAAGAGATGATATTACATCTGCAAAGGCAAATATTGCTTCACTTGAATTAAGTGTTGAGTCATTAAAAGCACAGAATGATTCGTTAGATTATGCGATAAGCAGTTATATGGATATTGAAAATATATCAAAGGTTGCAAAAGAACAATTAGGAATGATTCAGGCTGGCAAAAATCAGATATCATTTTATGACAGTTCTGAAAGTGAGTATATGAAACAATACAATGATGTACCGGAAAAATAGTACATATTTAATAGATATGTACTCTGATAACGGAGGTTACAATGGAAAGATATAATAATAGACAGAAAAATAATAAGGGGAAGAGATTAAGAATATTTACAAGAAGTATGAAAGCAAAGCTGGCAAGACTATTTATAGGTGTCTTGGTGGCTTTGGTTGGTTTAGGGGTAGTAATTACAAGAATATATGCTAAATCAGGTGAGAAGTATGAAGCAATTGTACTGTCACAGCAGACATATTCTAGCAAAACTCTTCCGTATAAGAGAGGCAATATTACGGATAGGGATGGAAATGTATTAGCTACCAGTATAAAAGTATATAATATGATAATTGATCCTAAGGTAATTCTTACTGAGAATAAAGATTATTTAGAACCAACAGTTGATGCACTTGTTAAATGTTTTGGTTATTCTAAGGATGAGCTTACTAAATTAATACAGGATAATAAAGACAGCCGATATGTAATCAAAGAAAAGCAACTTAAATATGAACAGATAGAAGAATTTAAGAAGCTTATGAGTGATACAAAGAATAATCCTGATGTAAAGGGTGTGTGGTTTGAGGAAGAATACAAACGAATGTATCCATATAGCACACTTGCAAGTGGAACAATCGGTTTCACTGTGGCAGGAAATGTTGGTAACTGGGGAATTGAAGAGTATTATAATGACTACTTAAATGGTATAGACGGAAGAAAATACGGATATGTAAATGAAGATAATACAATGGACCCGGTTGTAAAAGAACCTACAGATGGAAATACTGTAGTATCGACAATTGATTTAAACTTACAGACAATCTGTGAGAAATATATTAAACAGTGGGTTGAGGAATATCATCCTACAAATGTTGCAGTTGTAATGGCTGATCCTAATACAGGTGAGATTCTTGCAATGGCTGACAGTAATAATATGTATGATTTGAATAATCCTCAAGAGTTGAAAGGGTTTTATTCAGATGAAGAAATCAAAGCAATGAGTGATGAACAGAAGATAGAAAATCTTTCTAAAATCTGGAGAAACTTCTGCGTGAGTGATACCTACGAAGCAGGTTCTACAATCAAACCATTTACAATTGCAGGGGCATTAGAAGATGGAAAGATTAGTAAAGACCAGACATTCTTATGTGATGGCGGAGAAAGAATAAGTGGATTTTATATTAAATGTCATAAAACTTCGGGACATGGAACACTTAATGTAGAACAGGCAATTATGAATTCATGTAACGATAGTCTTATGCAGATAGCAGCATTTGAGGGTGTAGATACATTCTGTAAATATCAGTCAATATTCGGATTTGGTATGAGAAGTGGAATTGATCTGCCGGGTGAAGCAAGTTGCGAAGGATTATTATACACGAAAGATAATATGCAGGTAGCCGATTTAGCTACTAACTCATTCGGACAGAACTTCAATGTTAATATGATACAGATGGTTGCAGGTTTTTCTTCATTAATTAATGGAGGATATTATTATAAGCCTCATGTTGTAAAACAGATACTTAACTCTAATGGCGGAGTGGTAGCTAATTATGATAAAGAACTTATAAAGCAGACTATAACTAAAGACACATCAGATTTCTTAAGACAGGCATTAGTGAATACCGTTAATGGAGGAACAGGTAAGACAGCAGCTGTTGAAGGATATGACGTAGGTGGTAAGACAGGTACTGCACAGCACCATGATAAATCTGATACGACATATTTATTATCATTCTTAGGTTTTGCACCTTATGATAATCCACGGGTAGTATGCTATACAATAGTTGATGCTCCACAGGTAGATAATCCGGGAAGCAGTTCATATGCATGTAAGTTATTTAGTGCAATTATGACAGAAGCACTTCCATATATGGATGTATTTCCAACTAAAGAAGTACAAACTACAGAGCCTGCTACAGAACCAGAGACAACTAAGCCGGAAGAGACACAGGAATCTACAGAGCCAACAGTTCCTATGAGTCCTAGTGAAGATGAGGCTTATGAAGATAACAGTCCGATAGTTGAAGATGTTGAACCATCAGGCGATAATGTAACGACAACGACAGAATAGATGAATTCTATGAAAACGTGTCTTATAGGTCATTGTAATTGGAATAATATTAAGTATTTATAATAAATTATAATAATAGCAATTAATATCCTGAAATAATTCTACTGACATAGGTTGTCGGTAAAATGGAGTATAAAGTGAGGTTATATGTATAGCAAGAGAACAGGTATCAGAAGAAAAATTGTGATATATATGTGTATTTTTCTTATATTAGCAATATATGTTTTGTCAAGGCTTGTATACATAATGATATTTCAATCTGAAAAGTACCAGGCGAAAGCTGATGAATTACATGACAGGGAAAGAGAGATAAAGGCTCCGAGAGGAGAAATAGTAGACAGAAACGGTGTAGTTATTGCCACGAATAAGACAGTATGCACCGTTTCTGTTATTTATAGCCAGGTAACAGATAAGGAAAAGGTAATTGAAGTATTATCTAGAGAACTTGATATGAGTGAGGAGAAAATCAGAAAAAGTGTTGAGAAAATAAGTGTAAGGGAGAAGATAAAATCAAATGTGGAAAAGGAAGTCGGAGACAGAATAAGAAATTATAATTTAGATGGTGTAAAAGTTGATGAAGATTATAAGCGTTATTATCCATATGATACTATGGCATCAAAAGTATTAGGCTTCACAGGCGCGGATAATCAGGGAATAGTCGGATTAGAAGTAGAATATGAAGAATATCTTGAAGGAACAAAGGGAAAAATATTAACATTTACAGATGCAAAAGGAGTGGAATTGCCGGAATTAGCAGAGGGCAGAGTTGAGGGGATAGCGGGAAAAACTCTTCATACAAGTCTTGATGTCAATATACAGAAATATGCTGAGCAGGCAGCTAATAAGGCATTAGAGAAGAAACAGGCTAAATATGTATCTATAATTGTTATGAATCCAAAGAATGGTGAAATATATGCCATGGTAAATGTCCCGGAATTTAATTTAAATACACCGTTTGAATTAAATTATGAAACCGATGTGCCAAAGGATAGTGATGAATATCAGAAACTGCTTAACAAAATGTGGAGAAATCAATGTATTAATGATACATATGAACCCGGCTCGACATTTAAGATAGTAACTGCAACAGCCGGATTAGAAACGAAAGTCGTAGATGTAAACAGCGTATTCAGTTGTCCGGGTTTTAAGATAGTAGAGGACAGAAGAATAAGATGTCATAAGACAACAGGACATGGAACAGAGAATTTTGTTCAGGCAACAATGAATTCGTGTAATCCGGTATTCATAGAAGTTGGTCTGAGAATCGGCGCAGAAAGATATTTTGATTATATGAAAAGACTTGGATTACTTAGAAAAACAGGAGTTGATCTGCCTGGTGAAGCTGGAACAATTATTCACAAGATAGAAAATGTCGGTTTAGTTGAACTTGCTACAATGTCCTTTGGACAGTCATTTCAGATAACACCACTTCAGTTACTTACTGCTGCCAGTGCAGTTATAAATGGCGGAAATCTTGTAACACCTCATTTTGGAATGTATGCAGCAGACAGTGATAATAATGTTGTTAAAACATTTGATTATAATGTAAGAGAGAGTGTAATTAATAAAGAGACAAGTGAGACTATGAAATATATTCTTGAACAGGTAGTAGCAGAGGGAGGCGGTAAAAAAGGTCAGGTAGAAGGTTACAGAATCGGAGGCAAGACAGCAACCTCACAGAAGCTTCCGAGAGGTTCAGGAAAATATATTGCATCATTTATAGGTTTTGCACCAGCAGATGATCCCGAAGTTATAGCAATGTGCATAATTGACGAACCGGTTGGTATATATTATGGAGGAACTATTGCAGCGCCTGTAATACAGGAATTATACGAAAATATTTTACCTTATTTAAACATTAAAAAAGATTGATTATTAAATAGATTAATATTATACTAGAGTTATGTGTGGAATGGAGTATAGACAGATGCAGACAAAGATGATTTTATCTGTTTTAATCTCGTTTGGTATAAGCGTGGCATTATGTCCGGTTATCATACCATTTCTTAAGAGATTAAAGTTTGGACAGAATATAAGGGAAGAGGGTCCTAAGGATCACTTAAAGAAAACAGGAACACCGACAATGGGTGGTCTGATTATATTGTTTTCAATAGTTATTACATCACTATGTTTTATAAAAGAATATAAACAGATAGTACCGATTTTATTTGTAACACTAGGCTTTGGACTTATCGGTTTCTTAGATGACTACATTAAGATAGTTATGAAACGTTCATTAGGACTAAGAGCATGGCAGAAGATGGGACTTCAGGTTATAGTCGCAGCGATATTTGCTTACTATATAGTAAATTTCTCGCCTGCGGGAACTAAGATGCTTATACCGTTTACGGGCGGTATATATGATGGAAAATATCTTGATATTGGGAATCTTTTCGTGCCGATGTTAATGTTTGTGGTAATAGGCACAGTTAATGGCGCAAATTTTACAGATGGTCTTGACGGATTAGCAACAGGTGTTACAATAATGATTGCAGTTTTTTTCACAGTTATTGCATATATGACGGCAAGTGGAATTGAATTTATTACAGGTGCGGTGGTTGGAAGTCTGTTAGGCTTTCTGTTATTCAATGTATATCCTGCAAGAGTTTTTATGGGAGACACAGGTTCACTGGCACTTGGAGGCTTTGTGGCTTCTACGGCATATGTAATGAATATGCCGATATTTCTGCTAATTATTGCATTTATATATATGATAGAAGTATTGTCAGTAATTATACAGGTGACATATTTTAAGATAACAGGTGGAAAAAGAATATTTAAAATGGCTCCGATTCATCATCATTTTGAATTATGTGGCTGGTCGGAGACAAGAGTAGTAACGGTTTTTTCAACAATAACAGCAGTTATGTGTCTGATTGCATATCTGGCATTATAGATGATGTTTTGTTTAAGACTATTGCCTATGGCAATTATAAATATAAAGAATTTAATTAAAGAATTCGATTCTTGAAATGGAGGAAATATGAAAAGTGAAAGATACCTTGTTGCAGGTTCAGGAATAAGCGGAATTGCAGCAGCAAAACTTCTTGTTAAAGCAGGAAAGAAAGTAACAATTTATGACGGAAATGACAAATTAAAAGTTGAGGATATAAAGGCAAAGGCAGACAATGCAGATATTGATGTGGTAATCGGTGAATTAACTGAAGAAGTAATAGATGCAACAGATATAATGATTATAAGTCCCGGAATAGCAATTGATGCACCATTTGTAAACAGGGTAAGAGATAAAGGTGTTATAATCTGGGGCGAAATCGAATTAGCATACAGATTTGGTAAAGGAAGGATAATCGGAATAACAGGTACTAATGGTAAGACAACGACAACGGCTCTCACGGGAAAGATTATGGAGAACTACTTTAAGAGTACATTTATAGTTGGAAATATTGGTATACCATATACTAATGTAGCTATGGATACAGAAGATGATTCAGTCATAGTGGCTGAGATAAGCAGTTTTCAGTTAGAGTCAATAGATGAATTTCACCCTGTTATTACAGCAGTATTAAATATTACTCCTGACCATTTGAACAGACATTATACAATGGAGAATTATACAAATGTTAAGATGAGTATAACAAAGAATCAGAATCCTGATGAAATCTGCGTATTAAATTACGAAGATGCAATACTTAGAAAAGAAGCGAAAAAATTAAAGAATAAAGTAGTATTTTTTAGCAGCAGATCTAGTCTGGAGAATGGTGTATGCTTAAATGGAGAGAATATTGTATACAGAGAAGACGGGAAAGAAACCTTAATATGCAATTCGCATAATATGAAACTTGTGGGCATACATAATATTGAAAATGTAATGGCAGCAGTGGCAATAGCTGTTAATATGGATGTTCCAGCAGACATTATCAGAGATACCATCAGAGATTTTGATGCAGTAGAACATAGAATTGAATATGTTACTAAGAAAGATGGTGTAATATATTATAATGATTCTAAGGGAACTAATACAGATGCTTCAATTAAAGCCATAGAAGCGATGACTTGTCCTACAATACTTATTGCAGGTGGTTATGACAAAGGTTCAGAATATGATGAATGGTTTGATGCATTTAATGGCAAAATTAAGAAATTAGTTCTATTAGGTGCAACTAAAGAGAAGATTGCAAGAACAGCAGATAAACATGGATATCGTGATTATATATTCGTAGACAGTTTAGAAGAGGCTGTTAATACATCAGCAAATTTAGCAATACCGGGTGACGTAGTATTATTATCACCTGCATGTGCAAGCTGGGATATGTTTAAGAGCTATGAAGAAAGAGGAAAATTGTTTAAGGAGTATGTTAGCAATCTTTAAGGAGAGATTATTTTGGCAAATAGAATGAATACTAGTAGAGACACAAAAAAGAACATAAGAAAAACCAGAAGTGGAGAATATTTTGACTATAGCCTGCTTTTTATAACCATATTTATGATGGGTTTCGGACTTGTAATGTTATATAGTGCAAGTTCTTATGAAGCATCAATGGAGTTTGGTGACTCTAAATACTATGTAATAAGCCAGATTAAGGCAGCAGTTATCGGAGTTATCCTTATGGTAGTAGTTATTAAATTTGACTATCATATTTTTAAGAAACCGTTAGTTGCATTAGCTGCATATTTTGGTTCAATTCTAATGGCTATGATGGTTCTTTCACCAATAGGTATAAGTGCGAATGGTGCATCAAGGTGGATATCAATTGCAGGCTTCTCAATTCAGGTATGTGAAGTTGTAAAGATAGGTGTCATTGTATTTATGGCATTTGTTATAGAAAAGAAGGCGAAAAAACTTAAGAATATCGGAACATTTCTATTGTGCATGGTATTCATAGGAATATCTGCAGGTGTTATAGCACTTATTACAAAAGACCTTAGCTCAGCTATTATTGTAGCTGGAATCGGTGTGGTTATGTTATTTGTGGCATGTCCTAGAATATCATATTTCGTAATTATGATAGGTGCCGGAGTGGCAGCTGTCGCTGGAGCGATAATGATTGAACCATTCAGATTTGAAAGAATCAGAGTATGGTTAAATCCTGAGAAATTCGCAGATGAGGGTGGATTTCAGGTATTACAGTCATTATATTCACTGGGTTCAGGCGGCCTGTTTGGTAAAGGACTTGGAAATGGTATCCAGAAGCTTGGATATGTACCAGAGGCACAAAATGATATGATATTTACGGTTATATGTGAGGAATTAGGTGTTATCGGTGGAATAGCGGTAATATTAATGTTCATCTTTATGATATGGAGGTTTATGATAGTTGCTAATAATGCACCTGATTTATTTGGCTCAATGTTAGTAGTCGGTGTTATGGCACATATTTCGATACAGACAGTTATGAATATAGCCGTTGTTACTAACTCAATGCCTAATACAGGTGTAACGTTACCATTCATGAGTTATGGTGGATCGTCGATATTGTGTCTGCTAATTGAAATAGGTATTGTGCTTGCTGTATCTAAACGTATTAAATTTGAGTAAAGGATATCACATAGTTAATACAGATGCATATAATACATAAAGGCAGAATAGTTGGTGTCGTTATGTATTATAGAGTCGGAAAGACTTATGGTCTATCAGGTGAGATCACGGTTCAGGGTTCAAAAAATGAAGCATTACCTGTTATTGCAGCTGCTATCTTAAATAAAGGAAGGACAGTTATGAGAAATTGTCCGGACATATCAGATGTAAGAATTATGCTTAAAATATTAAAGCATTTAGGCTGTAATTATAAGTTTGAAAATAATATATTAGAATTAGACAGCGACAAAATTAATGTATCTGACATACCGAAAGAAGATGTTACTAAATTAAGGTCATCAATAGTGTTAGCAGGTGCATTGCTTAGTAGAAATAATTGGTGTAAAATTTCATATCCCGGAGGCTGTAATATCGGTCTTAGAAAAATAGATGTCCATATAGATATTTTACGAAAAATGGGATATGAAATAGATGAAAATGAAGAAACATCTGAATTAATCTGCGGGGGCAGAGTTAATGGAGATAACCATATAAGGCTCAGGGTAAGAAGTGTAGGTGCTACGGAGAATGGAATTCTTGCAGCAGTTCTATCGGATGGATATTGCGTAACATTTTCTAATGTGTCTAAAGAGCCAGAGATTGTTAATCTGTGTAAAGCCTTGATTAAAATGGGGGCTGATATCACAGGTGCAGGAACAGATGAGATAGTAGTAAAGGGTGTAAAAAGTCTTAGAGATACCACCATAGATATAAGTTGTGACAGAATAGTATGTGGAACTTATTTAGCAGCAGTTACAGCAGTAGGCGGAGAAGTCAGACTGTTAAATGTAAATAAGAATTTTGATAAATCGATATTAAATGAACTTGAAAAGTTCGGAATGAAATATAAAATTAGTAATGATGAAATGTGGGTTAGTAAGACCTGCAAAGATTATAAGTCAGAAAGAGATATAATTATATCCACATCTGCATATCCGGGTTTTCCAACTGATATGCAATCGCAGATGATGACATTGCTATCACGAAGAAAAGGAAGTGGAATAATTATTGAAAATATATTTGAAAACAGATTTGGCACAGCTAAAATGTTAAATAAAATGGGAGCTGACATTAAGATAATTGGCGACAGAATAGCATTGATTAATGGTGTTGATAAATTATATGGTGAAAAAGTAGAGGCAACTGATTTAAGAGGTGGTGCTTCACTTATTATTGCAGGAATGATTGCAGAAAATCATACCATAATAGAAAATGCTGAATTTATTAAAAGAGGGTATGAGTCAATCGAAAGAGACTTAGGAAAATTAGGGGCCGATATTGAGCTTATGGATTAAACGGGATATTTAGGATACACTTCGGAATGGAGAAAAAATGAGTAGAAAGAAAATTATAATATTGATAGCAACAATCTTTTTAATAATCTGTGGTATTGCAGGAGTTTTTGCAATGCAGAGAATAAGCGAGAAAAATATTATTATTGAGGGAAATGAGAAATATACCAAAGAAGAAATGATAAGTTTTATATTCAGGTCAGACTGGGACAGAAACCCGTTTGTACTTTATTATAAGACAAAATTCAGCAAACAGAAGGTAATTCCCTTCGTGGATGAATATGATGTGAAGATAACATCATTGAATAGCGTAAAGATTACCATATATGAAAAGAAAATAATCGGTTATGTTAATTATATGGGCAGCAATATGTATTTTGATAAAGATGGAACAATTGTCGAAAGTTCTACAGAGGTTATTGAAGGAATACCTAAGATAACAGGTTTAAACTTCGACAGTATAATTCTTTATGAGACATTGCCGGTAGGAAGTGATAAAGTATTCAGACTTATACTTGATACAACCCAGATATTACAGAAATATAGAATAGCAGTGGACAAGATATACATATCAGATAATAAAGAAGTTACACTTTACATAGAACAAATTAAAGTCGAATTAGGAACAGGCGAGGATATGAATGACAAAATCAGAAGCCTTAATGATATGCTGCCTAATCTTCAGGGACTAAGCGGCACACTCGATATAAAGAAATATAATACTAATAATGATGGATATACATTTAAAAAATCATAAAATTATATTTTGACAAATTACCCGCCTAAATGGTTTGTTAAGTGATTATGTAAAGAAGTCAATATCTGGAACTTATGGTATTTATATATGCAGGTTTACTATATACATATAAAAATTTGGGATTGTATATAAAAATATGTTAAAAACTTGTTAAAAATAGAAATTTATAGTTGATTATTTTTAAAAATGAATATATTATAGAATGAGATGTTTTTTAGAGATTATATCAAAGAGATTTGAGTAATAATGAATAGTATTAAAGGAGGACAAACTCTTGTTAGAAATTACAACAAACGAGGCAGAAGCAGCAGCAAAAATTATTGTAGTAGGTGTAGGCGGTGCTGGAAATAATGCCGTTAATAGAATGATAGACGAAAATATTGGTGGAGTTGAGTTTATTGGTATCAATACAGATAAACAGGCACTTAAGTTATGTAAGGCTCCTACAGCATTACAGGTTGGTGAAAAATTAACTAAAGGATTAGGATGTGGAGCAGTTCCTGAAGTTGGTGAGAAAGCAGCAGAAGAGAACCTTGAAGAGATAGCACAGGCACTCAAAGGTGCAGATATGGTATTTGTTACATGCGGTATGGGTGGTGGAACAGGTACAGGTGCTGCACCAGTTGTAGCTAAAGTAGCTAAAGAACAGGGCATCTTAACTGTCGGTGTTGTTACAAAACCATTTAGATTTGAAGCAAGAGCAAGGATGAACAATGCACTTGGTGGAATAGAAAAATTAAAAGAGAATGTAGATACATTAATCGTCATTCCTAATGATAAACTTTTAGAGATAGTTGATAGAAGAACTACAATGCCGGAAGCACTTAAGAAAGCAGATGAAGTATTACAGCAAGCAGTTCAGGGAATCACAGATTTAATTAATGTTCCTGCACTTATTAACCTTGATTTTGCAGACGTTCAGACTGTTATGAAAGACAAGGGTGTTGCTCATATCGGTATCGGTGTTGCTAAGGGAGACGACAAGGCAAATGAAGCAGTTCAGATAGCTGTTACCAGTCCACTTCTAGAGACAACTATTGCGGGTGCTTCTCACGTAATTATCAATATATCAGGTGATATAAGCCTTGCAGAAGCAAATGAAGCAGCAAGCTATGTTCAGGACTTAACAGGTGAAGATGCAGAGATTATCTTCGGTGCAAGATATGATGATACATATCCTGATGAATGTACAATTACAGTAATTGCTACAGGACTTGAAGAGAATAATAAGCCTGCATTTGGTTCAACATCAAGAAGTTCAGCTTCAAGAACTACATTTGATTATAAGAAACCATCTGTAAAACCTATTGTACCAAAGACAGAGTTCAGATATAATTCACAGGCAGGAAGTACAACATCAAGACCACAGTCTACATATACAAGACCACAGCAGCCTATTACTCCAAAGCCAGCAGAAGATAAGGGTGGAATTAACATACCTGAATTTCTTAAGAAGAATAGAAACAACTAAGAAGCTTTAATTTAGAATATAAATAACAATGTAGAAGAGTAACATTTATAATTCCTGAATGTTACTCTTTTTTGCTTACTAGGAAATTTCGGCGAAATTGTACTAGTAAGCAAAAAAGCTCCGCGAGGATCGCACTGCGGCGGAGCAGAAAATGCTAAATTTCTCATATAAATGTGTATAAATAACGTAAAATATGGAAAAAGGTATATAAAATTGTCAAAAGCTGTAGATAAATTATTATGTTTGGTCTACAGCTTTTGACACACTTTTAAGTCAGGATAATATATAATACACTTTGTCAGAACGGAGAAAAAATATGAATGACAGGGTGTATATAGTTTATCTTGATGTTTTTTTTATGATTAACTTCATAATGGATTATATGATAATCCTTATAACATCAAGGATAGCGAAAGTAAAGAAAAAAAGAATAAGACAATTAGCCGGAGCAGGCTGTGGCGCTTTATACAGTGTTATCGTTATAAAACCACTTACTAACCACTTATTTAAAATAACGCTTGTTAATATTTTGATTGCAGCTGTGATGGTACTTATTTCATTTGGATTTACGAGTGCTTCTGTATACATTAAAAATGTATTTCTATTATTTGTTGTTTCATTTACAATGTCGGGAATAATTAATTATCTGTATTATTCCACTGTTATCGGAAAATATGTAAGAAACGTATTAAGTGGTAATTCTAATAAGGTTGTAAATGCAAGAAAATTTATATTGGTATCTGTACTGGCATACATTCTGCTTAGTGCAATTGTAAGAATTATCTTTAGCGTCAGAAAAGATATGGAATTATATTATGATGTAAAGATTACATTTAGAGGTAAATCTGTTGTAGTACGGGGACTATATGATACCGGAAATGGACTTACCGAACCTGTAAGCGGGAAAATGGTACATATAGCAGAATATAAAATACTAAAGCCTTTACTGGAGGGAGATGAAAAAGCAAAAGAAAATATTTACGTAATTCCATTTCATTCGATAGGTGAAGAAGATGGAATAATGTACGGAATAAGAATGGATGAAATGGTCGTATTAGTCGATGATGAACCTAAATTCTTATATAACCCCATAATTGGAATATACACAGGAAATGTATCTAAACGGGGAAATTATTCCGTTATCCTTAACAGGGAAACATTTGACGGCATAAATGATAATAAATGTTAAGTATCAGTTTAGAATATTAAATGCCGTATATAATATCGAAACAGATATTATTGAAAAGTTAGAAAGCAGGGGAGAATTGCAATGGTCATAAAAGTATCTATTCCAAATAGGTTACAGTTCAAAGTTATACCTGGCATTAGAAATGTTTTGTTCGCAAAGCGAGGGGATATTCACTATATAGGAGGCGCTGATGTGCTTCCACCACCATTAGAAGCTGAAGAAGAGCAGATGGTAATTGAAAAACTTTCTACAGAGGAGGGAACGCAGGCAAAAGCCACATTAATTGAGAGAAATTTACGATTAGTGGTATATATTGCTAAAAAATTTGATAACACAGGTGTCGGCGTGGAAGATTTAATTTCCATTGGTACCATCGGACTTATTAAATCTATTAATACGTTTAATCCGGATAAAAATATTAAATTAGCTACATATGCATCAAGGTGCATTGAAAATGAGATATTAATGTATCTTAGAAGAAACAGCAAAACGAAAATGGAAGTGTCTATTGACGAGCCACTTAATGTGGACTGGGATGGGAATGAGTTATTGTTATCAGACGTTCTTGGCACAGATGAGGACGTTATATATAAAGACATCGAAGACGAAGTAGAAAGAAAACTTCTTATTAAGGCAGTTTCTAAACTTAATAAAAGAGAAAGAGCCATAATAGAGTTAAGATTTGGACTTAATAACGAAAATGGAGAAGAACTGACACAGAAAGAGGTAGCCGATATGTTAGGCATCTCACAATCATATATTTCCAGACTTGAGAAGAAGATAATTGGAAGACTTAAGAAGGAAATGGTAAAGTGTTATTAGGAACATAATTTAGAAGAATCATATTAGAAGAGAAGGGGCTGTCGCATTAAGAAATTAGTGCGATGGTCCCTTTTTCGTTAGGACAAGGCCCTGTTCACTACTCATTTTTCGTGTTCCGAAAAATGAGTAGTAAACAAAATCATTACAACAAGGAGATGTCCAAATGGACAATAATAGTTTATCACGCCTAAAATATTTAAAATTATTCAGATAAGAGATGAAATATGGTATACTATATAGTAGTTTTATCTCTTATTTGGTGGCATTGATATACAAATGTTTGAATTTATTGCGATAATAGCTTGAGTTAAGTGTATTGGCAGATAATATATATAATCTTACAAAGAGCAAAAACACCGATGACAAATTAGCAATTTATTATGAATATTTAACATTTATATATTACACAACAAAAATAATTAAGGAAAGGTATTTCAAATGAGAATTTTACATCTGGCAGATTTACACATCGGGAAGAAAGTTCATAGTTACAGTATGTTAGAAGAACAAAGACATATACTGTGCGAAGAGACTATGTACGTAATTAGAGACAATAATATTGAAGTGGTGCTGATAGCGGGAGACATATATGATACACCTATGCCATCAGGACAGGCGGTCGAGTTATTTGATGAATTTCTGACATTACTTAATGAGTTAAATATAAAAGTATATATAATTCCAGGCAATCACGATTCAGCGGAGAGAATGTCATTTGCATCCGATATACTTAAGAACAATTCCATATATATTTCTAAACCACTTAATTATGATGTAGATAATGCAAGGCTTGAAAGCTACGAATTATGCGATGAATATGGCAAGGTAAATATATACTTAATGCCGTATTTACGAAGTGGAAATGTAAAAGAAATCATAGATAATACAGATATAGATAGGAACGAAAGAAATATATTAGTTGCACATCAGTTTGTAAGTTGTATAGGATATGAAAATGAATTATCAGATTCAGAAGTTATAAGTGTTGGTGGCGTAGATAATATAGACGTGGGAATATTTGATGAATTTGACTATGTTGCATTAGGACATCTGCATGCACCACAGCATATAGGCAGAGAAACGGTAAGATATGCAGGTTCTATTCTAAAATATTCATTTTCGGAAACTGACCAGAAGAAATCATTTACTATAATTGATTTTAGGGAAAAGGAAAATATCAGTATAGAAAAGATACCAGTTGTTCCAATAAATGATACGAGAAAAATAAAAGGTCCTATAAATAAATTGTTATCAGAAGATATTTACAAAGATGGAAATGTAAATGACTATATTCAGGCAACGATTACTGATGAGGACGAAGTATTTGATGCGATGAGGAGGCTTAAAGAAGTATATGTCAACCTGCTTAAGTTAGATTTTGATAATTCAAGAACAAGGGCACATAACAAAGTAGAGAATATTGATAACGTCGAGAAAAAAGATGAATTAACTTTATTTAAAGAATTCTTTAAAAACAGAACGGATATGGAACTTACAGAAGATGAAGAAAAAGTAATGATCGATATAATTAATGGAGTGAATAAAGTATGAAACCAATATATTTAGAGATGTCTGCATTTGGTCCTTACAGTAATGTCGAAAATGTAGATTTTACAAAAATCAATAATGAATTATTTCTGATAAGTGGAGATACAGGTTCAGGTAAGACAACTATATTTGATGCAATTGTATTCGCATTATACGGTGAAGCAAGTGGAAATCTAAGACAAAGCAACAGTTTAAGAAGCGATTTTGCAGATGATGATACAGAGACTTATGTAGAACTTACATTTGAATGCAATGGCAGGGAATATTATATACGAAGAAGTCCTGAGTATCTGCGAAAGAAAAAGAAAGGTACAGGCTATACTAAAAAGGCAGCAGATGCGATTCTTAAATATCCTGATGGCAGAGTTGTAACCAAGGCAGGTGATGTAACGGATAATGTTGTAGACATAATGGGAATTACTAAAGAGCAATTTACAAATATTGCAATGATAGCACAGGGAGATTTTCTAAAGCTTATTTTAGCTAAAACAGATGACCGTTCTAAGATATTCAGAGATATTTTTAATACCGGTAAATATTTAGATATACAGAGCAGGCTTAAAATGGAAATGTTTGAAAGAAAAGAAATTAACAGTAAATTTGAAGAAAGTATATTCCAGTATGAAAATGATACTGTCTGCGATGAAGCATCAGAGTATTCTATAGAGCATAAATTAATGATAAGTGAGAAAAATATTAACAGAATAGATGAATTTATTAAACTTATAGATGAAATTATTGGGAGTGATAAAAGAGTAAAAATTCAGGCTGATGACAAGAGAAAAAGATATGATGAGCTACATAAAAATATAAGCGAGTTAATCAGATTATATAAAGAGAAAACAGATAAGTCTGCCGAAATAGAAAAACTGAAAAGTACAATTATAAAAGATAATTCAGCAATAGAAGAAACTACTTTTGCATTAGATGAACACAATGCAAAAAAAGATGAAAGAGATAAGAAATTTATACTGTATAATGAAATTAATTCCAAATTAGATGAATACGAGAAACTTGATATAACAATACAGAAAGAGCTTGAATTAAGAGAGAACAATGAAAAACAAAATGTAGGCTTAATCAAATTAAATAAAGAAACGGAAAAATTAAAGAAAGATTTAGATAACCTGAAAGCTTTAGAAAAGGAATATCATAATACTTTAAAGCTGTTAAATGAATATAAATTAAAGCAAAATGATTACGGGAACAAAAATACACTTTTAGATGAGCTTATTAAAAGAAAGCAAAATATTGATAAAATTAATAAGAGTTTGGAGAAAGAAAAGCAGAAATATTTAGAAAAAGAAAAGAAAGTAGATAATGCCAAAGCAATTGCAGATAAGACAGAGAAAAGCTTTTTAAGGGCACAGGCAGGAATAATGGCAAAAGATTTAGAAGAGGGGGAAAAGTGTCCGGTATGTGGTTCGTTATCCCACCCTGAACCTGCTAAGTTATCGTTAGAGGCAGCTACGCAGGAGGAAGTTAAGGAGAAAAAGAAAATTGCAGAAGATTTAGTAAGGGAATTAGAAAAAATCGGATCAGATTACAGCCATATTAAAGGTAAATTAGAGACAGAAAAGTCTATGTATGATGAATCAGGTAGGAAGATAAGTGATTTAGTCGATTATAATGATTACAAAGAAGTAGAAAGTTTAAGTGATAAATTCAAATGTGAAATAGCAGAACTGAATAATAAGATATTAAAATACAATCAATTTATCCACGAAAATGATAATATATCTGACAAGATAACAAAATGTGAAGAAAAGATAAGTTCGAATGCTTCAAAGATACAATCAGCTACAGATAAAATAAATGCTAATTTAATCGAGATAGCAAAAACTAACACAGAAGTAGAAAAGATAAAGCAGGGACTTAATTATCCTGCTAAACAGGCTGCACAAACAGAAATTAACAGACTTAATGCAGAGATTAAGAAATATGATAAGGCTTCTGAACAATTATCAGGTAAATTAAGAGAATTAAGTGAGGAGAAAAAGGGATTAGAGGGACAGATTAAAGCAATTGGCAATGAAATAGAAAGTATTGATGCAAAAATCTCTGGATATATCATCAATTTAGAAGCTAAGGTACGAAATTCAGATAGAGAAGATAACTTTTATATAAATAATGGCATAATTTCTATAGAAGATAGGAAAATCGACTGGCAGGATACACAGGCAGTCATTAATGTAAAGATTATTATTGAAAAAGATTTAAAAGCATTAGAAGAAATGTCTGTTAATGCAGAATATAGAATAAGAAATAATGAAAAAGCAATTGCCAATATCAGAAAAACATTTAATGAGAGAAAGAATGTTATTGAAGAATATCTTATTTATCAGAAACTTTCAAATGTTGCAAATGGAATGATTAGTGGCAAGGATAAGATAACCTTTGAAAGATATGTTCAGGGAACGTATTTTGAATATATTATAAATGCTGCAAATAAACGTCTTACAGAAATGACAGACGGAAGATATGAGTTATTAAAGAAGAGAGATAATAACCTAAAGGCACAGACAGGCTTAGAGTTAGATATTAAAGATGCTTATACAGGTAAGGTAAGAGGTGTTAATACTCTGTCAGGTGGTGAAGCATTTAAGGCATCATTATCTATGGCACTTGGATTATCCGATGTTGTTCAGGGATATGCAGGTGGAATTAAATTAGACTCAATGTTTATAGATGAGGGCTTTGGCTCACTAGACCACGAATCACTTGAGAAAGCAATAAATATTTTAAATGATTTAAGTGATGGCAAGCGAATGATAGGTATAATTTCACATATAAGTGAATTGAATGAACGTATTGACAAGAAAATTCACATAGAGAAAAGTAATGAGGGAAGCAGGATTAGTTGCTTATTTTAAAGTATAATTTTGTTATATACTACGACTGCTTGGTGGTGAGAATTCATATCTTCTGGTTTATAAAGTTACATTTTTTTTACTCCATCGCTTAAAAAAATATAACTTTGACAGTAATTGTGAAGTGTGATATATTAGACAATAGTTGTTTGTGGTTTAAAGAAGAAAATCACATTATTACTTGAATATGAAATACGTGTATTGAAAGGAAATATAGCAATGAAGAAAAACAATATAAAGAAAGTTGCAGTTTTATCACTTGTTGGTGTTATGGGACTTACAATGTTTAGTGGTTGTGGCAAAAAAGATAACAATGCATCAGCCAGAAAGGTTGTAGAATACGATATTAATGATTATGTTAAAACACTTGGTACATATACAGGATTAAGTGTTGATGAAAACGTCACAATAGTAACAGATGATGATGTTCAGTCACAGTTAGATTCACTTGTATCAAACAATACAACATATAACGATATTACAGACAGAAATGCACAGTCAGGTGACAGAGTGAAGATTGATTATATAAAGTCACAGGCAGGTAAGGATGATGAAACTAAGACAGATTATACAGTAGATTTAGGCTCAGGAAATATGGGCGAGGAATTTGAGAATAAATTAGTTGGTCTTTCAATTAATGGTTCAATTACATTTACCGTTCAGGAAGATGTTAATACAGAGTCTGGTACAGATAAGAATGCAGAAACAGAAAAAGTAGATGTTACATATACAGTAACTCTTAAATCTATTCAGGAGAAGGTAGTTCCTGAAGTTACAGATGCATTTATAGCTGAGAAAACAGACTATGATACATTAGATGCATATAAAGAGGGAACAAAGAAAAAGCTTGAAGAAAAAAATGCAGATTCAGCTAAGACAACAGCAGAGTCAGAGCTTATTAATAAAGTTGTTGAGGCATCAGAAGTTACAGGCTGCCCTGCATTTGTATACAATTTGAATTACAATGCACTTTGCCAGTCTTATAAAACTTATGCATCATACTTTGGATCAACATTAGAGGCTTATCTTTCAGCAGCAGGTTCATCACTCAAAGATTTACAGAAGCAGGCAGTTAATATGACAAAGCAGACATTAGTTCTTGAAGCACTTGTTAAAGATGCAGGTATCGATATCACAGATGATAACTATGATGAAAAGCTTAAGGAATATGTTGAAAAGTACAATCTTGGTACAGTAGAAGAAGTATCATCTAAGTATACTAAAGAAGAATTACTATTTGATATGCGTAGAGATGCAGCTACAGATTATTTATATACAAATAATACAGTTACCAAGAAGATGGTTTCAGCTAAAAATTAGTAATTAATAAATACGGATATTTAATCAACAGCTAATAAAGGAGTTAGGCGCTTTATTAGCTGTTTGATTTTTAGGTAGTTATGAAAATATATTTATTAACTACGATTTAATTGATTATGAATGAATTAATTATGGATTAATTAACGAGATTTGATTGTCGTGATTTAAAAGGAAAAGAGGCTAAAAAATGGAATTTAAGCAGTTTATATATAATCTAAAGGGACATTTTACAACAATTACAAGACATAGACATGAAGTAATGAAGAATTGTTTCAGGGCAGGAATCTTCTGGCAGGGATTAATGCATGATATGTCAAAATATTCTCCATCGGAATTCTGGGTAGGCGTAATGCATTATCAGGGAACAAGAAGTCCTAACGAAGGAGAGAGGGAGGACTACGGATATTCGAAAGCATGGATGCATCATAAAGGCAGAAATAAGCATCATTTTGAATATTGGACAGACTATAATCCTGAAACAAGAATGATGACTCCTGTCAGGATGCCTAAGAGATATGTTATAGAAATGTTTTGTGACAGAATTGCAGCAGGTAAGATATATAAAGGTGATGCATATAATGATACTTGTCCGTTACAATATTTTAATAATGGTAAGGCTAGAAGAAATATTGAACCTGAAACCTCCAGAGAGTTAGAACATTTACTTACGATATTGGCAGAAAAAGGTGAAGATAAGACATTTGCATATATAAGAAGAGCAAGATTTCTAGGTAAAAAATTATGATGGATAAGAGTGATAAAAACGGAAGAAACAGATTTGAGATTGCATTTCATCTGTTAAAGAAAAATATCAAGTCTATTATAATTTTTGAAGCAATATATAAAGTGTTCATAACCGCCATATTTACCCCTGTTTTAGTGAAAATTGTACAGATTGCCTTAAGACTTGCGGGGATAAATTATCTTACTAATGCAAGAGTGGTAGATTTCATATTGAAGCCGACCACCATTGCGATACTTTTCATTGTACTTTTATTAATGGCTATATTTTCGTTAGCAGAGATGAGTGCGATAGTTCATTGTTATAATGTATCGTATAATGGAGGAACGGTTTCTGTAGTAGATATGATTAAAACAGGAACAATGTCAGCATTAAGGCTGATATATCCTAATAACATCCTTATGATTGGCTTTGTGTTATTACTTCTTCCAATTACACATATGGCAGCCATATCAAGTTATGCAACATCTATGCAGATTCCTGTATTTGTAATAGAATTCTTAAATACGAAGAAACATATAACATTAATCATTCTGGTTGCATATATTGTGTTGTCGTTATTTGCATGGAGATGGATTAACTGTATAAGTTACTATACAACTGAGAAGATGAATTTCAAAAATTCAAGAAAAGCCAGTATTAATCTGAATAGAAAGAAATATTTTGGATTAATAATTGGTTTTGTGTTGTGGCAGGCAATATTATTGTTAGTTTTAGTCGGTTCATATACGCTTATAAATGCGATAATTACTTATAGTTTAAAGTTTATACTTAAGAAGAAACTTGCATATAATATTTCATTAAATGTGGCAAAAATCATTTATCAGATAGGGCAGACGATTTATCTGTGTATGATTGTTCCTGTTACATTTGCATATTTTACAGGATATTTTTTTGCAAGAAAGCATAAAATCAGAGAAGAAATGGTAATACCAAAGTTCGCTGAGAAAAAGAAATATTCAAAGTCGAAATTCAAGAAGATATTATCGGTTGTAGTAGTTATCTCTACGATTATGAATGTAATATATATTAATTTTGATTTTGGTATATTCAGAGGTTCTTCAAATGTACAGTTCTTAAAGAAAACAATGATTGCAGCACACAGAGGATATTCAGCTGAAGCACCTGAAAATACAATCCCTGCATTTGAAGCGGCAATTGATAACTTAGCTGATTATGTTGAATTAGATGTACAGGAGACAAAAGATGGAAGAGTTGTTGTACTTCATGATTCTAATTTGAAACGTGTGGCAGGTATTAAGAATAATATATGGACAGTCAACTATGAAGAAATAGAAAATGTTGACGTCGGCATATGGTTTTCAGATGAATTTAAGGATACTCATATACCAACTCTAGAAGAGGTTATGGAGATGGCAAAGGGCAGACTTAAATTAAATATTGAGATAAAATTAACCGGACATGAGAAAAACCTAGAGCAGTCAGTAGTAGATATTATTAATGAATATGATATGAAAGACGATTGTGTAGTTACTTCATTTCAGGCAAAAGCACTTAA
This sequence comes from Eubacteriaceae bacterium, assembly GCA_902362455.1. GTDB lineage: Bacteria > Bacillota > Clostridia > Lachnospirales > Lachnospiraceae > Bovifimicola > Bovifimicola ammoniilytica. The sequence goes on from CABIWJ010000007.1 coordinate 161,456, forward strand.
GAAAGTTAAGAACAGCGACCCTGAAATTAAGACGGGATATATACTTCATGTTGCATATGGAGATTTCTCAGGAGTAACCTATGCAGATGCACTTAGTATAAATTATTCATTTGCAACAGAGCAACTTATCGATGATGCACATAATGCCGGTAAAGATGTATATGTCTGGACAGTAAATAATGCAGAAGCAATAAATGATATGATAGAAAATGGTGCAGACATGATAATTACTGACGACCCGGTATTAGCAAGAGAAACACTTATGTCTTATGAGACTACACCATTAGTTGTAAAAATGATAAAATTATTTATGAAGTAGAATAGAATGGAGATGAATATGAAAGAAGTAAAAAAAGTTTTGACTATAGCTGGCTCAGATTCAAGTGGTGGTGCAGGAATACAGGCAGATTTAAAGACAATGTCGGCACATAATGTATTTGGAATGAGTGTAATAACAGCAGTAACAGCACAGAATACAAAAGGTGTGTTCGGTGTATATGATGTTGAACCTGAATTTGTAGGTAAACAGATAGATGCAGTTTTTGATGATATTGTTCCTGATGCAGTCAAAATAGGAATGGTATCAAATGTAGAAATTATAAAGGTTATTATTAAATATCTAGAGAATTATAAACCGAAATATATAGTTTTAGATCCGGTAATGGTGTCAACAAGTGGCTGTATGTTACTTAATGATGATGCAATGGATATCTTAGTTAACGGGCTTATACCTATGGCGACAGTAATTACACCGAATATTCCTGAGGCAGAGGTACTTAGTGATGTTAAGATAGAAGATGTAAATGATATGGTTACTGCCGCAAAGAAGATATTTGAAAAAAACAATAATACCATTTTGATAAAGGGTGGACATCTTGCTACGTGTGCGGATGATTTATTATATGATAAAGATGGTGTTAAGTGGTTCAGGGCAGAGAGAATAGATAATAATAATACTCATGGAACAGGTTGTACATTATCATCAGCAATTGCGTGCAATCTTGCTATGGGGGAAGACGTGTATAACAGTATAAAAAATGCTAAAAATTATGTATATAATGCCATAAATGCAGGGCTTAACCTAGGCAGTGGTGATGGTCCGCTTTGGCACAATGTGGAAGTTTTTTCCAAATAAAATAATATATAGAACAGTATAAAATATCCCTATTTCGTTAATCATTTTAAAGAGAAATAAAATGATGGAGGAATGGGGATATGTCTCTTTATAATAAGGTTGAAATATGTGGTGTAAATACGGCAAAATTACCACTTTTAAAAAGTAAAGAACAGGAAGAATTATGGGATAGAATTGAGAAAGGAGACAAAGAGGCAAGGGAGAAATTTATACAAGGAAATTTACGACTTGTACTTAGCATAACTAAGAGATTTTCCGGAAACAATGAAAATATTGATGATTTATTTCAAATTGGCTGCATAGGATTAATAAAGGCAATTGATAACTTTGACAGAAGTGTAGGCGTAAAGTTCTCGACATATGCTGTCCCTATGATTTTGGGTGAGATACGTAGATTTCTAAGAGATAATAACTCAATCCGGGTAAGTCGTTCTTTAAGAGATATAGCTTATAAGGCAATATATTCAAAGGAAATGCTTACTAAGAAGCTTGGCAAAGAACCTACTGTTACAGAAATAGCGGAAGAAATCGGACTCACAAAAGAGGAAGTAGTATATGCACTTGATGCCATTCAAAGTCCTGTATCATTATTTGAACCGGTATATTCCGAGGGTGGAGATACTTTATATGTAATGGATCAGATAAGTGATAAATATAATAAGGAAGATAACTGGGTCGAGAAAATGGCACTTAACGATGCAATGAAGAGACTTACTAACAGAGAAAGAAATATTATAGAAATGCGTTTTTTTAAAGGCAGTACACAGATGGAGGTAGCGAGCGAGATAGGAATATCCCAGGCACAGGTCAGCAGGTTAGAGAAAAACGCACTGAAGTCAATGAGAAATTATTTGAGTCAGAATTGAAAGCAGAAATGGGGTTAGTTATGAGGTTATGCGAACTTAGGGAAAAAGAAGTCATAAATCAATGTGACTGCAAGAGATTAGGTTGCGTATCAGACGTAGAATTTGATATGAAAAATGGCTGTATAATTGCAATTATTGTACCGGGGATACCAAAATTATGCGGTCTTTTTGGGAGAGATACAGAGTATGTAATTCCTTTCAGATGCATAAAGCAGGTGGGAGAAGAAATCATCCTGGTACAGGTTAAAGAAGATGATATAATTAAAAAATGTGAATTTTGATATGTTATCTGATATATTAGGGGAAAAAGAATTGTCAGCAAAATAAACCACCTTAGATAGAGAAATAATAAGTAATAAAAAGAAAAATATAATCAGCAAATACTAATTTTACAGGGCATTTTTACTTGACCAAAAAAGGTTTATTATTTATAATTATAGCAAAATTTTAAGAGATTTATTAAAATTGATAAATAGCTCAGAAGTGAGGTAAATATGAAGTGTCCATATTGTAATAAAGAAAGTACAAAGGTAGTAGATTCAAGACCGGCAGAGAACAATTCAATTAGACGAAGAAGACAATGTGAAAATTGTGGTAAAAGATATACTACTTATGAGAAGATAGAAACATTACCACTAATAGTAATTAAGAAAGACCAGACAAGAGAACCATATGACCGCTCTAAGATAGAAGCGGGAATAATCCGTTCCTGCCATAAACGTCCTGTATCAATGAAGCAGATTACAGATATAGTTGACGAGATTGAGAACAATATTTTCAATCGTGATGAGAAGGAAGTAAGCAGTAACGAAATCGGAGAAATGGTTATGAATAAATTAAAAGATTTCGATTCAGTTGCTTATGTAAGATTTGCTTCAGTATATAGAGAATTCAAAGATGTTAATACATTTATGGACGAGATAAAGAAATTATTAGATAAATAAGTTATTACTGGATTTATAAGTTTGTGATATAAAATATGTGATAAAAATATGATAATGAGATTAAACTTACAAATGATTATAAAAGTGTAATTTCAGACGAATATTTATGGAGGAACGATGAAGATATTTCGAAGTTTTTATCCTGATGAATATAAAGACAGCACGTATGTAATAGATTTTCAGGAATATTATAATAGAGGATATAGAGGAATATTATTTGATGTGGATAATACATTAGTGCCTCATGGAGCACCGGAAGATGAGAGAGTTATTAAATTATTTAAGCATTTGAAAGAAATCGGTTTTAAGACATGCCTTATATCAAATAATAAAGAATACAGGGTTAAGCCATTTGCGGATAAATTAGGTACAAAATATATTTATGATGCACATAAGCCATCTAAGAAAAGTTATACTAAGGCATTTGATGTGTTAGGAACTGATAAAGATGAGACAATGTTTGTTGGAGACCAGATATTTACAGATGTATTTGGTGCAAACAGGGTAAATATGTATACAATCCTTGTGAAACCAATTCATCCAAAAGAAGAGATACAGATTGTGTTAAAACGTTATTTAGAGAAAATTGTTTTATGGACTTATAGAAGAGAATTAAGAAAATCTAATAAATAAAATGGAACGAATTGCTTAGAATAAATGTCCGTCTGTAGCACACATAAGATTAATAATGTTGTGTTACAGGCGGATATTTTAAATAATATTGAATTATTTATCAAAATATTTTGCTTTGATTTCTTTAACAGGCATATCCTGTCCTGTCCAGATTTTAAATGCTTCAGCACCTTGATATAATAACATATATAATCCGTTAAATGTCTTACAGCCATGAGCCTTAGCCATCTTAAGCAATTTTGTCTCCATTGGATTATAAATTACATCTGAAACAATCAAATCACTTCTTAATACGCTTTCATCAGTGATGATACAATTGTCAGTATTTGGAGCCATTCCGACACTTGTTGCATTTGTAAGGATATAACTGTTATCAATACTTTTATTAAGTTCTGTTTTATCAGCGAGGTCATAAAGACTTGCTTTACAGTTTGTGCTGGCATTAATATTATCAACTAAATGTTTTGCTCTATCAAAGAACTGATCCTTAATGCTGAATACGTTAATGCTTGCAACACCATCTAATGCGGCCTGTGTACAGATAGCTGTAGCAGCACCACCAGCACCAAGTAAAGTCATATTTTTACCAATGATATCGTGCCCAGCATCTTTAACAGCCTGCATATATCCGACACCGTCAGTATTATGACCTGTTAATTTGCCATTTTCATTAATAACTGTATTGACAGCACCAATCATTTTCGCAGCAGGGCTTAAATCATCAACTAATTCACACATAAGATTCTTGTCAGGCATTGTACAGTTGAAGCCACGAACGCCCATAACCTTTAATCCATCAACGGCAGTTTTAAGATTATCAACGCCAACATCGAAGCATAAATATACATAGTCAAGTCCGAGCAAATTAAATGCTTCGTTATGCATCATAGGTGAAATGCTGTGTGCAACCGGACTTCCAAGTAATCCTGTAAGTGTAGTATGTCCTGTTATATTAGTACTCATAGTTTCCTCCGTTCTAACATTTATATAGAATAATTATTAATATATAAACGTAAATAATTTCAAATCATAATTAATAGTAAGCCCAGTTAGAATTAATGTCAATAATCAGATTAGCATATTATTACATTTAGTTGTTAATTGTCATAAAACTAATCTTGTGGTATATTATGAATAAATATGATTTTCAGAAAGGCAGATAGACAGATGAAGAAATTGCATATAGGCAATATCGTAATTGGAGAGGGTTTACCTAAAGTATGCGTTCCAATTGTGGCAGAAGACATTGATGAAATAAGAAATCAGGCTGTTAAAATTGCTGATTCCAGTGCAGATTTGGTAGAATTTAGAATAGATTTCCTAAATAAGAGCAGGGATATAGAAAATATTTTAAACGGTTTAAAAATAATCAAAGATATTACAAATAAATGTGTTATCGTTACTTTCAGAACAGGCTTTGAGGGTGGAAATGAAGAAATATCAAGAGATAAGTATGAGAAACTTATAATTGATATCTTAGAAAATGGAAATGTAGATATAATTGATGTGGAAATGTTTACAGGTGATGAAGCAGTAGAACGAATTGTAAACGCTGCACACCGTAGAAATACTAAGGTAATTATGTCAAATCACGATTTTCAAAAGACACCTGATAGCGAAGAGATTATTAAAAGACTTGAGAAGATGGAAAGTCTTAGAGCAGATATTGCTAAGATAGCTGTAATGCCAAAAGATAAGTCAGATGTGGACAGATTAATTTATGCCACAGTTACAAGTGATAAATGTTTAGCTATCCCTGTTGTAACAATGTCTATGGGCGAAGATGGTAAGATAAGCAGGCTTGTAGGTGAGATTAGTGGAAGTACCATTACATTTGGAACTGTTGGAAAAGCATCAGCACCGGGACAGGTAGAGTCAGGTGAATTAAAAAAATTCTTAGAAAAAGTACATAACGAAGCAGAGTATTATACAGAGATGGTTGAGAAAATGTGTAGTGCCTGTAAAAGGAGATTAAAATGAAAAATTTAGATTATAATATTATGCTTATAGGCTTTATGGGCGCTGGAAAGACAACTGTATCAACAAGATTATCAAAAGATATGTCGCTTCCTGAAATTGATATGGATGCTTACATAGTTAAGAGCCAGAATATGAAAATATCGGAGATTTTTGATAAATATGGTGAAGAGGGCTTTAGAACCATTGAAACTGAATGTCTCATTGAGATTATGAAAAATAAAGGAAATATAGTATCGTGTGGCGGTGGGGCAGTTCTTAAAGATGAAAATGTAGAGCATATGAAAGAAAATGGAGTAATTGTTCTGCTTACAGCAACACCACAGACAATATATGAAAGAGTCAGGAATAGTAACGACAGACCTATTTTAAATGGAAATATGAATGTTGAATTTATCGAACAGTTAATGAATAAGAGAAAAAGCAGATATCTAGAAGTGGCAGATATTATTATTGAGACTGATAATAAGTCGATAGCAGATATTTCTAAGGAAATTCAGTCAAAGTTAGTTGAATTTGCTAAAAAATAGTTGAAAAAATGTCAATAATATTATAGAATAAATAAAGTTATTGAGTTTTTTATAATTCAAAAGCTCGTGGAGTGTGCAAAAGCATACGTTCCTATGTCAGATATAATAATCGGACAACTTAATTAGTTTAATTTGTATGTTAATTTAAGGAGGAATATCTATATGATATCAGCAGGCGATTTTAGAAATGGTATAACAATTGAGATGGATAACAATATCTATCAGATTATTGAATTCCAGCATGTTAAACCAGGTAAAGGTGCAGCATTCGTAAGAACAAAATTAAAGAACATCAAAAACGGTGGTGTGGTTGAAAAAACTTTCAGACCTACAGAAAAATGTCCACAGGCAAGAATCGATAGAAAGGATATGCAGTATTTATATTCAGATGGTGATTTATATCACTTTATGGACGTTGAGACATATGACCAGATCGCATTAAATGCTGATAATGTTGGCGATTCACTTAAATTCGTTAAAGAAAATGATATGGTTAAAATTTGTTCACATAACGGTGATGTATTCGCTATTGAACCACCATTGTTCGTTGAATTAGAGATTACAGATACAGAGCCAGGTTTCAAAGGTGATACAGCTACAGGTGCTACAAAACCAGCAGTAGTTGAAACAGGTGCTACAGTATATGTTCCATTATTCGTTGAACAGGGCGATAAGATTAAGATAGATACAAGAACAGGCGAGTATCTTTCAAGAGTTTAAAATAAGGCATTTTTTAACCCCGCATTCTGTAAAGAGTGTGGGGTTTTTCTTTGATTTTAAGGCATTTTTATAAATAATGAATGGATATTATATAATCCTTTTTGAATGAAAGAGAAAAAAAGAGTTCATATCGAAAACATATATACAATATTACCAAAAATTCATTATAAATATATATAATTTCCATAAGAAAGTATTGACATATTAAAATTACAAAGTAACTATATGATACATATGGGTTGGTGTATTGTACAAAGTGTTGTACAACATACTAATAATTTGTTGCAAAATGTTAATTGAAATTTTCTTAAATATATTGTATAAAATTAAGTAGTGGAGCGCTTTACAATACAATGGATAAGGAGATTATATGAACTATGACGAATTTGTGAACTATGTAAGAGAGGGTATGGAAGATGTACTTGGCGATGATTGCATAGTATCTACACATAAGGTGCTTAAGAATAATGACATAGAATTAGAGGCATTAACTGTAATAAATAAAGAATCAAATGTTTCTCCAACGATATATCTGAATTCTTATTATGAAGAATATAAGAAAGGAACTGACAAGGGTCAGATAATTAAAGAAATCTACGAGCTATATAATGAACATAGTTTAAAAATAAATTTTAACGTAGATATTTTTAAAGATTATAACAAAATTAGTAAAAGGATAGTGTATAAATTAATTAATACTAAGTCAAATGAGAAATTATTAAATGAGATTCCGAGCTTTGAGTATCTGGATTTATCAATAGTATTTTATTGTTTGTTAGATGATGAGCTGTTAGGTAGTGCCACAGCATTAATACACAATGTACATATGGAAATGTGGGAAATAGATGAAGCAGAGCTATTAAAGGTTGCAAAGGCTAATACACCTGAATTATTGCCATATGAATTAAAGAATATGAATGATGTTATCAGAGAAATGCTGATTAGTGATTTGCAGCAGACTATATATGAAAAAGATGATAGGTATGATATGAATTGTAATATGCCTAGTCCTGATATAGTAGCAGATGGATTACTTAAAGATATAAATAGTGCAGGAAATGAAGTTGCAATGTACGTACTGACGAATAAACAGAAAACAAATGGTGCAATATGTATGCTATATGATAATGTGATTGAGGATTTTGCGAATGAATTAGAAAAAGATTTATTTATTTTACCAAGTTCTGTACATGAGATAATAATTGTTCCAGCAACTGATGATATTGACCGGAAAGAACTTGATAATATGGTTAAAGATGTTAATAAGAAAGAATTAGATGCTATAGATGTACTTTCAGACCACGTATATTATTATAGCAGAGATAGAAGAGAGGTGTGCTTATAGGCAGATAACATAAGTAATAATGTAAAAATATATAGTTTTATATTAGAAAAAATAAAGAATAATAATGTTAATGCAGAAAATATAAAAAAGAGATTGCTAGAACAGAATTATATTTATTTAACAAATATATAAAGTCATAATATGATTATAAGAAAGATATATATTAATTGCTAATTTTATTTAAGAACTAGATTAATAAATAATTTATAATTAATATAATATCTATAGTCATACTATGACTTTATTATGTGTATATGAATTCATTTTATACACCTATCCAATAACTGGTAATTCTTATATAAATTAGAAAATCAATAGTTTGATTCAAGGTTTGTGCCAAAGAAATATATGAAATACATACACTATGACATATAGTTATTAAAACTACATAAAAGTATAGACAAATATACAAATTTATAATAGAATAGTGAGAGTATGAAAAATTAACTTATTATTTTCTGTACTATATATTGGAGGAAGTATGTTAAAAGAGAATAAAGAAACAAAGGACAGGATAATATATTATAGTGATGAACTGAATGACGAATTCGCAGGGGATGATATTGTTGCAAAGAAGATTGATGGTAATTACAGATATATTAGAAAAGGAATACTAAGCAGAATAGGACATATTTTCTGGTATAGAATATTAGCAACACCATTAGCATTTTGTTATCTTAAGATATATTTTCATCATAAAATTGTTAATAAGAAAGTATTAAAGGAAGCTAAGGGCAAGCCATATTTTGTATATGGTAATCATACACATTTTCTTGCAGATGCACTTATACCTACGATTGCGAATTTCCCAAGAGAAGTTTCAGTTATTGTACATGCTAACAATGTATCAATGCCTTTGTTAGGAAGAATTACTCCAAGCTTAGGGGCTTTACCACTTCCAGATGATATAGATGCTACAAAGAATTTTATGAGGGCCATAGAACAAAAAGTTAAAGAGGATAAATGTATAATGATATATCCGGAGGCACATATCTGGCCATATTATACTGATATAAGACCATTTAGAAATATGTCATTCAGATATCCGGTTAAGAGTAAGGCGATGGCATTTTGTCTTACAAATACATATCAGAAGAGACGGTTCTCAAAGAGACCGAAACTTGTAACATATATTGATGGACCATTCTATGCTGATGCTGATAAGAACGACAGAGAGAAGAAACAGCAGCTAAGGGATATGATATATGCAAAGATGAAAGAACGGTCTAAGAACAGTAATGTGAAAATGATAAAATATGTAAAGGTTGAAAAGAATAATGATTAATGTATTATTTTCAGGAAATGAAAAGGTATTTGACGGTGTTCTTACGTGTGTTTTATCAATACTAAAGAGAACAGATACCAAAGAACCATTTAGATTTTATGTATATACGATGGATGCGACAAGAGTAATGCCTGAGTATACACCTATAAGTGATCCACTGATTGAATTTTTAGATGGAATTGTTAAAGAATATAATGTTGAAAATTCTATGGTTAAGGTAGATGTGACTGAGTTATATGAAAAGGAATTTGCATATTGCCCTAATGAGCAGGCATATTGCTCACCCTATACACTCTTAAGGCTATTTGCAGATATTGTTCCTGATATGCCTGATAAATTGTTATATCTTGATGTCGATATATTATTTAACAGAGACATAAGACTGTTATATGATATCGATATAACTGAATATGAATATGCTGCTGCCAGAGACCATTATGGTAAATATTTACTTAATCCTAACTATATCAATGCTGGTGTACTTTTATTTAATATGAAAAAAATACGGAAAACAGGATTATTAGAGAAGTCCAGAAAGCTTATTAAAGAGAAAAAATTAGTTTTCGCAGACCAGAGCGCCGTATATAGAAGTACAACGAAGAAGAAAATGCTTCCACAGAGATTCAACGACCAGAAGTTTCTGCATAAACATACAGTGGTAAGACATTTTTCAAAAAGGCTATTTTATTTACCTTATCCCCATACTGATAATATAAAGCAATGGAGAGTCAGTGACATACATAGAGTATTTGGTTACTATGTATTCGATGATATTCTCTATGAGTATATATATTTAAAAAATAAATATGAGAGAGAAAGTAAAGGAGATTAACTACTAATGAGCAAAAATATTATTCCAATTTTCTTTTCATGTGATGACAATTTTGTAAAATATACAATTGTATCATTGAAATCAATTATGGAAAACGCCTCAAAAGAATATAAATATGTAATTCATATTTTAAATACAGATATTTCAGAAAAAATGAAGAAAATCGTATTAGATATGGAAAATGATAATTTTGAGATTCTATTTGAAGATGTAACAGATTATCTTAAGTCCATAAGCGGAAAATTGCCAATACGTGATTATTATTCTAAAACAACATATTACAGAATGTTTATTGCAGAAATGTATCCTGAATATGATAAGGCAATATATATTGATAGTGATACCATTGTATTAGGTGATATTTCCGAGTTGTATAATCACGATATCGGCGATAAATATGTTGGCGCGGCAAGAGACCAGGTAATGGTACAGACAGATGTGTATGGTGAATACGTTGAAAAGGTATTAGGAATAGATAGAAATAATTATTTTAATGCCGGAATACTTCTTATGAATTGCGAGCAATTTAGAAATAATAAGGCATTAGACAGATTTGTGGAATTATTATATGATTATAATTTCGTTGTAACACAGGACGAAGATTATCTTAACCTTATTTGCAAGGATAATGTGTTTTGGTTAGAACAACAATGGAACACAGAAGTGTATGGAAATATTACATATGATGAAAGTGAATTCAAGATAATTCATTATATTATGGTATCAAAACCATGGCATTACAAAGATTGTAAATATGCAAATCATTTCTGGAAATATGCTAAGGAAACAGCAGTATATGATGAGATTAGTAAAGAATTAGAAAGTTATACAGATGAGCAGAGAAAAGAAGATAATGATTCGTGTGACAGACTGTATCAGACGGCTTTAAACGAAATTGCTAAAGAGAACAACTATCTTAATCTTCTTAATAGTGGTATGTTAAAATCAAGAGACAGAATAGAAGTCTTAGGAAAGATTGCCAAACTTGAGAGTGAGGGAAGATTCGATGTAGATGTGGAAGAAGACCCACCTACGAAAGAATTACTTCCTGAAGATATAGATTATCTTAAGAAGAAATTCAAGAGTAAACTTAAAACAAAACTCACATATAGAATTGCAAGAAGTTATATGAATAATATGCTTGAGAATAAAAAGCTCATTATCCATGACATAAAGGGAATTGAGAACTTTAAGAATCTTAATTCAGGTGCAATAATTACCTGCAATCATTTTAATGCATTAGACAGTTTTGCAATGCAGATAGCATATGAAGAATCAGGACAGAAGAACAGAAAATTCTATAGAGTAATAAGAGAGGGAAATTATACGAATTTCTCAGGGTTCTATGGATTACTTATGAGAAACTGTTATACATTTCCGCTTAGTTCGAATAAGGATACAATGAAGAAGTTCTTTGAATCACTTGATACAGTTTTACAAAATGGAGATTTTATGCTGATATATCCTGAACAGAGTATGTGGTGGAATTATAAGAAACCAAAGCCACTTAAGAAAGGTGCGTATACATTTGCAATGAGAGCCAATGTACCGGTACTTCCTTGCTTTATAACAATGCAGGACAGCGATGTACTAGATGATGACGGTTTCTATGTTCAGGAATATACAATTCATATAGGAGAACCTATTTATCCGGACAGCAGTAAGACAAAAGCTGAAAATATTGAATATATGAGAAATAAGAATTATGAAGTCTGGAAAAAGATTTACGAAGAGACTTATGGTGAAAAATTAGTATATTTATGCGAAAATGAAGATAAGATGGCATAAAAAATACACCCGATGAGAATCGAACTCACGCACATGGCTCCGGAGGCCATTGCTCTATCCACTGAGCTACGGGTGCATACAGGTTATTTTATATTATTGTATGAAAAATTTCAAGAAGTTTAAGGCGTTAATTAACAGATAATGCCAAAGAATGTATATAAAGTACAGGATAACAGGTGTGTGAGGATTGAATAGAATGACAGAAAAATAAAAAATGCAAAAACGTCAAGTCATTTAGAAAGTTGGCTCATTATGTTCAAAAAGCCTGTCATTTATCTCTTCAATGCTATAGATGCCATTATTAATGCATATTGCAATAATTGCATCGCGTGAATCCTTGGGATAGAGTTCTCTGTGACCAAAGATTTCTAAAGTTCTTCTGGTAGATTTTAAATCCATCTGAAATGCAATACAAAGCAGAATTACATTATCGCGTGAAGGATTTGCCTTTGTACCATTTAATAAGTCATAAATGTATGATTTTGATAGATATCCTTGACATTTTTTAACAATATCGGAAGATTTTATGTTGTGTTTATACATATAATTAGAAAAAAATTCCCCTGTGTTAAATTCAACTCCGTATTCCGCAACAAATTCATCAATGTCATTTATAGGAGTTTCATTTAAGATATTTAAAAGTGAAGTCGTTGGATGCTGCATCATATTTGTACTCATAATTTATTCGGTCTCCATTCGTATTTTTACAGTATTAAAGATAAAGTATAAGGATTTATAATTATAAAACTATAACGATTTTAATTAAAAAATATACATTTAATTAAAAAATATACAATTAATTTAAAAATATATGTTTAATTATATAATATAAAATAAATATATGCTATACTAAATTATAGTTGTTAAAAAGTAGAATGAAAAGTAGTGTAGGAAAGAAAGGATAGTGTATATTTGTAAATATTTTTGAACAGATGAATTACAATATACCAGGAAGCAAGATAATGACATTAGAGGAAGAGTATGAGCTTTCATGTTATAAAGAACTTACTGAATTATGTGATGGTAAGGAAAGCTATATTGTAAAGAACATTAACGATGGCAAAATATATGTAAAGAAAAAGGTAAAATTATTTAATAGAGAACTTCTGTTAAGGTTAATGGAATTAGATATAAAAGATATTCCTAAAATATATTTGTGCATTGAAGATGGAGAAGAATTAACTGTAATAGAGGAGTATATTCATGGTGAAACCTTATATGAATATCAGAAGAAAAATGGATTATTTAATGAGAGGGAAGCGGTGGAAATTATTTGCAGATTATGTGATATTTTATCACAATTACATTCATTTGACCCTCCGATAATACATAGAGATATTAAGCCTATGAATGTAATGATTAGTAATGATGAGGTTGTGAAACTTATAGACTTTGATGCGGCAAGGGAAAATGTTGTAGGAGAGGTTGAAGATACATATCTTATGGGAACAAAGGAATTTGCTGCACCGGAGCAGTATGGTTTTGGACAGTCAGATGCCAGAACAGATATATATGCACTTGGTATAATGTTAAATGTGATGCTGACGGGTGAGGTACCTAAGAATAGAATCTATGGAAATGATTCAAAGACGCTTACTAAGATTATTAAGAAATGCATAATGCTAGAACCTGATAAAAGGTATAAAAATGTAAATGAATTAAAAAGAAACCTGCAATTTCTATATTTACAAAACTATATCCCTAATATAAATAAGCCATACATACATTTGTCTAAAAATAATTATTTAAGAAATGATAAGAATCTAATTGACGAGTTAAGAACATATCTGCCTGTAGGATACAGAACCGGTAAGCTTTGGAAGATGATAATTGCAACTATAAGTTATATAGTAATTGGTATAGTATCATTTGGACTGGTAATAGAAGATAGTAATACAGGTGAAAATTTTACGAATGGTAAATTATATTTATTAAGAACATTTATTTTTGTAATAATTATAGGAAGTATTACATATCTTGGGAATTACCGGGGAGTAAGATACAAATTACCGGGAACAAGACAAAAGGGATTACTTAATATAATTATGAGTCTAGTTTATGTAATATCCTATAGTCTGGGCTTGTTTGTTATAATGGCATTATTGATAATATAATTGTCCGCTATACAGAGGACTAAAATCTAAATCTTCTTTGATATAATCGTGTAATCAAATATTAATTATTGTGATGGTTATAGCTATTACAATCAAAGGAGGAAATTATGGAAAACAAGAAAAAAGGAAAATTAAAATGGTTATCAATTGCTATTATAACGATTCTGGCAATGGGAATTGTAGGGTGTACAAGTGAAAGTGATGATACCCCTAAGAAGGTAGGAGAAGTAAATAAAGTTGATGAATCTAAAAATGATTCAAAAGATGATTCGAAAGATGATTCGGATGATCCAAATGATGACACTTCAGAGGGTAAGGAAACTGAATCAGAAGAGAAAAATGAGTTCTTTGCAGGAGATGTGGTAGAGACTAAGACATTAAGAATTTCATTTTTATCAGTAGAAGATTATATATCTGATAATGAGTTTGAACAGCCGGCAGAGGGTAAAAAATTTATCAAAGCTAGCTTCGAATTTGAAAATATTGGTAAAGATGACGAATATGTTTCAGATATGGATTTTGATTGTTATGCAGATGGTTATAGTGCTGACATGAGTTATGTTTTAGATAATGATTTAAGTGCAACAATTTCAAAAGGCATGAAAACTAAAGGAGATGTTGTATTTGAAGTTCCGGTTGATGCACAAGAAGTAGTGATACAATATGAAACAGATGCATGGACAAGTAGTAAGATTAACTTTTATGTCGTTAAGCAGTAGTTTTGATGTGAGAGTATGACAGTGATTATATATTATTGTTTAATTAGTACTTAATCATTATCTCAAATAATTAATTACACATTTAGTAAATATTTATATTTTTAGCAGATAAATATTAAATTCAAAAAAAGGTATTCAGTAAATCAATTTAATTTAATGGAAGTCATTAACGTTAATTGATTTTGAATACCTTTTTGTTGCATTTTCTCTTATGATTTGATAAAATTAATTGTGATTGACAAAAAATACAGTTAATATAAATAGAATATTTGAATATAGATTTTGAAAAATCGAGGAGGACCAAGAAATGGCTTCGAAAAAAAATAAAAAGAAGAACTTAAGTAACAATACAGTTAATAATATAGAAAAAAAGGTAATAATTGATAATGATACTGAAGAATGTGAAAAAATATTAGAGAGACTTGATGAGATAGAGAAAAAACAGAATATGTCATCAAAGGTTAAAAGTCTCATTAAAGAAGATAAAGAAGCAATACAAAAGATGAATGAAAATATTAAGAAAATTGAGGAAGACGAGTTAGATTATCTTGATGATGAAGTTGACGTGGATATAGAAAATGATGAAGATAATAAGAATTTCATTGCTGAAGATAAAGTAGAGGAAAAAGAAGATTTATCTAAGAAGCCAGAAAGTAAAGATGATGATTCGGAGAAGTCAGATGCAGAGGCCTCAGATGATAGTAGAGAGGAAGAGGCAAACCTTGATTTCTTTGCTAATCTTAATAAAGAAGATAATATTTCTAATGAAAGAATAAGGAAGAAAGCTCCTAAGAGACTTGCAAATGATGCGAACAAGCTTAGTTTTATGGATAAGTTAAAGTTAGCAGCCAGAAATAATACCAGGAATTTTGCAATTGGGACAGCGATAGCATTTTTATTTATTGTTTTAATAATTGCATTGGCAGTAGATGCAGGCAACAAAGATAAGAATGACGATGTGAATGCAGCAACTAAGTTAAGCGGGGAGTTTATTGAGGTAGATACAACACCATTTATTGATGTGATTAATAATTATTATGCAGCTTTAGAATCAGGAGATATAAATGTGGTAAGAAGTCTTATAGCTGATTCAGATGATATTACAGATGATGAGATTAAGAAAAAATGTGATGAGGTAAAGGCATATGCTGAATTAGTAGTCGGTTCGTCATTTATGGTAACAGACTGTTATATCCAGAAAGGAATGAAAGCTAAGGAATATATAGTACATTATAAATTCCAGGTAACTATTAAATCGATAAAGACACCTACAGTTGGTTTATTTACAAGTTATATTGTAGACGATGCTACTGAAGCATCTAAAGTAGATTACAAGGTATGCGTAGTCGTAAATGATAAGTCCAGTGATATTTATAAATATATTTTAAAGATGAGAAGTTGTAAGAATGTTACCGACTTATTTAATAAAGTTGATAAAGAGTTAGAAGAAGCTTGTGAAAAAGATTCAGACCTTAAAGCAATCGTTGATGTATTAAAAGGAACTGATTCAGATGAAGATACTGTAAATGAAGAGACAACAGAGCCTATGAAAGACTCAGAAACTAAGAGTTCTGATAAAAAAGACGAATCTAAAGAGACAACAAAGAGTGCGTCATAGGAAGTATAGAAACTGAATACATGTAAATAGAATAGATACAAACAGTATATAATACAAGTTAGTATATCTGTTTGTATAAGATAAGGACTGGTCCTAATTATGTTTTAATTGTTCAAAATATAATTGAGACTAGTCCTTATATATTATAGATATATTGCAATTATAAATTAGAATTGTTAATATTAGTATGTGATATATTCAGATAAGGAGTCCATTTCAATATGTATATATTTGGAATAAAAAATATAGCAACAAAAAAACATAAGAATAAAATAGAGGAAAAATAAATGTTAGATATATTAATTGTAGAAGACAATCCGGAAATAAGTGGACTATTAAGAGACTTTCTGGTTAAAGAAAATTATGTGGTAAGTGTGGCAGATACAGGTGAAAAAGCATTGGATATTTATAGCAGATATGGTGCAAAATTAGTAATCTTAGATATAATGTTACCGGGAATAAATGGTTTTGCAATATGCCAGAGAATAAGGGAAAAATCCAATTCACATATTATTATAGTGAGCGCTAAAACGGATAAAGACGATAAATTAAAAGGATTAAATCTGGGAGCAGATGATTATATAGAAAAGCCATATGACATTGACATTTTGCTTGCTAAAATCAGGGGGATATTTAAAAGAAAATATGCCAAGGAAGAGATTATAGAGGGTAATCTGATACTTAATACTGTTAATAAAAGTCTTATTGTTGATGGAGAAATGGTAGATGTTACAGAGAAAGAATTTGAGTTATTAAAGCTGTTAATAGAGAATAAGAATACAACTCTTAAGAAAGAATATATTTTCAATACTATATGGGGAAGCGACAGCGATTCTGAATTACAGACATTGACAGTGCACATAAAATGGCTTCGTGAAAAAATAGAGAAAGATTCAAAGAAGCCGGAACATATTATTACAGCCTGGGGGGTAGGGTACAGATTTGAATAAGTTTAGAAGAATTACTCTGGTGGTTCTGTTAATAGAGATACTTATAATTGTAATTGGAAATGTTATGTATTACAGAAATAAGAGAGAAAATGATGGAATATACAGAGTAGAATCCAAAAGAATTGCAAATGAATTAGAAAATAAAGATGTTAATCATATTGATTTATCAGGATATAAAACCATAATAAGAGTAAGTGAATTTAATGCAGAGGAAATATGCAATAATGCTTACGTGGTAGAAAAGGCAGGAGATAAATTATATAGAATTGAATATAAGAGGGTTAGCAGCAACTATTTAGTATTGTATATGAATATTATAGTCGGAAGTATGCTTATATTTACCTTAGTGATAATGCTTTATATAAATATGAGAATTATAAAACCATTTAATAAAATGGAAGAATTAGCAGTGTCATTGGCAAAGGGAAATCTTTCTATGCCAGTCAAAGCAGAGAAGAGAAAATATTTTGGTAAATTCCTGTGGGGAATGGATATGTTAAGAGAGAATTTAGAAACAGCAAGGGAAAGAGAATTAGAATACCAAAAGGAAAGAAAGACACTTGTATTATCATTGTCACACGATATAAAGACACCTTTATCGGCCATAGAATTATATACAAATGCTTTAACAAAAGAACTATACACTTCAGAGAGTAAGAAGAGGGAAGCATTATACGGAATAGATAAAAATGCAAAAGAAATTAAGAGATATATTGATGAAATAATCAATGCATCAAGAGAAGATTTTCTCAAGCTGCAGGTAGAAACAGGAGAATTCTATCTGTCGCAGATAATGGAGTCCGTTAAGAAATTCTATATAGATAAATTAGGTATAAAGCATACAGAATTAAAAATTGAGAAATATATGGATTGCATCTGTAAGGGTGACAGTGAGCGTGTAATAGAAGTAATACAAAATATTATGGAAAATGCTATCAAATACGGTGATGGTAAACAGATAGAAATTACATTTGCAGATGAAGAAGATTGCAGGCTTATATATATTTCTAATACCGGCTGTTCAATAAACGAAGAGGAATTACCATACTTATTCGATTCATTTTATCGTGGAAGTAACAGCCATAATATAAAGGGAAGCGGACTTGGTTTATATATCTGCAGACAACTTATGTTAAAGATGGACGGAGAAGTCTTTGCAGATATTAACGATAATATTTTCAAGGTTGGCGTAGTAGTAAGAAAAGCAAAGTAAATATATGAAGATAACTCAAACTTCACACGTACATATTTACTTTGCTTTTCCAAGTTTTCTAAAGGCAGGAAAATTAATCATAAATATTTGTATTTAAGGATTATTTAATAATTTATTCTGTATAATCAAGTTGTTTTTAAAAATTAGTTTATAAATAGAGAGGAGAAAGCATTTGTTTATCAGAATATTAAAGAAAGATTTAAAACGTAAAAAATCAATAAATATTATTCTGTTTCTGTTTATTTGTCTCGCTACGATATTTGTAGCAAGCGGTCTTAACAATGTAATCAGTGTAGTTAATGGGACTGATTATTATTTCGATAAGGCAGGCATCGGAGACTATAATATTTTGACTATGGGTGGAGGTAATTCGAAAAAGGGATTAGATGAGTACTTAGATGGCGAAGCCGCCGTTAAGAGCTATAAGCTTGAAAATGTATTATATGGCTCTAAGTATAATCTGCTTAATGAAAAAGATGAGATAACTAAAGCTGATGGTTCTGTTATATTTCAATCAATAGATGAATCTAAATTATCATATTTTAATCTTGATAATAAGAAAATTACCAAAGTAGAAGAGGGACATATATATGTTACGGGTAATTTTATGAAAGACAATAATTTAAAAAAGGGTGACAAAATACACATACAGTTTGAAAGTGTAGATATGACATTGATAATTGATAGTAAGGCAAAAGATGCATTATTAGGTTCCGGTTTTATGGGAAATACACGTATTATTATGAATAACAATGATTTTAAGAAAATGTGTATGGACGAAACTATAAATAATTATTACCGGGGGCAGATTGCATATATACAGACTAATGACATAAAAAGATTAGAAAAGATAATTACAGATATTCCCAATGTTGCATTTGATGGAGATTACAATCTAATTAAAAACTGCTATGTGCTTGACATGATAGTGGCTTTTATTATACTCGTTTTAAGTATATGTCTTATAATAGTATCTTTTGTGGTATTGAAATTCTCAATTACATTTACCATTGAAGAAGAATTCAGAGAAATTGGCGTTATGAAAGCCATAGGTATTAAGAATTTTAAGATAAGAAGTATCTATATTGTTAAATATCTTATATTATCGCTGTCTGGTGCAGCACTTGGCTTTATAATAAGTATTCCGTTTGGCAATATGTTATTGAAATCTGTCAGTGATGATATGGTATTAGGTAATAAAATCGGTATATTAACTAATGTTCTGGGTGCGTTAGCAGTTGTAATTATAATTGTATCATTTGCATTTATTTGTACCGGAAGAGTGAAGGAAATGTCACCTGTAGATGCAGTGAGGTCGGGACAGACAGGCGAGAGATATAGTAAGAAATCATTATATAGAATTGGTAAAAGCCATACAAGTACACCAATGTATATGGCAATTAATGATGTGCTTAGCAGTCCAAAAAGATTTATAACTATTATAGCTTCATTTCTTATTTGTACCTTATTAGTGCTTATGATTGTAAATACAACTAATACAATGAAAAGTGATAACCTAATTGATTTCTTCGCGACAAAGAGTGATTTGTATATGACAGATACCAATAAAGCTATGGAATTAATGACAAAAGTAGATGAAGATAATGCGATTAATGAATACCTGAGTAAACAGGCTGAAAGATTACAGGAAGAGGATATGCCTGCAAATCTTGCGGTAGAGGTTCAATTCAAGTATAAAATTACAGCAAATGGAAGTAGTTATAAAATAACATGCCAGCAGGGATATAATACGAAAATGTCTGATTACAAATATTTAGATGGATATGCCCCTGAAAATGCAGATGAAATAGCAATTACAAAGCAGATTGCAAGGAAACTTGGTGTGAAAATAGGAGATACGATTACGATTGATTATGGAAATGAACAAAGAAATTGTATTATAACAGCATATTTCCAGACGATGAACCAGCTTGGAGAATTAATAAGACTTCATAGTGATGCTCCTACTAACTTAAGATATGCTTCAAGTATTTTCAGTTTTCAGATTAATTTTACGGATAATCCGTCTGAAAAAGAAATAGAAAGGCGTAAAGAAAGAATTAAGAAATTGTATAACAATGATGATGTTACGAATTGTACAGAATATTGTATTGAATCTACTAAATCTGTGGATACATTAGAATCTGTACAGTATATGGTGTTGATTATTACGTTAATTGTTGTGGTTCTTGTGACGATTTTAATGGAGAGAGCATTTATAGCAGATGAAAGAAGTCAGATTGCACTTCTTAAAGCAATAGGCTTTAAAGACAGCCAGATAATTAAGTGGCATACTTATAGATTTGGAATCGTGTCTTTAATAGCAGTCATATTAGCAGGTGCGATATCCATACCAATGACTAGATTGTGCATCACACCAATATTTGGAATGATGGGTGCAAAGGATATTATATACAATATTAAACCATTAGAGATATTTGTATTATATCCGGTTATTATTTTGTTGATGACATTTGCGATAGCATTTATCGTATCTGTTTATACAAAGACAATTAAGTGTAAAGACACATCTAATATAGAATAAAAAATGTGATGAGTAAAAATGTATAATTAAGATAGAATTTGCGAATAGAAAATGTAAAATGACAATTAAAAATGTATAGAAAAGAGGTTTAAATATGGGACATTTATTAGAAGTAAAAGATATATGTAAAACATATGTGATTGATAAAAGGCAGAATAATGTCTTAAGAAATGTTGAGTTTGTAGTTAATGATGGAGAAATGGTGGCTATAATGGGTCCGTCAGGGTCAGGAAAATCAACTTTATTATATTCAGTTTCAGGTATGGATAATCCGACCAGTGGAACAGTTATTTTTGATGGAACTGATATTACTAAGTTAAAAGACAAAGATTTAGCTGAGTTAAGACTTAACGAAATGGGATTCATATTTCAACAGATGTATATGATGAAGAATTTAACAATTCTTGATAACATTGTGCTGCCTGCCATTCAAAGCAAGAAGATTAAGGAAACACGTAAAGAGAAAATGAAACGTGGAGAAGAATTGATGCATAAACTTGGAATTATCGAGGTGGCAGATAATGATATAAATGAAGTGTCAGGAGGACAATTGCAAAGAGCAGCAATATGCAGAAGTATGATTAATAAACCAAAGTTGCTATTTGCTGATGAACCAACAGGCGCGTTAAACCGGACTGCAGCTAATGAAGTTATGGATGAATTAGTTAAACTTAATAAAGAGGGAACAACGATAATGATGGTTACACACGATTCGAAGGTTGCAGCTAAATGTTCAAGAATTCTATATATTGTGGACGGCAATATAAAGGGTGAATATGATAACGGTAATACAGAGAATGATTCGGAAAAAGAAGTAGAAAGAAAAATTAATAACTGGCTGTTAGAACTTGGTTGGTAAGATGCATATAGTGTTTTGATTATAAAGAAGGATTAAAAAGGGGTTGTAAGAAAATAAAATGCAATAATGAAAAAGATGTCAAAAAAAACAAAATGAAAAAAGTCAAAAAAAGTCAAAAAAGTTGTTGACAAAACCAAACCATAGTGATAATATATTCAAGTCGCTTGTGAGACAGTAAGTCATTCGCAACAACGACAAAAAAATAAATCAAAAAAGTTGTTGACAAACACAACGAAGTATGATACTATTGAGAAGTTCTACTGCTAAAAAGCAGAGAGGACAAAATGAACATTGATAACTGAACAGTAACATAAATCCAACCCTGAAAATTCTAAAAATTTTCAGCGAACATCGTGTAAACGATTTCCAAAAAC
>CABIWJ010000008.1 GCA_902362455.1 Eubacteriaceae bacterium
GTTGTATAATTCTCCTGCTTCTCTATGTTATATGTTCTTTCCTCTACATCCCCATATATAATATCCATTCCCAAATCTTCTCTATGCTTTTCTATAATTTCTCCTAATTCATATTTATCATCAAGATTTGTTGACATTGCGAAAAACATCTTTTCTGAATCGTTTATTTCACTTAATGTATTACTATAATTATGCATATATGGTAAATAATAATTAACCTCTGCCTTATAATATTTTCCCAAATCCGAATCATCTTTATTACTTTTATCAACAGTTTTATCTTTCTCTGTTTCATCCGTAACTTCTGTTTCTTCATTCCTATCTGACTGTGTAGTAGTTACTTTCGTATCTTTCCCACTATCCTTATTGCCACTATCTTTATTATTCCCACATCCTGTACATATCATTGCCATAATTCCTGCTGTTAATAGTGCCATTGTTAATTTCTTCTTCATTTCTTTCATTCTCCTTTATCCACTATGATTATTCTGTTAATATCCACTTATACCTGTATATTCAACACGATAATAATTCTTACCACCCAGATATTTCTCGGTAGTATCATTCATCCAAGGTAATGTTAATAATAATGGTTTAACATCTACCTCAGCATTAATCTTAATATAGGTATATGAGTTCTCTAGCTTGAATGTCTTACCTGTAATCTTAGACATATTTGCCTCAAGTATGTCTGACATCTTAGCCATTGTATTATCACTGTTAGTGACAAGTGCTACCATCAGAAATACTCTCAGATAATCGCTGTATCTGAATTTAAACTTTGAGGCAATACTTGATGTATTTGATTTTCCTATATCCAGGCTATTAGAATCGCTATTCCCTGTACCAAATAAATTGCTGATACCGTTATTTAACTCATCTCTGAATTTATCAACACCTTTATTGGCAGCCTGTTGCAAATTGCTCCTTATATTAGAGATATAGTTATTAATTTCTGTACAGGATTCTTTTACCGATTTAGTTATATTATCACTTAAATACGTTATTTTATTTTGTAAACCTGTTGCTGCTTCATTGACTTTATCAATTGATTCATTTGGTTTTGTATTCAATATGGTTATAATTTCATTATTAGCAGATGTAAGCAGATATCTGACGGCTTCCTGTTCAATCTTATATGCCAGAGTCGAGGTATCCATATTAACTTTCTCGCCATTCCACCAGGCTTCAAGATTCCTCTTGATATAATCAAGTCTAATTTGGTCTAGTCTGGCCTGCGTTTCATCATCACCAATTTTATTTCCTAAATCGTCCTCGCCATACATAAGCATATCATTTGCTTTAGTACATAATGTGGTTAATTCATTCGTAACCACACCTACATAACGATCAATTTCCTGATTAACATTTGTTTCCATTTGTTTTACAAGATCCGTTAATTCACCTGATTTATCATTAACCTTATCCTTTAATTCTTCTTCGCTATAATCAAGCCATTCATTAACCTTACCTTTTGCCATATTTGATATCTTATCGACACCTTCTGTCAGCACCTCTGCCGCCTGATTCTTCAGGAAATTACCAAGATTCTTAAAGCTTATGCACCATGTACTATTATCTTTAACCAGTGGTACCGCCTTACCCTCTTTAAGCTGCGATAAATCCAGTCCTGACTCTGCTATCGCTACTGCAAATATTAATCCATTCTTTGCCACAGGAATTAATGCGGTCAGCGGCGGAGTACCAAACATCATAGCCGCTATCGCATATGCTCCATCCCTGATATCCTGACTCGTAAATGCATATATACAATTCATCGCAAGACGAATTCCAAATATTGTGGCATATGTCTTTGTAGTACCATTATCTCCATAGATAATGTATTCTACCTCTTGCAGATATGAGTAATTATTATCCTTATTTATAGGAACATTAGTAAGTGTTTTAGCTTTATTGGCATATTCTGACGCATCCAGATTCTTCTCATCTAGTTTATTTTTAATTTCTGCCTCATATGTATTGTAACTGAACATATTCATTATATATTCTTCTATGAATATATAATCTCGTACGTCAATAGCTGCATTTTTAAGGAAATCTCCAAGTTTACTAAACATACCTGACAGACCAGATGATGTATTGCCTTTATCTGCTGCATCATCACCGATACTTGGGACATCTCCATAGGCACCTGTAAGTATATCCTTATATAAGTCGCTCTTCGATGGTGCGGTAATACTATTTTCACTATAATATCCACTAATACTTCCACTACTTACATCATTACCCTTTTTAGCATCATCTTTAGATTTATTTCCAGCTTCCTTAATACTATCCTTTGTATTATCAACTTCATTTTTAGCCTTTGTAGTATCATCCGAATTAACATTACCTTTCTTAGCCTCCACACCCTTATCGTAGTTGTTATAAAGGTATGTATAGAATCTATATTGGTCTTCACTAAATACAGGGTTCTTGTCGCTTTCTCCACTCCAATCTGCCTTAAAATTACCCGACTTTATCTGTCTTCCTGCTATGTCACTTGATAATGTATCCAACGTCGCAGTAACCATTGAAAGATTGCTTAATGCACTTCCCTCGGCTCCTGACAATTTATTTTTAAGCGTATTAAGATCGTTTATATCGCCTATAAATGTGCCGCAATATGTATACTTTTCTATTTCTTTTATATCATTATCCAGCTCTGTAATGACATTTTTAACTCTGTCTAATAATTTCTTAACATCATCATATTTAATAAACTGTTTCATCTGCTCTATCTCTGCTTTATCCTGTTGAGCTATTGCATCATTTGAAACAGATGAATCACTTGCTGAATTATTCCAGGTGTTTAATGTTTGTTGGAGTTCACTTTTCCCGTTTGGATTAACTTTATTAGCAATAATTTCTAATCGGTTCTTAAAGTCATCAAGATATCCCTTTGCTTCTATCAACTTATCTCTATAACTTTTAACATTAGTGCCAATTGTCGATACAGCTGTGTTTGCATCCTCTAGATTCTTCTGATATTCGGTTTCATATGCTGCATATTGCCAGAATATCGGATAAGTTGCAGTATTTAAGCTATTCATTTTTGCCACAAATATTGAATTAAGTTCCTTATAATAATCTGACAACTTCTTTGTAGTTACCTTTTCATTCTGGTTTGTATTGCTGTCATTTTCAGTATTATCTTCCTGAGTATCATCATCCTCCTGATTTTCATTTGACTTTAGTTTAACTTTATATGAATACGTTACTGTTTTACCATTCTTCTTCTCGGTTATTTCAACAGTTGAATTTTTATTCTCATCTGATAGCACATTGTATATATCTTCAAAATCTGTATAGATTTTATACAGATTCTTATAGCTGGCAAAATCAGCATTTTTATTAATATTAGCCTGTGTTGCTACCTGTATTGAATATTTATCCTGTCCACCATATTTTGCAGCTATATCTACAAAAGTAGAATTTGACCTCATATATATTTCCAGCGCTTCGACCTCTTCTGCCAAATCACTTTCAGACGGAACATAATTACTATTCTTAGACTTCTTGTCTGTATGGTATGTACTTATCTGAACCTGCTGTCCATCATCATAATTCAATATCCATTTACCATTCTCTTCATGACATGTAACAGGTCTATTGAAATATCTTGTCGGCATATTATTATAATAATTATGTATCATCTTGCTATTTATTTTATTGTAATTATCAATTGCTTCATCCATACAAGTCTTTATATCCTGAAACTGCTGTTTATTACCGAACAAAGCTCTATACTTAGCCATATATCCCCAAGCTGCCTCACAGTCCTCCAGTAATGAAGCATGTTCTTCATAATATTTCTGCTTATTCTCCACTATCTCCATCTGTTTGCTTAAGTGCGAGAATGATTTTAAGGACTCTAATAATGCTACACCACCATTAATTGGTGCTCTGTATTTCATAAAGTTAACTATCTGTCCTCTGAGTAATGCAGGATTAACTAAACTGGCTGCTTTAGGTTCTTCTACAGAGAACTCTATATTGCCCATATTCATAAAATCAACTGATGAATTATCTGATGAATTCTTAATGTAGTCCATAATCTGACCAACATAATCATCTGCATCTGATTTAGATACGCCCTGTGCTACTATGCTTGATGTATAGTAGTCTTCTAATTTCTCTAACAATTCATCATTATTCTGCGATGTTGCCATCAATCCGTATACGTCTTTTAATACATTATCATAATCTGTAAGTGCAGTATTTAACGCCAAATCTCCTGCCGAAGATGCCATAGCCCTGCCAAGCTGCACTCTTCCATAATCTATCATTATAGATGCAATTATCATCATCGGTACTAATACTATTGCAAGAAATACTGACACTGCACCATTCTTTTTCTGAAAAATCTGTATCATAGCTCACATCTCCCTACTTGCTGAATTTTCCTATAAACGAATTAATCTTATTAAATGCACTCTTTATCTTATCCCCTGCTGCAGTCCTCTCGAATAAGTCCTGCACCATATCTATATTTCTAATAAACTCCGGAGCATCATTAACTGATACTTCAGCTCTTGAATTCCATTCTAAAATCGTAGGTGTATCTGATCCCAGAAATTTAATCGGGAATTTCACCTCATAACTAATCTCAACTGAAAATGTTGAATATACCAAATAATTGTTAAATTTCGCTATCTTATCCTGCGAAGTCTTAAGTTGTGGATTCATACCCACAAAAAATGTTGATGATGTATCATTTATATAATTCACTACATCAGCGCTTATCTTATTCTCTACATCATCCATTCCGCCTATAAAGTATCTGTAAGGTTCACAGTTCCTGTATGTAGTCGGTATTCCCTTATTCGGGTCCTTATACATATCATATTGATATGGGTCTTTAGAACACTGTGCTCCTAATATAGCTGACTGCATTACATACGAATCAACCTTTGCCTTTTCATATCTTGCACTTCCGTAATATATAAGAAAGAAGAGAACGAAGAACACGAATGGAAATATTATCGTCGCCTCTACAATAACTACTCCATTTTCATTTTTAAATTTACTCAAAAACTTTCGCATAACTTCTATCCTCTCTTTCTTTATGTTATAACCTATTGCACTAATACCAATAAATGATTAAGAACCAATTGTACGATTTCCTTTATCTTTTACTGTTTGGAATAAACTTTCTACAACTTTTTGTAATTCGTCTCTAAAGATTACTGCTACAGCAATTACGATACCACACAATACTACAATCGCTACGATATCAACTGCACCATCTTCATTAGTCAGAAAGTTGTTAACTCTGTTCTTCATTCCAATGTACATTTTGTCTAATAATTTCAACATTTCACATTTCCTCCTTTGATTCATAATTTATCTAAACACCCAGATTAGCAAATATAGGTACCATTATCATTATTAATATTCCAATGAACATAATGCATATTGGAAATAATAACTTACTTGAGGCTTTAGCACCTAACTGTCTGACCTGATGTTTACGACTTTCCCATACTTCAGAACTCTGTTTTCTCAACATTAACACAAGCTCTCTGTTACCTTTTGTAATACCCTGTACTATAGTCGAGGTGAACTTCCTGATTTCAGAAATCATACATCTGTTACCGAATTCGGTATACGCTTCTATCTCGGTATAACCATTTGCCATATCTACAATTACCTTCTTCATCTCATCATATAATGGACCATTACCTGTATAAGCTGTCATTTCCCAGGCTTCCTTTAATATCATTCCTGCATTCGTAAGTAATGCAAGCTTAGATATGGCATTAGGAAAATCACTTAATAAATCTTCTGTACGTTTTTCTATAATTCTTTTAGCACCATCTCCACACCTTACAAAAGCTGCCCAGGCAAACATAATGAATATAAGTAACATCATTGTTTCCTCAGCAAGCACTGCGAATGGAAAACCTATAACTAATAACAGATATGCAAGCGACACCCTCTGTGCCCAGCAGACTTTCAGGTAATAGTCTGCATATTTACTTTCATATATAACTGATAAATCTCTTTTTCTCTCTATATCTCTCTTAGAGTTATATTTATATCTGCTGATATCCATTAACAGAAAACCTACCGTATATATCTCTTTTAATCTGAACATCTTAGGATCTAAGGGTTCAATAAGATATTCATATTTAGAAGATGCCAATAATGAAATTACAAATATTAATCCAAGCACCGTTCCAAATGCTAATATAATTATGTCTGTTTTACTTAGGAACATATCATTCTCCTCCTATGCTATATATCACACTTTGATATTCATAATCCACTTGCCTACAACATAAGCAATTACTATCATTACCAATGCAATTGTTGAGGAAGCAATCCCGACAGGTGTTACAAAATTATCTGCAAATTCTGCACTCATTAATTTAATCATGGCAATTATGGCAATTGGCATTACCGACATTATATTTAACTCGGTTGCACTGGATGTAATAATTGTCTGTATCTCTAATTCCACTTCCATCTTGTCACTGATTATCTGCTGTGTGCTATCAATGATGTCCTTGATATTTCCACCTTTTCTATAACTTGTCTCGAATATATTCGCAAAGCTTGATACATCATCTATATTGCTTCTTTCTCCGAAATCTTTAAGTAATCTCTCTATAGGGATATTATTATCAAGTCCTGAATTAATAACGAGTAATTCCCTGACTATATACGAATCATCAGGATATATAAGTCTCAAATCATCATATGCCGACTTAAATGAATCAGTAACATTTCTACCACTACCAATAGATGTATTTAGTGTATCTAACAGTTCCCTGAACTGAAGTCGCAGCTCTAAATGTCTCTTTTCAATCTTTCTCTTAACAGCCATTGGCATATATATCTTCGCAGCTATTAATCCGACTATTCCTGATATGGTAATATTAAGAATATGCGTAGTCTGTGTAGGATTGCCATCAACATCTTTACCTATTCCACCATAGAACAGATAACCTACCGCTGCACCAACGGCAAATGCAAAGAGAAAAGTAAGTATTTTCTCTAATTTGCCCATATAATATACTCTGTAATTTAAGACAGGCATATTAGTCTCTGACATATAATACTGAGGTTCTAATTCTTTTTCCTTTTTCTTCTTAAACAATGTTTTCTCTCCTTATGTTCTACCTGTGTACTATTAGAAGCTATATAAATTTCAGTTTAACTTTCTCTACCTAATTCTCTTTACTTAAATCTCACCTTTATAGCCCATTAATTTAAGTTTAAAATCATTCTTAAGTTTATTATTTGTTCTCTTTAATGAGCCTGACACCTTATCAAGTGTACTTTCTTCATCTTCTTCAAATACATATAACGGATTAAGAATTATCTTTCCATTTTCATATCCGACTACTTCCGTAATCTCCATAGTCTTTCTTGAATGGTCTCTTAAACGTGATAAATGAATTATTATGTCAAGTGCTGATGCTATCTGTTGTCTTATAGCCTCTAGTGGCAAACCATCTGCACCCTGTAATACCATTGTCTCTAATCGGCTTAACATATCTCTGGTAGAGTTCGCATGGCCTGTACTAAGACTTCCGTCATGACCTGTGTTCATAGCCTGTAACATATCTAATGCTTCTCCACCTCTGACCTCTCCGACTACAATTCGCTCAGGTCTCATACGAAGTGAAGATTTAATCAAGTCTCTAATCGTAATGGCACCGCTGCCTGATGTATTAGCATTTCTGGTCTCTAGACTAACTAAGTTATCTACACCCTCTATCTGTAATTCTGCCGAATCCTCAATTGTTATTACACGTTCATCCTTAGGAATGTAGTTTGATAATGCATTTAGAAATGTTGTCTTACCACTACCGGTACCACCACATATGAATATATTAAACTTCGCCTTTACCATAAGCTCTAATACGTCTGCAATATCCTGTGTAATTGAGCCATACTGTATTAATTTGGCTATAGTCATTGGTTCTTTTGAGAATTTTCTAATAGTAACTGTTGGTCCACATAATGCAATCGGTGGTAATACAACATTTACACGCGAACCGTCTGCAAGTCTCGTATCAACAATAGGATTAGCCTGATTTACTTCTCTTCCTGCCGATCCTACAATTCGCTGAATTATATCTTCTAATCTTCGTTCGCTTTCAAATGTCTCTTTTAACTTAGAAAGCTTTCCGTTTTTCTCAATAAATATATTGTCCGGACCATTTATCATTACCTCTGTAATATCATCATCACTGATAATACTGTCTAACAATCCCAGACCTCTTATTGAGCTGAATATCTGTCTTACAATTCCTGCTCTCTGTTGTAATGAAATATATGTATTTGCAAAATAATTGCCTACTAATTCTTCTACAGCATCCATTAATTCCTCATCACTCATATTACTTAATGGAAGATTCTCTGTTATATAAGATTTAACATAAGCAATTGCTTCTTCTTCAATTTCCTTTGTCATATTTCTCCACCTGCCTTACCTATATCTCATCTAGTACGCCCAGTTTGGAGATTTCTTCTATTATCTGTACATACTCAGCATTTTCATAGAGGCTGACACCGCCTATAACCTTTACTCTGTCATCTTCAACTACTTTTCCTGTTCTGCTTCTGAATTTGTTATATATCATTAGAACTCTTGAGAATATATTCATATCTAATTGTTCTTCCATAATTGATAAGGCTGTAATGGTCTTGGCAAGTTTCGCATTTGATATCTCCGAACCATTACCTACTAATATTATCTTTTTAGATCTTTTAATTATTTCCTTACATATTTCATCAAAATCTAAATCTGCATCAACTACCACTAAATCGAATAAATCACTCGAAGATAACATATTAAAGAATTCTTTTATCTCATCTTTGGATAATTCTGATAAATCATATGCTGTATTACAACTGTCATAAAAGTACAAGCCTTCAAAGGTTGTTTTAACATTACTTTCTAATTTAAGTCGTATATTACTCTTCTTGCTCTTTATGGAATATAAGATATCACTTAGGTCACCATTACCATTTCCCTGGAATGCAATTTCGACATTTCCGGTTTTCTCTAAATTAATATATAATGTTTTTATCCCTTTTCTAACTCTGCTCTTTGCATATGCTGCAGCCATTGCAGAACCACCTACACCACCGCTTACAGAGAAGAAGCTAATTATCTTAGAATTGAAATTATTATTTCCAATCTGCTCATCACTTGAAGCTGCTTTCTCAGCATATACACCTAGTAAATCTTTATATATGTGCTCTACTTTCTGAAATTTACATACACATCTGATATCTTTATATGTTTTTATATCTATTGAATCTGTGAAATATGCATATCCGCATCGGTTAGGCAGTTCCTTAAAATCTATATCCGTATCTATGTCAACCAGTACAATGTCAGCTTTGTTTGCCTTTATGCCCTCTAAAGCAATATTTACATTACTAAAACAGAAAAGCTGTAATTTATCTGCATAATTATTTTCGATTACTTTTGTTATCTTTTTCAGGTATTCAATGTTAGTGTCAATTATTGCTACTTTTATTTTCATTCACGTTCCTCCAGCTATCCCGAATTCATATTAATTTCACAGATATTTTTAGTCCTTGTAATTTCAATCTGCAAAATGTTTTATAATTTGAGCTTTTTCGTATATATTTAATAATAGCAAAACATCACTTCTTTTCAATATGTGACAATTCTGTTTTTTTATTTCCTCTACACGTCACATATTTCTATTAAACATACCTTTATATTAAAAAGGTTCAACAACAGATACTATCTATCATTGAACCTCTTTATATCCTTTATTTTTTGTATGTATTTATAATCCCATCCAATAACATCATCATTTCAGCTTTATTCAGACATCCGGTTGAATAAGTTATATATTTATAGAAATTTGTAAAATGATTACATATTTCAACTGACTCTATTATAGATAATGCTTTTTCTCTTCGTCCTTCAATATCAATATATCCTATAGAACAGATTTTTTTACCGGACAAAATTGCAATACTTAAATCTGTTGGTATACTGCACTTTTTATTATTAAATATTGATAATATTGAATTTTTATTTAAAACGTAATATTTATATATATTTTTTAAAATTTCTAATTTTGTATCTCTGTCGTTATTTTTCATGTTAAAATTCATTTCATCTACAGAATAATTATTCATAAAATTCAACATTTCAATATCAGCAACCATAATATCACATTTATTCCCCCGGATATTTTTATAATACAATTCCAATGTATTTATAAGAAATTCTTTATCTTCACATTCATCTTTTATAACTCTATTAAAAATCTCTTTTGTACAAAATAACTTAACCGGGAGTTTATTGCTGATATTTATGCATTGGCTGCTATCATTCATACTATTTATAAGAAATTTTTTATAATTATCATTAGCCATTATATTATTAAATCTTTTACTTTCATTGTACATCTGGTTAACAGTACTTATAATTGATTCATATGTATCCTGACTTTTGTCTACATCAATTATGCACTTATTCTTTTGCATAAAAAATATTTCGATTTCACTTATTATATAGTATGGGGCAAGTTCTGTTTCATATTCTAATTTACACCAATTGTTCTTATCATATGTTGATATTCCGTTTAATGAAAATTCATATGCAATTAAATAATTTGCAATTTGTGTAAATTCACTATCGTATTCTTTGTTATATCCCGTATGTATATATACAAGCTTGATATGCTCTCTAACCTCGCTAATATTAAATGCAAATTTCAGGAAATTCATAACTTCTTTCCAATATACAGGTACATGCACATAAAGCTTAACAAAACGATTATTATTTATTACGTTACACATCATTTCATATAGCCTGTCTATAATTGCTCTTTCCTTTATATCATTAGCTTTTATATATTTATAAACTTCTGTTTCTTGAAGCTTTAATTTCTGAAGATTCTTATGCTCTTTTTCTTCCATTTTCATATGCTTAAATTTCTGCTTAATATATTTAACTATTCTATATTCTTTATTACCTAAATGTTCTTCCCAAAATGCTTCATATAGCTCATCTAATTTATATGTTTCAACATAACCTCTTAGATATCCATAAATATTCAAAAACATTTCTAAATTAATTTTTCTGTCTCCAGATATAACTTTATTTAACATTGACCTATCACATTCCACAGCTTTTGCCATTCCATATATTGATAAATCGCTTTCATTGACAATCTCTCTCAATACCTCCGAAAACGTTCTCATTATTCTCCTCCGTAACCACAATTTCTTATCTTAATGTCTTTATAAACTTCTATATCTCCATTTTTTATTTTTATAATAACAAAACCTCCCTTTTTTTCAATATGTGACACATATGCTTTTTTTACTTTCGGCATGTGTCACATAATACTAACTAACATTCTTCACATCATTTATATGACATTTGTAACTACACATTTTTTACAACCTTATATACAATATACTATATCAATAACATTATGCAAATTATATATAAAATTGCGCAAATTATATCTGTTAATGAAAGTAGTATGGAAAATATTGCTGATGCGATTATTTTTCACACAGCTATTTGTTTCGGAGCGAAAGCAAATAGCTTTTATGGCAGATGTGAAATCGCATGTGTGAATTTCTCATCGCCTCTTCACAGCAAAGTCGCTCA
Source organism: Eubacteriaceae bacterium (assembly GCA_902362455.1). Taxonomy (GTDB): domain Bacteria; phylum Bacillota; class Clostridia; order Lachnospirales; family Lachnospiraceae; genus Bovifimicola; species Bovifimicola ammoniilytica. The sequence goes on from CABIWJ010000008.1 coordinate 11,630, forward strand.
GAAATGAGGATTATTATGAAAAACAGAAAATCAAGTTTAATATGGGGGCTTATTTTTATAGCTGCCGGAGTGCTTTATATCTTAAATGCATTTACCTCAATCAAAATTGATATATTTGACTTCTGGCCATTACTTTTTATTCTGCCAAGTATTGCAAGTATGTTTTCAAAAGGTATACGCATTTCCAATTCACTATTTCTTCTTATTGGGGTATCATTTTTGCTTACTGAATTCAATATAATAAGCGAAAGTACAATGGATAAATTGTTTATTCCATGTTGCCTGATTATTATCGGAATCATAATTATTTTCAAGGATAAATTAATTAAAAAAAACATTCCTAAATGGGTAAATGAGAAGAATAATTTTAATAAATCTAATTATTACAGTGCTATTTTTTCATCTAATAAAGTTGTGTATCCGCATGATACATTTGAGGGATGTGAAGCTAACAGTATATTCGGCAGTGTAATTATTGATTTACGAGATGCCATTATTACTGAGGATACGGTTATAAATTGCTACTGCGTATTTGCAGGAATCGATATTTATATTCCAGATAATGTAAATATACGAATATCAGGAACTCCTATCTTCGGTGGAATAACTAATAAGACCAGAGATTACGAGAATATTAATGCACCAACTATCTTCATTAATGCAACCACAATGTTCGGAGGTGTTACTATCAAATGAGATTTTTTGAAAAAACAATTAAATATGTTGCAACCGCTGTAGCTGCTCTGCTGGCTGTGGCGATTGTAGTCAGCATCTTAAATGTAGTCCTATTCTTATTCGGAGGTATAGGTGGCAGTGGTGGTAAGCTTACTGATTATTCCGGCTCATATTCAGTCAATGATGTTAAATCTCTTACATTGGATAATAGCATTGCCAATGTTAATATTGTTACGACAACTGATTCAGAAATTACCGTCGAATGTAAAAATGTATATGAAACTTTTAAATGCTCTGTTAATTCAAAGGGTGTACTTACCATTGATAATAGTGGCTCAAAACATGGTTTTCTGTCATTTCACAGGAAAAGAAGTGGAAAGATAACTATTTATATTCCTGAAAAATTTGAAATAAATGTTTTAAACCTGGATTGTGGTGTCGGTAATATTAAGATTCAGGACATATCTATGAAGAAATTAATAATTGATGGCGGTGTTGGTAATACTAAGTTAACTTCATGCGTTATAGAGAATGGTGATTTTGATATGGGTGTTGGTAATATCAGATTAAATGACTGCATACTTTACGATGCTGAAATCGATGGCGGTGTCGGTAATATGGATATTAATATTAATGGTGATATTAATGATTATTCATTTGATGTTGATGGTGGCATAGGTACTGTCCGAATTAATGGTGAGAAACCGGGAGTTTATTCAGATAATAAAGGAATCTATAAAATTAAATGTGATAGTGGTGTCGGTAACATAAAAATAACGATTGAGTAGTTTTTCACTACTCAACCGTTTTTATTTTACTCTTTAATATGCTTTTCTTACTAATTCTTAATCAGTATTCTTAATTCAATAATTTGTCTGATTAACACCCAGTATTTATAAGCCATTCTGTCATTTTAAATATAATTCTATAAGAAGTCCTGCTCACTTAAAACTCTCATATCATCTTTATTCTTATGAATTCTTCCAAATATTTTACCAAGACTAAATCTGTTTGCGTGGGCAATTGCATCATCTATAACTTCCTGAATGTCCTCTATTGATAATACAGGATTACGTCCGCTTATATCATCTAACTTCGCATATAAAGCTAATTCACCCATTTCATCAATTATATAGAACTGTTCTTCTGCATAATCTTTAGCAATTTTAACCATATCATCAATTTCCATCTCATGAATGTCTAATCTGTTAGAGAAGAAACCTTTGAGATCAGGTGAATTGTCAAGCATTCTGTCAATTGCTGCTTTATCATCTTCTAACACGATAAGCATTTCTTCTGTATAATTCTTCATGGCAATCATTAAATCTATAATCGTGTTAGGCATAAGATTTCCTGCCTGTTCAATGATGAGGTCTGTTCCAAGTATCTGTGTCATTGCAAGTGCAACTCCACGTTTGTTAAGTACAGATGCCTTTACTTTTGCTACTTTTCTACCACTTCGGTTTCTTCCACGGTTAGCTGCTTTAATAAGACTAAGGCCTAGTGTTGTCTTTCCGATTTTCGCTGAACCTGTGATAATAACATTATTTGTCTTAGATGTTCCATCCATAACGAATTTATTAATAAGATTATCGAGTGTATCAGCTATCTTTTCTTCCATACTGCCTGTTCCTACGAAATCATTGAATAGACTTCTGTATTCTTCAGGAATTCTGTGATTCTTAACTACAAAGTCTGCAGAAGCTACACTAGATTTATCTGTGGCTTCTTCTGATGTTTCATTTGCATTTTCTGAAACTTCATCTATTGTCTCATCAGCATTTTCTGTGGCTTCTTCTGACGTTTCATTTGCATTTTCTAAAACTTCATCTATTGTCTCATCAGCATTTTCTGTGGCTTCTTCTGATGTTTCATTTGTATTTTCTTTTAATTCATCAGATTCGTTATCATTTGTCTTATCAGCTTCATTATCTTTAAATTCTGCCAGAACCTCTTCTAATGTCATCTGTCCTTCTATCTGATCATCTTCTTCAGGCTTTGTCATTTCAACTTTTGTTTCAACTTCTTCCTCTGTATTCTCAAATACTGACTTCGGAAGTGACTGATAAATATTCTTGCTTGCATTAAGTATTCTGTTAATCTCTGCTCTGTCTATTCTCTTAGTTGGCTCATCAATTAAATCATCTTCTATTTCATCTTCATCAGATACAGTCTCTACAGATTTTACCTCTTCTGTCTCTTCTGAATTTCTTATCTCTTCTATAGGTGCAGATTCTTCATTGACTTTGCTATATTCATCTGACTCTACAATTGTTTCTACTTCCGGGATGTCTTTAGCTTCTCCAACTGTTTCCGCTTCTGGAATGTCTTTAGCTTCTTCAACTGTTTCCACTTCCGGGATGTCTTTAGCTTCTCCAACTGTTTCTACTTCTGGGATGTCTTTAGCTTCTTCAACTGTTTTTACTTCTGGAATACTTTCTGTTTCTTTTATTTCTTCTACATTAACTGTATTTTCTGTAGCTGAATTTTCCTCTGCTGTCTCAGGAGTATTTTCTGCCTCTATTACATTTTCCGGCTCGTTTATAATTTCAGATTCTTCGACCTCTTCAACTTCTGAAACATTTTCTGATTCCTTTACATTTTCTGTTGTGTCTGCTGAATCATCATATACATCTTCGTCATCATCATCTAAATAACTGTCATCATCTTCTATTGCCGGAAGAATCTCGTTATTATCATCTTCTTCTATTGTCGGGCGAATCTCGTCATTATCATCATCTATCTGCATCTCGAAAGCATTTCTGACTTTCTTCTCATCATTCATAAGTTTTTCCATGCTCTTAGCAAGTGCAGCCTGAATGTTTGCTGTATTATATAGATTATTCTCATCAGCTAATCTGATATTGATTTCGTCTATGTCTATTTCAGCAGTCTTAGTGAGTTCTTCACCAATGTTACTTACTTTACCTTCTTTATCCTTATCAAATTCGAATATTTCAATCATTGAATCTTTCTTTCTTAAGTCGGAATTACCACTTAACATATCTTCTGATTCAAGTGATTTGCTTATCTCATCTGCTGTCATTCCCTTGTATTTATCTGATGGAGTGCCTGATGTACCCTTAACCTGTTCAGCTCTTAATTTTGCTTCCATAACAAGCTGTCTTGCAAGGTCAGCTGCTCTCTGTGCCTCTAAGGCTGCTGCCTCCGCTGCCTTAAGTGCTTCATTTGCGGCTATCTCTTCGGCCGTAAGCTTTGGTATATTCTTCTCTGCTTCCTCTGCTCTTCTTGCGACCTCTTTAGCTGCGGCATTTGCATTAGCTCTTGCCTCATCTTCTGCGCTTATCTCATCATCGAGATACTCGTCGTCATCATCACTTATGTTGTCATCTAATAATTCTAAATTATCTTCTAATACCTCTTCATCATCTTTCTTCTTATTATATTTTGAGGTTTTTCTTTCTTCTTTACCGGCTACAATTGCCTCTGCAAGTGAACGCATTCCTGTGTGGTCTTCACTTTCTGCTTCTTCATCTTCGTCGGATTCTTCGTTGACTTTACTAACTCTTTCACGACCTAATGCATCCACCTGGTTCCAGTTATCTGCCTGTGTATCGTCTTCTGAATCTTCATCATATTCATCTATAGAACCGGCATTAACATTTGGAGCATTTACCTCTAAGTTATCTGATTCACCATTACTTACACTCGTAATGTTCTTTGAATCTTCTGTTGATACTATATTAGATGATGCTATATTAGATTTTGCGACATTATCTTTAGCATAACGTTTATTATATTCTGTGAGAACGCCTGTAATTAGCTTCTTAAGTTCTCTTGCCTTGTCTACATACTTACCATCATTGAACCATAACTCAAGTTCATCACACATAGCAATACACTTATCATCTTCTCCGGCTTCATGATAGAGTTTAGCTAATTCATATTGCCATCTCTCATCCATCTCAACTTCTATGTATGCCTCTAAAATCTTAATAAGGACTTCTATATCTTCACCTTTTGCCTTGGCTATTCGGTATTTCAACAGATATTGTGATACATCTGATGGCGACATCTCTACAAAGTCCTGATAGAACTCATCTGCTTCCACAAAATTCTTCGTTCTGAGTGCTAAAATAGTCAGCTTATAAGCTAACTGTCTTCCTAATGGTGAACGTTCATATGCAATAAGAAGAACTTCTTTGGCTTTCTCATACTGCTTAGTATTCTCATAAATATCTGCTACGCGGTTAATCATAGTGTTGTCTTTAACACGATACCAGTCTATTTCATCGGCAATCTTAGCTGCTGCTTCGAACTCTTTACGTGAATACAATTTCTTAATCTGGTCTGATTTAACATTATATTCGTACTTGTCCAACTCTATACCTCCGTCTTTATTTATCTATTTTAAGATATATTAATCTATAATTTTACATATGTTTTAAGTGTATCACACACATTCTCTATTGTCAAAACAATGCTGTCTGTTCATAAGATAAAGTTGTGTAATCCAGCTCATCATTATTAACATTACTGAAATAATCCACTACAACCGTCTGCTGACGTCCGTTACTTATCTTCTGTCCTAACACATAATTAACATCAAATCGTCCGCTGATTGCAGGTGTTGCCCCTCTTGCCGGAACTATTAACTGCACATTGTTAGTCTTAAGAAGTTTAAATATCGGCTCCCATATATATATATCTTTAGCAGCACCAAATGGGTTATCGATAAAAATAACTTTTTTAAGTTTTGATGCATCAGCATTTTTAGAATTAATGCTTGAAATATAATTAATTATCGAAATAAGGAACTGTATATATATACCCTGTGACTGTCCCGTACTTCCCACCGCCTCCTCATACGGAAGAAATCTTGACTGGTCTGCAATTCTTTCTCTCTTATAAAGATTAAGTTTTATCGAATTCATATCAGTGACTATAACCGAGAACATCTTCTTCCAGCTTAAATTATTTCTGATATATTTAAGTTTATCCTCTGTCTTTTCAAATGAATCTGCGCCTTTTGCAACCCTGTCGATATATTCAGACATCCTGTCTTTATACACTTCTTCTTTAACATACGGTATTCTTAAGTTAATTACAGGAATTGTTTCATCTTCCATTGTAATTCTCGATAACTTCGATAATCTGTCTAACTCTGTCTTAATATTAGTACAGGTCTGTATACACTGATTCTCAAAATTATCCTTAATAACCTGCATATCCTCAATGCCTTTAAGTATACGCTGCTTTTCAAGATTAATATACTCATTAGTCTCTTTAAGCATTTTTATTAATTCATCTGTTTCATCTAAATCCGCAGGCATACTTACATTCATTCTTATTTCCGATGCTAATTCAAATGCATTCAGTTTCTTCAAAGTATCATTAAGAAGTGACATTTCCCTTTCAAATTCTTCAGAGCGCTTGTATTTCTCATCTATGAATTTGTCTAACTGTTCACTGACATTTTTACATTCTGCTTCAATATCTGCATTTTCTTCAAATGTACCTGCCTTTATATCAGGCTTAATATCAGATTTAGTCATTAATTTATTAATATCTCGTTTAAGCATATTAATCGTAACTGCCTTACGTTCCATTTCTGATATTGCTCCTGCAAGTCTGTCTGTTTTATCCGTCAAATCACTAAGAAGTCTTGCATTTTCATTTAGAAATGTATCGATTTCACTCTCTTTTATCAAATTTTTGTCAAATTCACCATATTTATCAGTAATAATATTAATTGCGTGACTTATTTTACCCTTTAACTTGTCAGCATTAGAACGCATTTCCTGTATAGATTGTCTTATCTCCTTCTTAACTGCCTTATGTCTGTCAGCCTGTCTCTTAATATCTGATAAATCTTTAGGAGATGTAACAACTAACTCGTTATTATCGTATTGGTTCTTAAGCACCTCTATGTCTACACCCATATAATCTATATGTTGTAAATTCTTCTCCATCGATACCTGATAGTTATTAAGAAGTTTTTCTTTATCTGCTACGGCATAATTTTCCTTTTTAAGGCTCTCAATTAATGCCATTAATTCTGTCTCTATATCATCTCTGCTTCTTCCATTGTATTTTGCTTCATTGTCTCTTACTTCTTTATACACTGTTTCATCATAATATGAAGAATATTTTTCTGACCAGTCTTTCTTTATGGTATCTAATTCTTCTTCCATAGAATTAATTCTTATCTGTCTCTGCTTAGACATATTTTCTGTTGCAGCAAGTCTTTTACTACTGTCTGTTGCTTCTTTCTTAAGTCGTTCTAATTCTGTGGAGGCTTTCGTTTTCTCATCACTGACTACATTGGATTCTGTTATAAGTCTACTAATCTCTGACAGTACATTAATCTCTTGTTCTGTTTCTTCTTTCTCTTTCCTTAAGTCTGCCAGTTCTTCTTTAACATTTCTTATATCGTTCTCCGTAAATGCAATCTCTTCCTTGAGATTTTTAGATACCTCGATTTTCCCAAGAATTTCTGAATTAACTTTCTCTAAGGCTTTCTTAGGATTAAGTATTTCTTCATCATTTACATCATTAACGATATGATTTATAAACAGATAATCCTCTTTTACTACCTGTTCATTTTCTAATTTTCTTAAATACTCTTTATTGAGTTTCTCCTGTAATAACTTGATTCGTTCAATGTTCTGCTTAATCTTATCTGATGAAAATTCTTCTGCATTTTCTCCGATAAAGAATACATTTTCAGAATTAATTAATTCTACATTTTCTTCTGCTAATTTCGTACCATTAATAATTGGAACCGTATATCCATTTTCTAAGTTTTCCTTAAGGCGTGTATCCATTATCGTCTGCTCGAAATTATCCTTTACAATGATTGCATATGGTAAAACAGGATTGTATTTTACTAATTCAAACCTTGTTTCTTCAGGAAGTTCTGCCAGGTATTGTGCTCCTGAAACCGCTGTATTAGAATGATATCTTCTGATGTATTCAAGCACCTCTGATAAAGCAGCTGATTCATTAACCACTCTTCCAAGTTCGAGTGCCTTAAGTTGTCTGTCAATTTCTACAAGTTTCTTTTCAGCTTCTGACGATGCATTTAACATATTTTTATATGTCTTTTCTATTTTCTTAAGAAGTTCTTCTAATTCTTCGGCATCATATACCTGCTTTAATTTAGAAAGCTTCTCAGATGAATTTAATAGCTTATTATTATTCTCTTCGATTATGTTCTTTCTCTTCTCTAAATCATTTAACTTATAATCATTTTCTCGTAATTTAAGTCTAAGTGTTATGACTTCTCCTGATTTAGTCTCGCATTTGCTTTCTAATTCCTCTGCCTTGTCATTTATAGCGGCTAATTTATCCCTGTCAGCAGCACACATTTTATCCGCATCTGTTGGTAATAATAGTGAAGTCATATTCTTCTTATCAATGATTTCTTTATTAATCAGAGCCGATTTTCTATCATAATCTGCCACTTTATAATCTAATACCGCTAGCTTATTATCTAAATCTTTAATCTCTGTCTTGAGTGCAGCTATAAGTTCTGTTTCATTTTCATTTATGCTTTTCTCTTCATTTATCTTAGAAGTAAGTTCGTTAATTCTCTCATCATCAGACATTTTTCGGATAGCAGCTAACTCTTTAAGATTATCAAGCAGAGTCTTATTATCCTTAAGAATATTATTCATTACAAGTTTAAGTTTATCATATTCTTTTTTACACTGTATATATTCAAGGTAATAATTGCCACCCTCTAAGATATTTAATCTCTCTATAAATGCCTTGACTTCCTCATCTGTCTGCACAAGTTTTTCATTTTCTCTGCTTAACTCGGCCTCTAACTTCTCTAATTCTCCCATATCCACAAGCACTTTCGCTGTTTCAACTTTAGCCGACAGATTATTCTTCTCTGCTAACACATTTTTACGCTCGTTAAGTGCCGCTTCTAATTCTGACTTATTATTATTCTCTGATACTTCAAGAGAATTATATGCTTTCTTAATCTTTATAAATGCATTCTCAATACCAACATATAATTGTCTTATTGATGAAATTCTTCCTGCAAAACCATCGATAATCTCTATCTGTCTGTCGAAGTTATTTATCTCCTCTTTCTTATTAGATAATTCTAATAATTTATCCTTGATATTAAGAAGTGTTTCGGCAAGATTTCCGTCCTCTGAATCATTTGCATACTTATTCCTGAACGATTTCTCGATTATCTCCTCAATCAATAAATCTTCCACTACTTTTCTGGTGTTCTTGTAATTTGTCTCAAAATATGTTCTTACGTGTCCCTCTGTTTTATTAATTCCCCTGATAATCTCCCATTCACTTTCATATAAGCCATAGTCCGCTATGAATCTCTGATAATCACCTTTCCTTTCAAATATTTTGACTTCAAGATTGTAATCCTTACGCTGTAAATCTTTAAGATAATTCTTGAGTCCTGAATATGTAATTCTCTCACCATTCTGGGTAAGTGGGAAATTCTTTATATCATTGTCATTAAATTTTCTATAGAAAATGCAGTAATTAAAATATTCAATCGCAGTTCCGTTTCTGCTTCCATCTGCATTTTCTTCAAACTCTCCCTGCTCCTTTGCCTTTCTGGCACAAAAACCGGTAAGCATATATTTAAAACCATCTTTAATATGTACATCACTAAGACTCCATTCAATCATTGAATGGATGGTTGTACTTCCCTCATTTGTTCTGAATAATTTCTCTATAGGCTGTTTATCATCAAGAGTACAATTCGGTATTAAATTCTGCAAAAGTAATAGCATTAATACACTTTTTCCACCACCATTTGCCAAGTCGTAAATGGTATTTTTACATGAAAAACGCATCATAAAATCGTCATAAAACTGCGTTCCGAAATTGTACTTTACATTATTTACTCTGATTCTGTTAATGTGTGGCATAATTACTCCTTTTTTATTTTTTATTTCATTATCTCGTATAATCTTCCTTTATATTCTTCGAAATAATTACTTACAAGTGCTTTGAATCTCTTCTTAGGGTAGTATCTTTCATTATTTTCAATTAATAATTCCTGCTTTAATAAGAAGTTCAACGTCATTTTGACAAAACCAACCTTAGAACCTCTTGCTGCTCTTGCATTAGTTTCTTCATTTGCTACGATAGGCAAGTCTTCCCATACAAGTGCAATCGTCTTAAAGCTGTTCTCTTCGACTTCATTGAGTGATAAAACCGACAGATTATTTATCACCCCAGATAACGAACTGTCTACAGAGTTAATAATATCATCAACTTTAACATACTCATTGAAAGTTACATTTCTTGTATCATTATAAAACCAGGTTATTACATTATAAATAATAAAATAACATAAGAATAATTCCCTGTTCAGTTTAACACCTATCTCTTTCTTAAGCTCATCATTAGAATATCCAAATACCCTGTTATTCTCACCTGCAGATGCGAATATAGAGTTCTCATATTCATATAAAGACAGATTCATATTCTTGCAAATAGTATTTGTAATATCATAGACTTCGCTGTTATCCATATATTCATCATATAAAGAAGCCGTTTCCTTAGAATCCCTGCTGATTTCTTCACCTACTATCAGCTTCGACACTATTTCTAACGCCTTAGATAAATTCCTATTTTCCACTTTCTGCTCCATTCCGCAGGCATCTATGCCGGAGGAATCGCGAGCTAAATTCCGAATTTAGCTCTGCGATAAATACTAATTGCGATGCCTGCAACGCAATTAGTTGTGAGAAAAATAATCGCATCAGCATTATTTTTCTCACTGTGCTCCATTTCTGAAATGTACATTTACAATTTCATTTCCCATATTCTCAAGTATTTCATTATCCTCCAGGAAATCTATCCTGAAAGTCAGATATTTATATTTTGCGCCACCACTTTCTTCTGTTATGACTTTCTTCATAAAGCCCTCTAAGAATGTGTCTGGTTTCTCTATTACTTCACTCATATCATATAATGATTTCTGGCACAAATGTGTTACAAACGAATAATAGTCTCCATTCTTAAGTACATTTTTACCAAGTTTTTTAACGAGTTCTTCATTATATTGCATTAAATCAAACTCTTCATTTGCAATCAGCATATCGAATAAAATCATTAAGAATATTCTATGATTTTCAGATATTCTATCATCTTCTATTTCATCATCATATTTGAAATTCTCATCATACTTATTTTCATTAATCTTTTCGCCATCTTCCATTGCTTCCGTTCTCATATTTAACATATTATCAAGCAATGTAAGCGAAAATGTTTTCTTAACATTTAGCTTAAGCAATGGCTTTGTAAACAGATTAAGGTTGTCTGTATTATCACTTTTGATCATATCACTTAGCACTTTTCTAAAATCAAATGATGATTTTAATCTGTTGAACTTCGCCTGAACAACCATTTCATCAGCTTTTGCCTGCAATATGGTGCAGGCATTCAGAAGTTCACTGTGCTTGTTCATTGCCCTGTTTAATTCACTCTCTAAGTGATATATGTCCTCCATTGCCTCGTAGAATTTATTATCTTCCTCGCCTGCCCTTAATGCCTGCTCTATTAATTGTTTATTCTTATCGAATAGCTTCTGCTCTTCATCAAACCACTTTACGGTTGTCTTAATAAAGCTTTCGTATGCCTTGATTCCCTCGAATATATCATAGCTAAGTATTCCTAATATCTCATTTTTCTTAGAAATAAGCCGGCTTACCTCGTTATTTATTCGTGATACCACCTCTGTACCACCCTTAAAATTTCTTGTCGAAATCATCTTAGTAAGCAGGACTTGTGCTATGGTTATATTGCTCTCATCTTTTATCTCCTTGGTATCAAGATAGAATTCTATTGCATCAGAGGTTATATAATACACCACATTATCATCTACTATTTTGTTGTCAAGTATCTTCGTCCTTACTGTCTTACGCTGCTTAGATACCGGATCAAAATATTCATAAGAAAATGGTTTACCATCATTTTTTAATTTGTCAAATATATATGCAATCAGTTCCTTTTCTTCGTCTTCTTCTATCACAAGTTCAAAATCACGTTTCAATACATCTTGCATAAATGTCATATATTCGTTATATGTAACCATTTTCTCTCGAAAATTATTTTCTTCAATAAAAAAGCGCAATACTGCCATCACAATATATCCCATATCAAGTACAGCAAATTTTCCCTCTTTATATTGACTTAGAGAAATATCTGCTAATTTGAAAAATGGGTAATATTTTCTGATATTCAGCATACGCTCATTATGGTCGTAAACTATATCCCTGACTAATGTATATTCCTCGGACATGGTATATTCAACCTTTCTTATTCTTTAGGACATTTGTGTAACTGTTTAGTGTTACAATCCTGTATAGTTCCTTTACTGCAAGCAACTAATTCACCTTTGCAGAAGCAGAAACCATTATTATCTCTAATCTTTTTCTCTACTTCCTTTTGTTCTTCAAGTATACATTTTCTTACCTGTTTAACATTGCAATCCTGAACTCGTCCTTGACTACAATCAACTAATTCACCTTTATAAAAACAAAAGCTTTTTCCTGCCATATTTTCTCCATTCCATCAACGCAAAACGTCGAAAGCTATTCTACATATCTGTTCTTCCTTCTAACGCCTTAAGTAGTGTAACAGAATCTACATATTCTAAATCTCCACCTACCGGAACACCACTAGCTATTCTGGTGACCTTAATACCTGTTGGCTTGATTAATTTGCTGATATATACTGCGGTTGTCTCTCCCTCTAGACTAGAGTTTGTAGCTATAATAACCTCGTCTATATCACCTCTTAACCTTTCCATCAATTCTTTTAACTTAATATCATTGGGTCCGATTCCAAGCATTGGAGATATGGCACCATGAAGTACATGATATACTCCATTATACTGTCCTGTTTTCTCATATGCCGCTAAATCCCTGGTATTCTCTACAACCATAATTGTCTTATGATCTCGTTTCTGACTCTTGCATATAGGGCATAGTTCATCATCAGTAAGTGTGTAACATTCTTTACAATATCTTACATTGTTCTTAGCCGAGGTTATCGCATCAGTTAATGCCTTAACCTGTTCCTGTGGCATATTGATTATATGAAAAGCAAGACGTCCGGCGGATTTTGCACCTATCCCCGGAAGTCTCGAAAATTCTTCTATTAACTTAGATATATGACTACTGTAATAATCCATCTTTAGTCCCCATTCCTACACATTAATTGTGTATTAGGTTTTATTTAATTTTGATTAGGATATCATTCAGTTCTTAGAATGGAAAGCCTCCGCCTAATCCACCAAGTCCACCTGTAATCTTAGCCATAGACTGTTGTGATAATTCTTCCATCTTTCTAAGTGCTTCATTTGTAGCTGCTACGATTAAATCTTCTAACATCTCGATGTCATCAGGATCAACAACCTCTTCTGCTAACTTAACCTTAACAACTTCTTTCTTACCTGAAACAGTGACTTCTACAGCACCGCCTCCGGCAGTTGCAGTAACTTCCTTCTCTTCTAATTCCTTAGTGGTTTCTTCCATCTGTCTCTGCATTTTCTGTGCCTGTTTCATAAGATTGTTCATATTTCCCGGCATTCCTCCTGGAAAGCCTCCACCTCTTTTTGCCATGACTTAAAAGTCCTCCTCTTCTTCATTTTCATCATTTACTTCTTCAACATTGAAATTAATACTGTCTATATCAAGACTCATATATGACGTTTCATAATTCTCTTTAGAATTTAAGCATCTGAGTTCCACAGGTACTTCTTTACCTATAGCTCTGGCTATCTCATCTTTAATAAGTTTAATATTATCAGGCCTGTTATCCTGTTCCCAGTCAATTGAGGAATCATATACAATGCACAAAACTGAATTCTCATCGATACTCAGTCTGTTCTTTCTTATACCTACTCCTAAATGTCCTGTTATATTTCTTGTAATACTCTGCCAGTTGTCTGCCACCTTTTTTATCTCTTCAGGTATAGCCATCTCTAACTTCTTAACTACTTTATCAGATTCATTTGAATTTTCATTTATATTTGCCTCTGGTCTGCTAGACATATTATCTATTAGTATACCATTTTCCAGTTTTTTTTCAATATTATAAACTCTGTTTTTAAGCGACTCGTAATCTACTTCCATCGCCGGCTGCATAAGTTTTATTATGCCTATCTCTATTAACACACGTTTCTGTGAGGAATATTTTATCTGATTAGTAAGTTCAGAAAGTATTCTTATATAACGCATTATGGTATCCACATCCAGCATACCTGCTTCTTCCTTTAATGCTTCTAATCTCTCACTCGACATATCGATTATCTCGTCTGCATCATCAGAAGTCTTTAATAAAAGCATATTTCTTAAATACCATGTAAAATCTACTACAAATTGTGATAAATCTCGTCCATAGCTAATCATTTCTTCAAGTAACTTCATGCATTCCACAGTATTTTCACTGATAACGGCTCTTAACATATTACTGAATACATCTGTATCCACCGCACCTAATATATCAAGTGTCTTATCATATGTCAGTGCCTCGCCTATACTAAATGCTTCACACTGGTCTAAGAGACTTAGCGCATCTCTAAGTGAACCATCGGCAGTTTTCGCAATAAAGCGGAGGGCTTTGTCCTCGACCTCCATATGCTCAATATCTGCAAGCTCTTTTAATCTGTCTTTGATTACATCTACGGAAATATGTTTAAAATCATATCTCTGACATCTCGAAAGTATGGTTATCGGTATCTTATGCGCTTCTGTAGTAGCTAATATAAATATAACATATTCAGGTGGTTCCTCTAATGTTTTTAACAACGCATTAAACGCACTTGTTGATAACATATGAACCTCATCTACTATATATACCTTATATCTTCCCTCTGTCGGACGATACTGTACTTCGTCCACAATCTGTCTGATATTCTCAACACCATTATTCGATGCCGCATCCATTTCGATAACATTCATAGAGATTCCAGCACTGATTGCCTTACATGTAGGACATTCATTACATGGATTACCATTTACAGGGTGTTCACAATTCACTGCCTTGGCAAATATTTTAGCAACAGTAGTCTTACCTGTTCCTCTTGTTCCACAGAATAAATATGCATGTCCTATTCTTCCCGATACAATCTGATTACTTAATGTTGTTGTAATATGCTCCTGACCTTTAACATCATTATAGTTATCTGGTCTGAATTTTCTATATAAAGCTGTATAAGACATTTTTAATTAATCTCCAAAACTAATTCCTATTAATTTAGCCTCTTTGATAACAGACGAATCAGGATTAACACCTTTTAATCTGCCTGCCACTTCTTCAAGAGGTACTTTGATGATTTCACCATCGTGCATTCCAACCATATATCCATATTCTTTATTAAGGATAAGTCTGGCTGCTGCCGCACCGAATCTTGTAGAAAGAACTCTGTCATATGGACAAGGACTACCACCTCTCTGTGTGTGTCCCGGAATTGTAACTCTTATCTCATGACCTGTTTTCGCCTGAATCTGCGCTCCTAATTCATATGAAATAGATGGATATGGCGAATTAGCTTTCTTCTCTTTAAGTTTCTTCTTAGAAAGCTTAGCATCTTCTTTAGATATCGCACCCTCTGCCACTGCAAGAATTGAAAATCTCTTGCCCTCTTTTGTTCTCTTGTCAATAGCTTCAACTACTTTGTCTATATCATATGGTATCTCAGGTAAAAGGATAATATCCGCACCGCCTGCAATTCCTGCGTGTAATGTAAGCCAGCCGACTTTATGTCCCATTACTTCCACGATAAATACACGACCATGTGATGCTGCTGTTGTGTGTATACAATCTATTGCATTAGTAGCGATGTTAACCGCACTCTGAAAACCAAATGTTATATCTGTACCATAAATATCATTATCAATTGTCTTAGGAAGTGTAACTACGTTTAATCCCTCTTCACGAAGCAGGTTAGCTGTCTTATGTGTTCCATTACCTCCAAGAATAACAAGACATTCTATCTTAAGCTTCTTATAAGTATCTTTCATGGCTTTAACTTTATCAAGTCCGTTGGCATCAGGTTCTCTCATTAACTTAAATGGCTGTCTCGATGTTCCGATAATTGTTCCACCCTCTGTTAATATTCCTGAGAAATCTTTAGGCTCTAATTTTCTGTAATTACAATACATCAGTCCCTTATAACCCTCTAAGAAACCAATTATCTCTACATCTTTCATATTCTCATAAAGTGCCTTTGCAACACCTCGCATAGAGGCATTAAGACTCTGACAGTCTCCTCCACTTGTAAGCATTCCTATTCTCATTTACGATACCACCTTTCTTATGTCTGCATTTTGTCTGTATTTCAAACTCATATAATAATATTTTACTTAAATTAGCCGATTAATTCAACTGTTTTATTAAAAATAAAGAATGTCGCTTGCGACATTCTCCGCCTGCGGCGGATTGCGATAGCAACATTTTCTGCTCCGCCGCAGTGCGATCCTCGCGGAGCGTTTTTTCTTACCAGGACAATTTCAACGAAATTTCCTAGTAAGAAAAAAAGGTATTTCTTTTCGCTAAGAAATACCTTTGATTACTCTATTATATGTATTTTATATAATCATTACACTGGCTTTACTTTACTGATACATTAAGGAATAAATGTATGCCACAAGCGGACAAACCACTAATTATATATTCTTATTAATCATTTTCTCCCACTTCGTTGTAAAGTAGAATACTATCGACATAACCGTTGCAATTGTCCATCCGATTGGCCATGAAGTCCAGATTCCCGTTGTTCCAAGTGCTGTCTTAGAAAGTACCTCTGCAAGTACAACACGTAATGTAAGGTCTGTAAATGTCGCTATCATAAATTTCTTCATAAGTCCTGCGCCACGAAGTATTCCATCTGCCACTAATTTAGCAGCTACCACGAAGTAGAATGGTGCAACAATATGTAAGAACATAACACCTACGTCCATTGCTTTTCCTGTAGGGCTGTCTAAGAAAATATAGATTAAATATTTTCCAAAGAACATATATACTATCACGATAGGAATACAAAGCATCCATACGAGCTGTAACCCTGCTTTGAAGCCCTGTCTGATTCTGTCGAATTTCTTAGCACCTAAATTCTGTGCCGTATAGTTAGACACACCATTTCCAAGGGTTGTCATTGAAGTAATAACCATATTATTTAACTTAATGGCTGCGGAATATCCCGCCATTACAGATGCTCCGAAACTGTTGATTACGCTTTGTATAATTATATTTCCAAGCGATATAAAGCTCTGCTGTAAAATACTTGGAACTGCAACGATTGCTATATGTCCAAGTAAGGTCCATGAGAATTTGTCAACTTTTCCCTGTGTCTCTATCTTTGCAAATCTTTTAAATACAACTACTATCGCAAGAATACAGCTTATGCCCTGACATAAGAATGTTGCCCATGCAACACCTGCTACTCCCATATGAAAAGCTGCTACGAATAAAATATCCACAGCTATATTCGAAACTGATGAACATGCCAAAAAGATAAATGGAGTTTTTGAATCACCTAATGCCGAGAAAATTCCCGTTGCCACATTATAATAGAACACAAATGGCAAGCCCATTATATATATATCAAGATATAATTTTGAATCAGCCATAATATGTAATGGTGTATTTATAAGTCCCAAAAGGCTTTCGCTAAATAACATTCCTATTGTCATTAATACCACACACAGAACGCCGCTGGCAATAAGTGTAGTATAAACTGCTGTCTTTAATTCCTTATATTTCTTAGCACCAAATAACTGCGATACAATTACCGAACAACCAATATTGCAGCCAAATGCAAATGCAATAAATATTAATGTTATTTCATAACTATTACCTACTGCTGCCAATGCATCATTACTAATAAATTTACCTGCTACAAAACTATCTGCAATATTATATAACTGTTGAAAAATGATACTTCCAAATAGCGGCAGGCAAAACATCCATAATACTTTATTGGGTTTACCTACTGTCAAATCTTTATTCATGACTTTTCCACTCCAATCATACTTTTTCAGGCATTTTTACCTATATATCCAGACTGGCTATATTGCCTGCATAAGGTTTGTTGATAAAATTACCACAAGCGCTAAATTCACCCAAAAAGCCAGTTAAGTCGCAAGATATTATAATTCAATTTTTATTATATAAATAATCTTTTTTTGATATGCCTTATATATGATTTTGATATGTCACGTATAACTTATAAAATTAATTTTACAACAATGTTTCAAATTAATAATGCATTTTTAATAATTTTCTTTCACAATACCAGCAACCATTAAGTCTACAATATTTCCATTTAATGATGCATTTTCAGGTCATCTTTCAGAATACGTTCCATATTAGCCGCTTCTTCTTTAATATTATGTAAATCTGAACGTATGGCTGCTTTTTCTTCCTTAAGTTCAGGATTCTCAACTATCTCTTCTTTAATAAACATAAACATAAAACTTATAAGAAGAATTGCACACGATATCCAGATAGTTCTCATACCCAATTCAGAAATCAATAACCCTCCTAAGCCTGCACCAAAGGCAAACATAAATATTATTCCAAGATAACAAAATGCTTTCTTAAGTATCCTTTTATCATGAGTTCTTTCATATGCACAAAATGATTCCATTTCGCTTCTCATATTTCCTATACACATTGTGCTTGCAAATGCATATCCGTTTACTTTCCTGAACGCCTGCACTTGCATCGCGCATGCAAACGATACCATTGCATTAGCGAGCATATTCCATTTTTCCGGCAGGAAACCCACTATAAACAGAAGAAAAATTTCTGCGATAAGTACCAGTTGTCTCCAGTGAATCTTCTGAAGAAGCCTGTATTTCTGTCGTATACATTCTGCCACAGCAACCCCCAGAGCAAAGAAAATAACAGGAATAAAATAATGTATCGATAATTTTAAGTTTCCTGCTATTATATTCTGACTAAACAACACAATATTTCCGGTCTGTGCATTTGCGAATACTTTCCCTCTCGAAATATAAGTATAGGCGTCCTGCAGACCGCCTGACACTGACAAAAAAGCTGCTATTAAAAACGATTCTGACATTTGACCATGAATTTTATGTTTCATAAAGATTACCTCCTTGCATTACGTTTTTAATACTTTTTCCTTATCCTGAAAACAATTTCAGGCATTTTATATGCTCTGCATTACACTTTTAATACTTTTTCCCTTGTCAACGGGTCAATAAGTTCTAACAAAGCCATAATTACCGCCATTCGAATGTATTTACCATTCTGTACCTGCTCGAAATATGCGGCACGTTTATCATTATCTACGTCGATTGATATTTCATCAACCCTTGGCAACGGATGTAATACCGGCATATCAGATTTAGCTAATTCAAGCATTTTTGCATTTAACATATATATTCCTTTTAAACGGATATATTCGTCTTCGTTAAAAAAACGCTCTTTTTGTACTCTTGTCATATAAAGTACATCTAAATCCGGTAATACCTTTTCTAAACTCCTTACCTCTTTATAAAATATATGATTAGGTTCTAACGTATCTTCTTTAAGATAAGTCGGAATACTTAACTCTTCCGGTGATATAAAGTAAAATTTATTATCAGGATAACGTACTAAACTATTTACAAGTGAATGAACAGTTCTTCCAAATTTCAAATCACCACAGAAGCCTATCGTAAGATTATCTAATCTTCCCTTACGTTCACGAATTGTCAGCAAATCTATTAAAGTCTGTGTCGGATGACTATGACCGCCATCGCCAGCATTAACAACAGGAACTTTTGCAAACATTGATGCTCTTAATGGTGCTCCCTCTTTTGGATGGCGCATTGCAATAATATCTGCATAACAGCTTACAACTCTTGCAGTATCTGCTATCGTTTCGCCCTTCGTTGCACTCGACTGCTCTGCTCCTGCAAAGCCTAATGTCTTGCCGCCAAGACTTAACATAGCTGCTTCAAAGGAAAGCCTTGTTCTTGTACTTGGTTCATAAAACAATGTAGCTAATTTCTTTCCGTCTGCAATATGCATATATGCAGACTGATTGTCCTTAATTCGTTTTGCCAAATCTAATATTTCTTTAGTTTCCTCCAACGTAAAATCTAAAGGGTCAATCAAATGCCTCATAGTTTTTCTCCTTTTCCTTGTACTTTACACTAAAAAATATTATACTATGGATATAGATATATGTAAAAGGTATTATTGATATATGTATAATCATTTTTTGATATATATAACTATAGTAGTTCCTATATTATAATATTGATAATTTTTTAGTTGTATATTTTATAGTTTACAACTTCATCTAAGCATCTATATATTAACTTCATATGGACATATATAGACTTCATCTAAGACATCTATATAAAAAGACGAAAGGATAAATTATATGTATATAAGTTACGATTATTACAGAATTTTTTATTATGTAGCAAGATATGGCAGCATTTCCAAAGCCGCCAGCGTACTAATGAACAACCAGCCTAATCTTACACGAACAATTAAGAATCTTGAGGGCGAACTTGGTTGTCCACTTTTTTCACGTACTAACAGAGGTGTAAAACTCACTCCTGAAGGAAAACGTCTATACGAGCATATTAAAATAGCATTTGAACAAATTGAAGCCGGAGAAGCAGAGATTGTTGACAGTAAAAGTCTGCAAAATGGTTCAGTATATATTTCCGCAAGTGAGGTAGCATTGCATTGCTGCCTGCTTCCAATATTCAAAAAATATCGTGCGCTCTATCCTAATATCCGTCTGCACGTAAGCAATCATTCAACTCCTCAGGCTATCGAGGCATTAAAAGAGGGGCTTGTAGATTTCGCAATCGTATCAACACCAACTGTTAAATCTACTAATTTAGAAGAGATTACTGTCAAAAAATTTCAGGAAGTATTAATTTCAAGCAACGCATATAAAGAACTTAAGAACAAAATAGTTTCCCTTGCTGATTTAACAGATTATCCTCTTATATCTCTAAGTTCACAGACTAAAACATTTGATTTCTATTCAAAATTATATGAGGGATATGGGCTTGCATATGTACCTGATATCGAAGCCGCAACTGCTGACCAGATACTTCCAATGGTCCGCTCAGACCTAGGCCTTGGCTTTGTTCCTGAAGATTTCATTAAAGGTGTAAATGATATCTTCACTGTTAAAACAACCGAAAAAATACCAATGCGTGAGATTTGTCTCATCAAGAGAAAAGGACAACTGCTAAGTATGGCAGCTAAAGAATTTGAGAAAATGATGCTCGAACCAATATAACAAAAATAAATAGGTGTAAAATAGTATGAAAAATAATGCCGATGCTGCATATACTTGTGATATTGCTACAGTCGGCTCTTATATACTTTACTTATATTATATATTATTAAATCCGTGCGTTTTGCTTTGTATACAGATCATAAGCGTTACCTCTATAGTTAACTCAGTCCAGGCTACCTTACGGCACACAGAAGGTTTTACTTAGTGCTGCTTCATTCCTGACCTGACACGATTCATAAATTCCTGTTGCGTAAGACCTAAACGTCATCGCCACTTGTAAAGGGCAGCCCTACAAGATATATCCGCGGCAAAACATCACCCCTGCTAGAGCGGATTGCAGGTACAGGGCACCGCTAACTCCCCGGCTGCACGGAAACTTTATGACTATTTAGTGCTTTTAAAGTATATCTGATATTAATTGTATTGTCAAATAAATATTTTATGAAATTAATTTTTCATCATATGCCTTTATTATCATCATACTTTTATCATATTACTTACCTTTTTATTTAATCTCCTAAACGTCTTAACTATTTTATGCCTAATCATTATTAAGTCTATGCAATCTGCATATTTTTATTATCACAGCTATTACCAGAAACATAAGACTTCCACCTGTATCTATGCACACATCTCTTATGCTTGGTCCTCTATCTGGTACAAACCTCTGGTGAAATTCATCAGATGCCGCCACAATTATACAGAATATAACTATCCACCACAGACATTTTACGTATCTTTTCTGTAATAATATCTTCTTCCATTTATCAAATGTATCCGCTAACTCTAATACTAATATTGCCAATATTCCATATTCCGTAAAATGTGCGCATTTTCTAATGATTGTATGTAATGTATCTAATTTGATAATTTGCCTTACCAAATTAACCTTATAAATCTGCCTTGTTATTCTAAGACTTAATCCTGCTGATTCTTCACCTGTTTTAGCAGACATCCCGAATATGAACACAAGCCAGATTAGAATACATATTATGAAGATTAATCTTTTGAGATATTTTGTTAAATTCATAACTAATTTCCTCTTTACACTTTTGTTAGTTGCATAATTGGTTTTTGATTTTATGTATGTTGATTATTTGTGCTTTTTGAATTTCTTAACCTCTTCTAACATTAGTAAATATGTATTTAACATACTACGATTATATAACCTATGTTTTCTTATGGCATCCTGTATACATAATAACCTCCACCATTTCCGTGATATCGTATAGTATAAAACTCCCTGATCTTTTATGTATTTCTCATTATAGCCATTATTCCAGCTAGATTCTCGTTCATTTGTCAACGTAGCAATATATTCAGGTACAGCTACTATTTTTAATCCATTTTTTAAACAAGCCGATAGAAACAAGGTGTCCTCACCATGACATCTTTCCGTTCCTCCTCCAAAACACTGATTGAAATATATACCATATTTTTTTACGCTAGACAATCTAACGGCTATTCTTGCTGTTCCATATCTAAGATAATTAAAATACCCTACTCTCTTTTTCTTAGTTATTATACTACGAGTTGTATTTTTTTCTCTAAGATTAAAAACAATAATATCTGCACTGGGATTATCATTAAATGCTTTTTCAACAATATCTTTATAATTATCCTCATATATCATATCATCATCTGCAAAAAGACATATATCTGCATTTGCACGCATAAGTGAATTATTTCTGTTAAGTCCCACTCCGCGTTCCGCAAAGTTCAAATATACTATATGCATATTATCAATCTCAAATTCATCAACTGAATTTTTACCACATTGATTTCCTATAAGTGCATCTGTTTTAATATTCATTTTTTTTATTAATGAATGATCTGATTGATTAGTAGTTGCAACCAATACTTGAACTTTCATACAGTACTCCTTTTTATAAATTATTTTTCAAATTCGTTTCTCATATTTTTTCTTTTTTATTATGCCATAGAACATATTTCCACAGGCATACCATAAAGCAATTGGTACTGACTTTCCATCACATACACGAAATAAATCATAATGACTTTTTATCTTCCTTATCAGTTTGTCATGAGATATTGATTTTTTTCTGATTCTATATTCCGCTAAACTTTCATTTAACAGATAACAATTAGCTTTTTTACATAATTGTAAAAGAATTGCATAGTCATTATTCTTTTTTATGTCTTTAATCTGAATTAATCCCATTGTCTTCGCACTATACATAAATGTCAGGCATCCCGGATATCCATAATTATACATTTTCCTTTTAGTCACAATCCTTGGTCCTGATACATAAATATTTAGTGGTTCGGAACACTCATCAATCTTCATATAATTATGATATGAAAATACCAGATTATTCTTTTGCATAAATTCAATCTGATGCTCTAATTTTTCATGTTTCCATAGGTCATCAGAATCAAGAAATGCTATCCATTCTCCTCTGGCCTCTCTTAATGCTCTGTTTCTTGTAAGAGCCGCACCAATATTTCTTGTATTTTTAAAATATCTGATTCTCTTATCATTAAATAAATCTACTATTTTATCAGTATTATCATTTGAGCAATCATCTACTATAATTAATTCCCAGTTTGTATACGTCTGGTTTATTACTGATTGTATTGATTCCTTAATAAATTTACCAGTATTCCACGACGGCATAATAATTGATACTAATCCATCTACCATAATATTTTACCCCAATACCGTTAATACGGTTTTAAACATAGTTATCAGTTCTCTAAATAAATCAAATTTCTTAATGCTTTCCAGATTATATTTCATCTTTTCCGGCAAAATCTTTTCTATATAAACTTTATCAACATCACTTACATTATCAAGCATTTTTGCCTCATCTCTGTAACGTATACTTGCCTCAGATGTTAAACCTGCTGGAAGTAATAATGTTGCCATCATTTCCGGTGTATAATGTTTTACATAATGTACGCTTTCAGGACGAACTCCCACAAATGTCATATCTCCTGCTAAAATATTGAAGAGTTGGGGTATTTCGTCTAACCTGTATTTACGCAGTTTTTTCCCAATTTTTGTTATTCTGCTATCGTCTGACACAGTAACCTGTGTACCAATTTTATCTGCATTTGCTACCATTGTACGAAATTTATATATTCTAAATTTCCTGCCATATCTTGTGATTCTTTCCTGACGATAAAATATTCCTCCTTTAGAATCAGTTATGATAAGTATAGCAATAATCACCATAATCGGAAACAAAATTCCAATCATGATAACAGATACCACGATATCAAAAAGCCTTTTTAATATCAGACTTAATTTTTTCTTTCTTAATATTTCATAATATGGTCTTACAGCTTCTGTCTGCATATATTCTGGCAATTCATTCCATTTTCGTAACATCCTGACCTCCCATTCTCTGACTTATATTTTTATACAATATATTCTCTGACTATTCTTATATATTGATTAATAACATAATCAATCTCTTCGTCTGTAAGTCTGGTATGAAGTGGCAATGTTATTTCATTCTCAAATCTTCTATATGCATTAGGATAATCTTTAATATCAAAACCAAGCTGCTTATAAGCAGTCAGCATTGGCAATGGTTTATAATGAACATTACATGCTACTCCTGCCTCTGCCATTTTAATAATAATTTCATTTCTCATATCTTGTGTAATATCAGGAATTCTTGTTATATACAAATGTCCTGACGATGTATATTCATTAGTATAATGCTTCAACACTTCAATTCCAACAGGTATAAATGCATTATCATATTTTCTTATAATTTTCTGTCTCCTTGCAAGTAAACCTTTGTAACGCTTCATCTGTGCTAAGCCAATTCCTGCTGCTACATCTGTCATATTACATTTATACCATGGACCAATAATATCATATTCCCATGCTCCAAGCTGCGTTTTAGCAAATGCATCTTTTGATTGCCCATGTAATGATAATAGCTGATATTGATGGTATATTTTCTCACTATCTATACCATTTATTTCCCGCCAGGTCACAGCACCACCCTCAGCGGTAGTAAGATTCTTAACTGCATGAAAACTAAAATTCGTAAAATCAGCAATACTTCCAACCATTTTATCTTGCCATACCGCACCTAAAGCATGTGCAGCATCTGCCATAACTATAACTCTTCCAAATGCTTTTTGAAGTTCATTTTCAGGTTGAAATAATTCTTTTTTACTTTCTACAATTTCATATATTCTGTTATAATCGCAAGGTATTCCTCCAATATCTACCGGAATAATTACCTTTGTTCTCTCTGTAATTGCCTCAGCTAATTTATCATAATCCATTTCCAGTGAGTCTTCCTGTGTATCAATTAACACAAGTTTTGCTCCTACATGGCAGACTACCGATGCACTCGCAGTATATGTATATGCGCTTGTAATTACTTCATCACCGTCTTTTATACCTAACAGTCTCAATGTCATTTCTGCACATGACGTCTGCGAATTCAGACAGACTGCACGATTAACACCACATAAACTAGCTACTTCTCTTTCTAATTCTTTTGTCCTTGGACCTGTTGTAATCCAGCCTGATTTTAACGCCTCAGTAACCTGAATAATTTCTTCTTCAGTAATATCAGGTGGTGAAAACGGAATTTTCATACTAATCCTCATTTCTGAGCGACTTATTGCGAAGAGACGATGAGAAATTCACACAAGCGATTTCTCATCTGCCATAAAAACTATTTACTTTCGCTCCTAAGCAAATAGCTGTGTGAAAAATAATTGCATCAGCATTATTTTTCATACTAGCCTCCATTTCTTTACTATCTTATATTTTATTTTCTGATATTTCATTCAAGGCTATATTATTTACTTCTTCCGGGCTTCTAAATGTAGATACTGTCTTTCTCAATGCTTCCCTTGCCTTAGAATCATCTCCCGAATCACAGGCTTCTTTTAGAATCATAAGCCGGCTTCTAATTTCTTCTTCACTTAAAGCTGTATCTCTTTCTATAAAAATCAAACTGTTTGGAGTTCTGTCTAATGTCTCAGTTTTTACTAACAATTCTTCGTATAACTTTTCTCCCGGTCTAAGTCCTGTCTCTACTATCTCTATTCCCTTAACACCTGATAATCTAATCATATTTTCTGCCAAATCATAGATTTTGACCGGTTTTCCCATATCCAGGACAAAAAGTTCACCATTATCTGCCATAGCACCGCTTTGAAGTACCAATTGTGATGCTTCCGGAATAGTCATAAAATACCTTATTATTCGCTTATCTGTTATCGTTACAGGACCACCATTTGCTATCTGCTTTTTGAATAATGGAATAACTGAACCGGCACTGCCTAGTACATTTCCAAATCGTGTTGCACTATATTTGACTTTTCCATATGTACTTGCACTTTGCACTATCATTTCACACATTCTCTTAGTTGCCCCCATAACATTAGTGGGGTTAACAGCCTTGTCCGTTGATACCATCATAAAGCGTTCAGCACCATATTTCTCACAGAGATCTGCAACTATCTTTGTTCCAAAAACATTATTTTCAATAGCTTCTATGCAGTTATGTTCCATAAGTGGTACATGCTTATGTGCTGCTGCATTAATTACTATCTGTGGATGGTACATTTCAAATACTCTTTCCATTGCCCTTATATTTGTAATCGATGCAATTTCAACCTGAATATTCAATTTACCTTCATATGCTATCATTAATTCCTGTTGGATATCATATGCACCATTTTCATAAATATCCAGAATTATCATCTGTTTTGGATTCATTTTTGCTAACTGTCTGCACAACTCTGAGCCAATAGAACCTCCGCCTCCGGTAATTAAGACAACCTTATTTCTATAGTACTCATTTGTATGTTCATCAGCTACTACCAATGGTTTTCTGAACAACAAATCTTCCGCATCAAATTCTCTTAAATGTCTCTTAACTCCTGCTGTATAAACTGTCGGATAATCATAGACCTTAACTTTATATCCTGCCTGTTTATAATATTCATATAATTCTTTCTTCTTATCTGCCTCAAGTGATGGAATTGCAAGTACAATTTCCTGAACCTCATATTCACCTAATTTTCTAAATGTTGCCTCTTCAACAGACCACACCGGAATACCATGTATCTCACGTCCAATTTTCTCTTCACTGATATCTATAAAACATCTTGGAATATATGCTGATTCTTCACTGTTAATAAGCTCTTCTGCAAAGCCTACTCCCACACGTCCTGCTCCAATAATAGCTATTTTTATTCTTTGGACTTCTTTATCAGTAACAGCCTTTATCCCAGAAAACATATACAGAATTTCAGACAGAATCTTTCCCTTTACTGTTTCCTGATTACCGCATTTATAAGCATATCTGTACATCATTCGCAATGCCAATGCGCCCAGGAGATTAATACAACTTAAACTGAGTGTTCTTGCAAATGTAATCTGTTGTATAGGCAGATTGAACGCCATTGTTAAATAAATTATAAATGCAATTCCATCTGCAAAAAGCAGACGGATATAACACTGAATACCTCCATATCTCCATATCTGTCCATATACATTACCCAATAGCCTTATTAAAAATATTATGCTTACTGATAAAACAGCCTGCTGAATCATTCCAATAATTGAAAGTTTATCGTCCCCCTCATAAAGTACCAGCAGTAAAATTGCTGCTACCAGATATACAAGCAAGTCATATAAAACTAACAACCATTTAATATGATGTTTTTTATATCTTTTCACTTCGATATGTACCTCACTACTTACATTTTCTTTATGATATCAGTTAATAAATATTTGAATAACATATTCTTAACGTATCTTTATCTTATCATTACTCATAAATATTTTATTTGCATATTTAATATACTTCCTCAATTCTCCTCTGTACGTTTTGTCAGCAATTGAACGTAGAATAAACACAGAAGTATTCTGTAAATACACATAAATTCTTTCGAATATATTTATTTTAACATAATATCGTAAATAATAAAATGCACTTATATACAAATAAAGACTTTGAAAGCCTTTTCCTCTCTTTGATGTTGACTTTCCGTTGTAATGAGTTACACTAGCTTCCGGAATATAACAGACTTTTTTATGCATTTTCTGCAGCTTATATGCAATTATCCATTCTTCACAATACAGAAATACGTTTTCATCAAAATATCCAATCCTCTTAAATATTTTAGAATCTATCATAAAACAGCAGCCACTAAGCATTCCATAAAATTCAAATTTGTCTTTCGTATATGGATATTCTGTAGCAAATCTGTTACTCTTATTTCTTAAATAATACAACGGCTTCTTAGAACACATATATAGCATAAAATCATATGTTTTTCTTAATAATTGAGTTTCATTTCCATTATAGTCATGAACTGATGGTCCTGTCACTGCAACATCTTTAGAAATATTTTCGCTCATTAATTTTAATGCATTGTTATTAAATATAACATCACTGTTAACAATACATATTCTATCATATTTTTCTGTATCTAATTGCTTGCATATGTAATTATTTCCTGCAGAGTAACCTTCATTTTTCTTAGTTTTAAATACCATTACTTTATGATTTTTCTCATATTTATCCGCAAGAAATTCATATGAACCATCTTTTGAATCATTGTCTACAATAAAAACCTCATATTCAATATCTTGTGTATGTGCAATAATTGACTCTACACATTTTATAGTTTCTTCTTTAGTTTTATAATTTAAAACTATTACCGCCACCATTGTATTCTTTCACCTTTTCCTTAATAATTTTAATATTTTTTGTATCTTTTATTTATTCTATTAATACAATTTATTGCAGTTGTAATCCCCTTTTCTTTGCATACCCTGCTAAATGTACAAAATTCATAAATTTCCTTTTGAGGATATATTATATCATTTTCATTAATGCATTTTATTTTTTTGAAATTTGGTAATACTTCCGCGTTTTTTATTCCTATTCTCATATTCATACCTTTCTAATACTAACTTCTTTTCTATCTATTCCCATAATCTCCGTTAAATAATTATATTCCGCTTCAACATAATGTTTTCTCTTACTCCAAATTATTTCATATATAAAATAATAATATTTAGATGGGCATTTTAGTAATAGCCAAAAGAACTTAATAAGTCCGCCTTTTCCACTAATCTCTTTAAGTTTCTTTGATTTCATTACAACTTTATTATCCAAATAATTCTTATATAATATTTCATATAGTTTTTCCCTGTCTTTGTCTATTAACAGTTCCCACTTTCTGTTCTTAGATGTAGATATTCCACCTCCGTATTCATACCACACAACATTTTTATTCATATGATATATGTTATGATTATCTGCTGCTGCAATATATGTCATAAAATCTTCTGCGTATATTACTCTACCATCTAACATATGTAGCAATCTGTACATATACTCTTTTTCATATACAATTCCTGCACCCACAATTCCATTCCAACATAGTAATATACTTGTCTGGACTTTTGACAGATTATATGGTTGTTTATCAAACACCTTTATATTATATGGCTTTGTATTACTATATTGTAATATCTGTTTATCTTTATAGCTAAACGGAACTACATTCCCAAAAGCAATTTTGGCAGCTCTCTTATTTACATAATCAAATATCTCTCTCAATATGTGATTATTATACAGAAAATCGCCCGGAGATATCACCTTAATATATTTTCCTGATGCATTACTTACACCATTCAATATATTAATTACAGTCCCTCTATTCTCTTCTAATTTTACAAGTCTGTAATTATAAAATTTCTTCTCTGTAAAATATTTCTCTATATTTTCGAAACAATCTTTAGTCGAACCATCATCGCATATAACTATCTCAAATTCTATATCTTTCTGATTAATTATAGAATTTAATGTATAAATAACTTTTTGTATATCCGGGTTAAATTGAGCTACTAATACAGTAATATCCATTTTCATAATTCCTCGTGTTCCATATAACTAATTAGTTTATTACTTCTATGCATCAAATCTATTTAACATATCTATCACATATTCTATCTGTTTTTCGCTTATTCCATAATACATAGGAATACTAAGTATTGTATCACTTATACGCTCAGATATTTCGTATGTTTCTTTACTGATTTCTGAATTTCTATATGCTTCCTGTTTATGTATAGGTATTGGATAATGCTTTACTGTTCCAATTCCATTTTCATTAAGATATTTCTCTAATTCATCTCGTTTTTCGCATCGAATTGCAAAAATATGATAAATATGCTTATATTCATCATTTGATTTTAATGGCATTATTATCTTATCGTTATTAATTCCATCTAAATATTTTTGTGCCACATTTCTTCTAAACTGATTCCATTTATCTAAATACTTTAACTTAACTGATAAAAAACCTGCCTGCAATTCATCTAACCTGCTATTATTACCAAGATAAATGTGGTGATATTTATAATCTGAACCATAATTACCAATAGCCCTGCATTTATCAGCTAATTCTTTATTATTGGTAACTATACAGCCACCATCTCCTAATGCTCCAAGATTCTTTCCCGGATAAAAGCTAAATGCTGCAGCCATCGACATATTTCCAGCTTTCACACCTTTATATGTTGCTCCATGAGCCTGTGCTGCATCTTCTATTATATATAATCCATATTTCCGTCCAATAGCACATATCTTGTCCATATCAGCCATTCTTCCCTGTAAATGAACAGCAATGATTGCCTTGGTCTTTTTTGTTATCTTCTCTTCTATTAAATTACAATCAATATTATATGTTGTAATATCAGGCTCAACCATAACAACATCGGCTCCTGCATAAGTAACCGCTAAAGCTGTAGCAATATAGGTATTTGATGGAATTATTACTTCATCTCCTTTACCTATTCCTAATGCCTTTAATATAATATATATAGAGTCTAATCCTGTTCCTGTTCCAACACAATATTGCGTTCCACAATATTCACTGAAGTCATGCTCAAATTTTTTACAATAATTTCCATTAATAAATATATTTTTACTGTATATATCATTGAATACTTCTTTCATCTCATCTTCTATCTCATTGTGCATAGGTTCAAAAGATACAAATGGCACTTTCATGTTTGTCACCTCTTATTTATAAATTCAAGAAATTCATCATAATCTCTTATATAGTCATTATTATCGTACAATTCAGATGCCAAAACAAGTAAAACCGCATCTGGTGAGAAATCATACATCTCCCTCCAAATATCATTAGCTATGTACAATCCCTCATATGGCTTCTCCAGAGGGATAATCTTTTTCTCTGAACCGTTATCTAATAGTACCTTACAACTTCCATGTATACATACTAAAATCTGCTCAAGTGATTTGTGAGCATGAAATCCTCTATGCACACCCTCTAATGTATCATACATATAATATACTCGTTTTATTCTGAACGGTATATCCTTAAACTCCTCTAATGCCACTAATTGTCCCCTGTCATCACCATGTGGCTGAAAAACATATTTTACAACTTGCATTTTTCCTCCTTTCTAGGCATTCTTTTTCATAAGCCTTCTCCATATATATTTAAATTCATCTGTCCTTCCAAAACATATCAAAAATATTACGTTAAATCCAACAATACATATAATCATTTTTATTATAAAATATAATATTGAATCTGAAAATAGGTTACATACATTTTCTAGTGCAATATAACCTACCAATGTTATAACTACCCATGTAAAATATTTTTTAAAATATTCTATGCAGGAGGATGCAAATATAAACTTATATACCAGATATGGAACTCTCCACCATGAGGTTAATAAATTGCTTATAATTGTTCCAAGTATTACACCTGATATCCCTATTTTTTTTGCCAGAATTATTGATATAATTAAATTTAATACAGACTCTATTATTGTTCTTGCTTTATCTTTTACAAACAAACCATTACTATTTATAAATGACGAATTTATTATATTACTTAGAGTTATGTTTAAACTAATTGTAATTAATACTATTACTTTTTTAGACAAAAGTAAACTAGTATCCTGCCATATTGAATATATAAATGGATTAATTAACACACATACACATCCGGTACATAAACTATTTATCCACATATTTATAAATTGCAAATTGTTATATAAGTTACGTTTTTCATTATTATTAGCATTAATGCTATAATTTCCAATAGACGATGTTATGTTCCCCAATAGTGCATTAACAATATTATTTAGCATCGTTGTTATCATCAGGTAATTTGAATATATTCCTACTGCAATTATTCCTACATATTTTGATAAAACAAGATTATCTGTCGCCGTTAATATTACATAACCTATTCTGTGACACATCAATGCTTTTGAATCATTAACTATTTTTTTTATACTATCCCTGTCTAATTTATCCTTATTATCAAACACATCTTTATATTTTTTATATGTATACCGACTTAATATATAATTAGACGCAACAGTGATTATTATATTTATAATTAATGTAGCTATATATTCTTTTGTAATTAATAAGACTATTATCATCAATCCATACTGTACTATATTTGCAATTGAATCTGCAATAGCCTTTACATACCCTCTTTGGTCTGCTTCTAACAATGACTGTTTATATACAAAAATATAGCTTAACACATTCTGGAATACAAATAGTACATAAACAATATATATATTTACATCTTTAGGAACTTCTGACATATCTTTAATCAGAAAATTCAAAAATGGCATAATAAGTATTCCAATAAAAAATAATGATATCGCAACAACATTATAAAATTTTTTATAGAAATTCATCAACTCTGCAACTCTGTTTTCATCATTATTTTTTATTGGTTCATATAAATAATATATGATTACACTTCCTATTCCCAAATCAGCTAACGAAAAAACTACTGTTATATTAGAAAAAAGTCCTGTAATACCTAAATATTCTTTTGAAAGAACCATTACAAAAATTATTCTGTATGCAAATGCCATTATAGCTTTAATAATCTGATTGATTAAAAAACTTAATGAAATCAGCTTTACATTCTTCATTCTTGGTTGATTATTAAAATTCATTTATGTTTTCTATCTACTAAATAATTCAGGATATGTTTCATATAAAAAATCTTCCACACAAAGATATTTCTTTACTCTCTCAAAATTATCAAGTATTGCTTCCTTTCTGTCTTCGTAATCTGCTTTATTGCATTTATCAATTATATTATCTATATTCTCTAAATCTTTTTCTTTAATAATAATAATACCATCTTTATTAAAAAATTTATCTATTTTTTCTGCTCCTAAGTATATTGGAATCGTCATTGATGCAAAACAATTTAATAATTTCTCTGTAAAATAAAATTCATTTATATTATTTTCAATAGCAAAACTATATCTGTAATTTGTTAACGATTCTGCTATTTTTATATTTTTACCACCATCAAAAGTTCCAAAAACATCACCTTTTCCCGTATTTTTCAAATATCTTGCAATTTCCATTCTTACTTTATGCAAATGACACATATTCTTATCCGATGACACAATTGAAATATTCCTGTCTTTTTTTAAATATAATTTTTCATCTAATTGTCCACCACCATGTTTGGTTCCATAATAAACTCCTGCTGCCGGTACATATATTGCATTGCTATAATTATTTAATATCTTAGCTGAATGAGTAAATATTTTATCAAATTCATTACTTAATCCCGGATTTCTGTCAAAAATTTCGTAGTCTCCCGGAAAAATAGCCTCAGATTCTATTAAATATGCATATTTTTTTTGCGGATTTCCTTTAGTCTCAGTTATATAATTATGACTATAAACATGTATTGGTAATCTGAATGAATATCGGTCCCAGAATAAATGTAAAGGCATTCTTCCATAAGTGAAACTATACGGATATGTCCAAGACTGATTATCTCTTAAATACCATACATTCATTTGCTCACCATTAGCATTATATAATTCAGGTTCTTCTATATTAGTGAAACCACTATATTTTTCATTTTCCTTATTTTTCTTTTTAATATGCATATCATTTATGCATTTTCTTATATAACTTCTCATTACGTCTTACCTCTCTCTTATTCAATGCATAACGTATAACTGGCCTGCATAATGGTATTCTTATAAAATCTATTACTATTTTCTCCATTATGGATATTTCTAATAATTTTTTATTTTTATATATGTCACTCAAAAGTATTTTTATATCTTTATCAGTACCATTTGTCCTTATAGCCTGTTTGAGCAATTGATAGCTTTGCCATGCTGAGCGTTTTCTTATTATTTTCTCATATTCCGGATATTTTTCACAAATCATTTCAATCATTTTATTATGTGCATCTACTGAACTTGCTTTTCCTATCTTATATGTATGGCTAACACTACTTTCCCTCTTTCTATAATGATACATTTTTTTTCTTATCTGACCAAGTCTTTCCGTAGCCATAATACAGTCTATCGTAACACACATATCCTCAGCTACCATCAATTCACAATTAAAACGCAATTTCTTCTTCAGTCTTTCTAAATTAAACACTTTGTTACATACAGATGCACACATCATATTATTGGTATCATCTGTTATACACATTTTAATAGCTTCTTTTTGTTTAATATATTCACACTTATCTGAATATTCATCATCCCCTATATCATTTCCGTAAAATCCATAAGCTACTATATCTAAATCTTCCTCAATAATAATTTTCATTACTATAGCATATGTATTACTATCTATATAATCATCCCCGTCTACAAAGCTTATATATTTTCCTCTAGCCATTGCGACTCCACAATTTCTTGCAATACTTACGCCTTCGTTTTCTTTATGTAGTACAATTACATTCTTATAATGCTCTTTATAATAATCACATTTCAAGCCACTTCCATCTGTTGAGCCATCATCTATAAGTATTATTTCTATATTATTATCATATGACTGTTCTATAATAGACTTAACACATTTCTCAATATATTCAGATACATTATACACAGGAACAACGACTGATAAAATAATATTATCCAAAGTTTCTCTCCATTTCATTTTTGTCTTTTTTATTCTGGATTATCCTCTTATAAACATTTATATATTTATTATTTATATTTTCCATATCAAATTTTTCTACTGCATATTCTGTTATTTTTTTAGAATCAAATCTATAGAAATTATCTATCATATATTTTATTCCATCTGAAAGTGCAGTCACATCATTCTTTTCAACTATAATAGCGGCATCTTTATCCACAAGAGAATCAGCCCCTCCAGATTTAGTAACAACCAAAGGCTTGCCTAACATCATACTTTCCTCAACAAAAACTCCTGCCGATTCGGTCAGGCTGGCTGAAATGGCGAAATCCATACTTTTTATTATTTTGTATGTTTCCTCTTTAGATAACTGTCCATAAAATTTACAATTGTCTTGTATTCCCAGTTCATATGCCATTTGCTCGTATTTTTTCTTATAAATTCCATCTCCAACTATATGTAAATATATATTTTTGCCATTCTCTAATACTTTCTTTAATGCCGGCAATAATATATGATACCCCTTTACATATTCATTATAAAAAGCTGCTACTATGACCGCATTAACAGAACTATCTTTTCTTACATCTAGTGGTATAACATCTTTTCTTATATTTATCCCATTATACATTACCTGAAATTTGCAATCAGGAAATACTTCCCTCAATTTGTTTGTTAAATAATCTGACACACAGAAATTTGCCTTTGATTTTCTATAAACATTATGTATTATTCTCTTACTCCTGCTATTATTAATATCGGTTAATTCAAGTGGACAATGTTCTGTAATTACAACCGGTATATTAAATAACCTTCCTAATGCAATTGCATATTTTCCGGCACTGCCCGCTACATGCGCATGTATTATATCAGGTTTAAATTCCTTATTTATTCTCTTGAAGGCAAGGAAAATGTCTGTAAGACGCTGAATTTTGTATTTCAATCCTTCTTTAAACCTTGTACGGTATATTCTTACTCCGCTATCAATTTCACACGAACATCTCTCTTTCTGCTCTATATCAAATGGCCAGAAAAGCGCTACATTACATTTTTCTTTCATATTCATAATCTGCTCATAATGAAATATACCTGCACTAATTTCTTTATTTAATCCGGTATACCACGAAACCATCATAAGTACATTCATAATATTATAGCTCCTTTATACAGAATAACTACTTTCTACATATGCTTTATAAAATATCTTAACTTCTACCGCTTTAAATCTCCAGCCCATTATACCAATTATCAAATCCTACATTTTCCCATGGCATAGCTCTGTCAAAATGATATCTCCATGGATAGGCATTTTCACCAGTTACTTTATTCTTAATATTTCTAATATCTCCAATTACTTTTGCCGGATTTCCTGCTACAACTGTATATTCTTCTACATTTTTTATAACAATAGCACCTGCTGCAATCATTGAGTCCCTTTCTACTTTAATTCCCGGTAACAATAAAGCACCTGCTGCAATTATAGCAAAAGTCCCTACCGTAACTCCAAGAAAATCCTGTGATGGCGGAGTTGGATCATTAGTAAAGGTAACATTAGGAAATACCCACACATAGCTACTTATTTTCGTATATTGACCCATAAATACTTTACTATGCACTCTTACATAACTACCAATTTCACAATGATCCTGAATGTCTGACAATGTTCCTATACTTACATTATCACCTATGGTACTCTTTTCCCTGATTGTAGCATGATGCCCTGTCTGAAAATTATTACCTATATTATTATCATTATAGATAACTGTATAACTCCTTATTAGTGCGTTGTCACCTATGTTCAGTGTATGATTTAGATTGCTGAAATCATTATAAAAATCCATCAAATGCTCACCAAGTATACAACCTGCCTCAACTTTTGAATTTTGTCCTATTCTTGTTCCATCACGAATTATTACATTAGAATCTATATAGGAATTATCCCCTATATATACATTATCTTCTATTATACAATTATGTCCTATTCTGACATTTTTTCCTATTCGGGCATCAGATGAAATAATACAATTTTTTCCAATCATACAACCAGGTTCCAACTCCACACCTCCATTTCCCTAAAACTCAATCTCTTTCAAATATCTTGCTAACGCATCCTGCCATGTTGGTAAGGGCTCGAATCCATTTTCTACAAGTTTACTCTTATCTAAGCGACTGTTAAATGGTCTTGCTGCCTTTGATACACCATATTCTGCTGTAGTTACAGGAACGACCTTAGTTGTGTAACCTGCCTGTTTATAGATTTCGCAAGTAAAATCATACCATGAAATATATCCGCCCTCGTTTGTTGCATGATAGTATCCATATTTGTCTGTCTGAATCATATCTACTAAAAGTCTTGCAAGGTCATATGTGTATGTTGGTGTACCTACCTGGTCATTTACTACTGTTACTGTATCGTGAGTCTTTCCAACATTTAACATAGTCTTGATGAAGTTCTTGCCATTTACGCCAAATACCCATGCAATTCTTACGATAAAATATTTGTCAAGTGTTTCACTTACAGCTAATTCACCCTCTAATTTTGTCTGTCCATATACATTAAGAGGCTTATAATCCTTACAATCAGGCTGCCATGGTGTTTCGCCCTGACCATTAAATACATAATCGGTGCTGATATACATCATCTTTATATCAAGTTCTTTACATACATCTGCGATGTTCTTAGTTCCACCTGCATTAATTTTACGGCAGATTTCTTCATTATCTTCTGCGGCATCAACTGCTGTGTATGCGGCACAATGAATTACACCATCAACCTTTGATTCTGTAATAACTTTCTTTACTGCTGCTGCATCTGTGATATCCATTTCTTCAATGTCTACACCAACTGCTTCAATATTATTCTTCTTTAATTCGTTAACAACGTCAAATCCTAACTGACCTTTTACACCTGTTACTAAAATTCTCATTTTAATCTCCATTCTGAAGCGCTGCTTTTAGTTTTTATTTTTAGATTTTCCAGAATATCAGGGGTATATTTTTTTCTATAAATTTCCTAAATTGTTAAAAATATCAATTCACCCTTTTTATCTTATATATTATATATAATCATTAAATTCTTAATACTATCAATTATCTGTCACGCTTCCCTTCAGATAACCATATACCTGTACTAAGATGTCAGAATCAATAAGTATTCTGCTCCTGGCATTATATTAATATATTATTAATATATATCAAAATACCTATAATAATCAATACACTCTTACTTGTATAACACTATTCTAATCAGCCCTGACCATAACACGTATACTTTTAATTCCAAGTGCAATGGCCGCTAATACATTATATTCTCCACTGTATATAGATACTTTTTCATCATCAAGTGTCTTTTTGTCTATAACCACAGGTTCATCAAAATCTTTATTCTTCACTAAGTACGCTATCTTCTCTCTTATTCTGTCCTGATCAGGCTTTGCAATATTTAGTTTGATTTCATCTATATCTATTACAGGCTGAATTGTGTAATCTCTGATAATTTCGTAAACCCACTGATCCCTGCTTTTAACATTAGCCATTCTTACATAAGCACTTTCAACGCCAAGCATTACAAGAGCATTATATCCAACAATACCAGATACAACCGCATATTTTCCATATCCCAAAGGTCGTACCACAATCGTATTTCTATGATAGTTCATAAATTTCATTTCTCTATCCTTATCATCGCCTATGTCTTTAATCCGTTTATCAAGTGAATCCAGAATACTTTTATCAAGATTCTTGTGAATTTCCTCCACAACTTCTATATCACTCATATGAATCTTTATGAGTTTCTTATTCTTTCTCTTCCACGCATTTGTGTATGTTTTAAAAAATCTCATCTTTTTCCTCCACATTGTATTGTTATAAATTATTGTTATTAAACACCGGTTCACTAATTCTATTCCGGTATATTATATAATAAATTTCCAAACGATTAAAAACTTACTGCACATATTCCTATCATTTGCAAATACACCTAATTCACATAATTAATGTTACTACGCACAAATAACAGATTAAAAAATCATAGATAGATGATTTTTCAATCTGGCTTAATAATTACTTTCTTTTTATCACTTTCAAATTTCGCAATTCCAATTCTATTTATATCTTCAATATCTGTTAATTTAAGTGTATATATCATTTTAACGAACTTTCACATATTTTTCAATATCATATTCTATTTTATTTATACTTTTTCTTTATTGTATTTCTTTATTGCATTTTTTCCAGGTCCTTTTCATCTTTTTTACGTTTTCGCAGATTTTTAAAAAAATCTGATAACATTTCACTACATTCCTCCTGTAAAATCCCCGACTCAATTTCCACCTGGTGATTAAATTCTTTGACCTGTAACAAATTAATAACCGAACCTGCACTTCCTGCCTTAGGATTCATACTTCCGATATATACCTTTTTTATTCTCGATTGTACAATAGCGCCTGCACACATCTGGCAAGGTTCAAGCGTGACATACATTTCACAGTCATCTAACCTCCAGTCTCCGAGCCTCTTACTCGCCTTCTTTATAGCATTCAATTCCGCATGTGACAATGTATTTTTATCAATGTTACGCCTGTTGTATCCCCTTGCAATTATTTTGCCATGATATACAATCACACAGCCTATAGGCACTTCATCTATATTTTCTGCCTTTTTCGCCTGTTTAATTGCCGCCTTCATATATCGTTCTTCTGTCGTCATTATTAATCCTCACTTACTCGTTAACTTTATCTATTATAAATATCCATTTTCCGGATATGTATTTATGTTAGCTACTTACTCATTAACTCTATCTGTTATCTTTTTATTCTTTTCTATATTACCCGAATAAAGAATGTCGCCTGTGACATTCTCCGCCTGCGGCGGGTTGCTATAGCAATATTTTCTGCTCCACCACAGTGCGCTCCTCGCGGAGCGTTTTTTACTTACCAGGACAATTTCAACGAAATTTCCTGGTAAGTAAAAATATCAAAATTGCTTTTAACTGACCAATTAATTATTAGCATTCCATTACTTTTTGTTACAATATCCTTCGATATATTACAATAATGTAAAATTTTTGTATTAATCTATTATATTGCTTGCATATTTTATTATAATATTTTTTAATATATTTAGCTAGTAAATAAACAATAATATCAGCATATATTCTACATATATCAACATCTATTAACATATATTGCATTTATATTATTCTATTTACTATATGTTTCTTTACTTAACAATCAAAATATTAAGGCGGGTATGAATATGCGTAGGTCAAAAACTTCTATAAGGTTAATATTAATTCTTCTGACAATAACAATTTTTTCAGCATTATCGATAACGTTGTATAGTCATTTATGTGTAAAATCAGACCGGAGTGTCAAAACAGATGCTG
This sequence comes from Eubacteriaceae bacterium, assembly GCA_902362455.1. GTDB lineage: Bacteria > Bacillota > Clostridia > Lachnospirales > Lachnospiraceae > Bovifimicola > Bovifimicola ammoniilytica. The sequence goes on from CABIWJ010000008.1 coordinate 51,885, forward strand.
CGGGCACTGATATTTCTAATTCCACTATATCAGATGGTTCTGATAACTCTGATAGTCCTGATAGCCCTAAACAGGTATCTACATCTCCGGAATGTAAAACTTTATTTAAAATAAATGGTCTCCATAATGGCGATGTTAAATTCTATGATAACAAATATATTGTCGGCAATGATAACGGAACTCTTGGTATCTTTGATTTTAACGGACAAAGAATTTGTAAATATGATGACATTAAATTAAACTGGCTGAGTGTTGAAAACACTGATAACGTTATTATATATGCAAATTCTAATAAGGAAGTCGGAATACTTAAGCTTGATGATTCACTAAATATCATCTTCCATGAAATTATAATGAGAAATGATAAAATGGCTATAGATCCTACAATTCTAAAAATTAATGATACATACTTTATTACCATTACAACCATCACTGGCACGATAAATAATTCAAACCCAGATAAAGATAATGGCATCTATTCCGTCGACTTATACAAATCAAAAGATTTACTCAACTGGACATATATGGATACAATTATTAAAGATAACCACAACATAGAAGACCTTGTAGCTATGAGTGTCAATGGTACTTATTATATATTCTTTGAGCGTGAAGTTGTCGATAAAGGCAATTCCTCATTAGAGGTTATTTTCTCCAATAATAATGGTATTAAATGGAGTTCTCCAAAACTTCTTTGTAAGGCTGAATCCGACAACGAATTAGGCAATCTTATCTTCTATAAGAACAAATTTATTCTTTATTACAGCAGTGACTACCTTAATAAAGGAACTTCCTATGAAGGTGCTTCAATTTTTGTAAAATCTTTTGATAAAAACCTTGAAAATGCATCTTCCCCTAAAGTATATAAGGAATTTTCAAGTACATTGCTATTTGATGTTCTCAAATCAGATGATTCCTTATACATCGTTTATAACGAACATTATATGACACAGTCGAATATGGTTCTGGCACAAATTTCACTATATTAAATATGATATATCATCCTTTAATACAAATATTAATAATCATAATTTACAATCGGACTTCCGATATACACATATGTTATATTCTCCTGTTCATTATACGAAAATGCTACATTTATATTTATCTTCTCACTGCCTATCGCAACATAATCCTGTAGTATTTTCGTATATCCATATACATTCATATGTTCATCATTTTGTCCATTAAATATTTCTTTTGCCCGAAAGCTCCTGAGTATTCCTTTTGCAATTTTATTCTCCTGCTCTTTGTCAATTTTACCATATATTTTCCCTTTTATAACCATATAAAGGTTTCGCGAACTAATATTTGCAGTCATTTCTTCATCTTTATTTATATTCTCGTCAATATTGGATTCTATATTTTCTCTCCTCGTTTCACTGCCATTTTTATCGTTATTATCTGATACATTTTCTACATTGGAATTGTTGTTGTTTTTCTTACTATTATCTACCAAATTTTCTCCGCTGACTTTACTGTTATTTTCTTCTCTGCATATTTCTTTCATAGTCTTTTCTATAAGATTTTTATAATAATATCCACTTTCTAACGAACCTTTTATATTTAATGATACCGATAAATAATTTCTTTGTGCTATAACATTCTGGCTTTCCTGATATTCTGTTGTAATAAGCTCAAGTTCAAGTTCTGAACTTTTACCCTCTTTCTTCATTACCGCTACACTTCCTGCATCAGTTCTATATTTATCATAATAATATTCTGAATTTACACCTAATCTTTCTGCTATCTTATCTATTAATTCAAGACTTCCCGACTCTCCATAATATTTTTCTCCCAGATAATAATAACCCTCTATTTCGCAATCGGCTTTGTGGATATTACTGTTCTTAAAAACTTTTTCTAATGAATTTTCAGCAATAACATTGGCACTTACCAACTTCTCCGGTGCTAACTTACCATAAGCAAACTGTACTAATAATACAGTAATTCCTATTCCTAATAAATATATAATTTTTTTCATCAAAAAACTCCCTTACTTAAATACTTTATAAAAGTATCGTCAATAAAGGGAGTTTTTAATCAATTAATTAAATTGTATAAACGAAATACCACAAACAAGGTATACTTTGTATTATCTGTATTTTCACTCTACAAGTCTTTAATTTATTTTAAAGCTTCAATTCTCGCAAGCGAACGTCTGAGAGCTGCTTCAGCACGATCTATATTAACGCCTTCGCCGCCTTCTTTTATACGTCTTTCTGCTCTGATTCTAGCTTCTTCAGCTCGGTTGGCATCAATTTCATCCGGCCACTCTGCTACTTCTGCCATTACAGTTATTTTATCTTGCAATATTTCCACAAATCCTGCGTGTACTACAGCTTTCTTAGGTTCATCATTATCATTTTCATATATTTTGACAATACCCGGTGCAAGTATACATGTAAGTGGTATATGGTTTTTGTATACACCAATATTACCTTCACTTGTATTCATTTCCACAAACCAGGCTTTACCCTCGTAAAACTGTCTGTCTGGCGTAATAATCTCTAGTTCAAAAAATTTTTCTTCCATAGATTCTATTCCTTTCTCTTACTGAAGGATTACTTCTGCGCTCTTGCAACTACATCATCGATGCTTCCTGCATTTAAGAAGTAACTTTCCGGAATATCATCATGTTTGCCCTCAAGAATTTCTTTGAAACTTCTGATAGTTTCGCTAAGTGGTACATATTTACCCTCTACACCTGTAAACTGTACTGCGACGTTAAATGGCTGTGAAAGGAATTTTTGAACCTTTCTTGCTCTGGCAACTACAAGCTTATCTTCTTCTGATAATTCATCCATACCAAGAATTGCAATAATATCCTGTAACTCTTTGTATTTCTGAAGAATTTCCTGTACACCTCTGGCTACTTTATAATGTTCTTCACCTACAACCTTTGGATCAAGTATTCTCGATGTTGACTCAAGAGGGTCTACAGCAGGATAAATACCTAATTCTACGATGGAACGAGATAATACTGTTGTAGCATCCAAATGTGCAAATGTTGTAGCAGGTGCTGGATCAGTTAAGTCATCTGCCGGTACATAAACTGCCTGAACAGAAGTGATAGAACCATTCTTTGTAGATGTGATTCTCTCTTGTAAAGCACCCATTTCTGTCTGAAGTGTTGGCTGATAACCAACGGCTGAAGGCATACGTCCAAGTAAAGCCGAAACCTCTGAACCCGCCTGAGTGAAACGGAAAATGTTATCAATGAATAATAACACATCTTTACCACCCTGGTCTCTAAAGTATTCTGCCATAGTAAGACCTGTAAGACCTACTCTCATTCTTGCTCCAGGTGGCTCGTTCATCTGACCGAATACCATCGTCGTCTTGTTGATAACGCCTGATTCCTTCATTTCATAATATAGGTCATTACCCTCTCTTGTTCTTTCACCAACACCGGTAAATACTGAGTATCCACCATGTTCTGTTGCAATATTTCTGATTAATTCCTGAATTAATACAGTTTTACCAACACCTGCACCACCGAACAGACCGATTTTACCACCCTTCTGATATGGGCAAAGTAAATCGACAACCTTGATACCTGTCTCAAGTATCTCTGTTTCTGTTGACTGCTCTGCAAATGCCGGTGCTTTTCTATGGATTGGAAGATATTCCACACCCTCAGGTGCATCAATATTATCTATAGGATTACCAAGTACATTGAACATTCTTCCCAATGTATTCTCACCTACAGGAACTGATATTGGTGCGCCTGTAGCAACGGCTTCCATTCCTCTGACAAGTCCATCAGTTGAACCCATAGCGATACATCTTACTGTATCATCACCAAGATGCTGTGCTACTTCCACAACAAGTCTTCCATTATTAGTCTCTATGTTAATAGCATCATATATTTCCGGAAGATTACCGGCACTAAATTTGATATCAAGTACAGCACCGATAATTTGAGTGATTTTACCTATGCATTCTTTACCTGCATTATTCTCTGCCATTCTCTCACTCCTTACTTCATTTTTATTCAGGTTCCTGTAAACAACCATAAACAATATTTTTATATTGCTTATCGTAAATTTTACAATGACCTGTTATTTTTATTATATTAACTGATGGCTTCTGCACCAGCTATAATTTCTGTTAATTCCTGTGTAATCGAACTCTGTCTTGCTCTGTTATACATTAACGATAAATCTGCAATAATATCATCTGCGTTACTTGTTGCAGAATCCATTGCAGCCATTCTTGCACCATTTTCACTGGCTACAGCCTCGATTAGCGCACCATAAATCAAACTACTTACATACTTTGGTATAATCATATCAAGAGCTTCTTCATCATTTGGCTCATAATTCATCAAAGTAAGCTTGTCCTCTTTAGGAACATCTGCTTCCTCTGCTGAAACAGGCAGAACCTTAAGCATTGTAGGTATATGGCTTACTGTATTCTTAAATGTAGTATACGCAATGTATACCTCTCCGAATTCACCATTCTCAAATGCTTCTAATACCTTTTCGCCAATTTCCATAGCATCTCTGTACATTGGCTCATTTACCACTTCTGAGAAGTCATCTTTAATTTCATAACCGCTTCTTACAAGATTCTCTCTGCCTTTTTTACCTATTACATAAGTTACTACCTTGTCTGCTGAAAAATCTTCATTCTTAGTAAGTAGCTTTGTAACATTACTGTTATATCCTCCGGCAAGGCCTCTGTTAGCCGTTATAACTATAACTGCTTTCTTCTTGCTCACACCTGCACGTAAATATTTATGGTTAATATTTCCTGAACGTGCAAGCATAGAAGTTACACTTTCATACATATGATTAAAGTATGGTTTTGCTTTTTCTGCGCGAACTCTTGCTTTCTGCAATTTTACAGTGGCAACCAGCTTCATGGCTTTAGTAATCTGTTCAGTACTCTGAATACTTGTTTTACGTCTTTGAATATCTCTCATTGACGCCATGATTTACACCACCTTTCCTAAGGTATGGCATCTATTTTGCTGCCTTACACTCTGTAATTGCCTTAACAAGTTTCTCTTCAATCTCTGCCGATAATTCTTTTGTCTCCTTAATACTCTCAGGTATCTCAGGATATTTTGTGCTGATATATTCGAATAATTCCTTTTCGAAATCAAGAATTTCATTTACAGGAATATCCAATAAATATTTCTTAGTTGCAGCATATATAATAATTACCTGATATTCAACAGGCATTGTATTATACTGATCCTGCTTTAACATCTCTTTAATTCTTTCACCCTGTGCTAACTTCTCTTTAGTATCAGCATCAAGTTCTGAACCAAACTGTGAAAATGCTGCTAACTCTCTATACTGTGCTAACTCCACACGAATAGGCGCAGCTAATTTCTTAATAGCTTTAATCTGTGCAGCACCACCAACTCGTGATACCGAAAGACCTGCATTTACGGCCGGTCTGAAACCTGCATTAAACATCTCTGTTTCAAGGTAAATCTGTCCATCTGTTATCGAAATAACATTTGTAGGAATATATGCCGATACGTCACCTGCCTGAGTCTCGATAATAGGAAGTGCTGTTAACGAGCCTCCTCCTAATTCATCTGAAAGTCTGGCTGCACGTTCAAGTAGTCTTGAATGTAAGTAGAATACATCACCAGGATATGCCTCACGGCCTGGTGGTCTACGAAGTAATAACGAGAGTGTACGATATGCTGTAGCATGTTTGCTCAAGTCATCATATACTACTAACACATCCTCTCCATTTTCCATCCACTCCTCACCAATTGCACAACCTGAATAAGGTGCAATATACTGTAATGGAGCAAGGTCACTTGCTGTAGATACGACAATTGTTGTATATGCCATTGCACCATATTCTTCTAATGTTTTAACAATTGATGCTACTGTTGATGCTTTCTGTCCGATAGCAACATATATACATTTAACATTCTGGTCTTTCTGATTAATGATTGTATCAATCGCAATCGCTGTTTTACCAGTCTGACGGTCACCAATGATAAGCTCACGCTGTCCTCTTCCGATAGGAACCATCGCATCAATAGCTTTAATACCCGTCTGAAGTGGTGTGTCAACAGATTTTCTTGAAATAACACCAGATGCTACTCTTTCAATCTGTCTGTACTTATCTGTATGGATTGGTCCTTTACCATCTATTGGTTGTCCAAGCGCATTAACAACACGGCCTAACATTGCATCACCAACCGGTACTTCTACAACTCGGCCTGTTGATTTAACAGTATCGCCTTCATTTATGTTCTTCTGATTGCCAAGTAATACGGCACCTACGTTATCTTCTTCAAGATTCAATACCATACCATATACTTCACCTGGAAATTCAAGAAGTTCACCCTGCATAGCCTTTTCAAGACCATGTATACGAGCAATTCCGTCAGCTACCTGGATTACTGTACCGATGTTAGAAACATCAAGTTCAGCGGAATATTTTTGTATCTGCTCTTTAATAACAGAACTGATTTCTTCCGGTTTTAAATTCATGGAGCTAACCCACCTTCTTTCTAGCATAATATATTACCTTTAACTATCATAAATATGACTCTTCACACTTTATATAATTAAATAATTATTACACTGTATTTTTCAATAAAATATATTTAATATTATATTTAACTTTTAATTTAATTAGACAAGCTGGATCTTATATAAATCCTTTGATAACTCATTAAGTTTTAACTTTATGCTGTTATCCACTACCCTGTCACCAATTCTGATAATTATGCCACCGATAATATCCTTATCTACCACATAATTCATCTCAAATGATTCATACTTAGTCGTTGCAAGTAACTTATCCTCAACCTTCTTCTTCTGGTCTTCAGTCATCTCTACTGCCGTAGTTACATATGCAACACCAATTTTCATATATTCTTTAACTAAAGCGATAAAATAATCAAGAATTTCAAGAATACTGTTTTGTCTTTCTTTCTTAATTACAAGAACTAAAAAGCCAACCATATCCTTTGATACCCGGTCTGTAAATATGTTTTCGATTACAGATATCTTCTCTTCCTTATCTATCTTAGGGTGATTCAGTAGTTTTATAAGCTCACTGTTAGTAAGAAACACTTCCCTGATTACCTTAGATTCTTCAAATAACGAATCTAATCTATCTTCTTCGAGAGCCAGTTCAAACAATGCATCACCGTATGTCTTAGATACTAGCTTAGCCATGTTTCCTCACCTATCTCTTTCAATGTTTCCTCAATGAGTGTATCCTGTGTCTTTTCGTCCACAGATACTGCTACTACCTTGCCTGCCATAAGAGTTGCAACAGAAATGATTTCTTTCTTAATGTCATCAGCAGCTTTCTGTTTTTCTAACTCTGCTTCTTTCTTAGCATGAGCAATAATTCTTGCCGCTTCTTCCTTAGCTTCATTCACTATTCTCTCTTCACTCTTAAGAGCTTTTCTTCTGGCTTCACTCAAAATAGTTTCTGCATCTTTTTCAATATTCTTAATCTTTTCGTCATACTCTCTCTTAGACTCTTCGGCTGACTTCCTATCAGCTTCAGCCTGTTCTCTCTCTCCTGAGATTCTGTCCTGACGTTTCTTAAGAAGTTCTCTTACAGGATTAAATAAGAAATATGATAATGCCGTAAAAAGTACGAGCATTGTTACTGCAAGTACGAAACAGTCAAATATCGTCTGTGAATCTAATCCAAATAGTCTTTCACCAAACAAGGTTTCGCCTCCTTTCTGAGAATTATTACATTTTTAAAATTATTATTAATTCCAAATCGGCTTAACCTTATTTGAAAGGCTTAACAAACATTAATATGATTGCAACAACGAATCCGTAAAGACCAGTTGTTTCTGCAACTGCCTGTCCCAAAAGCATAGTAGATGTAATATCTGATTTAGCTCCTGGATTACGACCAACTGCTGCGGCTGCCTGTCCTGCTGCATATCCCTGTCCAACACCAGGTCCAATACCTGCTATCATTGCAATTCCTGCACCTACGGCTGACATTGCATTAATAAAATCCTGTCCTGTAACTTGATTCATAAATTTCCTCCTATCTGTCTGTCATGCAGACTCTTAAATCTTTTTAGTTTTAGTCGGCTATTTTGTCATTAATATATACCATAGTCAGCATACTTATTACATATGCCTGTATACAGCCAGAGAAAATATCAAAATAGATGTGTAGTATCGCTGGCCAGCCAAATGTATATGGCTTAAGCAAACCATAAATCAGTCCCATAAGAACTGTTCCTGACATTACGTTTCCGAACAAACGAACTGAAAGCGATAAAGGCACCGCTATTTCACCGATTAAGTTAATCGGGAATAAAATCGGATTCGGTTTAAACAAATCTGTAAAGTGTTTAGATTTGTTTTTCTTAATACCATTGTAATGGATTAAAACAAACGTAATAAGACCTAACGGTAATGTAATACCATAATCGGCAGTAGGTGGTCTAAGTCCAACCAGACCTGATATATTGCATAAAAGTACAAATAAGAACAATGTACCAATGTAATTAACAAAACGTTTAGCATTTGTTCCCATGACACCCTTAACCATATTATCTATGGTTTCAACTATCATTTCTGCAATATTCTGAAGTGTTCCTGGCGTATCACTTGCCTCTGCAGCTTTAATCTTACGATTAACCACAATTGCAAATACAATTAATATCAAGGCTATGATGACCAGACAAATATGTGTACTGGTTATATATACAGTAGAGCCACCGATTTTAACTTCTTTAAAAAGTTTAATCATAAAACTTCCACTGCTCTCATCGTCAGCACTTGCTGCCAGCAATGTTCCACCGACTCCTGATGGTACCATATTCCCTACGGTACTCAGAATTCCGTTTACCACATTCTCACCTTCCTTTTTCTGTAGATTTTCTAGCTAAAACTTTATGAGTAAGCGGCTGTAAATAAGCCGATACTTTCAATGCCATTACACCAAAAAGTGCTGCCACAATATCACCCACTTGAGTTATACCTATAACAATAAGCGCTATAAAGCATAATATCATCCTTGCGGCTGTCGTCTTTTTGACATGTCTGTCTGCTCCTCTTTCATTAAAACTCATAGCCTGCTCAATGGCTATTGTCATATGGAATGTCATTAATACTGATATAATGACTCCAAGTATGAACCCAATGGAAACATTCAGCTTTCTGTCTGCAAATATTAGAATTAATATCTGCCCTAATATATAGTAAATCACATTACCTATAATCAGTTCAATACCGGTTCTGTTAATGCGAAAACTTCCAATTCTACTTTCAGACACATCAACCTCTGTATTATCATTATCTGTATTCTGTATCTGATTTCTTTTTAGTTTCTTAAGCCTTTTATCTCTGTTCTGTTTCTTATTCATATTCTGTATTTTATCGGTCTTTTTCATTTCTACCGTTGTCTGTGTCTTTGCGTTCTGTAAATTGTCTTCCATCATTCCACTCCCTTAACACATCATTTACCATTTCCTGCTCTTCTTTAACAGACTTTTCTCCCTCTGATTTACCTATGGCTTTCTTAGCAAGATGATATGTATTCCTGCATCCCGCCATAATTCCTAATATAATACCCGGCAACGTAAGTGGTATACTAAATTTCTTTTCTAAATATATACCCAGCGACATTAACATAAATATAGGAACTAACATACTTACCCCTAATTGGGATATTAAGGCAAAATTAGTATAAACATCTTTCTCTAATTTATTCTTCTTTATCAGAATCAAACCTCCATTCATTACAAATCAATGTTGACTTTTCTACCTGTTTTTACATATTTTTGAAACTTAACACCCGCCGAAGATAACATTCTCTTCGAGGCATATACAGATGGTGTATCAGCATATTTATCGCAGTCATATACTAATTCTTTTATTCCTGACTGAATAATTGCTTTTGCGCATTCATTACATGGAAACAAGGTAACATACATCTTAGCACCCTCGAGACTTCCGCCACGATAATTAAGAATTGCATTTAATTCACTATGCGTTGTATAAAGATATTTACTGTCTATCTCTTCACCTGTCTTCCCCCATGGAAATTCATCATCTGAGCAGCCATTCGGGAAACCATTATATCCAATAGATAAAATCTTATTCTCAGGACTGACTATGCATGCACCTACCTGCGTATTCGGGTCTTTCGATCTCATGGAAGCTAAATATGCCACTCCCATAAAATATTCGTCCCAGCTTATATAATCGTCTCTTTTATCACTCATTGTAAACCTCTTCTAACCTGCCATAAATCTTTATTCTATCATTCCAATTCTTCTTATATGTCTCTCATCATTAGAAAATTCTGTATCTAAAAATGTATCAACTATCTTAAGTGCAAGTCCCGGGCCTACTACTCTTCCACCTAATGCCAGAATATTGGCATCATTATGAAGTCTTGTTGCCTCGGCCATAAAGCAGTCAGTACAAAGTGCAGCTCTGATGCCTTTTACCTTATTAGCAGCAATTGATATACCAATTCCTGTTCCACAGATAAGTATTCCCTTTTCGCATTCTCCTGAAGCTACAACATTTGCAACTTTCTTCGCATATACAGGATAATCAACTGATTCTAAGCTATCACAGCCATAGTCTTTGAATTCTATTTTTCTTTCCTGTAAATGCTTAATTATCTCCTGTTTTAATTCATATCCACCATGGTCACAACCTAATGCTATCATAATTCTTCCATTATCGCCTATGCGATTCCTTTCTCTTTATTCATCTTGTTCTATCTTATCTTTTACAATTGTAATCAATTTTTCTAAATACTTAAACTGGCTTCCATATTCTGTCAGTTCTCCACCATATGCTGCCTCAACATCTATTGCCTCTCCTGCAAATTCTCTTATGGAATATACATTAACAGCATTTTCAAACTCATCATATACTTTCTTCTTAAGTAAATCAGTCATTACTAAGACCAGAATATCATCTCCAAAATCATCCATTGTAAGCTGTTCAGACTTTTCATCCTCAATTGATATTCCCTTGCTCTTAGCTATGGCTACAGCTTTTGGATTAACTGGCTCTTCAAATAATACAACTAAACCTCTTGACTCAATCTGTAAATCTTCATTCGTATTTATGTTTCTGTATATAGCTTTTGCTAAAATACTTCTACAGGTTCCCCCGGTACTTACAAAAATTACTTTTTGGTATCTGTTCATAATATCAAACCTTTCATTAATATTATCAGCTATATAACCGTCTCAACCTGATATCCGGCAGCTTTTAGAAGTCTATTCATTATTGCCTGTCCCAATTCTTCGCTTCTAAATGTTTCGCCTAATATATAATCAACCTGTTTGTCATCAAATTCTCTTAAAACTTTGTATAAATTTTTAGAAATACTAAGCTCGTTATTACGGCTTCCTATCGATATTACTTCTCCGTATCTATATCTGTCCTTTGATTCAGCACTGGATATTATACCGACTTTATAACCTTTTTTAATATATGATTCTGCTAATTCGTTTATTCTATCTGCAACTTTATCTATATCACCATCAAACATTGTAAAATCCGCCTTGGGCGCATAGTGCTTATATTTCATTCCCGGAGCTTTAGGTTTCAAATCTGGGCTTACCGGTCCAAGAATAGCTTTATCAATAGTAACTTCTCCGACTACTTCTTCAAGCATCTTCTTATTAATATATCCCGGTCGTAATATCATAGGAATATCACCTGTTACATCAACAATTGTTGACTCAATTCCAATTCCAACCGCTCCACCATCTATAACCATTGATATCTTACCATTCAAATCGTCCATTACGTGCATAGCCGTTGTAGGACTTGGTCTGCCCGAAGTATTTGCACTCGGTGCAGCAATAGGTATATTTGATTCTTCAATAAGTGTAAGTGCTACTTTATGATTTGGCATTCTTATCGCTACTGTATCTAATCCACCTGTTGTTCCATATGGTACAACATCACTTTTATTAAAAATTATAGTTAATGGACCAGGCCAGAATGCTTTCATAAGTTTTCTGGCTGATTCAGGGATTTCTTTAACCAGAGGTAATATCTGTTGTTCATTTGCCACATGTACTATTAACGGATTGTCAGATGGTCTGCCCTTTGCTGCATATATTTTCTTTGATGCCTTCTCATCAAGTGCATCTGCTCCCAATCCGTATACTGTCTCTGTTGGAAATGCCACCATATCTCCAGCATGCAAAATATCTGAGGCTTCTTTAATTACCTCCATATCAATATTATCGACATCAACTTTTCTAAGTATTGTGTTCATTTCTGCCTCCATGCCTGAGCTTAATTCTGTGCTCCATTATACCACTTTTACTTATAAATTAAAACTAAATATTTGATAAATATTCTATTACAGCTTTATTAATTGCAGCCGCTATTTTATCCTGATAGAATTCATCTGCAAGCTCTGTTGCCTCCTCCCAATTAGACAGAAATCCACATTCAACAATTACTGATGTACACTCCGATTTGCGAAGCATATAATAATTATTATTTTCTTTTGCCTTTCGTTTATTCTTACCATCTACATCACTTTTTATTATTTCCTGTAATAATTCTGCAAATTTTTTTCCTTCTTCTGATTTGGAATAATAAAAGACTTGGGCGCCCTTGATATCTTTAGACTCATAACTGTTTTGATGTATACTTATGCAGAGATTTGCATTTGCAGAATTCACTATTTCTATACGCTTTCGCATATCTGCTGACTTCTTGCCTGACACCTCACTCCCCTCATCTCCACACATACTGACATCTTCAATTCTTGTCATAACAACTTTAATATTATTATTTTCGAGATGTTTCTTCAGTTTTAATGCTATTTCTAAATTAATATCTTTCTCAAATTTCCCGGTTATACCTATTTTACCCGGATCATAGCCGCCATGTCCCGCATCTATTACTACTATATGTTCAAATTCTTTCTTATCTGACTTTCCATTTCTCTTCGCTACGGTAATACTTCCGGCATTAACATTTATCATTAACGTTGCGCATGTTATGATAATTAACATTCCATAACCCATCACTTTTTCTAACTTATTCTTTAGCATATACAAATATCCCCTCACCTATCATTCTATAAATATGTATTCACAAAGCTGATTAACAAAGGTATTTATTACCTATAATCTTATGCTTTACAATACTTCACTTAATAAATAATATGCAAGGGGACATTCTATTAATTCGTGTATTTAATTATCGTATTCCATAATTCATTATTCTCAAGACCAATTCGCCATTCGGCAACACCTGCAAGTTCATATGTTCCGATTAGTTTTAATTTCTCTTCAATTGATTTCGCATCTTCCAGCCATATACGGACTGTATTATCTCCTGATGGATATTCACCATAATATTGTCCGACATTATCAACCCATACAGGTGTAATACCATTGTTAGCCAATGTAGTAGCCGCTGTTGTCATATCAACTGATGCACAACTTACAACATTACCTGATGCATCTTCTTCCCATATTCTTGTGTAGAACGGAACTGCAAGTACAACTTTTGTTGATGAAACTTTTGATACCATATTTTCAATACCCTTCGTTACCCACGGAAGTGATGCTACCGAACCTGCTCCGGAGTCAACACCCCAATGTTCGTCATATCCCATCATTACTACGTAGTCAACAGTTTTTCCCTGCTCTTCAATATTATAATAACTGTTTGATGCCTCTGGAACTTTATCATCTACTGACAAAACTATTCCATTTATTCTGCATTTTACAGATAATTCTCTTAAAAACTGAATATAGTCATCTGCATTTTCTTTAGCTATATATTCAAAGTCTACATTAATTCCATCTATTCCATATTCAATAGCTGAAGCAATTAACTGGTTAATTATCTTCTCTCTCTTTGATGTATAGCTAAATATCTGTTTATTATCAGAATCTGCTGACTGGTCATCTACAACAGCCCATACCTCTAATCCAACCATATGTGCTCTTGTTACATAATTAGCATCTGCAAGTGATGTCATATTGCCCTCATTATCTGATAATCTGAACCATGTAGGTGCAATAACATTTAATCCCTTAGCAGGAGTAACTAAATCCATCAACTGATTATTAGATGCCTGTGCTGTAACCATGTGCCATGCCATATTAATAGTAAAATCTTTCTGGATATTAGTGTATTCAGGTTCAACATAATCATTTTGTAATGTCTTTGTTGTCTGTTTTCTTAATGAATCTGTCTTAACATATCCAAAGAAACCATCTTCCGTAATTACCTCCGACCAGGTCTTTCCCTTATCTAATACTACTACTTCTGTTGCAGACTTACAATTGTATAAGATATCCGACTTAATGCTCTTATCAAGTCTTATCTTTGTATCCTTCTTAAGCGTGGATATATTTTCTTCCACTCCCCATTCGTTTGTTATACATACTCTGTTAGGAGAGTCATATAATGTATATTCTATATTCGAATAGTTCTTTACGAAGTCTAATGCAACATATACTTTTGAACCTTCTGCTTTAACAATCGTATATTCTGCCGTCTTCTTAGCTTTAGTAACATAATATTCCTGACTTCCAACACCTGCCTTAACAATATCTGTAGGCGTTGTATAAATGAGAATGTTCTCATTGTTGTCCCAATAAAATCTATTATTAAGTGAATTCTTTACAAATTCATAATCCACATATAATTCTCCATTATCTATAAAAGCTCTGTCTGATACTATCTCATTCTGTAATAAGATGGCAACCTGGTTATCTGCCGCCTTAGTTGCTCCCTCAAAGCTTATCTTATCACCATCCTCGGTATAACCATCATATAATCTATATAATTTGTATATATCTTCTTCAGAAGCATGCTTCTTAGAAGGTGTTCTTTTATCTATTATATTTCCTACTACCAATACAACTATTGAAATAATTATAATTGCCACCACAAAAAAAACAGGTACTGATTTTTTCTTCAAAATGCTTTCCTCCTTATTTTCTCAATATGAAAATGTCTATTTGTGGTGTATTATAACACTTTTTATCATCTACGTCATCTGTTTTCTCTTTTATATTGTTATGGCATATAATTAATGTGTGTATTTACATCATTTTATTATATGCCATAACTTTATATAATTAATTACATTCTTTATCTCAAATAACATTTATTGACATTCTATTAATCTCTCTGACACGTAATTAACTATTCTTGTGATATATTATTTTATAATGATACCAGGGGTAGAAACATAAAAGCCATTATATTTATTCATAAAACTATGTTTTCTACGACACGAACCTGTTCATATTTGTTTCTAACACGACTCTTTTATTTGCCGTTTCGCTATTGAATACTTCATCTATTAAGTTGGGGTCCCAACTGCCTAATTCAATAACACTTGCATTTACCGGATAATCTGATTTAGCTGTTTCCTGATAGTCTTTCACATATAAAACCGCATATATTTTTGTACCCTGATAAACATTTTTATCAACTTCGGCACTAGCCATCTTGAGAATTTCTTCCTCATTAACATTTATAAGTATGCTATTCTCAATTCTCTTAACGATTTTCTTATGCCCTGCTATAACATAATCTTCTCCATCCGGAAAAGTAATTCTTATATCCACAATACTTCCTTCAAGAATATCCGAATGCAATTCAACATACGAATATATATGAAGTCTTATGTCGTCAGCTATCTTATCCTGCTTATGCACCATACTTAAATCCATTATCGTTCCCTTACTGACATCAATTTTTAATTCTTTATTTACTAAATCACTCCTAGATGCCAGTCCTATTAAATTATTTTCTCCGTATAAGTTCAATTCAACTAAATCTGCTTCTGTTATCAAATCTCCCTTTTTCTTATCTGCATTAAGTGAATAAGCTTTAATATTAGCATAACCCTTTTGCTCATTCTTAATTTTTACCAGCTCTTCCCTGCAGGTATTATAGTTAATTACTTCTACAATTAAGATACTTCCCAATATAACTGCCGAAATAATCACCCCTGATAACAATGCAATTATCAGATTCTTTTTTCTCTGCCAAATAACCACTATGCCTCCAATATACGTTCTACCTCCATCAACTGTCTGCCTGTAATTTTAAATGGATTATTTATAACCGGTATAGAATATAGCCTTCTTCCTGTACACTCTGATATGTAATCTGCCGATTCTTTATCACCAAAGCAATACAAAAATTTCCACTGTTCATTGAACTGTACTTCCTTCAATCCTGTTACTACACCCGGTATCTTCCACAATCCTATTGAACTAATCATGTACTTTCTGTCACACATACTAATTTCATTAATAAATTTTCTATAATTACTTCCGACATCAAGTATTACACATTCATAATTTTCATGGAAAATTCCTGCTAAATTCTCTCTGGTAACATTCTGATAATATGCTACCTTATGTATATTATAAACATTATTATTAATCAAACCCTCAGGTGTACATATCTGTTTCAGAAATTCATAGTCACAATCTTCGTTCAAATCTACTATCGCTGTCTTTCTTCCTAACACCTCTGAATAATAATTTCCGAGTAATATGGAAAAATGTGTTGCTCCAGCGCCTCTAGTCATTCCTGCTACTGCCAGTTTATGATAGGTTTTTCTGCGTACTATACGTTTTCTTCTAAAATTAATCATACTTTAATGCCTCTATGCTGTTCTTATAATCATCTTACAATCATTTTATACATTTAATTAATAATTTCTCATTAATATCTTCACTATGTCCCCATAAAACTTTTCTGATTCCTTACATTGCCTAAATGGATTCTCAATATACGGCATTCTTAATACATTAATATTTCTTTGTCTCAAAAGCCTTTTTATCCCTTTATCATCCGAAAAGTTCGCAACATACAATATATTTTTATCTTCACAATCTAAAATATAATCTTCATACTTGAATTTTAAATATTCTTTGATATCGGTAATCACCACAATTACCTGATTTAAAAGCGACGATTTCTTATTATATACACCACAGTCATGTATATTCACCGATTTCCTTAATCCCATAGAATCTGCGTTGTCCTGTGTGCAAAATTTCCCATAATTAGGCAATATCTTGCATCTTTTATATGTGTATATACCATCTGAACATACTGTCTTATTATCAAAATCCAACATATTAATTATATCCTTGGATAAATTATCTTCTATATAGAATACATCTGACATTCTATGCTCTAAATACTTAGTAAGTCCTAACGCAAGGTGGGTTACTCCTGCATATCTTCTACAGCCATAAATTGCAATATCAAGCGATTTCCTATCTCTTACATTACTATTTCTGCATTTTTTACTCTTTCCATCGCAGCCATTATTATTCGTTGATGCTCTGTTAATACTTATCTTTTCAACTATTGAAGTTATAGCTTCCTCTATAATTTTTGTTGATGTATATCTGTCTTTAATGTCCTTTTCCATACATATAGATATAATTCTCAAAATATCATCTCTATAGTTATATAACTGCATCTGAAATCCCTGATATACCTTCTGTATCAGCACGCCAATGCCATACACGTCTGTCCATATACCAATTTCCCCACTATTATACTGCTCAGGCGTAATATATTCCTTAGTAGCCATATTCTTTTCATCCGGAATATCCTTAGTTAGCATGCAATTTCCAAAATCAATCAAATACACTCCATTTTTACTAATGATTATATTCTCCGACTTAATATCTCCATAGATTATTCCATATGGCTTAGTAGTATGTAATAAATGTAATATTGTACATATTCTGCATACATAACCTAGCACCTCAAGAGCATCATTTTCTTTATTATTCAAATATTCTTCAAATGATATTCCTTCAATATACTGCTCAATAATGTACCAATATTCTAAATCTTCCTCCACATCATAAACAACCGGAATACCATCAATGTCTATCATATTGAGAATATTGACTTCTGAATTATAACACTTCTCATTAATAGAATTCTTAGATATTCTCTTCATGGCACGTAATGTTCCTAATATCTTATGTCTTACCAGAAAAACCTGTGATGTGCCGCCTTCGCCTAACAGACTTATCTTCTCATATTTACCACCATTCACCCTGTAGTCCATATATTTTTTTATAAATCCCTCCTTCTTATTTAACATTTTGTTGTATGTTGTGTATTAATTATAATACATTACATTTTAAATTGCAACATTTATTTTATTTTTTTATTTTATTACAGTTTACTTTACATCTGGCATTATAATAAGTTATACTATCGTATATTATCTCAATATTAAAGTTCTAAAATCCACCATTATATGTATTCATGCATAATAATCAGAAATGTTAATTATATCAGAACTAACACAGACATATACCTTTAATATTTCGTAAACATATCCATACCAAAGGAGGAATATATATGGTTTTTGAAAAATTAAACGATAATCAGATTAAATGTGTACTTGATAAAGAAGATTTATTTTCCAGAAAAATTAATATAAAGGATTTATTTTATGGTTCCCCGGAAACAGAACAGTTGTTTAAAGAAGTGGTTTCAAAAGCCCAGGTTAACTTTGATTTTAATACTCAGAAATTTCCTATATCTATTGATGCCATCCCCCTTCCCAATGATACTCTTGTAATAATTATTACTATAGTTGAAGATCCTGAAGAAATCGATTCAAGATTTTCAAGATTTACACCTGATCCTAATGCTGCATCAGACAAATTATTTTCATCCAAAGCAGATACATCTGCCGGTCATGAAGATATTTTTAGCTTTTTTAATAATATTGCAAATCAGATTTCTAATTCTCCTAAAGATTCACCGGAAAATCCTAATTTATTTGATTCAGCTAAAAATACTTCGCCTACATTTGAGAATGCTATTATCGAGGCACCTTATGGTGTCACACCAGCATACACTATCATCTTCAAATTTGAAAATATTGATAAAATTATTGAACTCTCAAATATGCTTATAAAAATTTACCATGACCAAAATTCATTATATAAACTTGGCACTTCCTATTATCTTTTTGTATACTATACCTTGGATAATAAAGAATATTTTTATAGAATATGCGATTTGATAAGCGAATACGGAAATCTGGTTATTAACAGTCCGACTACGTTAGAACACATTTTAGAGCATGCTGAATTAATCATAGCCGATACCGCTATCCAGGAATTATCGCAAATCTAAAGTCTAATCTAAGAATATCGAAACATCATATAATAATTTCGTAAATTTGAGCAAACAAAAAAATGTATCCTGATTTTATATATTTCACAGGATACATTTTTCTGCCATACAAGGCTTTCAATTTATTTTATATTTACCCGATTATTTTGTTGCTAAATAATCATTAATCTCTGATACTAATTCATCAGCATTTAATCCGTGAACCATTGCTGCTTCTTCAAGGCTTTCACCCTGTGCAGAAGGACAACCAATGCAATGCATTCCTGAACTAAGGAGAATTGGAATAATTCCATCATCTATTCTAACAATTTCACCAATTAACATATCTTTTGAAACTTTTGACATAAATTACCTCATTTCTGCGATGTTCCGGTTTTTATGCCATTATTCGTATTAACATCGCTAAACAAATAATGACTTTATGGCACAATTATCACTTTTTTCGCCATCGCATACATTATATTACACGGCATTTATTAATGCAACTTTATTTTGTAATTGCACTTTATTTAGAACGTAAAAATACTTGAATAGTTCCTCTATTTGTATTAAAATAGCAATAAGATTTGAACACAAATCTGCGATTTACTTATATATTCTAAAGGAGGAAGAATTATGGCACACGTAATTAACGACGGATGTTTAATGTGTGGAGCTTGCGCTGGCGCCTGTCCAGTAGGAGCAATCTCTGAGGGTGCAGACAAATACGTTATCGATGCTGATACATGTATCGATTGCGGAGCTTGTGAAGGCGGATGTCCAGCAGGCGTTATCTCTGCAGAATAATCATTCCACATTTTTAAAATAAGACAAAATAATAAGACCATTACACTAACTATATTAGGTGTAATGGTCTTATTTGTTAATTATTATTATCTTTTGTATTATCTATTATTCATAGATATGTTTTTTCTTTTCTTTACTTTTGACCTGTTTCTTTTTAAGTGGATGTTTTGGATTCTTATCTGCCATAACTTATCGCCTCTTTTCTATATTTAACAGGTTATATAAGATTCTTCTATCTAAGATTATCCTTCAATAGCAATATATTTGTTTTCTTCAACTTCTTTGGCCTCTTTCTTTGGAACAAAGAGTTTTAAGATACCATGTTTAAATTCACCTTTAATGTCTTCCTGTTTTACTTCACTGCCAACATAAAAGCTTCTCTCACATGCTCCGGCATAACGTTCCCTACGAATGTAATGTCCAGTTTCTTTATCCTTTTCATCTTTGTCAAGACCTTTAGCTGCGCTAATTGTCAGGTAACCATTTTCAAGTGAAGCCTTAACTTCATCTTTTGTAAATCCAGGTAAGTCAATTTCTAATTCATAACCGTTATCATTCTCTTTAATATCGGTTTTCATTATTCTTCCTGCTTTCTTACCATATAATTTCTTATCCACATTTCTCATATCTTTATCATTATAAAATGGGAAATCATCAAACCAGTCATCAAATAAATTTTCTCCAAAAATACTAGGCATTAACATAAGTCATCTCTCCTTTTCTAAAATACTATGTTTGTTTACCATGTTTCTCTGGAACTGGGATGTTCAGGGAGCTCATAGGACTTACTTCATATCCTTTTTTTGCATCCCTTTCCTTTGTTCTAGGTGTAATATAACACTTATTATTAGCAATGTCAAGAGGTGAGTGCTATTTTTTTGTGAACATTTTGTGAACATTCTTTTTATTCATTTATTCTATTTTTAAATGCGGACACAGCAACAATAATTCCTGCAATCATTATTATTACTAATTCCATAACCTGCGTAGTATCACCAGTCTTTGGAGCTTTTGCATTTGACGTTTTTGTATCTGTTGCTTTCTCTTCTAAATTGTTATTATCGTTCTTACCAATAACTTCATTGCTATTATTATCATTATTATCAGAATCATTTCTGCTATTATCATCTGTGCTATATACAAGTGCATATGTCGAAAATTTATCCGTGTCAAATGAAATTGTACCGTTTTCCTTATCATAGATAACCGGTATCTTAGCAAATGATTTGCTTCCGTCAGCCTCCATATGCTCGCGAATTATATAAAAGCTGCCATCTTTGCCCTTTAAATCATCAGCAAGATTAAATGTAACTGTCAGATTATTGGTAAGTTCTGTTAACTTATTTTCCCATGCTTCAGTCTTGTTTCCTTTATTAATAACACTGTATAAATTCATGTCAAGATATGCGCTTACCACGTCATTTCCCACATTTTCTTTTATATCACCCTCTAAAACAGCTGCCTCATTTTCTGACAAATCCTTAACTTCTAGTCGGATATTGCCTGAATCCACAACATTTTCACCATTAGAAATGCTTCCTGACTTCACATCCGAACTCTCTGTATTAATAATATCATTTGTCTTAGTAAATAAAGCACTCAGATGAAGATTTGTACGAGGCATTATAAATGTAAATGTACTGACTTCGCTGCCTGCTGTTATTGTGTTTCCGTTTAATGAACCTGCCACAAACTGATAACCATAATCAGGCTTAATTTTTACAGTAACCATACTATCAGGTTTAATTGCCACCAGACCAACTTTTTCATTCTGGTCATTTATATTTTCAATGCCGTTGCTTCCATCAGGCAGTATTGCTGAGATTATCCTGACACTTCCATTTGCAACCTTACCATCTTCACCAAATGTATCGTCATAAGCCCAGGTAACCGTATAGACACCGCTGCCCGCCTTACTTATCTCGATATCATACATATCTGCTTCTGCAACGGTGTAGACCTGCCAGCCATCTTCTTCCACACCATCTACTTTATCTCCATTAATTTTAGCCTCAATGGAATATCCAAACTGCGGAAGAATTGATATCTTATGCATATCAGCTTTTTCCACATTAACCATATTATCTGTTACCACGCAATCATCAACTTTAATGTATGGTCCAAAAGTATCTAATAATTCCAGTCCTGACTTAATGTTTACTGTTACCGTCTTAGGATTAACTAATCTTACATCTGCGCCTTGCACATTTTCACCTGATAGCATTGTCCCAAACACACATATCATAACTAAGCCTAGTAACCATGCCATTTTATTCTTAAATTTTAATGACTTTTTCTTCTTTGTCTTAACCATATTTCTCACCTGCTTTCTCATATTTTATACATTCTTTCTCCAATTATAATAAAACTGTATAAGACCAATACGTGATTTCGTATCAGTTTTATTATTCAAATTGGTTATATGTCTGTATAACACTGCTCTCGACATTGAGATTTTAACCGCTATATCCTGTACATTTTCATCAGAAATTAACAGCGTTTTCAGCACTTCACTTTCCCTTGGCGTAAGTGAGAATTTCTCACAGAATGTCCGGAATTTTTCTTCTTCATCTGCCTCATAAGTCACTTTTTCCTTTTCATCTGTATCTGTTTTTCTTTCAAACTGATTTGAATAAATATACAGAACAATACTTATCAACGCAAACAGGCATAAAGCTGTGATTATAATTAGCATTACGTCGTTCTTAAGCAGGGCAACTGACAACGCTCCCGTAAGTATGGCGCACAAATTATTAGTAGCACGCCCAAGTCCCGCAAAAAGTTTCGGGACTTTCGTATTCCCCGACAACTCTATAAATGCTGTAGAAAAGAACACAACAAAGAACCCTGCCGAGATGTAGAAAAGTATTAACCCAACTAAGAAAGGTCCTCCCAGTTCAGTAACTACGACACATATTGTAGACAACAGCGTTACACAATACATTGTAATATTCATATATTTTCGTTCACCAATATCATATATAAAGCCTGCCATCAGACCGCTTAGAGCAAGAATAAGCCGTGGCCATTGTCCAATATCGACGCTCCCGCCTGCGTGTACTAAAGTTACGGAAATATTTAATGTAGAGAAAATGCAGCTCATAAGTACAACTGCAAGTGTCAAGGCTACACCTGCAATTAAAGGGCTCTTCATATTTCCCATTCCATTTATGTACAATACATTTTCATCTGGTATATAATCTTCTAACTTCATAATCAGCACCACGAATACTGCTAGTGTCACTGCTACGAATACCGATTCTCCAAGTTCACTAAATACCAGATTATTATTAATAAACTGCATAAATATACCAAGTGCATACGCAATACCAATATTTTCTGCTAAATGTTTACGCTCGCTTATGACAACGCTGAATATATAATGAATCTCACCTCCTAATATTCCTAATACAGCAAACAACAGACACCCCGGCAGCAATACTGACATATACGAACTGTGCCTGCATATCGTAAAAATGCATATTATACCGGCCAATGCGCTTGCAAATGCCATAATGTATTTGCTGCTGCCACTTATGATTTTGTCCAGTATCGGATATAAGAAGAATCCCATACAGCTTGCTCCAAGAATATAGCTTTCTGCCAACACCACACTCTCTGAACTTGCAACATATGTCATCATATTGTCAAACATATATTCTGCGCCCAGAAATACAAAGTTGAAAAATGCCAATGCGACTACAGACAAAATTCTTTTTCTGTTTTCTAAATCTATCTTCATTCGTGTAGTGTTCCTCTCTTCTTAAATCTAATAATTAAAACTCAGATTTCAAACTTTATGCTTTATACTTCAACTTTCAAGTTTCAAATCTCTAATCTCTAATCTCTAATCTCTAATCTCTAATCTCTAATCTCTAATCAATATTATATATATTACAAGATTTATGTCTATATTATAAACAAATGTCACCCATATTCAAGGTGACATTTGTCTCTAACTGCAGTTTTTATAACATTTGTGTAGCTTTTGCACGATATTTAATTGTTCTATTTATATAATAACTTCTTTAATTGTTCCCACAACATTTATATTTTCTTATATCTTATTTTGGTATATTTTTAATCTTTTTCTTAAAGGCAAATTCTATCTAAAAATATACTATTATTCCAAGACACAAAAAAAGCTGCAATAAAACTTTTCGTATTATTGCAACCGAACTATCTATGTAATATACCTTAGACTTCTAGCTTTGCATCCATGCATTTCTCAATAATTCTCGTAACTATTTCCTTATCAAGTGGCTTTAAGATACAACCTGCAGGTTTTAATCTGATAATTGATGCAATATTTCTCTTTTCTGCAATCTTCGTTAAGAACACAACCGGAAGTTTCCTTAATTCCTCATCGTTTCTTATCATTTCCAGCATTATCCTCCCCTCACACAGAGGCATTTCATAGCTTAAAAACATCATATCCGGTCTGTCTTTTTCTAACATACGCATTGCCTGTAATTCAGTACCCGCTGCTGATACTCTGTATCTGTCTCCAATAATTGATTTCATATCGTTATAGATTTCATCATCATTATCTACCAGCAAAATATGTTTTCGTTTGTCAGCATCAGCTTCATTATCCAATTCAGCTTCATCCCATATATCCGTTTTGTTTTTAATTTTATCCTCATTTTCTATATAGTTACTTACATCTGATATATCTTTATGTTCTGCATTTTCATCTTCCGTTATATGCAATCTGTCCGCAATGCATTTCATAATATCCCTATTCTTAATAGGCCTATATAAATGTGTATACTGCGTTTTAGAATACAGCATCTCATACTGCATCGTATCTTCTTTTTTACCTATGGTAATTATAGGAATAGCTGCATGTACAATCGTCAGGATATAGAATAGCTTTGAACTTATATTCTGATAACAACTTATAAATACCACCACCATATCCGGTCTGAACATTCTAATCATATGCGATACATCTTCCGCATTCTTCATAGAACACAACTGAACCTGATACCGACTTAACATAGCCTCTTGTATACAATGGGCCGTATCATTAAAATCTGCTACAAATAAAATTCTTTTCATAATCGTCCCTCCTGATATTCAGTGGTAGTAGTTCTATACAAATATTTCATTTCCTGCGTAAATCACAAAATATTATTTTCTTTTGCAACCTTTACCGCACGTCTGCGGTTATTAACGCTTAACTTTTTATATATATTTTTGGAATGAAATTTTACTGTATTTATGCTGATTCCCATAAAATATGCAATTTCTGAATTTGTTCTTTCATTTGCCATTAACTGTAACACTTCACGTTCAGTTTCCGTAAGACTTGGGAAATCTTTTCTACATTCCTTGAGATAATCAGGATATAATAATGCCATTTTCTTAGACAATGCTATCAGATGATTGATATAACTGTTTAGACCAACTTCTTTAATATTACGATTTCGTTTGTAATCTCTTAATAACAGATATGCCTTCTCACCTTCATCTGCAATTAATCTGTCTAATTTTCTTTTCTTAGCTACTTTTATAACCTCGTCCATTAATCCATATGCTTCATCACATTTTCCACCAGAATAATATGCTATCGCACACAATAGCTTTAATTCACACAAATCTATAACCCGATGTCCGTCCTGCAATATTTTTCTTAATAATTCACCAATTGCAACTACCGAATAATATTTGCCCTCAATTAAATATGCACGCATTTTTATCATATAACGAAATACGTCTGTCATGCACAATCTGCCATATTCGTTTGGTGATTCATTCTCAAGCCACTTCTTAACCTCTGTTATATCGTTATCATACATCGCACCCCACGCACGTAATGAATTATGATTCTCTGTTAACCACCTGCTGTCTGTCGATGTAATCTTATTATAAATCTGGTCTAACATTGGATATAGAACTGCAATCTGACCCGTAGCAATCATAATTCGCATTTGCAGATATAAAGCTGCAAACAGCACTGCGACCTCTCCGTTCTGTTCAATAATCGGAATATTTCCAACTAACGATGCTATTGCGCCAAAGCAGTCATCTTCCATATAACAAATTTCCGCATATGCAACCTCATACATTCCTATTGCACTGTCACCATACAATGCACTTAAACATTTCTTTACCTCTCCCTTATGTCCCTTAATAAAATCTCTATACTCTGATAGATCACGAAAACCATTAATAAGGCTTACTCTTCCTGCTGCAATAGGTAAATTAGGTTTCATATAGTCGGCATTTGACGAAAGTTTTCTGACTGCATGCCAGAATTTATTATTATTTCGTGCCGGAATAATTATATCTAAATGTAATCTCATAAATTCAATTTGATCAACACACTGTGCATATTCACGAGCCTTGTTTAAATCTCCATATATTGAGCATATAATTGCTGCAGCGGTTGACAGATATGGTGTAGCTTTTATCTCTTCTTCAGGAAATGCAAATATGTACTTATCACAATTTTTAAAACCACTTAAGGCGCAAGGTCCCCAGAATATTTTCAAAAGTTGTGTTTTTAATTCTTCTAAATTATTCTGTAATAACAGTTTGTCCAATTCTTCCGGATTAAAACGTTCATTTGCCCTGTTTTTAAGCATACGCACTCACCTCCTGTTTTCTTATATTTTATGACATTTTATTATATTTTTGTACTATCCGTAAGTGTAGTTTAGAATATCCTGCCAATTATTATATTAACATACAAAATGTCACCTTTATATAAGGCGACATTTATCTCTAATCATATAATTCACATAATCTTCTTTATCTTTGAGAATATCCCTCTCTTTATTTTCGCACTTTCCTTTCTGTGAAGCTGGCAACTCCTAATTGTTTCATCTAACTTCTTGAACCTTTCTTCCTCCTGCTTCTCACGTATATGCATAAGGTAATCCATCTCTTTAATTACATTGTCCGATACGATTTCGCTTACCTCTTTCCCTAACATTCCCGTATTCTCCTTAAGTGCATTTGACACCACCTCGGAAATTATGGACTGGAACTGCTCTAACTTACCATTATTAGTCCGTTCTGAAATATTTCCCTGTGATCCATTATCAGTAGTCATAAGTTCACTTTTGCGTTCCCCATTGTTATAAATCTCTTCTTTATCTTTAACATTTGATAGCATACCGTTATTCGTCTTGTCTTTATCATTCACCATTACATTATTATCAATATCATTTCCTCCGTCATTCACAAATGCGTTATTAACATTATTGGCATTTCCGCCATTCCCTGTAAATGTATTATCTCCACTATCATCAACCGCTGCTTCACCATAATCTGTCAGCCTGTTAAATAATTCTTCACGCAGCCCTTCAATGCTCTCATTTTCCCTTGTATTCATATTCGTTAATTCCGGAATCAGCATTTTAATTGCTTTAAGCTGAAACCCTCCGTCCTTCAACTCCTTAACCCTCTTGAACAACTCTATGTAATAATCGGTATAATACCTGTGTCCCATTTCATTACGCGGAATATCAATTCCTAATTCTTCTTCCCAGTATCTTAAAACGTGGGATTCTACCTCGATTAACTTTGATGCGTCTGAAATAATATATCTTTTTTCTTTCATAATCCCCTCATTTCTGTGTAGCCTTATACACTATTTGTATATTTTCGAGTTATAAAATCTTTTATTCGAAAAAAATATACCACATTAAAGACAACTTCTTCAATGTGGTATTCATTGTTTTTATGATTTTTTCGCATCGTAATTGACGAATTTTGTATAATTAGGCAACCATAACAGCTCAACTGTTCCTATAGGGCCATTTCTCTGCTTGGCAATAATTACTTCAGCAATACCCTTTTTCTCGCTTTCTTTATTATAATAATCATCTCTATATAGGAACATAACCATATCGGCATCCTGTTCGATTGCTCCAGATTCACGCAGGTCTGATAACATCGGTCTGTGATCAGGTCTGCCCTCAACTGCACGGCTTAGCTGTGACAAAGCCACAACAGGCACATCTAACTCTCTTGCAAGAGCCTTAAGAGAACGTGATATTTCCGATATCTCCTGCTGCCTGCTTTCCTGCTTTCCACCCGCTGTCATAAGCTGCAGGTAGTCGATTATAATTATTCCCAAATCATGCTCTAGCTTATATTTTCTGCATTTAGAACGGAGTTCTCCAATCGAAATACTTGGCGTATCATCGATAATCAGATTAGAATTACCAATTATGTTGGCACTCTCTATAAGTCTCTCCCAATCGGAATCATCTAAATCTCCAGTCCTCAACTTCTGCGCATCAACCTTTGATTCAAGTGCGAACAGACGGTTTACCAACTGCTCCTTTGACATTTCAAGACTGAATATGGCTACTGTCTTATTCTTCTTAAATGCCATATAATCTGCTATATTTAATTCAAATGCCGTCTTACCCATAGCAGGTCTGGCAGCTATCAATATTAAATCTGACTCATGAAAACCAGATGTCATATAATCAAGGTCTGTAAAACCTGTTGGTATTCCGGTAACACGACCTTTATTCTTAGATACAACCTCGATTTTCTCCATCGCATTAATTACAACCTGTCTGATTGGTACATAATCCCCGCCATCTTTAGCCTGTAATATTCCAAATACTTTTTTCTCTGTTTCATCTAGGATATTATCTAATTTCTCTTTACCAACATAACAGGTATTTGCAATATCTTCATTTATCTTAATAAGCTTTCTTAAAGTCGATTTCTCTTTGACAATCTTTGCATAATATTTGACATTTGCAGAAGTCGGTACTGCTGCTAATAGATCTCTTATGAATTCAATACTGCTAAGTTCAGCCGGTACGTCCATCTGGCTTAATTTATCCTGCAATGTAATTATGTCAATAGGTTTGCCTGCGGTAAATAATTCGACCATTGCCTGAAATAATATTCCATACTGATTCCCATAGAAATCTTCTGCCGTAAGAATCTCACTCGCTGCCATAACAGCATCAGAATCCATTATCATCGAACCGATTACTGACTGTTCTGCCTCAACACTATGCGGTAACGTTCTTCTTATAAGTGCCTCGTCCACAATTTACCTCTTTCTTAAATCTCTTTAACCTTAACAGCTAATTCACCTGTTACTTCAGGATGGAGTTTTATCTTAACGATATGTGTTCCTAATGATTTAATAGGTTCTTCTATATGAAGTTTCTTCTTGTCAATATCCATATTTAACTGGTCCTTGATAGCCTGCGCAATCTCTTTACCTGAAATAGAACCAAATGTCTTGCCACCTGCTCCCGTCTTTATAGACACAGTTACCGATGCTTCTTTTAATTCTTCAGCTAATTTCTTAGCTTCCTCTAATTTTTCTTTTGCAATCTTGGCATTATTTGCATTCTGTAATTTAAGATTGTTAAGGTTTATACTTGTTGCCTCGATTGCTAAATTCTTTCTAAACAGGCAATTTCTTGCATAACCCTCATTTACTTTTATAACTTCACCTTTTTTGCCTAATTTAGGTACATTTTCTAATAAAATAACTTCCATTATGTTTTGCCTCCTGTCATTATAGTCTATATTCTGATAATAGTATAAATCAGCTTTAAATTTCTTTCTCCTCCTGCATCTTCGTAACAACTTCTTTGAGTATATTCTTAGCTTCACTTATCGATACATTTTCAAGCTGTGTTCCTGCGGTATCTAAGTGACCGCCACCACCTAATCTTTCCATTATAAGCTGTACATTTAAGTCTCCCATTGATCGGGCACTTACATATACCTTATTATTATGTTCAGTCAGAACAAATGTTGCCCTGATGCCTCTTATATTCAATAATTCATTTGCAATCTGTGCCCCCAGCACTGTAGGACTTTCTATACCCTCTGACGGACACACTGCCATAGCATATACATCATTGAATGTCTCCGCTGAACCAATTGCCTTAGCTTTAGCTTTATAATCATCGAAAGAATCTCTGAATAATTTTCTCACTCTTGTCACATCTGCACCGCATTTTCTTAAGAATGCTGCTGCCTCAAATGTTCTGACACCTGTCTTATTAGCGAAATTATTAGTATCAATCATAATTCCACCGTACATTGCATCAGCCTCAACAGGTCTGATTTTAATTCCGTCATAGAAATACTGTAATATCTCTGCAACCATCTCAGATGCCGATGAAGCATAAGGTTCAATATATGAAAGTGATGCATTTTCAATGGTATCGCTGCTTCTTCTGTGGTGGTCTAATACGACGATGTCCTTACTCTTTGATAATATCTCAGGGCATTCCACATAGCTTGGTCTGCTGACATCAACTACTACAATAGCTGTGGCATTATCCACAATCTCCATGGCATCTTCACTCTTAATAAACATATCTTCATCATATTCATCACTTTCTAAGAACAAATCAAGCATTGGTCTTATCGATGATGTTACTTCATTTATAATGATATGTGCAGGTTTATTAATAGCCTGTGTAGCTCTGTAGATACCGATTGCCGAACCTAAGGAATCTATGTCACCTATCTTATGTCCCATAATAAGGACCTTGTCCTTTGTCTCTAATAATTCTCTTAATGCGTGGGCCTTAACTCTTGCCTTAACTCTGGTATTCTTCTCAACCTGCTTAGATTTACCTCCATAGAAATAAATCTTCTCGCCGTCTTTAACAACAGCCTGGTCACCACCTCGTCCAAGTGCTAAATCTATGGCAACTCTCGAATATTCACAGTTCTGTGCATATTCCTCACCATTTACACCGAGACCGATACTTATGGTAACAGCCATCTCATTACCGATATTTACTGCTTTAACTTCGTCTAAGATTGAGAACTTATTACTCTGTAATACAGAGACATATTTCTGCTTAATTATTATGAAATATTTATCTTTCTCAAGCTTTTTGATAACCGCATCATATGCTGAAAAATATTTATTAATCTTTCTGTCTATCAATGCAATAAGTAATGAACGTCTTACGTCCTCTACACTTTCTAATGCATCATCATAATTATCGATATAGATTAATCCTGCAACCATCTTCTGCTCGATATTCTCTTTAGTCAGACGTTTAATCTCTGTCTCGTCAAAGAGATATATGGCTACGAGATAATCCTCATCTTCTCTGTTCTCTGAGCTAAAATCTTCATCGACATTGATTCTGTTGAACTCCACTCTGTAGGTTCTTGCATTATATGTCATATAAGAAAATGGTTTCTCTTTCTCATCTTCCTTAAATTCCAACGAATCTTTAGTAATCTCCGGAAATACCTCTGAAATATTCTTAAAACTGCTGCCCCCACAGATTTCATTCAAGGCTGTATTGCCCCATAGAAATTTACCATTTTTATCAACTAATCCATATGGAAGCTCTAATCCTTTAATCAGTTTCTTCTGCACCTGGGTATAATCCATTGCAAAATCAACTAATTCCTGCAAATATCTGTTTCTGCCATAATAAAAGAAACCAATGGAAAAAATAAGATAAAATGTTACCACAATGCTCAATACGAAACCTGCCTGTATATCATCAGAATATGTCCATATAACCACAGGCAATAATAAAATTGCGAAATACATAGGCAATTTGAAATAGAAAGCTGTATGCCCATGCAATCTGCTATGCATAAGGTTCTTTCTGTTTCTTTTCTTCTTATTTTTCGTCTTCTCCACGTTCTTACCATCTGTATTTTTGCCAGTTAAATTCTGGATATCTATATTATTTCCGACAGTATTCTTATTCGTCTTATTTTCTGTTTTTATTTTATTTTTATTATCTTCTATCATATAATCACCATAGTTCTAAGATTTCACTTAAAAGTAATATATATCATATATCCATATCTGCATATATTTTAAAATGTCACTTACTGTTTTATCTCATTCCATATCTGCTAATGCTATGTGGAACATTATAACATTTATTATATAAATAATCAAATTCTCATTTACTCATTTATACATTCTCTATAAATGTCACGCTTGCTTACGCCTCTGTCCTTAGCCACCCTTTTCATAGCTTCCTTCTTATCAATTCCCTGATCCAGATAATATTCCATATGTTCATTAATTGACAAACTTTCCCATTCTTTCTGCTTCTCTTCTGTCTTTTCCTTAAAGGTCTTGCCCTCAATAACTAAGACATATTCACCTCTTGGTTCTTTTGTTTTATATTCACTGATTAATGAACCTATAGTCGTCTGGTGAGCCTCTTCATATTTCTTGGTAAGCTCTCTGCACTGGGTAATCTTTCTGTCTCCTAATACACTTTCTAATTCCTTAAGTGTCTGCACCAGATGATGTGGTGCTTCATATATAATCATAGTTCTTGTCTCGTCCTTAAGTTCTTCTAAGACCTGCTGTCTTTCTTTCTTATCACTTGGCAAAAATGCCTCAAATGCAAATCTTCTCGTCTTAAGTCCCGACATGGTGAGTGCCGTAATACATGCTGCCGGACCAGGCAATGATGAAACCTCTATTCCCACTTCAAAGCACTGCCTTACCAGTTCTTCTCCCGGATCCGATATTCCTGGAGTTCCCGCATCTGTTATTACCGCAATATTTTTGCCCTCCTGCATCAGATTAACGAGATATTTTGCCTTATCAACTTTATTATATTCATGATAACTTGTCATCGGAGTCTGAATCTCAAAATGGTTTAATAATTTAATACTGTGCCTTGTATCTTCAGCAGCTATTAAATCGACCTCTTTAAGAGTCTTTAATACCCTGAAAGTTATGTCCTCTAAATTCCCTATTGGTGTTGCACATAAAAATAATTTGCCACTCACAACTTAGCCTCCTTTTTTATCTGAACTATCGCCTAAAAACCATATATTCTATGTATCTCGTCTGTATAAACTCCAGGTTCTTTGTATACAATCAACGGACTCTCGACCTTAACCATACTTTTTCCGCCACGGACACTCTCGATAAGCACCATATTTGCCTCTTTATTCTCAAACGGATATACGAACTTTATTCTTTTAGGCTCTAATTTATATTGCTTCAATGTCATAATAAGTTCTGTAAGCCTGTGTGGTCTGTGTACCATATAGAATCTTCCACCTGGCTTTAATAATAATGCTGCCTCTCTTACCACATCATCAAGTGTGCAGAGAATCTCATGTCTGGCTATTGCCTTAGGCATATCAGGGTTCTTAATTCCATGATTATCATTCATATATGGTGGATTAGAGGTTACCACATCAAAGGAAGCTTTCTTGAACATCAAAGAAGCTTCCTTAATATCACCCTCCACTATGTCTATTTTATCCTGGAGATTATTATATTTCACGCTGCGCCCCGCCATATCTGCACTCTCGCTTTGTATCTCAAGCCCTGTAAAATGTCTGCCATTACTTTTAGCTTCTAACAGAATCGGAATAATACCCGTCCCTGTTCCTAAGTCAATTGCATTTTCACCCTCATTTACAATTGCAAAAGAGGAAAGTAATACAGCATCCATTCCAAAACAGAACTTGTCTTTATGCTGGATAATTTTGTAGCCATTGCGCTCTAAATCATCTAATCTTTCGCCCTCTAATAACACATTAGTCATCGATTTTTGACTTTCCTTCCTTACGTTCTAACGCTTCAAGTGCCTTTAATTCTTCATCATTAATATTTTCGGAATTATGTCTCTTTCTACGTTTGAATTTCAAGTCTTCGGCTTTATATTCTCTTATTTCTTTCTCATCATTTACTTCAACTAATACTTTTACTAACTGTCTGAGTACACTTACTGTCTGCACCTCTCCCTTTAATCCGTCATTAGTTGTAACTGTATCGCCAATTGCAGGTAATCTGCTGTTAAGTTCTTCGTATGTCTCTTCCTCATTCTTAAGACAGCACATAAGACGTCCGCATACACCTGATATCTTAGTTGGATTGAGCGAAAGATTCTGTTCTTTAGCCATCTTTATAGATACTGGCACAAAATCTGTAAGATATGTGCTGCAGCAAAGAGGTCGTCCACAGATACTATATCCGCCTCTTACCTTTGTCTCATCTCTTACGCCAATCTGTCTTAATTCAATTCTTGTCTTAAATACTGCCGCTAAATCTTTAACTAATTCTCTAAAGTCAATTCTTCCATCTGCTGTGAAATAAAATAATACTTTATTATTATCAAATGTATATTCTGCATCTATAAGTTTCATTTCAAGACCATGTTTCTGAATCTTTTCCTGGCAGATTTTAAATGCATTCTTCTCTTTCTCTCTGTTCTCTTCTTCTTTTCTGTCATCTTCTTCTGTTGCAATCCTGATAACACTTTTAAGTGGTGGTGTAATCTCATCATCTGCCACTTCTCTGATTCCGAGAACAACTGAACCATATTCCACACCTCTTGCTGTCTCAACGATTACGTGCTGTCCTTTTTCAATTGCCAAATCGCCCGGTGCGAAAAAATATATCTTTCCTGTCTTCCTGAATCTGACACCAATAACTTTTACCATTATTTGTTTTTCTCCATTTCTATTATCTGTCTGACCATCATATATTGTCTCTTATCGTAAGGAACATCATCTCTATTGCAACATCAAAATTAACATTTGCCTTTAATCTTAATTTAGCTTTATTCATTGCTTCTAGAATATGCTCAATTCCATTATAAGAAGATTTTGCCGCATGTTTCTTTATTGTCTGTATCTCATCTTTGAAAATAAGTTCATTTACATTCTGTGATGCCTTATATACTAACACATCTCTGAACCATAATATCATAAGGTCAATATAATCCGTAAATCTGAATTTGTATTCACTGGCTCTTTTAACAGCCGCTACGACCTCGTAAGCCTGCATATCTTTTATATATCTTAGTAACTGGATTACTTCATCTAACATTTCTGCGAAATCCTGTGACTTCGACAGTTCTATGGCTTTACCAAGATTACCTCCTGCGAATGACACCGCAATATCTGCCTGATAATCCACTACTTTTTCTTTCTCCATAAGATATTTCTTAACAACTTCTTTCTTAAGTGGCTGCATATCAAGTTTAACACATCTTGATAGTACTGTCTGTAGCAATGCAGAAATATTAGTAGTCAGCAGAATAATAACTGCATATTCAGGTGGCTCTTCTATAGTCTTAAGTATAGCATTCTGTGCAGCATTATTCATTAATTCAGCATCCTCAACTATATATACTTTATGAGAATTACTGTATGGTTTTAACTCAACATCATTTACAAGTGTCTGTCTGATATGGTCGATAGACAATGTTGTAGGTTTATCAGGTGTAATCATTATCAAATCAGGATTATTGTCTGTAAGCGCCTGTACACACGAATGGCATTTCATACATGGAACTGTACCTTTTTCTTCACATAACAGGGTCATTGCAAATGCTTTTGCAACCGTACGCTTTCCCATACCTTTTTCACCATTAATTATATATGCGTGTGAAATCTTATTATTCTCTATTGCTTTCTTGAAATGTTCAACAATGTGTTCATTTCCTAAAATATCTTCTAATCCTGCCATAGTCTACCTCCTGTCTGAGCAATCTTTCTCAAATAATCTTTTTCGCAAAACAAAATCTGAAATTTTATTTGCAATTTCTCAGACATTTACGTCCTGGGAACAAAGATTAATATGCCTAAGCAAACCTTTGACTTATGTTATAATATCTAACAACAGACCTCTTATTTCTCCTACCAGATTAAGAATCTTAAGATTGTCTTTCTCCTCTTTAAGAAGTTCTTCGGCAAGTTTATCAAGGTTCTCATCAACTAACCTGATTATGCCATATACACGATGTCTGCCTCTTTTATCTAAAAAGTTCTCTCTTGAAAATTCATGTGAACGATATACAACTTCATTAATGAAATCTTTAATAAGCTGTCGGTATTTTCTCATATCCCTGACATCAGTGTGTTTCGACAACTTCTTGCCCTGCTCTGATATCTCATTCATAAGTGCAACTACTTTTTCCTGAAAACCCGCTTCTTCGATATTGCTTGCAAGTATAAATTTAAAATTACCATCTGTCTCCTGTACATGACTTGTGTTCTGAACCGGAGCCGATTTAAGTATTTCATTAACTTTTATCTCCATAAACATTCTCCATTCCAAAGTGAAGTGTTACTTATCTCTATATCTGATATATTATCACATTTTGGAGTGATAGTAAACTATTGCTTTTTCCTCATTATCTACCACTTATGCACAAATAAAACACTGTTTTATCTCATTATCTACCACTTATACGCTAATATACTACTGCTTTAGTCTCATTATCTCGCCTTTTATCTCTTTATAACATTTCTCCAGACTTTCATTATTATATTTCTTTTTAATATCTAATTCGTCTAGAATCTCTTCTGCAAAGTCCTTTGTATCAGCTAGAAATCTACGACATAATTCCTCATATTTAGGCGTGTTCTGAGTCATTTCCCTGTTTATTGCACGTATAAGTCTGATACCGTCATCGACCTCTATGTATATCGGAACTACAACTTCATTTCCATAATAATCCCTTACGTTTCTGTATGACTCTAATGTACCTATTAGTACATAATTATTCTCATTAAGATTAATATTCTCATCATCAACTGTGAAATAATTCCATACTCCGTATACCGTATTATATCCTCTTTTCTCAATGACCTTGCCTGCCTGCTCTAACTTCTCAAGTTCATCTTCATTTACAAAGAAATATTCCCTGCCATTTACTTCGCCCTCACGCATCGGTCTGGTAGTATATCCCACAATTGTCTTAAGTTCTAATTCTTTATCATTAACGAGCATATTATAAATCGTATCTTTTCCGACTGAACTTTTGCCCATAACATAAAATATTCTGCCCATTTTACATTTCCTTTCATTGGCAATTTATGCATCAAATTCCACATACTTCAAATTATTTCTATAAAATTTATAGCCTTCTGCCATTTCGCATTTCTGCCTTTCGTATTAATAATTTTTCTTTATATTTTAAACATTCAGATGATAATATCCCTTTGTCAGATTAATTCTTCTGAATTCTTCTTTAATTATCCTGATATATTCAGCCGATGTATCATGTAGTCCCTCCACACTAAGACCACTTGCCTTATAATCATTTATAAGTTTAACTATTTCTTTCGTTATAAGTTCTCCAGGTGCTAATATAGGGCTTCCAGGTGGATAAAGATATACAAATTCATTTGAAATCTTTCCGACAGCATTTTCTATAAGTGACTCTTCTGTATCAGAATGTGTCGCTTTATAGATATTCTCCATAACAATTGGTTTTGGAATCATATAACTGACATCCTCATTTTTCGTATCATCACCATATATTCTCATATCCCTGTCAATTTCAACCATTGCCATAAATAATCTTAACAATCCATCCTC
This sequence comes from Eubacteriaceae bacterium, assembly GCA_902362455.1. Taxonomy (GTDB): domain Bacteria; phylum Bacillota; class Clostridia; order Lachnospirales; family Lachnospiraceae; genus Bovifimicola; species Bovifimicola ammoniilytica. The sequence goes on from CABIWJ010000008.1 coordinate 89,097, forward strand.
AGTGTCCATAGGTGAAGTCATCGCTATGGCATAATCTCCCGCCGCCATTTCTAACTGCAGATGATATTTCTCTAGCATTTCCCTATACAGACGGCTTCCTGTATATGATGTCCCTCTTACTGAAATCACTATCTTCGATGGATCTAAATCATATACTGCATTTTTTCCGACTATTTCACGTCCTGCAATCTTCAGATGTGTAAGCTGTTTTTCGTGAGTTAACATAACTTCTAATCTTTTTACATATGGCTCAAACAAGAATAAACCATCCGACTTAAGCTTATTGATACACTCGTCTATACTGCTCATAAGCACATATGACGGACTGCTGCTCTGATATATATGCAGAAATCTTTCGACCTCACTGACATTCACAATATCACTTCTGATATGAAGTAAAGCTGTCTGCGTAAGTGATGGCAATGTCTTATGAACACTTTGGATTACAATATCGGCTCCTGATTTTACTGCACTTTGCGGAAAACCTTTATGTAGTCCGAAGTGTGCTCCATGCGCCTCATCAACTATCAAAGGTATGCCTTTTTTATGCACAATTTCAGCAATTCTCTGTACATCAGATACAACTCCTTCATATGTAGGCGAGGTAATTATAACCGCCTTAATATCCGGGTTCTCTGCCAATCCATATTGAACCGCCTCGGGAGATATACCACCATTAATCCCATACATTTCAATATATTCCGGATTAATGTATACAGGTGTAAGTTCATTAAGATAAATCGCATTGTATACAGCTTTATGACAATTTCTTGCCACAAGAATCTTATCACCTCTTGACGTAACCCCGCATATAGCTGATAGAAGCCCACATGTACTGCCATTTACAAGGTAATATGTCTTATCAGTACCATAGAAATCTGCCGCCTCTTCCATTGCAATCTTAAGAATTCCCTGCGGATTATGCAGATTATCAAAACCATCTATTTCTGTTATATCATAAGAGAACGGACTCACTCCGTCCTCAATATTCCTTTTATGTCCCGGCATATGAAAAGGGTAATAATCACTATTCGAATATTCAATAAGCTTTTTATATAAATCAGACATATATTCCTCCATTTACTTTTTTGTTATCCATCCGTGACAGGTAAACATTATGACCTGCGTATCTAAATCTCTAAGAACTTCCATAGTTCTGTCAATTCTTTCATCATCGCACACATCTAAAATGTCATCTAAAAGTATCGGCAACTTAACTTCGCCATTACCTATAGCTTCACATAACGACAGTCTGAGTGCTAAATATACCTGCATTGACGTTGCATTGCTTAGATATTTACACTCATGATAATTAGTTTCGCCTGATTCTCTGACCTTTAGACCACCTTTTTCACCTATTATAATGCTGTCATATTCTTTTCCACACATTGCATTCATTAATTCGACCATTCTGCCATTAAGAGGCATAGATGCAGCGTCCTTAAGCTTTCGGGTGCGTTTTAGTACCTCTTCTCTTTCATCTGCCAGACGCTTGTATTCATTATTAAGCTTAACCTTTCTGCTTCCTGCTGCTTTTAGCATATCTTCATATTTCTCAATTCTTGCAGAAATCTTATCCTGTGCCGAACTTGTGCCTGTCTCTAATCTTCTGTTAATTTCCCTTAACTCTCCCTTTAATTCTCGTATCGAATAACCATTATAGCCCAATTTATCTAGTACAGCATTAATTCTATCATATTCCCGTTCATATCTGTCATCTTTATATCTGCCATCTTCATATATATCATCTTCTATATCTTTTTCATCCGTATCTTTCCATTTATTTTGTGGCATATTATCTTTCATCTTCTGCCTGCTGATACTTAATTTAAGCACGAAAAATATCATAAAAACGCCTATAGCTAATAGATAACCCTTAAAGAAGCCTTTATCCATAAAATTATTTACACCGTAGACTCCACCTATCCCGAGCATTATTATGGCAGCAATTGATAGATAATACTGGTTCCTTGCTTTCTTAAATCTCACATTACTCTCTATATTTCTCCCCCTATTCTTCGTTCTACATTCTTTATCTCTCTTTCTCTCTTCGTCAATATTTTCCAAATCTTCAATTACGCCCTCTAAGATATCCCTTTCACGCACCAACATTGAACTTTCTTCAGTTCTCTGGTTCCTTAGATTATCCCCTTCTTCTTTTAATCTTTCGATTTCCTCCGAAATGTCATCAATTTTTTTAGCAACATCGATAATTTCACCGGAGGTTCCTCTTTTAGACTTTAATTTCTCCATCTCTTTTTCTATCTGCTCCAGGTCATCTACAGAATTATCATCTTCATCAAAACCTGCTGCCATATTGGTAATTCTTTCAAATATGTCATTACCGATTTCGCCTTTCAGATAATCTCTGTCACTTCCTGCAAATATAATCTTCTCGAATTCATAGACTTTAAGTCCCAGAAAATATTCTCCGACTTCATATTCCTTTGGCACTTCAATCTCTCTGCCCGCCTCGTTATAGATATGTCTTACATCAAATGCAGGTGTTTTGCCAAATTCTTTCTCTAACAGATATTCCGAATCACCTACAACGAATCTCATATTTCCACACATCTGACTTCCATCAAATGGCTGGTATTTTCTTCGTAAATTCTGTGATATATCCTTAGACTTTGAATTACAACCATATAACAACATCTTTATAAAAGCCATTATCGTGCTTTTGCCAAATTCATTTTTGCCATAGATAATGTTAAAGCCTGATTGAAATTCCATATTGAAATTCTTAAGCCCACCAAAATTACCTATATGTATACCTCTTATCGCAAACCTGTTTATTATCCCCTTTTCTTCTGATACTTCCTCTGTATTTTCTATACAATTGTCTTCTATTTCCACATAATATAATTCCGATAACTCACGTTTTATGGCATTAGTATTAATCCTTCCTGACACTTTGCCCGTAAGGATTATTCTGTATAAATTATCTCTGTATTTTTCTCCCAAATTTTCTATCGCAAAACGTTCGATAGCTGCCGCTATCTTTACCGCATTTACACCTGTAAGTGACTGATTTTCGTTGACACTTCCGATTTCCTGACCTAAATTCGCATTTATGAAAAACCGGCTTTCTTTTACATTTCCAAAATGCTGACTTTCTACCACATTTCCAATCTGTGATTTCGCATCTAACTTTATCCTTATTTCTACGTATCTACGTTCGCACACCTCGACAAATTTCATGTTGGCATACCCCTGCCCCACAATTCCTAAATAGATGCCCTTAGTCCCTTTCATACCAAATGACATTCCTTGCGGACAGCCACAATATGCATAAGTACTGTAGCCTCTATGCAGGACCTCTGTCTGCTTATGAATATGTCCAAGTGCCAGATAATCGAATTCATTGTCCTCAATCTGCTTTAAACTTATAGGATTATATGGATTCTTAGACTGCTGTCCCTCTACAGTCCCATGAAATATACCAAGATTAATCGTATCATCATCATTTATATTTCTCTGTTTCATAAGGGAATTCATACATATACTGTCAGTAAATCCAGCACCGTAGATTCTTGCAACAGCATTTCCAATACTTATCTCGTAATAATCCATTTCCCCATCAAAAATAAATACGTTCTCACAAGCCGTATTTATCCTGTCATAACAACCACCCCTGATGTAATAGTCATGATTTCCTGGCGAAATCATAATCATCGTCCTGTTAATCTGCCTAAACCTACCAATAACCCAGTTCACTAATTCATCATCAGGTCTGGCATTATCAAACAAATCTCCTGCAATAAGCATTACATCAACGTTTTCATCTTCACAAATACTAATAATTCTTGCAAATGATTTCTCTATATCATCTTTCTCACAATCATAACCCAGATGAACATCTCCTGTATGTAATACTTTTATACTATTCATATTCTGCTCCGTTATTTCTGTATAATATTAAAAAATTCCTGCGAAGTTACAGCCTTACTGAAATGATATCCCTGATAATAGTCACAGCCTATCTCTTTTAGTGCCTGCATCTGCTCCTCAGTCTCTACATATTCTGCTAATACCTTGAAATTAAGTGATTTAGCCAGATATACGATTGAAGAAATAATTTCCCTGCTTCTCTCATTTGTCATCATTTCCTTTACGATAGAGCCATCTAACTTCACAATGTCAAACTGGTTTTTTTGCAAATATTTTATCGAAGTTGAACCCATCGAGAAATCATCAATAGCAATCATAAATCCTAAATTTTTAACCTGATTAAGTGCTTTTTCGAATTCCGAATCAGATTTAATCGCCATCTGCTCAGTGATTTCTATGCACATCTCATTGTCTTTTATGTTAAATTCTTTCTTCAAATTCTCAAGAAATTCTATAAAGCTTGGTTCAAGTATCGTCGATATCGTAATATTTACGGATATCTTATATGATTTATCCGTTAAACCTGTAATAAATTGATAATCATATGCTGCTTCCTCAAATAAATATCTCTCTAATTTGCTTAAGATTCCTGCTTCTTCTGCAATCTTTATTATCAATGGGGGATAAATATATCCATGTATAGGGTGATTATATCTTAATAATGTCTCTGCCCCTATACATTTAAAATCATTATCATATTGCAACTGGTAGAATAATCTTATATCCCTGTCCTCTAATGCATTCTTTATATCTGCTGCCAGACATTTTGCAAGAGCTCCCGGTACACCAGGCACTTCTAAAATATTGATTTCTTCGTTATCATTTTCAGCCTTCTTTAAAATATTAGTAAGTTCATTCATTCTCGCAGCTTCGCTTCGCATCTTCGACTTATCATACATTTTAACAAATGGCATATAGATAATCACACCTACCACCACTATAACTATCTGTAAAATCGCACCACACATCGAACCCGTTGCTTTATATCCGCTGAGAATTATAGGGGTTGTCCATTCAACATCTCTTATAATCATCGGAACAAAACCGAATTTCATTGCTAAATATGAAATACAATATGCCACAACCGGAGTTACTAAAAATGGTGCAAGCAAATAAGGATTATAGATAATCGGATAACCAAACACCATTATCTCATCAACATTAAATAACATTGGTACTGTGGCAATCTTCGAGAGATTTCTGTTAATTTTCCTCTTACTGAAAATGGCTACTGCCACCAAGAGACATATAGCTGTTCCGCAACCACCAACTAATACAAAATGATGGAAAAATGTCTTAGAAAGTATCTCTGTAGGTTGTTTTCCCTCGGCAATCAACTCTATATTCTTAGCTGTTCCCGATGAGAAAATTTTACCTGACACATCTTCTAATACGTCATCGCCATATATTCCTAAGAACCACATTACACAAGATGTCACTACAAATTTAAAACCATTTAGGAATGTTGCTTCCTTACCTTTGAAAATAAGTCCTACAACCGTCACGTAGAATTCCTGGAAGCAGTCTACATCAAATACTATACAGACTAAATAATTAATTATTGCTGCAAATATTACCAAAGCAGCTGCCGGAATCATCGCAATTATTGCATCATTGAATTCTAAATCAATGCCATCTGCATATAACCTGAATGGAATCTTAATATTGTTAATAATTGCAACATATAATTTTGACACTATAATACCACAGAATATTGCCGTAAATATTCCCTCTGTACCAAAATGTATATAATTAAAGTCATTTACATTTACATTTACACCGCATAAAATAAAAAAAGACACAACAGTAGTTAAGGCTCCGACAAATGCATAATTGCTCTTCGCTCCCAATGCCATTATGAAATAGGTTGAAATTGAAAATGCCATATATACAGATATAAGTCCAAATGTTGCATCATATATGAAATTAAGCATCTGAAGAAATGCTCCCGAAAAAATATGCGAAATGAATCTCTGATATCCATCAAATGGCATACTCTTTAGAATAAGTGCAAAGGAACCCAGCATAAGAACGGGGATTACCATAATTATTCCTCGTCTTATTGCACTTATTATCTCACTATTATCCATTATATATATAATTTTTTTTAATAAATTTTTCAACTTAAATTCTCCATTCCCCGATTAAGTTATGCTTTGCTTTCAATGACTTTTATCGACTTTTCTTTTAAAAATTCTATCACATTTGTATCACTTACGTCAACAAAACTATTCCTGTCCATAACTATAACTTTTTTATTGAAAATGATTATCATACTATTTTTCATTATATATACGACATCAAAATCTTTATACATTACTGTTAACTCTGTTTTAGATGTCTCCTGCTCTAATCTGTCATCATAGAAGCGGTATTCCATCTCTACCTGATAATGTGAACTGTGTAACTTCGCAAACCTCATAAAACTTTTCTTTGTTCCCCACTTGTATCCCCATATATTCCAGAAAATAATCGCTAATCCAAGTACAAGAAACGGAATGCATATTATCCAGTCAAAGTATAAAAAGCCCGCAAATGCAATAAACAACATAATTATCGCATAAGCGGTAGAAATTACTCTTAACATTTTGTGACTTGTCTTATAACTTGATATTATTCCCTCTGAATACATATCAAGAGTTAAATTTGTTCTATTTATATAACGTGGTTTCATCTTAATCCTCACTTCTTTTATTTTGAAACCATTACTGTACCCATACCATTCTTTCCATATGTAAGACCTTCATAAACCTTTTCTCTGACCTGCATAACCGGTTTACTGTTATCCTGCTTACTTACAGTTTCAAATGAATCTCTAAGTTTAATCATCATATCACGTACCACTTCAAGGTTCACGTCCTCTCTCCTAAGCTCTGACTTAAGGAGGCACTCATTTGCAAACATATATAAATTCATTAATTCAAATGAAATCTTATATCTGAAGTCGAGTACCGATGACAATTCATTTACAAATTGTCTGGCTTTCCTGACATTACGTACAAAATCGGTAACATTACTATTATCAAATGAATCTCTCGCACTGTCAAGATAGTTTATAATAATTTCATAAGTTATAACGACAATCTGAGTTCTGTTCGACTGACTTATACGCATAGAAAACTGATTAATCTCTTCTCTCGTCATATTGTCCTCTTTTCCGCAGATGTTTACATCGGAGGAATAGCGAGCAAAATTTCAGATTTTGCTCTATTTTCCTATTTCTATTACTGTAATAACTGTAATACTTTTTCTGGTAACTGGTTAGCCTGTGCAACCATTGATACACCTGCCTGCTGTAACACATTCTGCTGTGTGTAATTTGTCATCTCTTCTGCCATATCCACGTCTACCATTCGTGATAATGCCGATGTCATACTTTCCTGTGTCGAATCAAGACTTGTTACGGAGTACTCCAATCTATTCTCATACGCACCTAAGTCTGATCGTGCTTTAGATACCCTTGAAACCGCCTCTTCGATAATTGTTATTGCCTTACCACAACTGTCAGATGTTGAGAAATCCAGCTGGTCAAGATTCAGCGAATTGCTTGAAATCTCCGGAATAATGATATCCATTGTCTGATTTGCATTTGCTCCAAGCTGAATAGGCATTGCCCCAATATTCCAGAGTTCTATTGTCACATCACCTGTAAAATTCTGTTCGGGATCAACTGTACATTCAAATACGAATCCATTTACATCTGTAACTTTTACCTTATTATTCTCGGATGTAATAACTGCTGTATCACTGAAACCGATTCTGTTACCATCATCATCTGTAAGAAAATCTGCACTTCCATCCCCATTAATAGTAAGTCCATATTCTCCTGCCAGCACCGTGCTATCATAATATGTAGCTTTAATTCCACTTGTGAGGTTCTTTTCACCGTCTGCATTCTTAACTGTAGCATAACTTCTTCTCTGAACTTCACCATTTAATAACTTTGTATTATTGAATTCTGTATCACTTGATATTCTGTCAATTTCTTTCTTAAGTGACTGAATCTCACTGTTAATATTATTTCTGTCTTCATCTGTAAATGAATCATTTGCGCCCTGTACAGCCAATTCATTCATTCTCTGTAACATAGACTGAATCTCTGCCATTGCACCCTCTGCTGCCTGCGTAACAGAAATTCCATCAGATGCATTCATACTTGCTCTGTTGAGATTCTTTATCTGTGTTTTCATCTTCTCTGATATGGCTTTACCTGCACCATCATCCTTTGCTGAATTTATTTTATAACCCGAAGATAATCTCTCAAGAGATTTCTGTAGACTTTTTTCTGATTTTGATAAATAACCATTTGAAATAATGGCTGACATATTTGTTCCAATTCTCATAGTATTCTCCATTCCGCAGACGTCTTCCTCAGAGGAACCGCGACTTGAATATCGGATTCAGTTCTGCGATAAAGACTATTTGCGGCGTCTGCGACACAAATAGCCGTGCGAAAGAATTACTGCATCGGTGCAATTCTTTCGCACTGTTCTGAATAATATTTCATACTTTGCAGCACCTTAAGCATTATACTTTATTTATCGGTCTGCCCTGCGTATTTCTTAATACTAGAAATATACTCTTTTGCCACTTTGAACAATGTACTCGTTGTTACTTTATTAACATTTTTGCTATAAGCTCTGTTATTTCCGGCATAGCCTGTATCAGTTTTGCTAAGATTCTTAAGATTTAAACCAAGATTTTCTATCCGAGCCTTAAACTCCTCGGCAAATCTCTCATAATTCTCATTATCTATTGCATTATCACCAATCATTATAAGTCCCTTTACATCAGTATCATTAATTGTGAATTCTGCATTGATGTCCGAATCTTTCATTCTGACAGTGACTTTTCCTTTTTCACTTTCTCCTGTTTCAATAGTAATTTTTACCGTTGATAATTCACCATTAATATTAGCCGGCACATAATATGAGTTTCTGGCAGCCGAACGTTTCACATAATTCAGCATTCTGTTTACTGACCTTATGTCTTTAACATCAATATGTGATTTATTCATAAGAGCTTCCTTAATATCACCTGACATTTCATTAAGCGCAGCATTTAATCTGTCTATATCCAATGTATTAACTTCCGAATTTCCATCTATGTCTCTCGATAAATCATAATATTCCGTCTCCACGTTAGTGCCATCCGCATTATTAGAAGTACCATCTAATATTTTAGTAATTTTATCTAAATCTCCACTGACCTTCTCATCATCACATATTCTCTTTATCTTAGAATATGTCTTTCCGCCATTCATCGTATAAAAAGCCAATCCTAATATATTAGAATTGTTCACAACCGTTCCGTCCTCATAAATATTTAGAAGCGTTTCTTCACTTATCGTCTGTAGACTCTGAACTTCTTCTACCCTGAGTATATCATAATCAGAATTCTGTGTATCTGTATCATTATTTTCCGACTTGTTAACTTCTATATTATTCGCTGCCTTATTTGCTCCTATTGTATCAAATGTTGTTTTCTTTGCTCTTTCTAAGAAGCTCTGACTGTCGAAATAATCTAACTGCTTATCGATATTACTGTCTGATAATTTAACCTCATCTGATAAGCCAAGTGAATCATCAACTATCATATCATTTCCTGTATTATTAAGGCTTCTTGCAGCTGTAAGCAGACTTCTCATAGTCACTTCACTGCCCTGTTTCATAACAGCTCCGATAGCTTTTCTGTCACCCTTTTCTACCATTCGGATAAGTCTATATACACCAATATATGCATCTTTATCCTCCTTACTTATTTCTTTGTTCTTCTCAAGTTTCCACAGATATTCACTATATTTTTCCACTTCGTCAGTGTCCATATTTTCATTAATTTTATCAAGTTCTTCATTAAGAGTCTGAATATCTGTTTTCAGAGGATTGATACCATTTGCAATCAGATATGCAGTTGTACGTGGTGTCAGATTATCAATAAGCTTTGTCACCTCACTATCTAGTTTCTTAATATCATTTATATTTTTCTCATCAATAATCATCTCATTATATGCAAGAATTCGAATTGCTCTCTGATTGTCGGTGCTATCTTCAAGCTCCAAATCTTCCAACATTTTATCAATTCCCGTAAATGCTTTCTTTAAAGAATCTCCTAACTCTCTATCCGGTTTAGTACCTAGTGTATCATAAGCTATCTGTGCTGATTTCAGAATATTTTCCTTAACAGCACCCTCAACCGTAATATCTTCAACATTGAATTCTATATTATTATTAAGTACATCTCCAAGCACATATGACGGAATTCTTGCAAATGCTTCCATATAATTTGCAGTTTCATTAAATATTGAAATATTTTCATCATTTACAACTGTTCCTGTCTCATTGAAGATATTTGTCACGTATTTAACTTCAATATTCTTAAGTTCTTCTACTAATTCCGAAAGTCCTGTTATCTCAACATTAATTCCATTTTTAATCATTAAAGCACTTGCTTCTACTGTCATCTTAAGTCTTAATTCTTCAAGATTCTTACGTTCAGTAATAATCTTCTTGTGCATTTCATCGGTAATATTATCTGTACGCTCTTTCGTATATTTGTACGATGTATCTTCCTCCTGACGTTTCATATTAAGAAGTGTAACTTCCTTACCGTCAGTCACAAGTGTTTCTATCTGCTCATCCGTTCCATTATGAATTATCTCGACAGCTTCTATGGAATCTGATTTAATATCAGAATAATAATTAGCAGATGTCGAACCTGCACTTAATCCATAAGACACATTTAATGCAATCTTTTGTATCCAGTTATTTTCACTAATTTGATTATTGGAGATATTCTGATTAATCACATCAATCTCGCTTAATTTATATAGATTTGCTGCTGTAACAGGTATCTTATCTTCGATAAGCCATTTCGCATTAGACATATTTTCATCATTTATGTCAAAACCATTTTTATTAAGAATATCTTCTATCTGACCATATAATTCATTCCATTCTTCATCACTAAGTTTCTCATATTTTTCACTTGAGTTGCTACTATTATTGACACTATGCTCTGCTGTGTATACATTATCTACAGATAAGTCCATATCATTAACCAGCAGATACTCTGATGCTTCCCTTGATATAGGCTGTAGATTCTGTATCTTATCAAGTGTTTCCTTTATCTGGGATGCTCTTGCTCCATACATTTCTTCCAGGTCAGATATGTTAAAATCACCAACAGGTGTATAATTATCGCAATGTGTTGCTAATTCAATATCGATTCTCTCCGAAACAGTAAGAATACTTTGTGGGCTATCTTTATCAGCTATAATTCCCAACTCTTCATATTTAGAGAATTTCTCTGGCGTTACGGCCTCGGCAATCTGTTTTAAGGTCTCACCTGTAACCACTAATTCACTCGTTTCACCTACATCTGCTTTATTAACTATTCTATCATAGGCATCTTTTGTATTCTCTGAACTCTTTATAACATTTTCATCATCCATTTTACTTATCAAAATACTATTCTTGCCTGCGATATCTGATGTCTTACCCATAGCTGATTTAACTTGTCCTGCTCTTCCATCAAAAAAAGCCCCGGTACTTTTGGCAAATTCTGCTGAATTACCCTGTACCGAAGCATTTTTCGTTTTCAAATTACTAATATCAAATATTTCTGATAAATTACTTCCGTCTATATTCATGATTGCCGACCTCATTTCTATTCAATATTTTTCATAATGAATATCGGCAGTACACGACAATTTATTTAGTTTTAGTTTTCTTTCTTGTAGTTCTTCTTACAGGCTTCTTAATTACCTTAGGAGTTCTTAAGATTATAGATTCAAAACCTTTCAAATCAACTGTAAGCTTGTAATCAAAACCATCCTGCTGCTCACCCTCCGGCATGGCTTCTGCAGTATATTTGACTGAATTATTTCTATATGGATCTTCCGAACTCAGTACCACATGATAATCCCCTGGATTAGGAACACCTATTACATACTTTTCTCTCTCAATAGGAGTGAAGTTGCATATAAATGCAAGGCTGTCATTAAATGTATTAGGAGCTTTTCTGATAAAGCTGAATACACTGTTATCTCCGTCATCACAATTAATCCACCTGTAGCAATTATATTCTGTTGATTCATAAGCATACATTTCAGGATTCTCTTTATATAAATGTAAAAGCTGTTTTACATATTCTCTTATATCGGCGTGTAATGGTTCTTCTAAGAGATACCAGTCAAGGCTTCTTGTCTCTGACCATTCTTCACGCTGACCAAATTCCTGTCCCATAAACAAGAGTTTCTTACCAGGCTGTCCGAGCATAAATGTATATGCTGTCTTTAAGTTGGCTGCCTTAGTCTCTAAATCACCCGGCATCTTATTAAACATCGAATGTTTAAGATGTACAACTTCATCATGCGATAATACCAGAATGAATTTCTCACTGAATGTATATGTCATATTAAATGTCATTTTATTATGGTTAAATTTCTTAAAATATGGATCAAGTTGAACATAATCAAGAAAATCATGCATCCAACCCATATTCCATTTGAATGTAAAACCTAATCCACCTTCTTCAGGCTTCTTAGTCACATTCGGCCATGCTGTAGATTCTTCAGCTATAAGGAATGCACCCGGATCCCTTCTTTCCATAATGCTGTTAAGGTGCTTGAAGAATTCCATAGCTTCAAGATTACCATTTCCACCATATTTATTAGGAACCCATTCTCCTGCTTTTCTTCCATAATCAAGATAAAGCATTGAGGCAACTGCATCCACACGTAATGCATCTATATGAAATTTCTCTACCCAGTATAATGCATTAGCTATAAGAAAGTTGAAAACTTCATTCTTACCATAGTCGAATACCTTTGTACCCCAATCTTTCTGTTCACCTTTTCTAGGGTCTGCATATTCATATAATGGACTTCCATCAAACATCGCAAGTCCATGTTCATCTTTAGGGAAATGTGCAGGTACCCAGTCAAGTATTACACCGATTCCTAACTGATGTAGATAATCAACCATATACATAAAGTCTTTTGGTTCACCATATCTTGATGTTGGTGCATAATAACCTGTAACCTGATATCCCCATGATGCATCGAGAGGATGTTCTGATATACCCATTAATTCCACATAAGTATATCCCATGTCCTTTACATATTCTCCTAATTCATGTGCTATCTGTCTGTAATTGCAGAATCCATCCATACTGTTTGTATAATCTTTCTTCCACGAACCAATATGAACTTCATAGATAGAAATAGGCTCATCAACAAGCTTATCTGTATCTTTTGGTTTATTTTTCTTCCATTTATCATCGCCCCATTCATAACCATTAATATTAGTTATGACCGATGCATTACCAGGACGCATCTCTGACAGATTCGCATATGGATCTGCTTTATAATGTGTAGCACCATCTCGACCTGTTATAGCATATTTATATAAATGTCCCTCGTATACATCTGGAACAAATTTTTCCCATATTCCTGATGTACCAAGTCTGTCCATTATATGTATATAACCATTCCAATCATTAAAGTCACCAACTACACTTACGGCTGTAGCATTTGGAGCCCATACTGCAAAATATGTTCCTCTTACTCCATCAACCTCCATTATGTGCGCTCCCAATTTTTCATAAATCTCATAATGAGATCCGTTTCCGAACAGATATCTGTCTGTTTCTGTTATGACGTTCATAAGCTACACCTCACTTAACATTGTATATTACCCTACTCTGTTATAATTAATCAAACAACCTTTTAGAATAATTTCTCTCTCGTCATCTGTTAATTCGCCTAATTTCAGAGTAAATTCTTTCATTCCATCTTCTTTTACCACATAAGCCTTAATCTCTTCTGCTTTATCAGTTACAGCTTTGGCAATCTCTGGAATAAATATATAGTCTCCATTTGCAAATGGAAGCTCGTCCTTCTCATAAATAAATGGCAACATTCCCCAGTTGATAAGGTTAGAACGATATCTCTTTGTTGCGTATTCTTTAGCGATATTTGCCCATCCACCAAGAACTTTCTGACATGATGCAGCCTGTTCTCTTGCTGAACCATCACCCGGTTTAACCGCATATATCGTACTGCCTATTCCGATGTTTTCTCTGGATATATTATTATATGCAGCCTTTATTGTATTCATTACAGGAGTTAATTCCTCAAATGTTTCACAAGGACATTTACCATTCTCTCTTGCTTCCTCTGCTGCCTTAACAGCCTTAGCTCTTCCTACATATGCAGGATCTTTTCTTGAAAGTGTGAATTCTGCAAGTCCTAATGGGTTAGAACGATATGATGATGTCTCTCCCGATGGAATTAATTCATCTGTTGTTGTTACAGGATCATGAATCTCTGATACAACCTTTAATAAAAGATTATCTGTTAATGCTACCATCTTTGGCCAGTCCTTAATATTTGGGCCAAATTTAATCTCAACTGATGGATCAGCAACACCCTTGCTGTCAAATACTCTGTTCTCATATATTGTCTTATCGAAGAAATATCTTGGATTAGTGAAGTTAACATCAACATCTGTTGCTGCTGTTAAATATCCCTTGTTAGCCGCTGTAGCTGCAATTGAACGTGCATCCATAAGAGCAACTGAAGCAATCTGGCCATTCTGTAATTTAGAACCCTCTCTGTTAGGGAAGTTTCTTGTTGAATGTCTGATACTGAATGCATTATTAGCAGGTGTATCTCCTGCACCAAAACATGGTCCGCAGAATGCAGTCTTAACAATGGCACCTGTTGCCATAAGGTCTGCAAGTCTTCCGTTTCTTGCAAGTTCTACATAAATAGGTGTGCTTGCAGGATATATACTAAGTGTAAATTCATCTGACCCGATGCTTGTTCCCTTAAGTATGTCTGCTGCCGCACAGATATTTTCAAAACCACCGCCGGCACAACCTGCGATAATTCCCTGTTCTACATATAATTTACCATTTCTTACTTTATCTTTAAGTTTGAAATCAACCTGTCCGTCTAAACTTACTAATGCTTTCTTCTCACAGTCATCTAAGATGTCCATAAGATTAGCATTAAGTTCTTCGATTGTGTATGTGTTACTTGGGTGGAATGGCATAGCTATCATTGGTTTGACCTTATCAAGCTCTACATAAACAACACCATCATAATATGCAACATTACCAGGATTAAGTTCTTTATAATCCTCACTTCTGCCATGAATATCATAGAAATCTTTAATCTTATCATCTGTTGACCAGATAGATGATAAACATGTTGTCTCTGTTGTCATTACATCGATACCGATTCTAAAATCTGCACTTAACTTAGACACACCAGGTCCTACGAATTCAAGAACTTTATTCTTAACGTATCCGTTTGCAAATACGGCACCTATAATTGCAAGTGCAACGTCCTGTGGTCCTACGCCCTTAACAGGTTCTCCTGATAAATATACTGCGATAACGCCCGGCATATTAATATCATATGTCTGTGAAAGAAGCTGTTTAACAAGTTCAGGACCGCCCTCGCCCATAGCCATTGTTCCTAATGCACCGTAACGTGTATGACTGTCTGAACCTAATATCATCTTTCCACCGCCTGCGAGCATCTCTCTTGCAAACTGGTGAATTACTGCCTGATGAGGTGGTACATATACACCACCATATTTCTTAGCACATGTAAGGCCAAACATATGATCATCTTCGTTAATCGTTCCACCAACTGCACATAAGCTGTTGTGGCAATTAGTAAGTACATATGGAATAGGGAATTTCTCAAGACCGGAAGCTCTTGCTGTCTGGATAATTCCTACAAATGTTATATCATGGGAAGTTAATTTATCAAATTTTATCTGAAGCTTGTCCATATTACCTGATGTATTATGGTCTGCAAGGATACCATAAGCTATTGTATTCTTCGCTGCTTCTTCTTTAGTAATATATTCATTACCTAATTTTGATTTAAGCAGGTTCTCATAATCTCCTGTTGTTTCAACTACTTCTGTACCGTTTAATAAGTAAGCGCCACTCTTACTAAGTGTTACCATTTTCTCGTCCTCCTAATAATCTCGTTAGTTAGTTTTATTATACTAATTTTCAAGGGATTATGCAAACTGTTTTCACACTTTTTATATATTGCCAGAGGGCAAAATACATAAAACCACTATGCATTTGTGCAGTAGTGGTTTTATGTTCTCTATACATTCTTTCTACTAAGAAGAAATAACGTAACTATCATAGTTACTCCCTCTGACAATAACATTACCCACCACACTGATGACGCACCAAAAATCAATGGAATAATTATTACAAATAATATCGTCACTCCAAATCCTCTTAACAGACTTATTATCATTGCATATACCGACTTTAATGCTGCCTGGAAATATACTGAAAAGTATACATTTACCATCGCAAAGAACAGCGAAAGAAAATATATTCTTATAGCAGGTATTCCCTCTTTAACAACTATTTCCGATGGTTTTACAAACAGATGAATCAATCTATTAGTAAATCCGTAAATCACTCCATACATTATAATTGCAAATATTGTAATTGTCACAAACCCTATTTTCGTAAATTTCCTTACTCTTTCTTTATTTCCTGCGCCAATGCTGTACGAAACTAATGGCTGCATTGCATTTCCTGCTGAATTCATAAAGGAATTGGTTACTATCAGAGTATTTGAAATGATACTGTAGATAACAAGTCCATAATTGCCAAAATATTTAACTATCTGCAAATTAAACACGAACACAACGATTCCCCACGCCACTTCATTAAAGCATGGAGATGCACCATTAATAATTATCTTTTTAACCCTTCCAATGCTTATGCTTCGAATTCCATAATGCAGATTATTATTACGTGACAGCAAATGACTTGCTGCAATAAGCATATTTAGTGCATTTCCGATTACTGTCGCAATTATAGCTCCACTCATTCCCATATTGCATTTGTATATAAATATATAATCAAGAACTACATTAGTACACGAACCCACAATCGTTCCTGCCATTGAACGTCTTGGTGCTTCATCATTTCTGACAAAGCAGTTAATGACTGTCTGTAAAATATATACCCAGCCAAATGCAAACATAATGCTTCCATATTCTCTCGTTATCCTAATATTCTCGTCTGTTGCACCGAGTATCCTATATAATTTATTCTGCATAATAAAAGGAATAAGACTAACTAATACTCCTGTAACTGCCGCAACTGTAACTGTTGTCGAAAATATTCTCTTCTGCTCACCTTCATCTTTCTTACCTTTGGCAACCGATAGCAGTACAGAACCACCTACACCAAACAGGTATCCTATTCCAAAATACGCAGAAAATATCGGCAATAACAGATTAAGTGCTACCAACCCCTCCTCGCCTATTCCTTTTCCAATCATAAGTGTATCTGTTATGATATAAATCGCATTAAATACCATCGCACAGATTGTCGGTAACAGATATTTTATATAGAGATTTATTTCCTTTTCGTTGTCTAAGTTCATTTCTTTCCTCCGACTATACATAATTCACATTTTTAATTACTAATTTTCTATAGAAAATAAGGTGTCAAAGCAGGCTTTCGATACCTTATTCTTATAAAACAATAAAGCCTTCTTAGAATTCTCATTCCAAAAAGGCTTTAAATACATAATTTACCTGATGTCTTAATTCAGATTAATGCAAATTAATCTAATGTATAAGGCATTAAAGCTACGTGTCTTGCACGTTTGATAGCTACTGTAAGAGCTCTCTGGTGCTTAGCGCAGTTTCCAGTAATTCTTCTAGGAAGAATCTTTCCTCTTTCAGATACGTATCTTTTTAATTTGTTAACATCTTTAAAATCAATTACGTTATTCTTTTCGCCACAGAATACGCAGACTTTCTTTCTTCTACGTCCGCCTCTTCTCTTCATTGGAGAATCGCTTCTGTCGCCTTTTTCTTTATTATATGGCATCGAAAATAGCCTCCTTTTTATTTAATTTAATTAAACTTAGTTAAATGGTAATCCTTCGTCTTCCACACCATCAGGAATGTTCATAAAACCATCTCCTGCTGCACTGGAAGGTTCCGGTCTAGCTGCCTGATAGCCCCCTTCATTATTAGCTGCGGCTGCCTTACTCTCTGCAAATTCAACATTCTCTGCAACAACATCTGTTGTATACACTTTATTTCCGTCACGATTTGTGTAGCTTCCTGTCTGGATTCTTCCTTCAACAACAAGCTTTGTACCCTGATGACAATATCTTTCGATAAATTCACCAGTCTTACCAAATGCAACACATGAGATAAAGTCAGCTGTCTGCTGATCACCATCCCTCTTAAATCTTCTATCTACTGCTAGTGTAAATCTAGCTACTGCTGACGACTGATCCGAATATCTTACATCAGGATCTCTTGTAAGTCGTCCCATAAGAATAACTTTATTCATACCTGCCTCTTTCTAGATATAACAATATCTGTTGTATTTTTTAAAAATTATGCTTCATCTTTAACACATAAAAATCTGATAACATTTTCCATAATACGAACTGAGTTCTCAACTTCGTTTGGACAATTAGAATCAGACTCAAATTTGATGAAATAGTAGAACGCTTCTCTCATTTTCTGAATTTCGTAAGCTAATCTCTTCTTACCCCATTCATCAACGTTAGTAACTGTACCACCGAAACGAGTGATGTACTCTTTTACTCTTTCGATTGTTGCAGCTCTTTCATCATCTTCGAGTTTTGCGCTAACAACTACTGCTAATTCATATTTGTTCATGCGTATTTTACCTCCTTTTGGTCTCTGGTCCCCTGATTAGCAGGGAACAAGGATATTTTAAATAATATATCACGAATAGACAGTTTACCATACATTTCTAAATTATTCAAGGGGTTTTGACAATTTAATTTATATTATCAAAAAGGCGAGGTCAGAATCTATCTGCCTCGCCTAATATCACTCTACCCATCTGTCATATATAGTTTCCATCTTTATCTTTCTTCGGCTTAACAAACGCTTTATTGCTGTTTGCATTTTTGATTACCCCGGTAAATTTTAACGCACTTGTATCATCGCTTAAGCCATTAATTATATTATTTATAGCTTCTTCATTTCTGTCATACCGTCTTTCATCCATATAAAGTTGCATTAGTTTATCATCTTTAGTCCAGATGTATACAATATAATAGCCTGTTACAGAACCGGAAAATCCGTTATTCTCTACTTCTTTGGTTCCATCATTCATTTCTCCTCTTTAGATAAAACATACTCTTTTTATTATGTATAATATAACATATTTTAATTCTATAAAGTTAAAAAGAGACGTCTACTACGAAAGCATTCGTCTCTTATATATATTCAATTTATTTATATATAATTTCTATATTAAATTAAATATACTAAATATTTTCTACGCCTAAATACAACTATCTTATAAACTCAACGTTTTCTCACAAAAGTGTGTAATCATTTTATACGTTTACGGATGCATTACTCAAGATTTAACTTCTTAGAAAGCATATAATTTGAAATCACAAAGTAAACGACTGCCATAAATATTTGTAGTAGTAACATTATAAGGAAATATACAATCATTGGGTTTGCAATAGTATTAACCATCTGTTTAACACTTGTAATTTCATTTTCAATATTATCCATCTTCGTGGTTAAATCAGGTACAACCATCATAATTAATGATGTAATAAAGCCCATAACATAATTTAATAAGAAGTAAAATACTATTGAGCCTAATATTTTATGTTTAACAAATATCTGACCTAATGATAATGATGCCATAAAATTCAAAACATTTACAAATATCTGTGCAATTATAAGTAATACTAACAGCACTAATGCAATTGACATTTTAGGATATGACATCATATCTTTAAATTCCTTGATAAATTTGTTCATACCTCTGGTAAATTTAGGTTTGCCAACAAAGAATAAAAATAATGATAGTAACATTGCCAATATACTCGACATAATCCATACTGAATATGTGATTACCCTTGCTACAAGATGCTGCCACATTTTTACCGGAAGTGTATGTGATAAATACCCCTGATCGCGCAACATATTCTGGTAAAATCTTTTAATTACCAATACAAGACTTAATAATGACATAAATGCCATAGCCACCACATATACCACTGTCAATATAACTGTCATTATCTTGAATACAGTATTCTCAAACGGAATATATATGCAGAATCTTGTCAGTAATGTAAGTACTACCAGCGAGCAAAAAAGCATTACGAACATTTTATAAGTAGCTTTAAATTCATTTTTAATTAATTTACCTAACATCTGAACACCTCCCTGAATAATGCATCAACTGATTTACCTTCAATAGAACGTATCTCATCAACTGTCTTATGTAATTTCAAATCACCATTCTGTATAAATATTACTTCATCTAACACCTGTTCAATATCAGTAATTAAATGTGTAGATATTATAACGGACGCCTCAGGATTATAATTAGAAATAATTGTTCTAAGGATATAATCTCTTGCTGCCGGATCAACACCACCAATTGGTTCATCTAACATATAGAGTTTAGCCTGACGGCTCATTACGAGAATTAACTGAACTTTTTCTTTAGTTCCCTTAGACATTGTCTTCATCTTATCCTTAGGATTAACTTTCAGGCTGCTAAGCATATCAAATGCCTTGTCAGCATCGAAGTCCTCATAGAAGTCCGAAAAGAAATTAATCATCTGAACCGGAGACATATTATCATCTAAATATGTTCTCTCAGGAAGATATGAAACTATCTTTTTAGTCTCAACACCTACTTCGTGACCACCAATAAGAATCTCTCCTTTTGTTGGTTGTAAAATTCCATTGCATAATTTAATAAATGTAGATTTACCACTTCCATTTGGTCCAAGCAGTCCAATTATCTTTCCTTTTTCCAAAGTAAGATTTAACCCATTAAGTGCTGTCTTAGGACCATATGATTTAGTCAAATCTCTTGCTTCGAGTATTATATCGCTCATATTTCTCCTTACCTTTCACTTTCAATATTTTTCTAATAATTCAATAATTTCTTTCTTTGAATATCCCAATTCTTTCATATTGCTGCAGAATTTCTTTATCAGGTCTTCTGCCATCTTTTCCTTTATCTCTGCAATTTTACTTTCATCATCTGTAATCATTCTTCCAGATGTCCTCTGAGAATATACCAGACCAATTCTCTCTAATTCAGTTAATGCTCTTTGCACAGTATTCGGATTAACAGCCGCTTCTGATGCCAGGTCCCTGACTGTCGGAAGCCTATCACCGGGCTTATATTTTCCAGAGATAATCATTCTCTGAATCTGCTCTAATAACTGCGTATAAATCGGTCTGTCATCTTTAAATTCCCATGCCACTTTTATCTCTCCTTTCCAGATAGTATATGTGTATCTCCCGGTTAATTTAAAAGGTCACCGTCAAATGCAATGATTTTACTTGTCATTCAAATAACGCCTTGTATTGTGTTAATACATTATTGTATTAAGCAATTAATACAATAGCACCATAGTAATGCTTTGTCAATATACTTTTTTATATTTTCCCCTTAATTTTTATTATTGCTCTCTAGTCTGGTTTAGTTTATAAAACTTCCATCTTTCATCTCTACTATTCGGTCACATTTTTGAGCCACGTCTTTATCATGGGTAATAATTATTATTGTCTTACCTAACTTATTTAAGTCTTTAAACACCTGCATAATCTCTAAGGATGTATTGCTATCTAAAGCACCAGTTGGTTCATCTGCCAATATAAACACCGGATCATTTACTATAGCCCTTGCTATTGCAACACGTTGTTTTTGCCCACCTGATAATTTATTTACCGGTTTATTTGTCAAATCTCCTATTCCAACTGATTCTATTGCTTTTATAGCAGTTTTCTTCTTATCTTTTTTCGATTTGTCAAACAACAATGGCACCATAACATTTTCTATAACTGTATACTCCTCAATCAGAGCAAAGTCCTGCATTACTATTCCTATCTTTTTATTACGAATTTCTGCCTTTTTGCCATTACTTATATCTTTAACATTTATATCATCTATAAGATAGTCGCCACTTTCAAAATCATCAATGCAGCCTAATATATGCATAAGTGTAGATTTTCCTGCACCTGATTTACCAATAATAGCCAACATTTCTCCGTCATTAATGCTAAGATTTATTCCCTTTAATGCGCAAAACGCATTTGCTTTCTTATAATTATACGTCTTATTTATATTTACTAACCTAATCATATTAACCTCATTTCTGAACAACTTGCCATATTATCTTTCCTGTTTGATTAGTTCTGCCGGTTTGTTTCTATGCAAAATCGACAACGGCATAATTATCGCTAAAAGGACAAAACACACCCATATACCTGCAATAATCATTCCTTCCTCAATTCCTATGCTTATCCTGTTGACAATACGAGGGAACTTCACTTTCATTATCAAATATTCTGCTGTAGATAACACAACTGACATTCCTATGCTGCATATAATAGAAAATCCTGTTATTTTAACGATACCGTTCCATTTCATGCCTGTAATATAATATATTGTATAATTTCTTAGTCCTTCTAATGTAGAAACTGCCGATATTGATATTATGCAAATAATAGAAATCATTATCACAACAATTGCAAAAGGCATAAATTCCATCTTTACTTTTCGAATCTGCACCATACTATTGTTATTGATTATTTTCATTTCAACAGTGCTACTTGGTAACTGTTCATAGTTCGTCACCTTGATACGATATTTCCTTATTTCTTTCGCTATCTCATCAACTCTTTCATCAGATATGCTATCGTCACATCTTATCAGAACACCACCATACGTAACAGATTTTACTGCATTATTAAACTTCGAAAATTCTTTCTCAGTAGTGACAAAAATCATATCTTCATTCTGTTTAACATCAAAAGACGAATAAAAGCTGTTATAATACATTTGATCTGTTGGAGAATATTTGATATTACCGGCTATCCTTTCGCCATCTCTAAACACGCCAACCACGTTAATATTAACATTTTTTATTGAACCATTCTCATCATAATAGTACGACTCTATCATATCTCCTGAATCTATTCCATACTCATTTTCCGATACAAGCACATTAATAATGCTTTTATCATTTGGATTACTCTCGTACCATTTTCCGGATTTAAGAGCCGGCATCAATTTTTCATCATTCTTATCAAAAAGATATAACTTTTTGATATTATTTTCGCCTTCATCATAATATAAGCCGGACTCTTCAAAAATCTTATAGGATTTAATTCCCTTAATACTATCTAATTCTTTTACAAAATCATCTTTTAAAATTCCATCAGTATCTAAAAGACACAGGCCTTTATTACCAATGTAATCTTTAATTACATTGTAATACTTGTATGATGTTTTCATATTGCCAACAGTAAGCAGAACCATAATATTGGCTGCTGACAACAGTAGCCATATAAGTATGTTTCGTCTAATATTCTTAATGTATTCTGACATACATAAATCTATCATTTTCTCCCACCACCTCTTATAAATGTAATTGTTTGTTTATTTAACACCTTTAAAATGTTGTATAATGCACAAATTATAACTGCCATCAAATAAATAGTCAAAAAATCTTCGTATAAATATTTGTCAAAAATATCCGTAAAATATATAAAAACATCTTTACCATATGGAATTATAACATTATTAAATAGCAGTAATGACACCCCATATGAAACAAGACACATAGAAATTATCTCCAGCAAATTAATTATGACAATCTGAATCTTCTTAGCTCCACACAAAGACAAAATAGCATTATATTTAGTTCTTGTTCTCAATATATATCCATATACAATGCCAATGTTAATTACCGACATTCCAAGTATTATAGCTGCAATTATAAAATATGTTTTATACATGTACTTAACATCATTAGAAAACTTCTCCGGCATATAAACATAAACCTGATTGTCAAAAAGGCTTAACATCTCTGTTGCAAATTCATTATATTCAGATACCGTCGGCAATGTCGCTAATTGTATGCCAATTGCATCTATCTGCATTTCATCATCTGCCGAAAAGAATGGGACTTCAACAACTTTATCACTCGCATTCCCTATATATCCTTCTTCATAAAAATGTCCAACAACTTCATACTCTGTTCCGTTTATGTAACACTTTTTGACATTATCATACCCTCCATTAGTTACTAAAACCTTCTTACCACTATAAAATTCATCATCCGTATATAAACGTCCAATTCTGTTAGGTTGTGAATCTAATATCGTTTTCTTCCACTCGTCATCTACTATAATATTACCATTTCTATATGTAAAATGCATCCATATTGTAGTGTTCTCTTCCTTATCATATCCATCAATAACAACACTTCTAACTTTATTTCCATAGCTTTTTAAAAGCTTATATAATGATGGCTTTATCTTTTCCAGTGGCAAATACACATCATGATATGAGTTTGCATCCAAAAATCTTTCAGAATATCCTGCACTTTCTGATTCTCTTTTTGTATTCATTATCATTCCATATGCCATGAACGAAACCACTACCGACACAATCTGCGAAAAAAGAAGTATCATAATCATCATTTTGTTATTTTTAAAAAACCTTCTTATATTTAGTATAAATAACTTACAAAACACTTCCCATCACCCACCTTAATCATAGTAATACACTTCTATTTTTGATACAGTTTTACCATTATATGAAGTAAATACCATACTACTATTCCCATTATCATAATAATAATAACTTGTCTGTTCTTCACCCTCAAGTGCCTCACTCGGTTCATTTAATATTTCTTTTACTTCCGACATCAAAGTTCCCAATTCTATTCCTGAAATACTGATATGACACATTTCTGTATTTACATGTGTCATATCTTTATCATATGCAGTCACTCCAACAACTCTACCTTTACTAACATCATATGTATCATCTTCAGGTTCAATCTTAATTGTAATATTAGTAAATTCATCTTCTTTACGTAGGTCGCACCATAACGCTCCTATATCTTCTATTTCATCTTTTAATTCCTCCACATTCAATCCAATATTAATACTTAAAGTATCCGGAACATCTTTCACATCAAACGGAAATCCTATATTTTTACCATCTATGGTAAGCGTGGACCATATATCTTTAAAATCATACCTATTGAAAATTCTCTCTTCTTTTTTTGCCACAATTGGTTTTTTTTCTTTTCTTAATCCACATCCACTACACAGTATCATTGTTATTATCACACTGGTTATCAATAATTTCTTGCATACTCGTCTCTTCATTATATACCTCCATTTAAAATAATTATTTTAGGTTATACAAAATAAGGAGGTCGAAAAACCTCCTTATTTACATTAACT
Organism: Eubacteriaceae bacterium; assembly: GCA_902362455.1. GTDB lineage: Bacteria > Bacillota > Clostridia > Lachnospirales > Lachnospiraceae > Bovifimicola > Bovifimicola ammoniilytica. Next base: position 114,296 of record CABIWJ010000008.1, read on the forward strand.
ATTTTGTTTTATTATGTATGTAAGGGCATCAGCTACACCTGTACTTGAAGATGTACTATTATATACAGTACATGTCACATAATACGAATATATCGTATCTGATATTCTTACTACGCCACCTGAACTTATATCCTTTCCACCTGCTATATTTCCATTATTATTGCTCCTTGCTCCATCTGCAACACCCTTTTTATATCTGGTCGTCGTAATCGTTATGTATCTGGAATTATTCGTATTATTTTTTGCTATTCCATATACCGAAGCTTTATCAACACGAGCACTCAAACTGCTGTAGGAACCTGGTAAATTTACCGATGTTGTTCCCGAAACCGCTACTAATACATCACTTGTTTTCGTTGCTGCTATGCATATTGTAGACTGTATAAATAACGCAATTAACAACATGCCAGCAAAAATTCTCTTTCTCTTAATCATCTTGTATTCCTCCTTGTATCCCGATTAATATTTACCACTCAAATATACCTCTTAATAGCTATTTTTATTTATTCATTTAAGTGATAATTAATTTTAACATTCGACATTTTTTACGTCAAGTATAACTTTTCGACATTTTTCGACATACTATATTTTACTATTTATCCCGTAATCCTCTCGTATTTCTTTCAACTGTAGTTCGTGGCAGCATAACCTGGTGTCCACACCCTATGCACTTTAATCTGAAATCTGCCCCCACACGAAGTATTTCCCATTCGTAGCTTCCACAAGGATGCTTCTTCTTTAGTTTCACAATTTGTCCAACATCATATTGCATATTATTTCACACCTTCTTTATAAATATTTTATCTTAAAGACGTAGGCAGGAATTTTAAAATCTAATTTAATTTCTGACACATAAGAATAATCCTTCTTTTAAGCCTTTTCTTTTACTACAACCTACATTAATTCAGGTCTTTTGTCAATAAAAAAATACAGCATCGCAATATCTCTATTACAATGCTGTATTTATCTATCTAATATAGTTTTTGTCCACCCATTTTATATAATTTGTACTCTCAGAATCCATATGAATTCCGAGAGCACATATAATCTTACATAATATTACTTTGATTATATTTATATATTACTTTTTATTCTACGTTGATTCCATCTGTTTCGTAGATGAATTTTACACTTGTGCTTTTGCCTTCTACTGCATCTGAGTAAATATTGTAATCTTTAGCAAGATTTACAGTAGCTTTGATTCTTTCTGTAATTGTTGTCAAATCTCCGTTTACGAAGTCTGATACTTTACTGATTGCTTCGTCATTGAACTGTTTCATACCTGAGCTTAATGTCTCTGCTCCTGTCTGTAATTCACCTATTCCTGATGCTAACTGGTCTGTTCCTGATAAAAGTGTATTAACATCTTTAGCTGTTGGTTTTGTTCCCTCATATAACTGGTTTACTGAAGTTGAAAGTAAGTTTGCACCATCATATAATGTTGATACACCAGGCTGTAACTGATTCTTAACTGCTCCATATAACTGGTTTACACCACTTGCTAAAGCTGCTGAACCATCTTTAACCTGTACTGAACCTGCCTGTAATTTACCAATTCCTGCTACTAACTGTGACATTGAACTATTTAACTGGGCTGTTCCCTGTACTAATGTGTTGCCTTGTGTCTTAAACTCACTAAGTCCATTCTGTAATGTTGATAAACCATTTGATACACCGCTTGCACCATCTGATACAGATTTTGCGCCCTGTGTAAGTTTAGTCAACTGTGTATTCATTGATTCCGGATTCATGCTCTGAAGCATTGTCTTAAGTGCTGTATTAGCACCTGTTAGCTGCTGAATCTGTGCATTATACACAGCTATTTCCTGTGCTGTCAGATCTGCTCCTGTCTGTGGATTCTTACCACCACGTATTACTGCGTTTAACTGTGCAATACTCTTTTCATTATTAGAAATGCTGGTATTAATTGTCTGAATCATTGTAGTTAACTGTGATACTAATTCGTTAACACCATCTGATACCTGTTTTGAGCCATCTGCTACTGCCTGTGAACCGTTTTTAAGTCCATAGTTTACATTTCCATTTGCATCCTTCTGGTCATCAAAACCTGCTAACATTTTATCTACATACGAGAATAATGTGTTTGAACCTGTTGCAATATTATTAACTGCACCTGTTACAGTGTTGTTATCTGTGCTTCCAACTGTACCTACGCTATTAGCAAGGTCATTTAATCCATTGCTGAGTTCTGCTGAACCCTGTGCTAACTGGTTAGCTCCTGATACTGCACCGTTATCACCTTCCATAGCTCCAACAATCTGTCCGACACCATCTGAAATCTGTTTTGTTCCGTCTACAAATGATGGAACTTTTTCATTTAATAATCCGATGTTTGAATTAACTGTATTAACATAAGTTTTAATACCTGTGCTGTATGTTCCAAAGCTATTCTTTAATGTCTTAAGTCCCTCATTTAATTTTGAAGAACCTGTCTGTAATGCATCTGTAGATTCTACTAATTTCTTAACAACATCTTTTAAATCATCTACTGCTGTTACACTGTCTACATCTACTGCTGAGATTAAATCTGCGCTTCCCATTGTAAGTGTTAAAGCTAATGAGAAATCTTCTACATCGGCTGTTACTTCAACTGTTTCAGGGAATTCTGTCTTGCTGTCACCTGTTATATCTGAAAGAGCAAGATTTGAATTCATTCCAGGAAAACCAAGTCCGACTACTACTAATCTGTTACCATCTGAAATAACTTTTCCTGAATTAACTTCTACATTTCTGAATTTATTTCCATCAAGTATCATTCCTGAAATCATTGTAAATGGTACATACATCTCTGTCTTTTTACCATTAACAGTAATTTCCTTCTTCTGATTATTTGTATACTCAAATTTAATAGTTACTTTACCGCTTTTTCCAGCTATCTCTGATGGAGACATTTCCTTGCCGTCTAAGAGATATGTTACCTTAACATCTACAGGAAGCTGTTTATCTGTAGTTCCCTGATAATAGATATCTTCTCCGTTTGCATTCCATGTGATTGCTCCATCTTCTCCTGTTATATAATCGGCATCTGATTTTACATTTTCAATATCTTTTAAATCTGATTTATCTTCGAGTTTATCGCTGCCATCTTTATTCTTTAACCAGTCACTTACAATTGTTTTATTTACATTTCCATTTGCATCTGTAAGTACATATACTGTTTCTTCTTTGTCTTCTCCGACTTCATTGAATTTGACATTGCTTTCAATTGTATTCTGAATTGTCTTAGCATCTTTACTTGTATCAGCAGATGCAACCTTTTCATTTCCGCTTAATGCTGAGTAGCTGATTCCTGCAATTGCAAGTAATGCTGCCAGTGATATTGATATAGTCTTTACTAGTTTCTTCTTCATATAGCATCGCTCCTTCTTAATATTGATAATATTTTTATTTGAATTATTGATTAATTAGCTTTTTTTGGTTTGAAGCCCATACTTGTGTTGATTATAAGTTTATCAAATATCATGAACATTGCAGGTAATACTAATACAACTACAAGGAAACTTATAATTGCACCTCTTGCCAACAATACACAAAGCGAACTAATCATATCTATGCTTGAATACATACCAACGCCGAATGTTGCTGCAAAGAAGCTCAGTGCACTGACAAATACTGACTGGATTGAACCATTAAGTGCTGATGTAATAGCTTCTTTCTTGCCTGCGCCATTATATCTTGCTTTCTTATATTTATTAGTCATAAGTATCGCATAATCGACTGTCGCACCTAACTGGATAGTACCAATTACGATTGAGGCAATGAACGGAAGCGTTGTTCCTGTGTATGCCGGTATACCCATATTTATAAAGATTGCAAATTCGATTACTGCAACTAATATAACTGGTAACGAAATTGATTTAAGTACTACTGCAATGATTATAAATATAAGAACTATTGATACTGCACTAACTGTCTTAAAGTCCTTATCAGTTATATCAATAAGGTCTTTTGTACATGGTGCTTCACCGATAACCATTGCCTTAGTATCATATTTCTTAACTATGTTCTGTATCTCAGTTATCTGATTATTGACTTCATCTGAAGCTGTCTTATATTCAGATGCTACAAGTATTAATTTATATTTACCATTATCAAGAATCTTCTTATACGTATCAGGTATTACTTCTTTTGGAACTGCCGGACCAACAAGATTATCAAGTCCTGCTGCCACTTTAACACCATCAACTTCACTTATTGCATCTAACATTGCTGATGTATCTTTTGAAGACATATTACTGTCTGCAAGTATCATATGGGTTGCACCCATAGAGAAATCATCTTCAAGTTTCGAATTGGCTACAACACTCTCTAAATCTTTTGGAAGTGTTCCTGCTAAATCATAATAAACATTTGTATGTGTATATCCGTAAAGAGCTGGGATTAAAATTACTACGAATAATACAATGAAAAGACCATATTTCCTTGTAACAAAATTACCGATTTTATCCATATTAGGCATTAATGCCTTATGTTTTGTTTTCTGAATCGCTTTATCAAATGTAAGTATCATTGCAGGAAGAATTGTTACACAGCCGATAACGCCGAATATAACACCTTTCGCCATAACAATACCTAAGTCTAAACCTAATGTAAATGTCATAAAACACATTGCCACGAAACCTGCAACGGTTGTGATTGAACTACCAATTACAGAAACTATTGTATTTGATATTGCATGAGCCATCGCTCTTTCTTTCTCATCAGGATACTTCTCTCTGTATTCCTGATAACTATGCCACAGGAATATTGAGTAGTCCAACGTTACTGCCAACTGTAAAACTGCCGCAAGTGCCTGTGTGATAAATGATATTTCACCAGCGATGAAGTTTGTTCCTAAGTTATATACAATTGCCATACCTATACTTAATAGGAAGAATACAGGTGCAAGGAACGAATCCATTGTAAGTGCTAATACGATAGCTGATAAACCTGCTGCTAAAACAACATACATTACAGCCTCTGTATTACATATCTTCTTGATATCAGCAATTGTTGCTGACATACCACTCTGAAAGCACTGATTCTTTGTTAACTTTCTGATTTTCTCAACACCGTCTAATGTTTCATCGGCTGATGTTGAAGTATCAAATGTTGCTATAAGTAATGTGCTGCCTTTCTCATCATTATTAAATGCATTTCTTATCTTTTCAGGAATTACATCCATTGGAACTGATAAATCAGCTAATGAATCGTACCATATTACATTATTAACATGGTCTACCCTTTTAATCTTTTCTTCAAGAGCCGCTACACCCTTTTTATCCATTCCTTCAACGACACATATTGAAAATGCTCCTGTACCAAATTCATCAGTAAGTATTTCCTGACCTTTCATTGTGTCAATGTCGTCCGGAAGATATGAAAGTATATCGTAGTTAATACGGGTATTAATATAAGATATTGTAGCTGGTATCAACAGAAGAAAACTAAGAATTAAAATAGGAATTCTATACTTTACTATCTTCTTTCCAAGTTTTAACATGTTCCCACTCCTTTTTTGATTTTTATTTATTTATTGACCATTGGTCATTTATTATGTTATAATGTATAACACAAAAATGACTAACGGTCAATACTTTATTTTAAAAATTTATTTGACTGTGTTTAGTTTTATAATTAAAATAGAACATAATTAAAAGAACTCCAAAATATTATGTTACTTTGGGAAAGGTATGATAGTATGAGTAAATTAGAAACCAATAAGAAAAAGAAACGAGATTCTCTTTTAGATTCTGCATTTTCACTTTTTACATCAAAGGGAATTAATAAGACTTCCATTTCAGATATAGCAGAGAAATCTGGTGTAGCAAAAGGAACTTTTTATTTGTATTTTAAAGACAAGTATGATTTACGAAACAGACTGATTGCTCACAAGGCGAGCCAGTTATTCCATAATGCCGATGAAGCTCTTGCCAAGTCAGGAATTACAGATCTTACCGAAGAAATTATCTTCATTGCAGATCATATAATTAATCAATTCTGTGAAGACAAGTCCCTTCTATTATTTATATCCAAAAATCTAAGTTGGGGAATATTCAAATCTTCACTTACAAATCCATCAACAGATGACGAAGTTGATTTCTATGATATATACTCTAGAATTTTAGACAGAGCCGATTATAATCTTAAAGATCCTGAGATTATGCTTTTTATGATTATAGAACTTGCCAGTTCCACTTGCTATAGTTCTATATTATATGAAGAACCAACATCGATTGATATATTAAAACCATATTTATATGATTCCATAAGGGGAATTATAAAGAGACATACCATTTCTAATCTCGAAGATACAGATATAAATGCATAAAATAAATTAGTTCTTTATTTATAAATACAGACACTGTTTGGATTATATATCTCTCTTAATCTAACAAATATACTAATAAGCATTTCATACAAAAACCCACTATTGAATAAATACTTTTCAAATTACTCAATAGTGGGTTTTTATTACTTAATTACTACTTAATTATTATTTTTGTTTGATTGATTAAATTATTTCATTTAATCAGCCATTATTTCAAACTTTATAATTATCATATTATGCTAAAATACGCTTATTTCTTTTGATGTAAGTTCCTCTGTAACAGATAATAATTTTTCGAATTCGTTAACAAGTTCTTCTGATATAGTTTCTGCCTCTAAATATTCTTCTTTTGCTTTATTCAACTCACCTGAATTTAATGCTTCGATAACCTTGCTTCCATATTTATGTAACTGTGTATGTTTAGATTCTATATCATTCCATCTCTCTATAATCTGTGGATTCTTAGGTTTTACTGAATAATAGAAATGTCCAAAACCGCACTTCTTCTCATTAGTCTGTAGTGGAACTGTCTCCTGCTTATCTATCATAGACTTTAATGCACCAATCCAGTTCTTATGTGCATCAATTGCTGCCTTAATTGATTCTTCGAAATTCTTATTATCAAGTTTATAGAATTCATCCTGAGTAAGTACCCCGATATCATCTCTTACTTCATCTAATATATCTTCTACTTCAAATATCGGTTTAATTACATCCGATAATCCATCGCTAACATCTGCTAATACTCTTGATTCGCTTGATAATATATCAATCTGTTCATCAAGATTAGTCATCTGTGCCTCAACCTCATTTATCGAACTACTGATTTCCTGACTTGTTGCGGCAATTGTTGTTATTGATTCATTAATGTTATTCAGGTTATTCTTATTAGATGTATTAATATCTAATACTGATTTAAGGCTTGTATTAATGCTCTCTAATGATTCTACTGTATTTTCTACACTCTTTGAACTCTTGCCTGAAGCCTCTGCGATATTCTCAACAAATGTTCCCATATTACCTGTTAAGACTTTCGTCTGTTCTGCTAACTGTCTGATTTCTTCAGCAACTACTGCGAAACCTCTACCATTCTCACCGGCTCTTGCAGCCTCTATTGATGCATTTAATGCAAGCAAATTAGTCTGTGCAGAAATCGAATTGATACCCTCGATAACTTCATTCATATGTTGGATAACTTCTAACAATGTAGACATATCCTGCTTCATCTGACCTGACTGTTTGATTGCAGTTCCAGATAAATCCATAATTGTTTTAAGTTCTGTTTCACTATCACCGATGCCCTTAAGTATAAGGTTGCAATTTTCCGAAACATTTGTAATTGAATTAGTTAAGTCCTCATGTGCATTTGCCACATCTCCTGCAACTGTCGTAGTTACTTCAGATGTCTTGCTTACATTAACTGCAAGATCTGATAACTCATAACTAATCTTCTTTAAATGATCTGCCTTACTAACCAATGCCAAATCCAATGAGCTAATCTTCATTGTAGAAGATATTACATTCTTAACTATCTTTCCAAATCTTTCTCGTCCACCTTTGAGCCTGTTATACATATCAGCTAATTCAGGAGCAAGTTTTGATGTATCAACTTTTTCTAAGTGTGCAACTGCACTAATCATTTTTACGTGTACTTTATTTCCCATAATGTGCCTCCATCTATGCGTAATGCATTGCTTTTTATTTTTAGTAACAATTACATAAAATCTGCTAATATTATACAACATTTTGGTAATTTTAACAATATATCTTTTAAATAAAAGTACTTCTTTTAAAATCTGCTCTTCCTAAATCCAGGGTATCACAACTAGAACTATATATATAAACTTTCATTAATTCTAGAGTAGTAATTTTTTTCTTTAAATTAGCAATTACTTCATTGAATTTATCGTTTCTTTACCATCTATTTTAAAATACAAATTTGAGTAAGTTAATAGTTATAGCCGGATTATTTATTCATTATCTAATAGAAAAACTATTATTTATAGTTAATATACTATACATAAAAAGAACATCCTGGTCATTGAATTTTATATAATTATTCAGAATCTTTGAAGAAACATATCTAGTATCAATAACAGTAATCTTCTTATATCCCTCTATTAATAAAGGAATTAAACTACTACCATAAGAATCACGAAAAACAATTAATTCCCTATTACTATTTGAAGCAGGATTAACAATATCTATAATAGAAGATGCTCCCGATAAGTATATATCATATTTATCTAATGATTTTATTTTATCATAATCATATATTTGTGTATATTTTTTAGTTTCATAATTATACACACTACTATTATCAATAGATGGATTAGATACAGTTTTTATAGTATCAATATCTTTAGTTACTGATAGTCTACCAGCGTAACTACCTTTGAAAGTAGTAATAGTATTTACAACATTGTTGTTAGTTAAAGAAAAGTTCATTTGATTAGCAATAGTATTTGCAACATTAAATAAATCTTCTTCTTTCCAATGAGTATCAGTCTTATAATAATTATCAAGAGTTAATTCATCAAATATATTTATATAATTAATATTTGATAAATTAGTTTTCATCATATTTTGTAATTTATTATAATCAAGTTTTAAATTACCATTTTTAACAAAAAAATTTTTATCAGGTATAATAGTATAATAAATATTACTATTATTATTCAAATATGTATTTTTTATATAATTAATCTTATTAGTTAAATTATTAATAGAATTACTATTTAAAGGAAATATTTCTTCAATAATATAATCATTATACATATATAAATTATTATATTCACCTTTAGTAGATAATTCGATATCTATTTTAATTTTTCTAAAAGTATCTCTTTCTACAAACTGATCTGTAACATAAGAATCTAATTTCTTAGTATAAGTACCATCAAACAAACTTTTAATAGTTAATTCTGGCATAGTGGCGAGTTTTCTTCTTTCTGCTATGGAAATATCAGTATCTTTTTTTATAACATTAATCAAAAATAATGAAATTATAGTAAAAAGAAATACTAAGGTTACAATTATATCTTTAATTTTATCATTCATGTATAACCTCCTTAAAATCTGAAATATAAAAATGGATTATACGAATTATCTATCAAATAAGAAGTAACAACAACTAATATCACAACTATTAAAATTGGTTCTAAAATATTAATTATGTTATTTACATATTTATTTTTTCTTAATTTATCTATTAATATTTTAATAAAAGGAGTAGATCCAAATAAAGCAATAATTAGTAATGGTAAATAACTCTTTAAGTAATGAAGTGTATAATCATTAATAAAAACTTCTCCATTCATACCAAATAAACCTTTAATATTAGTCAAAGCCACTGACATATTGTCAGAATTAAATATAACAAATAATATCATAACAATAAATAACACATATAGTCTTCTTATAAAAGAAGGTAATTTTTCCATAAATTTATTAAGAAATATTTTTTCTATTATAAGAATAATTCCGAACAATAATCCCCATATTAAAAAAGTCCAATTAGCACCATGCCATATTCCAGTTAATAACCATACTATTAAAATATTTCTTATCTGTTTATATTTACCATCTTTATTACCCCCAAGCGGAATATAAACATAATCTTTAAACCATGTACTAAGAGAAATGTGCCATCTACGCCAAAATTCAGTTATACTTTTTGATATATATGGGTAATTAAAGTTTTCAGGGAAATGAAATCCAAATATTCTTCCAAGACCAATAGCCATATCGCTATAAGCAGAAAAATCAAAATATAACTGCAGCATATAACTTATACCAAATATCCAATAAAATATTATGGTTTTTTCATTTAGAGCAAAAGCTTTGGTACAAAGTTCTCCCAAAGCATTTGCTATCAATACTTTTTTAGCAAGTCCAATAGAAAATCTTCTTATGCCATATGCAAAATTATTAAAACTATGCACTCTATCATCTAATTCTTTTTCTATTGTTTGATATCTAACAATAGGTCCTGCGACTAACTGTGGAAATAAAGATACATAAGTAGCTAAATTTATAATGTTGTGTTGAACTTTAGCTTTTCCATTATATACATCAATAACATAACTTATAATTTGAAATGTATAAAATGATATCCCTATTGGTAATGCAATATTTAATAATTTTATATTTGCATTAGATATTTCATTAATTGTTTGTATAATAAAATCAGTATATTTAAATATTATTAATAAAAATACATGTATAAATAAAGTTGTTATTAATATATTTTTACTTTGATTTTTATATTTATCAATTAAAATAGCTCCTATGTAAGCAATAATAATTTCTAATATCATTAAAAAAACATATTTAGGCTCTCCATAGAAATAAAATATTAAAGATGCAATTAATAAAATAATATTTTTATATTTCTTTGGTGTTATAAAATATATAATTATTAATGCTGGTAAAAAATAATATAAAAAACTAATACTAGTAAATAACATTTTATTCTCCTTTAAAAAGGTCCCTTAAAAGGTGATTATTATTCTGCCGGCATTTCTGATGGAAGTTCTATATTTTCCTCGTTATCTGATTTTTCTAATTCTTTTCCAATATTATTATTTACATATTTCTTAAAATCATTATATACTGCTTTAGCAATATCTTTCTCAGCCATTACAGAGAATATTACATTACCACTATTAGTGATATATAATTGTTCTGCAGAAACACAAATCCAACGTCTCATATCAATATTATCCAGCATCTCTTGTTTGATTTTTTCTACATCTGCGTTGTCTTTAACCTTAACAATAGCTACTGAATAAGCTTGTGCTGTTATCAATGGTACTGACACAACAATTGATTCAATACCCTCATTTGTTTTTAAACCAGTATAACTAGTAACTTCATCAATATTATTTATATCTACTTTCATAGTTTCAAGTTCTGGTAAAACATTTTTGTTATTTTTATTTATAGTATTAATAATGTCATTAATGTCTTTTGGTGTCTCAGCACTTCCCTTGTTACCATTACCTGCTACTAGTATGAATATTATAAATGAGATAACTGCTAATAATATCAAACCTATTATAAAAATATTTTGTTTTTTCATTTCATTCTCCTTCCTAACTCTTAAATCATATCCTATTATTTTCGAAGTTACAAGAAAAAATTATTAGAATTTCAAAAATTTAACCATTTGAAAAGGGCGTGTGAAAAAACGAGAGTTTTTTCATGCGTCCTTTTGCTTATGGATGTAATAGTAGTTATATTACATAAAAAAGGGTATAGTTCCCCTTACCCCATAAGAATGCTATTATGAAATCCTATGCGGCAGTTGCACCTTTTTTCTGTTTGTTGTGATATTTATAAAGATTGTGTCCGATAGAAGCAAGAAATACTTCGAGCAGTAAAGATTTTATTCCTCTTCGGACAATTCTTTTGTACCACCGATTGTTTTTCATGATACCAAAAGTACCTTCTGACTGGATGTATCTGTTCATCCTCAGAAGTGCTCCCTGGATACTTTCGAGATTTTCTATCACTTCCTGATGCATCGCTGTAAGTTCGCGGTTGATCCGAACAGTACGGTTTTTATCTGTCTTTTTACATTGTTCTGCGTATGGATGAAGTTCTTCCCTGAAAAGCTTGCCGAAATTGCGTTCTGCACCTTAATCTTTTGTTTTTGTATATTCACTTTTTGAGTGGACTTTCCTCCTTTGATTTTCTTTAAAGCTTTATGCTTCATAAACTCTTCTTTTATATAGTTTTTTCAAAACAACTATGGTAATATAGAGTTATCACAATCTTAGCTTCCTACTATTCAACGGTTCCTTTTCGCCATATCCAGTGGGGTGGGTAAAGATGACCCAATAAGTGAATGTAATTGAAGAAATTAAAAAAAGGACTATTTTTTATGAACAATATAAAAGAAAGAATAAAAATATTTTCAGGGGCGCAGCTTAAATACATTGCTTTTCTATCTATGCTTATCGATCACACAAACAAAACGTTAATCTATCCGAATTTGGATGGAGGAGCATTGAATCGGTTGAGTGACTTTTTTGATATTTTAGGAAGAATCGCATTTCCAATATTCATCTTCCTTCTCGTGGAAGGCTATTTCCACACAAAAAATAAATGGAAGTATTTAATTACACTTCTTGTATTTGGAGTAATATCAGAAATTCCTTTTGATATGTGTACAACAGCTACATTTTTTGAAGCCAACTGGAACAATATTATGTTTACGTTAGCCTTGGTGCTTGCCATGATCTGGCTGATTGATGTACTCAAGGAAAAGATGGCAGCATTGCCGAAAGCTTTATGGTATTTCGTATCATTTCTCATTGTGGCAGTATTGTGCTTTGCTGCAATGAATCTGGGATTAGATTATGAACACCATGCGGTGCTGATTGGATATTTCTATTATATTTTTCATGACCGACAGGCACTTGCGATTCCATTTTCCTATCTTTCCATGTTCAAAGAACCATGGGCTTTGCTTGGATTTGGCCTGACACTTACTTATAATGGAGAACGTGGAAAACAGAATAAGTGGTTTAATTATCTTTTTTATCCAGTACATTTGCTGATTTTAGGAATTATAAGAATGTGTCTTAAGATTTGAATATGAAATTTTAAAAATAAGGACTTTTCTTTTAAAATGAACGAAAAGTCCTCTTTTTACGTAGATGACTGTTATTTCACAGCCCCTTGCTCTGCGGCTATAAGCCTGTGATACCTGCCGGCTCTAAAGAGCTTTGAAGAGTTCGCCAGCAGCACCACTATCAAAGGCTTGCCTCTTAAAGGAGCTTTTCTTATGCCTTCTTTACCGGCTCACCCGTAAATGGTTTGATGTACTCCTTCAATGAGAATTCTCAAAAACTAAATTCTCAAAATCCAATAATTTTTATATTATTATTAACTTTTAACAATATAATAGCATTATTAACTATTTCTTGTTGTTCTTTATCAGTAAAATTTAATATATTTAATTAGGACTAACAATTGGCTGGTATAATATTTCTTCTATCACCTGTCTTCTACACTAATCTGGCACTTCACCTTAGTTCCTCCCTCTGACACAGTAATGGTGGCTTTACCCTTTTTAATTGCTGCAACCTGCCCTGATTTTGTGACAGCTATAACCTTTGAGTTACTTGAAGAATATTTTGGTCTATATCCATTAGAAACTTTTGCATACAGATTCTTACTTTCACCAACTTTCATAGTAAACTTATAACTTTCTAAAGTTATCACAGGTTTCTTTACATTTACAGTACACTTTTCTATCTCTCCGTCTACTTTTACACTAATTATGGCAACCCCACTATTTACTGCCTGAATATTTCCACTTGAATCTACTTTCGCAACACTTGACTTGCTACTACTGAATTTCGGTTTATTTCCTGATGATATGGTTGCCGTCAGTTTTCTTACACTTCCTTTTTCCATATTTATACTTATATTTGACAATTTTATCTCTGTTCTGTTAACTGTTATTAGACAATACGCTACAGCTTTGCCACTCTTAACTGTTATTGTTGCTTTTCCACTTTTCTTCGCCCTTATCAGACCATATTTATTTACTGATGCAATATTAGACTTATTACTTGAAAATGTTGGTTTCTTCCCACTTGATGTTATAGCTGCTAACTGAAATTCATCTCCAATATCCATCACATTATAATATTTAGATAAAATTATAAACTGATTTAACTGTTTGTCCCTGGCATATACATTCTGTGTACATATATCCGTATATGCAGATGCCATAATTAAGACACAACTTACTACTGTCAATACAATTAATTTTTTAACCCTTGTCTTCATATATGTATCCTCCTGTTCATCATTACACTTTCATCTAATATCTACGATCGTATCTTAGATTATTACATTAATCTGTTTTCCCTGGGATTAGATAATATCATTTTTTTAATTTGTTGTAAATATGTTTTAGGTAAACTTATAGTACGTGTTTACGTTTTAATTTTACAACACATTTTTTCATCTATAAATGCTATACCTTTTAATGTATTTTAACAAAAAGAGCTTTAAATTTTCCATTTAATTCCATTTACGGAGGATGTAATGAATAATAACTTTGTACTAAAGAAATTGTATGATTTATGTAATATTAATAATTTTTCGACATACAGATTATCCCAGGAATCAGGCGTTCCCCTTACAACAATTTCAAGTTTGTATAAAAACGACTCCTATCCATCAATTCCTACATTAGTCAAACTATGTTCCGCATTCAATATAACACTTAGCGACTTTTTTACTTCTGCTAAATCTCCGGAACAGATAACTGAAGATGATTTAATTCTTCTTAATTATTACCATTCACTTACTCCTGCTCAGAAGAAATATCTTTTCACATATATATCCGGGCTTATTTCTGACACCGATTTATCATAAATACTATCTTACTTAGATTTAAAACAAATATTCTTTAAAATTAACCTGCTAACAACCTGCTAATTCAATACTTGATGTTTATTGTATTTATTAAAAATAATCATCTTGTAACCCATAAGGGTTATAGTTATTACAGTCCATATTTTCATCTGTTAGATTACTGTTAAAATGGGTACATTATATATATTACATTTTGGTATTAATATGATGGAAGGTATTATTTATGAACAAAGAACCAGAAACATTTAATTCACTTGAACAGATTAAGAAAATTTGTAAAGAACAGGGTATATCAGTATACAAATTATCAAAGGAAAGTGGTATTCCATATTCAAGTCTTAATAATATGTTTAACAGAAATACCGATCCATCATTATCTACTCTAACCAAAATATGCTACGGATTAAACATATCTCTATCTGACTTCTTTTCATCCGCTCCTTCTAATGTATTACTCCTTAACGATGAAGACAGAGAATTTATGCAATTATATAATCTTTTACCCAAAACCAAAAAGCAACGTCTACGCGCTTACTTAGACGGGCTTGTTGATGATGAACGCTCGAGATAATCAATTTTCTAATACAATAAAGGACTGTCAATCTAAGAATGGAAGATTTCTTAAATCGACAGTCCTTATAATTAATAGAGGCGACAACCAGATTCGAACTGGTGATGACGGTGTTGCAGACCGGAGCCTTACCACTTGGCTATGTCGCCATATTACGTTGCCATATTCAACAGCAACGCATATATTATATCAATATATATTATATTCGTCAAGGATTTTTTTATTCTTCCTAAAATTTTTTTGTATTTTTAGATATCTTACAAAAACTTCATTATAATATTACTATTATAGATAAAACTCAAAATACTGTTAGAACTTATTGCATTCATTATCATTTCACCTGTATGTGTTCCGCTCATAAATGTTACAAACAGGCATAGAACCCATATTACAAATATTCCCTCTACAAGCCCAACTGCACTTCCTAGTAAATTATTCATTTCGTGAATTATCGGCAATCTGCTTATTACATTTAAGAGTGAAATTATAATCCTTAAAATCATTTTCGTTATCATGAACAGAACAAACATCGCCAATGCACTTACAGTAATATCTGTAAGCGAAGTCGCTATATAATCATTAATTGTGTCCACATTCATTGTTAATTTTTCATCTGTCATATTATCCTCTAACAATTTATCTTGTATTGCTTTAGGAAGGTTTAACTGCTCGATTGTCTCCTTTTGTTTTTCCCTGGTAGAGAAATCCAGCTCAGATGTTACATATTTATCTGTATATTCAGTCATCTGTTCCTTTATCTTATCATATACAGGAGTATTATTTTTAATAAACATCTCACATGGTTCTAATAATATTATTGATATTAAAAATGCTACAACAGTTGCTACCAGGGAAATTAAAAGTCTTATCATTCCTCTTTTATATCCATATAAAACCATTCCCGCAAGAAAAGCCAACACGCCTATTAATAATAAAGTTTCCATAGGTCTACCTCATTTCTGTACTTTAAATATTATGATTAAATTTACAGGCTGTAAAAGTCTGATATGCCTGACAATACATTTAATTATCTTTTATCATTATTTTAATTCTATTTCTTCAACATCTGTTCCTGTAATTAATGAATATTTATCATCTTTTAAAGGAACAAGTTTTATAATATTTTTATCAAATGTATAATTGAATCTTTCAACACCTGAGAATGAATACATTCTACAATTTGAACTATCATTCATTACAACATTCTTACCAACAAAACATATGTCACTGAATTTAAAATCAAGTGATTTTGTAAACACTTTTTTACCTGAAGTATCATATACTTTTAATACTTCTGAATAATCTGCCGAATTACTCTTAAATACAATTCCTATATATTTGCTGCTATGGAATACCATATCAATTTTATCCTCAAATTTTTCTTCATATGCAATCTTAGGTTTTTGTTCAATAGAATAAATAGTAAACATATTATCGCCAAATGCTACTGCCGTTGTATTATTTATAAATTCCACATCCGGCACAAGCGTTGATTTATATTGGTTAAAACCACCTACAATTCTGTCCACCTCATTCTGTCCGACCGATGAATAGTTATAGAACACAACCTTCGATTGTGTTGAACCATTTGATACTGATAAATATGATGCCACAAGTCTTGTACCATCATTTGAAATTGAAATATCTATCGGATATCCGTCTCCTGCAAGAACTGTACGTCCACTTGCAATGCTTGTACCATCTTTATCATAAATCTCTATATAGCAGGCGTCACCATCATCTAAAGTCGCAGCAACAACCCCCTGCTTAGACACTTCCACACTCTTTATCGGATATGAAGTCTGTATCTTCCTCTGGTTGCCTGATTTGTCAATAAGTGTAACTTCACATGAATCTTTCTGTGCAATCGCTATATAACCACTACACATATCCATTACAGGATTTTCAATATTAAAAGAGCTATTCCAAACCTCTTTACCACCACTATAATATGACATTCCATAAGAATTATATCTTATTATTCCGTCTGAAAATGCCTTGCAATTCTCCGATACAACCGCCACATCTAAATGTGAAAGACTGACTTTATTAAGAGTCTTATATGAACTATATACCTTATTATTTAATCTTTTCGCATATACAAATATTGCTACAAATATCAATACAACTAATACTGATACCAAAATAAATATTCTTTTTTTCTTTCCGTCTATATTGATTTTATCATTCATTGTTATCTCCATTCTTTAGCTCATAACAACAGTATACCATTGTGTGTGTCATTATGGAAGTAAAATTGTGTCTCCCTCCTTAATATAATTTTCATTTGTAATACTGTTTGCCTGTTTAATACTGTTTATCATATCAATATTCCCATATATTTTTAAACTAATTGAATATAATGAATCTCCAGGCTTTACTATATAATATTGTGGCTCTTGTACAACCGGTGCAACTGTAGGTTCCGGTTCAGGTTGTGTCGTTGTTACCTGCGCAGTTTCGCCAGGCTGATTAGAATTGTCAGCGATATCCGAAGGATTTCCAGTATTTTTTTCATCCGATTGATTTTCCGTACTGTTAATATCACTTGTCTGTTCCTGTACACTTTGTGAATCTCTGTCCTGCGTCTGCATCTCTGACGAATTATTTATATCTGAATTTGCCGTAGTTTCAACATTACCTGCCACATC
This sequence comes from Eubacteriaceae bacterium, assembly GCA_902362455.1. Taxonomy (GTDB): domain Bacteria; phylum Bacillota; class Clostridia; order Lachnospirales; family Lachnospiraceae; genus Bovifimicola; species Bovifimicola ammoniilytica. Next base: position 132,249 of record CABIWJ010000008.1, read on the forward strand.
AATTATCTTCACTGTATCATCACCATCTGTCTGAATCTCCTTTGAGGAATTCATACCTACTATCATACTTTTTAGGTCTTTTAGCTGACCTGATGCATTCATAACCGCAATTGTTCCAAGCAGAACTGCCACTAACATAAATGAAGATGCCGAATATGCAAAAGCAGGTAATCTACGTTTTCTTTCAGAAATATCCTCTGGTTTAATTGTGTCATTCTTAAGTCCGATATATTCTGCAAGCCCATAATTCCCTGAAACTGATTTTTCTCTCTTCTCTCCCTGATTGAAAAATATTTTATGAACTGTAGCATTAATACTTCTCTTTCTACTCTGTTCATAATCCTCAGGAACCTCATTTTCTTCTATATGGAGAGCCATATATGACTGCATATCTGCATTTTTCTCATAATATATATAATATCCCGGAACAGACTTCATTCCACCATCATCATATAGATAGAACGACTCTTCACATTCAACTCTATCTATCAGAAAACACACTTTATCATTTCCAGCGAAATTATCCAAATGAATTTTTTGTATATTAGGCATATCATTTTCAAGCATACCGGGCATTGATGCGAACCAGCCAACGATATCCACATCATCAAAATAAGTCTTAATGTCCTCGTATAAGCCTGTCCACACGTCTTCGTCATAGACAATTTCATTATCTAAAAGTGGCCTTGCACATACAGCTCCTGTAATAAACACATATGCATTCCCATTGTTTCGCTTTATATTTCCTAACAGAATTCCATATTTTAAATCCTTACTGCTGAAATGCTTTACATATGTCATAACAAAATCTTCTACATAGATTTTTTTATTATCATATTCACAATTACCAATCTGCCTTACATTTTTAGGTAATTTAATATTGGCATCATTCTTATTTTCTTCATCTTCACCCTTATAAATTATTTCAATCATAGTGATGTTCCCCTTTCATAAATATAATAGATTGTATCACAGTAATCCTGTAAAAAATGTCGATTTCTATTAATTATTCCAAAAACTTTTCTACAGTTTTCTATAATTTCCCGTATATTTCAACACATTTCTATCTATTATAACTTTCTTCTATGATTTCTAATAATTTTCGCCTTTTGCCACCTTAATTTTTATAACCTGATAAATATATCTGTCTATTAAATCTACTTGCTTATCAAATTAAATGCCTCTTCAATATTCTGTGCCTGGCCGTTTTGTATTAGTTCTATCATTTTCTGTGCAGACAATTTATTTGTATACTGTTTTGTAAAATATTTCTCATATTTATCTGTAATTAATGCTGAACTTTCATTATAGATATTTACTGCATTCTGATATTCTTCAACTTTCTTACTTATCTCATCTTTCTTTGACTGAATAGCTAATGCATGATTAATATTTACCTTGTCAATTATCTCTGTTTTTTTATTTTCCTCAAAATCCTTCAACTTTTCATTCTTAATATTTGTTGCTTCAGTAATTTGCTCCTGAAGTCCTGTGGCTTCCTTATCGAATTCACCAAGGTTATAATAACTTTCATCTTTGTCTGTTTTTATGCCTTTTTTAATCTTCCTTATCTGTTTCTCATTATCGCTGATTTTATATCTCTCAGTACGGATATCTTCTAATGTACCATTATCTTTATCTTTAGTCAGAAGATAAATTGTCATATAAATGCCTATGAATACCACCATAACAACAACCCATAATAAAATCTTTAAGAACCACCATGGTTTAACTATAGCTACCACAATTCCCGGAATCAGAATAAGACCTGCTACAAACACCAATAATTTTACCAGCCATTCTATTCCACCCTGTGTGCAATAAAGAGTATAGAACCATTTCGTGTCACAATATGCAGGCAGTCCATTTTCTTTTAACTTCTTTCTCGCTGTACGATGTAAATCCCTGTTTTCCTCTACAAGTTCCTGAGTTTCACTTTCTATTCTATCTTTCATTCCCTTGTCTTTAGCCTTTTCTCTTTCACTTCGCACTTCTTTAAGACGCTTATTTCCTGCATTAATTATCTTTTCCTCATCACTTATGGCTTTCTGCCGCTCTTCATTAACAGTTTTTTCAACATCTTTATTTAATGCTTCCATTTCCTGTTTTAATTCTTTTTCAAGCTTCTTTCCCTCATTTGCACATACATTTACCTGATTTGAGCATACATCTCTGTTCTCTAAATCACTAATCATATTCTGAAGTTCTTCTATTCCACCTTTTAAGAAATCTGTTTCTTCCATATATTCTCCTTCTTTCTGAATTTATAAACTATATTTATATATGTGTTATTTATAATTGCCATCACAACTTGCTATTGGCAATTCGTTGACATCAAGCTGCTGGTAAATTACCTTTTGACTCTACTATCATTTTATTATTTAATCTACCTTAAGTGCCATATCTCCATCCTTAATCCAGCCCGCTTTTCTAAAGCCCTGTGCTATCATAAGTGTTATAACTCCCGGTAACAGAAAATGCATTACTAAAATCTCTATCATTGTAACTGGAACCGATGTGCCTGCTGCAACCATTGCATCATATGCAGCAAACTGTCCTACCAGGCCTGAGCTTCCCATTCCTGAACCTTCCGGTGTACTCACCATTTTCAATATCGCTGAAGATACCGGTCCTAATATGGCACTTGATAATATTGCCGGAATCCATATAACCGGTCTCCTCACAATATTTGGTATCTGCAGCATACTTGTACCAATTCCCTGTGCGATAAGTCCACCTGTTTTGTTCTCTTTGAAGCTTGCTACTGCGAAACCTACCATCTGACAACAACAGCCTATAGTCGCTGCCCCTGCTGCAAGTCCGGTTATCCCCATTGAGATTCCAATTGCTGCTGAACTTATAGGAAGTGTAAGAATCATTCCCATTGCAACCGCTACAATTATTCCACCCACAATAGGATGTCTGTCTACATTTACATTAACTAGTTTACCAAGCCATTTGATAAATGATGTAATATATGGTCCTAATAATATTCCCGCGAATGAGCCTGACAGAATCGAAGCAAATGGTGTCAAAAGAATATCTATCTTAGTTTTTCCTGATACTAAATGTCCTATTTCAATAGCAATATATGCCGCAACAAATGCGCCTAATGGTTCTCCCGGTCTTCCAAGTGTAATCACAAATTCTGAAGTTCCAAGGCTCTGATACAATGCCGGAAATGCTCCTATCATACCAGCAACTGCTGCCGACACTGTAACTAACGGTGATTCCTTAAATTTCGCTGCGACTCCGACGCCAATTCCTGCGCCAGTAATTGACTTTGCTACATTTGCAATGAAATTCAGATACACCGCAGGTGTTCCACTCATAAATTTTGCAATCTGCGATAGAATTGTTCCAAAAATCAATGTTGAGAACAAGCCTAATGCCATACCTCCTAGTCCGTCTATAAAAAGTCTGTTTAAATATTTTTTTACCATGTGTTCTATACCTCTGATAATACCTTTCCAATACTGTCATTTATCACTAATGTTGCTTTGCTATCCATCGGTGTTGTAGATTTATTAATTAAAATCAAATTTTTGCCTCTGAAGTATTGTATAAGTCCTGCTGCCGGATAAACAGCAAGTGAAGTTCCGCCTATAATGAGTGTATCAGCATTAGCAATATGCATTATCGATTCACTAAGTATATTTTCATCCAAACCCTCTTCATACAATACAACATCGGGTTTGATAATTCCTCCACATTCGCATTTTGGAACACCTTTACTGTTATACATATAATCAAAATCGTAAAATTTATGACATTTCATACAATAATTTCTATGTACACTGCCATGTAATTCATATACATTTTTACTTCCTGCTGCCTGATGCAGACCATCAATATTCTGTGTTATTACAGCCTTTAATTTACCCGACTCTTCTAATCTTGCAAGTGCCTTATGAGCATTGTTAGGCTCCACATCTTTAAAAAGCATTTTATCTTTATAAAACTTATAGAATTCTTCCGTATTTCTCATAAAAAATGTATGGCTCAGGATTGTCTCCGGTGGGTATTTATAACTCTGATTATATAGCCCATCTACACTTCGAAAGTCAGGAACTCCGCTTTCAGTTGACACTCCTGCACCACCAAAAAATACTATATAATTACTTTCTGCAACTATATTTTTTAATTCAGCGATTTTACTGTCCATATAGTCATCTCCTCGTTTATCTTTTATTCCAACATCATTATATATCAAATAACTGAATAAACCAATAAAAAAATCCCACGAAATACCTAAATCGACATTTCGTGGAATCCTATATGCTTTTTTTAATTCAAATTATAATCTCTTAAGTAATTCTTCTCTTTCTTTCTCATAACCTGGTTTACCAAGTAATGCAAACATATTTCTCTTGTAGCTTTCAACACCTGGCTGGTCGAATGGATTAACTCCTGAAATATATCCGCTGACACCACAAGCAAATTCAAAGAAGTAGAATAACTGTCCTAAATAAAATTCATTCTGCTCTGGAACTGTTACCATAAGGTTTGGAACATTACCATCTGTATGTGCAAGAATTGTTCCATTCATTGCACTCTTGTTAATGAAATCCACTGTCTTACCTGCAAGGTAATTTAAACCATCTAAGTCAACTGGTTCTTCTTCTATTTCAAATGAACATTTAGGAGTTTCAACATTAATAACTGTTTCAAACATTATTCTTGAACCATCCTGAATGAACTGTCCCATTGAATGTAAATCTGTTGTTAAATCAACTGATGCTGGGAAGATACCTTTCTGATCTTTTCCTTCGCTCTCGCCAAATAACTGTTTCCACCATTCTGATACATAGTGAACACTTGGCTCATAGTTAGCAAGAATTTCAACTGCTTTGCCTTTTCTATGAAGAATATTTCTGATTGCTGCATATTTAAGTGAATCATTTTCTGCAAATGGAGTATTTAATGCAAGCTCTCTTCCTGATGCTGCACCTTCCATAAGTTTATCGATATCTGCACCACTTACTGCGATTGGAAGAAGACCTACTGCTGTTAAAACTGAGAAACGTCCTCCTACATCATCAGGAACAACGAATGTTTCGTATCCCTCTTCATTAGCAAGATTCTTTAATGATCCCTTAGCTTTATCTGTTGTTGCATATATTCTCTTAGCTGCACCCTCTTTACCATATTTATCTTCAAGAATTTCCTTGAATACTCTGAATGCAATTGCTGGCTCAGTTGTTGTACCTGATTTAGAAATCATATTAATAGAGAAATCTTTTCCCTCTACGATATCCATTAAATGTTTAATATATGTGCTGCTGATGCTATTACCAACATAGTAAATCTCTGGTGTTTTTCTCTGTTCTTTGCTTAAATTATTGTAAAAACTATGTCCAAGGAATTCTATTGCAGCTCTCGCTCCAAGATAAGAACCACCGATACCGATAACTAATAACACATCCGAATCGTTCTGTATCTTCTTAGCTGCTTCCTTAATTCTTACAAACTCTTCTTTATCATAATCAACAGGCAAATCAATCCAGCCTAAGAAATCATTTCCTGCTCCTTTTTTTGTAACTAATGTATCTTTTGCATTCGCAACGATACTTTCCATATTGGCCACTTCATTTTCAGAAATAAATTTGGCTGCTTTTGAGTAATCAAATGTAACTTTTGCCATTTCTACACACTCCTTTGTCTCTTCTATTTAACTTTTACTTTTTAAAAATATTCGTTCTATATTATAGTACCAACGAGAAATTTTGGCAAGCAATTACGCAAGAAATTCATCTAAAACTTCATTAATGACTAACTCTTTATCCTTTGCATATTCTTCATCACTCTTTTTTGATACATCGACTGTATTAATTAAAATTTTATTATTATCCATATTTGTAACATCTGTAATTGTTTTATTATTTGATTTTTTTGCACCTGTAATTGCTTTATTATCTAGCTCTGCATCATCTGTAGTTATTTTATTATCTGAATCTGTTATACATGTAACTGTATTTTTATTATCAACAGATGATTTAGATTTGCCTGTGTCATCCATAAATTCTTCAACATTAATTTTCTCTGCAAATTTGACATATTCCCTTGGATTACATATATAATTAAGAATTTCATTAAATATAATATTCTTTTTATAATCCAATGCAATTATTTCATCAAACAGCTTAAATGCACCTAAAAATATCAATGATACAAAAGTATATACACTCACCTTATTAATATTTTCAATTATTATAATTTTACTGTTACCAATATCTGATAAAATAATCAAATCCATAGTCGCACCAATAATCATACATATCGTAATCGCAATATTTCCATAATTATTAATTCTGTCAAGATTCATTCCAAAACATTTCCACTTATGTAGTTCATTCTTTAAATAATATTCAGGTATATTAATCTGTCTGTTATTTTTAATTTCATTATTAAATTCTTCAATTATCGGTTTTATTTTCTTACAACCAATGAAATTCTGACTTTTAATTTTTTCAATAACCTCATCATAGCAAAGACTACATATTGTTTTGAATACGAATGCAATTATCAATCCAATAGTCATTACAATTACTATCCCACCATTATCAACCATATTTTCTAAATACATCACTTCTATAACTCCTCGCTTTCAAATAATTATACTCATAGATATTTATAAAACTACATTTATATGTTGACATTTCACCTGTTAGCATTTCAATACATTTATAATTATCTACCTTAAACTATATGTTTTGCCATCCAGATTTTTATTATCATATAATTTACCACATATCTTTATCAAATTAAATAGGTTAGAGATAAAAATCGTTCATCTTATTTCGACATTTATTTTTGACTTATATTGTTTTTATAGTATAATATCTTTAAAATTCATATAAAATTATAAGAGGAGGTTCATTATATGGTATATAGAACTAAAGGAACTTGTTCAAGAGAAATTCAAATAGAAACCGATGGAGATATAATAAAAAGTGTACAATTCATAGGTGGTTGTAGTGGTAATACCCAGGGTATTTCAAGCCTTGTTAAAGGTATGAAGATTCAGGAAGTTATCGACAGAACTGAGGGAATTGACTGCGGTGGCAGAGGAACTTCCTGTCCGGACCAGCTTTCTAAAGCACTAAAACAAATTCTTGCAGATCAGAATGGAGGCAAATAATGTCTAAAAAAATCATTTTAACCGGTGGTGGAACAGCCGGTCATGTTACACCTAATATTGCACTTATACCTGGTTTAAAAGAAAAAGGCTATGAAATTAAATACATAGGTTCTTATGACGGAATTGAAAAGAAACTTATTGAAGAAATAGGTATTGATTATCAGGGGATTTCTTCCGGTAAATTAAGAAGATATCTTTCCGCCAAGAATTTTTCTGATCCATTCAGAGTTATTAAAGGATATAAAGAAGCCAAAAAAATTATTAAAAATTTTTCACCTGATATTGTATTTTCAAAAGGTGGCTTTGTATCAGTTCCTGTTGTACTTGCTGCCAAGAAATATAAAGTACCTGTAATAATTCACGAATCAGATATGACACCCGGACTTGCAAATAAAATAGCAATGTCTGCAGCAACTACAATATGTCATAGCTTTCCCGAAACTGCCAATTATCTCCCAAAGGGTAAGGCATTACTTACAGGCTCCCCAATACGTAAAGAACTTCGTGAAGGTGATAAATTGGCAGGTTTAAATATGTGCGGCTTCACTGCTAATAAGCCAATCATTATGGTTATCGGTGGTAGCCTTGGTGCCGTTGCAGTTAATGAAGCAATACGATCTTCATTAGATACATTGTTAAAAAAATACCAGATTGTTCATTTATGTGGAAAAGGAAAAACTGACGAGTCATTAAATAATCGTCCAGGCTACAAACAATATGAATATATTAAAGCTGAACTTAAAGATTTGTTCGCTATGGCAGATGTCATAGTTTCCAGAGCCGGTGCAAATGCAATCTGCGAAATTGTAGCCCTTAGAAAACCTAGTATTCTTATTCCACTTTCTGCAAGAGCAAGTCGTGGAGACCAGTTATTAAATGCTGCTTCTTTCAAAAAGCAGGGCTTTAGTGAAGTTATAGAAGAAGAGGAACTCACAAACGAACTTCTTGTTGATACAATTAATTCCGTATACGAAAATAGGGATAAATATATCAATGCCATTGATAATGCTGGTACAACAGATGCTGTACAAACAATTCTTGACCTTATAGATAAGACAGTTAAGTAACTTATTAAAATAAATAATACATTAGAATAAGCAACATATTAGGATAAAAAATACATTAAAATAAATAATATATTAAAAACAGGCTCATATATTTTGTACTGTAGTCTCTCGAAAGTTTTAACTTTGTTCTATAACGCTTAACTTATTGAGACACTTAATGTACATTTATATGAACCTTTGTTTATTTATCCCTGATTATGCAATTATTTACTTATTTCTGATTATGCTGTTAAAATATTCATACGTTTTGTTACTTTAATACCTCTTTTACCTTTTCTTCTAACTGTGCAAGTTTCTCATCTGTAGTTTCAGAAGCCTTCCACATCTTTATTGCATTATCACCTTCATATCTTGGAATAAGATGCATATGAAAATGAAATACTGACTGACCTGCACATTCACCATTATTCTGTATTACATTGAATCCATCACAGTCAAATGCCTTAGTCATGGCAGTAGCCATTTTCTTTGCTAATACAAACACTTTTGACGCTGTTTCATCATCCATTTCATAAATATTATCAAAATGTTTCTTTGGTAATATAAGTGCATGGCCCTTTGTTGCCGGACCTAAGTCAAAAATAACCTTAAAATTCTCATCTTCATACAATGTATGTGATGGAATTATTCCATTTGCAATTTTACAAAAAATACAATCATCCTTCATTTTTAAATCCTGCCTTTCATGTTATAATTTATAATATGTCGAAATATGTTTAGTAAAAACATTTGACATTTTTCACATTAATGTTAGACTAAAAAGCATAAAGAAACATTGGGGGAATTATTTTGAAACATAATTTTAATGAGCATGAAAACAATTTAATTAATTCAAATCCTGAATTTAAAAACATCATTGATTCTATTGATGCTGAATATTCTATGTCCATAATAAAACTTACTCACGAATTTGGCAATGCACTTACGCTTGTTAATAGTTCTTTACAAATTATAGAATCCAGCCATCCCGAAGTCAAGCGATTCAAATATTGGGCTTCCACTATGGGTGACGTTCACTATCTTGTTAATCTTATTTCAGAGTTATCCTTTTATAATCATAGCGATAAACTTAATCTTGAAACTATTGATATAGTTTCATTAATTCAATCTGTAATTAACTCTTATAAAAGTACCACTTCTGAAAACGTGATATCTAATGGTAAAACGCTTTGTAATAACATAACTTCTAAAACAAATTCTGCTGAAGATGAACATTCAAATGATAAATGTAATATACCTAAAATTCATTATAATCTATCATGTTTAACACCTATCCCCGAAATCACCGCGGATAATACTAAATTAAAACAGGTATTCATAAATCTGGTTAAAAATGCTTATGAAGCTCTTGATTTTTCTAAATCAAGTCCATCAATATGCGTAGAATTAAGTTGTAATAATTCTAATCTCACTATTTCTATTAAAGATAATGGTCAGGGTATATCTCCTGAACACTTAACAAATATATTTTCTCCAATGGTTTCTTATAAATCTAATGGCACCGGACTTGGTTTGCCAATTTCAAAAAAAATTATCGAAAGTCATAATGGTACAATATCTGTCGATTCAGCCATCGGAATCGGTACAACATTTATTATAACCCTTCCTGTTTAAATTCTATACACCTTATATAACACTAACTGAACGGAAATATCACATCTAACATTCTTAGTGTTTTGAAATTTCCCTTCGCTGTCATCTCACCCGTCATAAATGCTCTTTGGAATGTAAATCTTCCTTTCAATATATTTTCTAAAGATTCACTCTTAAGCTTAGCTAAAACATCTACATCAAGTGTCTTTTCATATTTACATTTCAACTCATTATTGTCTATGTTTAGAACAAGTGTCTTTTTCTTATCCTCAATTATAAATGCATAACTTGCTGAAAAATTATCTTGTTCAACAAAGTAGTCTTTAAATCGGCTGATATAGTCATCTTCAACATTGACATCCTGTTTGCTCAACATTCCTTTGAACATTGTTGTAAGTTCTTCTATATCCTCTTTCTGTTTTTTCACATATGTATCATCTGCTGCATATTTAGATAATTGCTCCGTTTCCTGTGGTGTCAGATCTAATGTATCCTTTATAAGATTTTGTTTAATAGCTGCACTACTTGATGGTAAAGGTTTTCTCTTTTGAGAAATTGTTCTGTATAAGTTTTCTGTCTTCTTCTCTATTATTTCTCCATATTCCTTATTCATCTCAAAATCAACTGGCTCTTTAACATATGCACATATTCCGGAACATGGCATACCTCCTAATAATTCCCACGCACTTTTTATATCCGTAAGTGCTTCTTTTTCTCCATAAGTTGTTGAAATAATTACAGGAGCCATATATAACTTACTTATCTTTTCTTTATCACCATACAGCCAGCATGCATCCAGAAATTCCTGCATATATCCGCCTATTCCATGCCATTCTACACTTGCTGCAAGAATAATTCCATCTGCTTCCTTCAAAGTCTGTGGTAATGTTGTAATTGAACTCTTTAATTCAAATAAATTATATCTATTAAAATTTACTCTCAATTCTTCCAGTACTTTTTCAATTCTGGTTAATACATATAATGTAGGATCCTCTATCAGTCCTCTTCCACCATAATATATGTTTATATTCATCATATCGTATCTGCACTATTTAAAATGTGTGTGCAACTCCTTCCACAATTTTATCTGTTTTTATTTTAATATAACAATTACTGATTTTCAATATTCTTTCTATTTACCAATAAATAACTTACAATTCCACATATCATTCCTGTCACGAATCCACCTATGTGTGCAATATTGTCCACATTTCCACTATTCTGACCAGCCATAATAAGTAATATTAATACCAGCCCCATTTTACTAAATGCTGACATATTTTTTCTTCTACCTTCAACAATTCTTACTAATAATGCTCCCATAACTCCATAAATTGCGCCCGAAGCACCTGCTGATATACTATATCCCCCGATTGACTGCTGATATAATACAGATGATAAACTGGCAAATATTCCACTTACCACATATATAATAGTAAATCTTATTTTTCCATAAAATTTCTCTGCTTCACTTCCTAATAAATATAAAGAAAACATATTATTCAAAAGGTGTGCAAAACCAAAATGCATAAACATACATGTCACAAGCCGGTAATATTCATGTTTCTGAAACACATTGGCATAATATAATGCTCCATGTTTTAACATAAATAATGTATTTTCTGTTGAACCCATATACTCTAGTATAAAGAAATATACAATATTCATAGCCATTAAAATTATAGTTATCCATGGATATTCTTTTCTTGTATTTTTTTTATTATATTGAGTCTTGTTGCTTTGATTACCAGAAATTACTACTTCGATTTTATTTCTTAACGCATCAAAATCTTCCGGTTGGTTTTCAAAAATTATAAGCCTCCTGCATATGGTGTCAATTATCCAGACCTTTGCTTTTCCTTCACAGAATACTTTATGCTTTTCAAGATTATCACTGTTAATTATGAAAATTATATTTACATCTTTCATTCCTGAAAACAAAAATTTTCTTTCTATCTGAAATGATATATTATCTAAGTCATCAGTATTAAATTTATCAATAACTTTTTCATCTATACAGCCAATAATATTCATTATTCCCGCATCCTCATTCTTCTTAGCAAAGAAATTTATATATGGCAGATTTGTTGGCATCACCAAATATCCATTATCTCTAAAAACATAATAGACTTCATTAATATTCAAAATTATTCCTGCCTTTCCATAAGCAATTTATATCTTTACTCTTTTTGATACTAATCTTAATATTATATGCATTTTACCTTAACACTAATATTTTTTGATGTCAATTAAATCTATTAATTTGTATATTAATTTTCCTAATTGTAAGTTATTTAAATATATAGTCTAATGATGCAATTGTAATTTTATCTCCAATCGATATTTCAATTTTATCATAAGGATTTAATCTTTCGCCATTAACAAATGTTCCATTTCTTGAATTTAAATCCTCTATTGTAAAACTGTCAGCTTCATTATCTATCCGTACATGAATTCTGCTCACTGATTTATCTTCAATTATTTCATCAACCTTTCCGCTAGTCTTGCCTATTGTAAATGGATATTCATTAATTACTATATCATCATAATCACACAGGCTGAATAACTTTCTTTTTTTATCCTTAATTATATCTGATATTAAAACAGTTTCTCCCTCACTAACATTTTCATCTTCATATTTCATTACAGGTTCTTCGTCACAAACTGGCTCATTTTCTCTTACACATATTTCTTTTTTTATAACCTTTGTATCTTTAAAGTTTCTGGTATTTAAAAATTTCGTAAATTTACCAAACAAACTATTATTATCACTATGTTTATTATCTATACTGTAATTTGCCTCTTCACCAACAATACTTTTTATTTCATCTCTGGTATTAATTTGTTCATTGAGATAATTAAACTTTTCATTCTTATATTTATCTTTTTCTCCCTCTATATCATTTATATTTGATATGCCATAGTCAGAATATGTATCGTCTTGATTTTCATATGCGTTTATATCCGGTTCTGTATCCGGCACTGTATACTTTACCCTTTCTAATGTCACATTAATATACTGTTCTATCTGATATAATGAAAAATTCACTTTGCTACACATTTCCATAATACCATATGTTAACTCCACTGCCTTATAATCGTTGTGTTCTACTAATACAACTATATCCTGCAACATTTTTCTAAATGAGTTCTCAAATGAGTTCTCATTATTTGGATAATAACAATAATAAACTTTCTTAGTATCTACATCAAAATATATAAAATCTAAATCTAACAAAATACTATTAATGTCCAACAAATATTCCCTTAATTCTTTTCCAAGTGATATAATTCCCTCTATTAATATTTTAACATCTTCATACTTAATCTTATTCCTTGAAAATAAATCTCTTACACTTTGTCTTGAAGATATTATATATGATAATTCACTTTCTCCATTTACACACCCTATATACATTTCGAGCAACCCACTTATCTTATTTCTCATAATCATATTTATTCTATAATCATTTATTACAATATTACTATCTCTTATTATCATTAAGTTGTTATTAAACCCATGTCTATATACTATCTGCATATTTAACCTCTTTTCTTAATTTGCTATGCTAATTATTTTTTATCCAGCGATGTTGACGGTATCCATTGCAACCTTTGCTCTGACTATAAACATTCTATTGTCTTTATCATACATAGTAATATTAATATTATCTGATTTTCTTATATTAAATATTGGTAATTCAAAAGACAAACTAGTTTTTATATTAGTTTTTTCATCATCCTTTTTTATATCTACACTTTTTATTTTTGCAATAATAACATCTGATTTTATCCTGTTTATGTAATCACTATATATTTCATTTTCACTTTTTTCATCTGTGTTGCAAATAATTCCATACTGTTGTGCTGCAGCCCTGACACAGATAATGTCATTCATATAAAAAACTAACATCATAATTGTAAGAACAACCATTATAATAATTGGAAACAACATTGACATTTCAATAGTCAGACTACCTGACAGATGCTTCTTAAATATTTTTATTTTTTTATCTGCTTTCATAATCTGATTCGCCTCCATCCTTGATTTTTTCACTTTACGTATGTATATTTTCATCTATATACCACACATATCTTTTATTCATTTCCTTTTTATTTTTATATATAATATATAATTGTAATCGTCCATAAAATATTTTTTTAAATACATAAAGCAATATATGAAAATAAAATAAATGGTACAAATGGGATTTTATATTTTTTATTCTTTTTTCTTATTAATAACAATATTCCTCCAATTATAATAGTACTAAAAAGTGCATATATTAAAACCAATATTGTTTTTTTTAATCCCAGAAATATTCCGATTGTACTTAAAATAGCTGCATCTCCTTTACCGATTTCTTCATTTGTTACTATACTCGTTAACATAAGAAATATTCCAGGTAAAATTCCTAATATAATAGATAATATATCTGTTTTACTGATAAATATTTCATATATCAGGCCAACTAGTGCAACACTTATACACAATGAAATATTTACTTCTTTTTTTCTTAAATCAATCAAGGTACTTAGTATAAGAAATATTGTTATTACTATTGTTTTCATTTTATTTAAACTCCATTTCAATCTTTTTATATATTCACAAACTAATCTCACACACTTAAATAAATTATTTTAAATATTGACAATTATATTTATTTTACTTCAGATTTCTTCTTACATCTGTTGCATATTTCCCTGTTTCCAACACTATTTATACTAATCTCAATAACATCTCGTACAATTGAACTACACTTTTCATTGCAATGATAACTATCTCCATTATCTGTTATATACACAATATAATTCTCTGAGGGCAGCTTTTTTACACATCTTTCACATTTTTTGTATATTCCTCCATAGGAATTTCTTAACTCATTTAATTCACCAAATTTTACGTTGTGTACAGATAATTCTATATGTGTGCAATCTCTATATAGATGATATACTTTTCCACTTTTGGTTATATAAACTTTTTGTAACCCTTCAGCTGCATTTTCACATATACTCTCACCTATCCAGCTTCTAAAGTAACACCTGTTTGCCATTCTCAGGCGTCCTCTTGATTTTCCTAATCTCCATACTTCTATTTTATAATAGACCTTTATATCATTTATTCCATCTTGGTTATTATTTATATCAGACTCTCCAATACAAATTCCTAATATACCTCTAACTACATTAATATTCTCTGTATATTTTTTTACTTCATCTGTCAGAATCTTATTCCACACATAACCGGTATTTATTCCATTTATTAATATATCTTTATCATATTTGATAGTTTCAAACTTTTTCTTATTATCTATTAATCCTCCTGCTCTATCCTCAAGATACATATATCTTCCAACTGCCTTTGCAGCATTATTAACATTATTCTGCATTATATTCTGGTAATTAAGCATTATAAAAAAATTAACAAATACAAGAATTGCATATATAAATACTGGCAAAACCATTGATGCCTCGAGAGTCATACTTCCTGGTATCCACTTATCTTTTATTATTGAGGTTGATAAAAATGTGCTTTTATTACTGCCACTCTTAATATTATTATCATTGTAACCGCAACCTTGAATCTGGAGAGTATTAACATTTAACGGGGGAGTATTTTTTTTATTCATTGTATTTTTTATACATATAGGCAACTTATTGATTAAATTTTTAGCACAACTAATACATTTTAACAGATAATAAAAGCACATTTTTATCAACCCCTTTCATTTATTTTAAATTTTTACAATTAATGTAATTTATATAATTTATTACTTAACTATGTCTTTCTACTAATAACCTGATGTCTGCTTTACTTTTATAATAAATTTATCCTCTTTATCTCTAATAATTTTTCTTGTAAAACCTATATCAGAAAATAATCTTTTTACTTTATATTCAGTATATAATGTAGCTTGTACAATACACTGTTTCATCTGAAAATTCACGTTGTATTTATCCTGAATATTTAATTCCATTAAATCAAGCATTCTAATTACCTGTGTATATTTATCCTGCGAGATTAACATATATCTAAGATAATCTTCATATGTTAAACCACTCTCGACTTTATTTTTATTATTGTCTGAATTAAGACTTTTTAAATTTGATAACGATAAATTCCACTCATCCGTTTTCTTTATTAAACTTACTTTTTCACCATCTAGCAGATTCCTTGCATCCACAACGGATTCTGCATATGACCAGGCTGCTATTATCAGAAATTGAGTAAGTCTTACTATTGCGGGCATACCAGTATAACCTACAATTGTTAGTGCTAATTCATATGCTTCATTTCTCTTTGTACTGTCCTTTAATAAAAATAGAAAATTAAAACCCTCTCTTAACAAAATAATTTTATTAATACATTCTTTTAAATTATCTCTGTCACAATCATTTCCAAATAAAATATATTCTATCTCATAATTTAATTGTCCTTTTTTTTCTTCACTTATATAATCCTTAAATTTGTCAAAAATATATTGACCAACCAATATTTTTCTTAAAAGTTCCTTATCTCTCCCATAGTTCTTCCATTTATGTTCAGTGTCCTTATATGTATCTGACGATAATTTACTCTTATCTATAGTTTTATCTGATATATCTCCATTTACAACATATCCCATTACTCCATTTTTCTTCAACTTCTTAACAAAATCAACAACTTCATTTTTCTTCTTTGCAGCATCCTCAATTGAATAATTTACACTCAGGTTAAAATCATAGTCTATAATTTTTTCCTCTGCCACATAAATTGCCTTATATGAATCTTCTATTAATACATCTGCATTTTCATAATTTGATAACTTATTATAACTATAATCTAATTCATCAGTTCTTTCTGATATTAGAGACATAGAATTGCCTATTTTTTTTACTATTTCTTGTTGTTCCAATGTCATTTTCTTATTATTTTCTATGTTATAGTTATCCTTATCACTATTGAACACCTCCTGTTTTAAATTTGTTATCTCCTCTTTCATAATTGAGTATAATTCATCTTGATAATTAGCTTTTTCTTTTTCTAATTTTGTATCCATATCATCAACATAGTCTTTTGCTAATCCTAAATTTTCAAAATATTTATCTGAATTAATTAATATATCCTGAATATTATTATCTAAAGTGCTCTTCCATTCTTTATACTTTCTATACTCAATTATATACATATCAAACAAATTATCTCTTACCTGTCTGTTGTAATCATCTGTCGGTTCTATACTCTTAATCTCGTTTAACCTGTCCTTCATATTCTGAATGACTTCCTTTGGATTATATGGGCATTGCTTTATGGCATTAATATCATCAAATATATTCTTAACATTCACCTCCATGTCTGTAAGCCTGTCTGAACACACTTCTAAATTCTTGTTAAATTGTTCTATATCCTTATTTTGAGACAATGCACTGCTATTCTCAATTAGTCTGTCTATAACATCCTGGGCAATTGCATTTTTCATATAATCACATATCTGGTCATATATTATTTCACCACCATTATCCATTACATTCTTCACAGTTTCTACTTTACTGTTATTATGTCTTAGACCTAATACATCATATATATTATATTTAAAGTCTTTTTTATAATTTGAGTTTTTATCTACATATTTTGTATAATCATTTAATAACTGTGTGTCATTCTTCCATAGAACCATAACTCCATAATCTTCAAATATTTCTCTTGCATAAGATGAAAATGTAGAATCTAACGCCATATATGTTATCTCGTTACATCTTGCGTATGCACTTGATACTCTTGATATTTCAATCACTGTACAGACTAACGAGAAAATTAATAACATTATAAGAGACAAAAATACTGTAATGCTTCCTTTTGCCGTTTTTTTCATACCCCTTATTTACTCCTCTGTTTTCTATAATATTTTATTGTTTTAAAAAGTATTTATTTTACTTGTTAACTTAGAAAATAATGTATTTACTATTTTAGTTATTTGTGTTCTGAAGATAACAACAAGCCCAACTAAGACTATTATTATTAAAATTACTTCCACAACACCCATACCTGAATTATCACTCATTAATTGATTGAATCGTGCTTTATAATATAAATTGTTAATTGATTTATAAATTTTGTTTTTTAATTTCATATATATCCTCTACTTTCATATTTAATATCTCTATATACCCATTGATAAAAATGCCGGAATTATTATTATTGCCATTGATATAACTAACATAATTCCCATAGGTAATAATAATTTAGTTCCTGCCTCTTCACCCTTTTTTCTTGCTAATGCTTTTCTTTCTTCATAAGCATCATTTACTTCACTTTCAAGTATTTCTGATAATCCTTTAGTTCCTTTTCTTATATTTTGTTCAAGTAAATTTCCAAACTTAATATAAGAATGTATTCCACATCGTTTACCATAGTCTAAATATGCCTGGCACTCTGAATATCCATTTTTCATTTTCTGTCTGGCATATTTCATTTCCTCATATGCATATCTCATTCCTAAAGTACTTTTATTTTTTTCATAATCAGATATAACCTTATCCCATGCTGCAAGTATCGTCATTCCCGCACTATGCAATATTGTGATTTTATTTACCATTGTTACATAATCGATTTCCAATTGTTTTCTTCTTTTATCTTCATAGTCCTGTAATTCCTTACCCTTAATCATATATAATACCAAAGCCATTACGACACCAATAAATATGTATATTATTGATGATTTCTTTTTCTTTTCCACAAATTCTACTTCTTCATCATTTATACTATTCATCAGTTCCACTTCTTTATCTGATTTCGTATATTCATCAATATATTTTTCTATTGATTCGTCTATTATCTCACTCTTTTTTCTTCCCGCTTTATTAATCGTCAATGGAATATTATATGTTTTTGAATATGTATCTAATGATAACGTAACTTCTATATCTACACTTACTTTATCCACATTACCAATGTTATCCCATAAGATTTTTCCACCATAATCTATATATAATGTGTTATTTAAATTCCAATCAACTGTAACATTGTTATCCAAACTATATATTAATTTGACGTCACCTGTTATATTGTTAATACTTTGATTACCATTTAGCATGTTTTTTAAAATACTTTGATAACTGTTTTCAAAAATGAGCTTTACATCATCATAACTGTTGGCCTTTTCGGGTAATTTTATTTTAACATTCTGTCTATAACCGTCCTTAAACTTTGCTTCTAATTCATATACTTTTTCACCCTCTCCATAATTTTTTCTAAAAATACTTTTTACATTACCAGTTTTTGAAAAAGTATTATTTAAACATATTAAATCTCCAAATATTATAATTAAAATAAATGCAATAATAGAAATAGAAATTCTTGATACCATATATATGTATGTATCCTCTTTCTTGTAATTATTGACCTTTATTTTTTCTATTCTCTTACCTATCTTCGCATATGATAATCTGTATATTTTTTTATCTATAAAATCAAGAATCCAGGCTGACATTCCGTAAATAAATCTAAATGGATTTTCCTTTTTATCCAAATTATCAAAAACATCTTTCTTGTATTTTCCTGTACAAAAAAATATAATTAAAAATAATAAGATAATTGCTGAGTACACACATATAAACGTCAATATATCACCCCCTGTTATATCTAAATATAATTATTAAGTTTTTCTTATATCTCTACTTTTGATATTTTATATCCTAAAAAGAATGCGAACACATATATCATTAAACATACTGACATTACAATTCTACCAGTTATTGAATTATACATAATACTCATCATATTTGGTGATGTTAGTCTTACATATACAATGATACATATTGGAATAATATTCATAATCATTTGTTCATATTTTTTTGAATTAATTATTACTTTTATCTCCCTTTCTGTTTCTATTTTTCTACTTATGGAATTTGCTGCATTCTTTACTATTTTTATTAAATCACCACCACTCCTCTTTGCAATACTTATAATTTCTGAAAATAATTTAATATCCTCTATCCCACTTCTAATTGCAAAATTCTCTATTGCGTTTTCTATTGTGATATTTAACCTTAATTTAATTATAAGTATTTTTGTTTCCGTACATATATATGACTCCTTTCCGTATAGCTGCGACAATTCTCTATATACTTCCACAAGAGAATTCTCTATAGAATATCCTGCTATCAGCTGTGCTGTCATTGACATACAAAAATCCTTAAATTGAACATTTAACTTCTGTATTCTTCTTTGTATTAATACCTTTTTTATCAATTTTAAATAAAAATATACAGGTAAAACAAATGCAATTGAAATCCATAAATTATCATAGAAAACATATGAAAATATACATGCTATACCTATAATTACTATAATACTTAATATGCACTCCTTAATGGTCATTCTATAAATGCTATAGTCTATTTCATTCTCCGTATGATATATCCTCCTTACCGTAACCAGCATCAAATAACTTCTTTTGATTAATCAAAGTATTTCCTGTCCATTTCAGTTTTCCTTTTACTATACCTTTATTTGTCCCTTCAATATTATCCTCTTCAAATCTATATATAGTATTTGTCAAAATCTCTTCTCCATTAAATCCTGTTATCTCAACTATCTCCAAGACTTTTCTGGTTCTGTCTCTTAATCTTCCCAGATGTACTATTATATCTATACCTGATGCAATCTGACTCTTTATAGCCTTCAATGGCATATCTACACCCATTAAAACCATAGTTTCTAATCTGTTAAGCATATCTTTTGGGCTATTTCCATGTCCGGTACTTAAGCTTCCATCATGTCCGGTATTCATTGCCTGCAACATATCTAGTGCCTCTGCTCCTCGTACCTCACCAACAATAATTCTATCCGGCCTCATTCTCAGACTAGATTTTATCAAAGCTCTTATATCTATTCCATTTTCTCCTTCATCATTTGCCTGTCTAACCTCCATCCTGACTAGGTTATCAACACTTTGTATCTGCAACTCTGCCGAATCTTCTATAGTAATTATTCTTTCATCACCGGGAATATAATTTGATAATACGTTTAGAAAAGTAGTTTTTCCTGAACCTGTTCCTCCACTTATGAAAATATTATATTTGGCGTTTACTAATAGTTTTAAAAAATCAGCAACATTTAAAGATATAGAACCTATTTCAATTAACTTTTTCATGGTTATTGAATATTCCGGAAATTTTCTTATAGTTACAACCGGACCATTAATGGCAACAGGATTAAGAACAACATTTACCCTCGATCCATCACTAAGTCTGCTATCAACTATAGGCGATGATTCGTTAACCCTTCTGTTTACTCCTGATACTATTTGTTGAATTATATCTACCAGTTTCTCCTTTGAACTAAATCTATTATTATATTTCTCAATTCTACCATCTTTCTCTATAAAAATATTATCTGGACCATTTATCATAATTTCAGTTATATTTTTATCCTCCAGTAATTCCTCCAAAATATCCAATCCTCTTATAGAATCATATATCTCTTTCTGCAATCTGTATTTTTCTCTAACCGATAGACCTTTTTCATTACCATATTCCAATATAACTTCATCTACAATTTCTTTTACCCTATCATCTGATATTTCAGTTGAAACGTCTATTTTTTCCATTACCTTTTCTCTTAATTTATTTATATCATCCAATATTTCCCTCCATCATTATATCTGTCATCTCTTTAATAATGTAATCGTCACCTTTGCTTAGTACATTACTGACATCAATCTTCTTTATTACAGTATTTTTTAATTCATTATTTACATTTTCAAGATAATTAAAAAATAGTTTTAATTTTATTGATGAATAATTGTCATTTAAATGTGGTACAAATACATAATTACATATTTTAAATATTTTAAATATATCTCCTACCATATTTGAAACGTCAATTATTATATCTCCATATCTTCCACTATCTTTAATCTTAATAATTAATTCTGCCCATATGTCCTCATTTATCTCAGATATATCAGATATATTATTAACAGGCGGAATTATATCTGTATTATTATATTTCTTAACTATTGCATCTAATTTTATATTGAAATTACTATTTTCCTTTAGACAATAATATATCAAATCTGATATATTAAGCCCTCCATCAAAAATATCTTTATTTAAAGAAAATTCTTCTAAATCAATAATAAGCGACTTATTCTCTTTTAATGCATAAGCTAATTTCATACATAATGTACTCTTTCCACATCTGTTAACAGGCGAATAAATAGCTGTTATCCTGACATTCATATCCCTATCTAATATATTATCTTTTACATCTGAATTTTTACATGTATAATTAGCATAATTATTCAGTATATCACTAATTATCATACACATTTTCCGATATCTATAAACTGCCTCATACCCTTGAATTCTTAAAACATTCTTCTCTTCTGACAAAATCTGGATATATGCATTAATATTTTTTATTAATTTTATATCTATACAATATTCTGCCAATATAAGAATATTAATATTATTTGTTTCACAAAATTCTCTGAATTTATCAACATTGCTAAATGTAAATATCGAATACCTTTCATTAATATAATCCAACAAATATTCATTAATACCAGTTATATATTCTTCATCTGTATCATAAACAACAATTATTATCTGATTACCCATTCATGTCATTTACCTCCATATATATTTTCAAAAGTTAACTTATTGATGTAACATATTATATATTATAAGTTTGATTTTGTAAATAGGTTTTTAAAAATAATATCAAAATTATTTGTAACTTATTTGAATGAATAAATTTATTATTATATGACTATACTTATATATGAAATATTTGTAAAAAGAGGTGTAATTTTGTTCAGAAAAAGGGAAAAACCATCAAATACCATGCTATTAAATGAATATAGAGATCAGTTATCAGAAAAGGAAATACTTAAAATTGAATTAGAGGAAACAAAATTAGCATTAGATGCAGTATACACCATTCTTCAGAACGTGACCGAACCTGAATTAATAGACAGTGCTATATATGAACTTAATTCCATTCAAATGAAATATTCATTTCTTCATAGAAAATTTGTGGAGCTTACTGCTTAATTGTCCTTTATATTCAAACACATATTTTATTAATATTTATAGAAAAAAGTTTTTAGAGAATTTTGTGATAATTGTCAACTTACTGGTAATAATTTCATCTTTCACAATTATCACATTTTTCTAAAGACTTTTTTCTATAACTTATCTTTTTGTCACTCCACTATCTTTATACACCACATTTATTATTGAATTTCTATACATTTTACTACTTTTATTAAAATTTAAATTTACTTTATATGAAATAGCTATTTAAAAAATATTTTAAATAGCTATTGACATATAACAAATTTATATTATAATCTATTTAAAATTATTTTTAAATAGGTGTTAAAATGAGTGAATTAAATATTTTCAAAGTCTTGTCTGATAAGCAGCGCCGTGACATTCTGGTAATGCTTAAAGATGGTAAAATGAGTGCCGGAGAAATTGCTGAGAAATTAGATATCTCGCCTGCCGCACTTTCATATCATCTAAAATTATTAAAAAATGCTGACCTGATTATGGAATACAAAGACAAAAACTTTATTTATTATGAAATAAATACAAGCGTCTTTGAAGAACTAATCTTGTGGGTAAAACAGTTTGGAGGTAACAAAAATGAGTAAATTTTTCAAATCTAAAAAAATAATGTGGATAATCTCTATTATTCCACTAATATTAACCGGCATTGTAATACAGTTTATGCCTGATTCTGTACCTATGCACTATGATATGTCAGGTCAGATTGACAGATGGGGGTCTAAATACGAAAATATTATTTTTCCAATTTTGATTATTTTAATTACTCTCTTCTGGCAAATATTTATTCTTTATTATGAGAAAAAGGCTTTAACTGCTTCAACAGATAAAGAGCGTCATGAAGCAGCATCTAATGCTAAATGCCTTATTATTGTTTCAATTTCAACTTCCATTGTTTTTGGAATAATGCAATGTTTTATTTTATTTGGTTCGTATTTTGAAGCCACGAAAAATTCAACTCACGCTTCAATCGATATTGCTAAAGTTTCTTGTATATTATTGGGTGTACTTTATATTATTCTTGGAAATTATATGCCTAAAACAAAGAAAAACGGAACTATTGGTGTGAGAATTTCGTGGAGTATGTATAATGATGTAACTTGGGCTAAATCTAATCATTTTGGTGCAATTGCACTTATCATTACAGGGCTATTAACAATTATAACATCTATTTTTGTAAGTGGAAATCTATCTACTATACTAATGCTCATTTATTTAGCAATTGCTGTAGTAGCTATACTCATTTATTCCTACGATATTTATAGGGATGAATGTAAGTCTAGACATTAATATCCAGTTAATTGGTTATGTTTATTATTTATCTGCATTTTCAATTCCAGTTCCATCATATGCATTTTTCTCAACATATGTCATCATCATATTATATCTTATACAATGGGTGATAATAAACATAACTAATGCTATAAACAAACACTTTTTATTTATTATAATTCCAGCTATAACCAATCCGCTTATACATAACCCCGCAACTATTATTAAAAATATGTGGTCTTTAAGCCATTTATTTTTATAAAAATCTATTTTTTCTTTAATTGAAAAACTACCTGATTTTATCATCTGTTTAATATTTTCTTCAGCAGCAACTTTATACTTCTCATCTGTTAACCTTTCTCCACTAAGAATTTCATTAATACTAACTTTGAATAAATCACTCATTATTAACAATATGTCAGCTGGTGGCAGATATGTACCTGTCTCCCATCTTGATATTGTCTTATTTGTTACACCAATTTTTTCTCCAAGTTGTTCCTGTGTATATCCATTTTCCTTTCTAAGAACTGCTATAAATTTACCTATTTTTTTTAAGTCCATTTCTGTCACCTCCGTAAATATTATAGTAATTACCATTCTTTTTGTCTTTACCATAAACAGCGAATTATATTCTCGCCTGTATAAGTTATACACAACCCTATCTCTTTTTTCTATATTTATCCTCAACTTTTGTATATACAACCATAATTACAATAATTAAAATCATCATTCCAATTACCGCAAACATAATCATCGGACTATTTTGCTTAATAAATAGTAATGGAATACCAAGTAATTCTAATACCACTGCAAATACAAACCAAATCTTTGCCACAGCATTATTATATTCTGGTATGTTTTCAATCTCCGATACTTTTGCATTTGCCCAGAAACCCGCAGGTTTATCAGATTTTCTATCAATTAATCCCATTATAAAAAATATAATTGCAACGATACTCCATATTATAAATGCTATTTTCACAGATGTACCTCCATTCCTATTTACATTTTATGCTAAAATAATTAGATATATATTATCATAGATATACCTAAATTGCTCTTTAAATTGCAATAAAATTTTATATTAAATCCATTATTTTATTTTTGAATGAAAAATAGAAATTTACTTTATAAAAATATACTTAGGCTACACTCTGACTACACAAGCATATTACATTTGTATATATTTTTAATTCTCACAAAATCAGTACCACCAGCTTAGCTGGTGGTTTGCTCTGCGGCTATAAGCCTGTGATACCTGCCAGCTCTAAAGAGCTATGAAGAGTCCGCCAGCCGCACTACTGTCACAGGCTGCCCCTTAAAGTTTTTTTTATGCCTTGTTTACTGGCTCATCCGTAAACGGGTCAATGTACTCTTTTAATGACATTTGATCATATTCCAAATCTTCTTGTAATTGATTTCGTACATACTCTTCTATTTTCTTTGCATTTTTACCTACTGTATCCACAAAATATCCTCTGCACCAGAAATGTCGATTTCCATACTTATATTTTAAATTCGCTGCCTTTCAAATATCATTAACGAACTTTTTCCTTTTAAATATCCCATTATTTCTGACACGCTATACTTTGGTGGTATACTCACAAACATATGTACATGATCTGGCATACACTCTGCTGTAATTATTTCAATTCCTTTTCTTTTACATAATTCGCTTAGTATATGTGCTACATCCTGTCTTATCTGCTTGTAGATAACTTTTCTTCTAAACTTTGGTGCAAATACTATATGGTATTTGCAAGTCCACTTTGTGTGTGATAAACTGTTATTGTCCATTTGGATACCTCCTTTGCTATTTAGTACGGTTGGCGAACCTTTACTAATTATAGCAAAGGAGGTTTTTTGCTTGAAGCTAAAGCTTTCTGGGAACACACCTGCATAGCAGGTGGTTTATTTGTATGTGGATACAATTAAATCTTCCGCCGATTTTATTCTCCTCCGGTTTGGTAGAATCCCAGTCAATATTTTTGATCTTATCCAAAAGTTCTTCTTTTGAATTTGCCTGAACCGTAGTTTTTCTTACTTCGATTTGCTTGGACTGTTCCTTTTTCTTTGCCTCTTTTTTCTCCTCAGCTTTCTTTTCCTGAAGCTTTTCAAGATATTCTTTCTGACTGGCTGATGATTTTTCTAACTCTGCAAAGAATGTGGTAGTTCCGTCACTATTAAAAGAGATGCCAAATTTTGTAATTTTTGTATCAGTATCTGCATTGCCGTTAGTCTTACCGAATACTCTTTCAAATCCGAACTGGGCATTGATTTCATCTGACATACGCAAGGCTCCCTCAATGCTATGCATTTTTTCTGCATAATACTTCGAATCTGATTATTTACACCTTCAAATCAACCTTGTTCTTTTTTATAACTTCTTTATGCTTTTTCATCGAGAATACTTCTTTTTCTTCCTTTGTATCCTTTGCTTTTTCCAACTGCTTCTGTAGGATTTCTTCGGCTTTTTCACTCATATTCTGGAGAAAGGATTTTACTTTTGAATCTTTATGTCCTATTGCCCATGAACTAATATTTCCATCTTTATCTATTGCCCATCCCTGTTCAACTCTCCATCCAATATCTGCTTGTTGCTTTGCAAACTGCTCATCTAGTTTTTTCATGTTACCAATTTCTTTTATGTACTCATCTTCTAAGTCTGAATCATTTGCCATTTTTGTTAAAAACTGAGGAGAAATCGCTACATTCGTGGTAGTTGATTTACCATATTTCATCCCCGGACTATAATTTGCTGATACAAAACTATAATTGTCAAATTTTTTAGAAAGATAGGAAAGTTCATCCGCTGCAGTTTTTCGGGTTGTCCCTGTCTTTACATCTTCTGTTTGCTCCACAACCTGCTTTTCTGTGGTTTCCTTAGCATTATTTTTCCGTATATTACCGGTATAAGCATTTGTGTAAATATTAGAGTAATTGTTTACACCTGTAACTGCCATACTAACATCTCCTTTCGTATTACAAAGCTTTCATTACCTTTTATTAGCATAATAATCCCAAATACCATTAAGCATTTTCCGATCACCATCTAATACATTCAGATTTAGCCTTAAATCTTTCCAGTCACCCGAATACTGCTGCGATAATTTCTGGTTATCCGACTGGATGGCGGATAAAAATGCCTGATATGCCGAATTTTGGATAACCCCCTTTTCTTTAGATTTTGCAGTATTCTCCTGGTTCTCACCTATGTTCTGTTCATTTGCTGTCTGTTCACTTCCTTTATGGTAAACTACCGATGGGGTAAAATCCTGTAATTCTGACCAGATTTCTGTTGAAGTTGCCATAAAATTACTGTGATTTTCATATGCCTGATTCAGCATATCCAGTTCTTTTTCTTTGGTTAATTCCTCAATTTTGCCCGATTCTGTCACATAATACTCCGGCTCATAATCTTGTTCCGCATATTTTTCTTCAATGCTGTTTTTCATTTTGTTATATGCTTCTGCCATTCTGTTTACATGATGTTCAAAGGAATCAGTTTTTACACTCTCTGTATCTTCTTTGACAAATATATCCGTCACTTCCTTCTCAAAACGGTTCTGATAATCCATAGAACTGACAGAAGATAAATGTCGAAAGCTCTCCTGCCCTGTTTTGGAAATGGAAAGTGTATCTGTATACTGTGTCATTTTCTTTTCTAAATCTGCCGGAACATTTTGCTTTGTATTTTTCCTGCTGTTATGTTCGATTGCAGAATATGTAATATTTGTATTATTGTAAATCTTCATAGCTGTTTCCTTCCCAGATAAATACCATTAGACTCTAATATCAATCGGCACATACCTTTTAATTGTGTCTGTTTGTACCATTTCTGCTGCCTCTAAACTATCTGTAGCAAGCTGCTCCTGCAAAACCTTGTCTGGAAGTTCTTCCATATTCTCCACAGTTTTTTCCGTCATCTGCTCTGTCATTTCTTCGGTTGTCTCCGAAAGTTCGTCCATGATTTCAGACATCATGCCCTTGTTTTCCTCTGTTCCAAGAGCTTCATCCACCATTTCTTCTTTTCGTTCTTCTTCTGTTTTAGGCTTATTCCTCTCAGCAGCTTCCGCAATCTTTTCGCCATGTTCTTCTGCCTCGTCTATGACATGAAACATCTGTGAATTATTATACTCCTGATTTGCTGCCGCAATTTCATCCTCATAATTATGAAACATTTCCAGCTTTTCAGAGATTTCTTCCAAACTGTCAGCCTTTCGGTTTTTCAAATTTTCTTTTTGTGCTTCAAAAAAAGCCACCTTATTATCCCGTTCCTGCTGTCGCTGCAATTTTTCCTGTGTACTTTTCAACATATTAGAACTATTAAATCTATTTATCAGTAAACCTCCACTGGATAAATTGACTGTAAAACTCAACTGGTTCCTCCTTCCCGACAAATTAATACAAAAGATTTTTCTTCTTGTCATTTAGGCTTAACATACTATACTTCCTTATCTAACTTACTTGACGTTAGAGTGGAATCCTTTTTCGAATATGTACCATTGTTTGTATAAGTCGCACTTGCCCGGTTCGTAGCTTTTGATATACCAGTTGCTTTCTGGGCTGTTTTGCCTGCAAAGGAATTGTAACCTGTAAAAACCGTTTTCAATGAACTGATATCTACTTTCTTCAATTCATCTTCATCCAGCTCCAGCTTATTCCCCTTTCCTATGGTAATACCTATTTTAGAAAGTAAATGACTGGTTTTGTCTGTCATGCCTGTCATCCATGAAGCATTTCTAAGGACATCTTTTGTATTGGATTCTCCTGCCTCCTTAACAACATCATTATAATCATCAATAAAAGATTTCACTTTTTTGGTAATTGCATCCCAGTCATAATCCTCTACCTCTGTTTCTTCCCCAGTCTTTTCATCCTTCTTTTTTATTTTCTTTTTTTCCCAGAGTGATGCATCGTTTAGTGCATCTGCTGATTTTTTCAGGGAATCCGCACTTGCTTTCATCAGTGTAAGCTTCTGTGAAGTATCTCCTTTCCCCGATAATTTTTCTGCATCCTGCTTTGCATAATATGCTTTCATAAGTTTTCCATAGCTTCCGTTTTTAATCGCAGCATAATCAGAAAGCATATTGGTGTTTCCTACGGATGAACTGTCGGAAGTTCCGCCAAATAATGTGGAATAATCTACATTGCTGTTATATTTACTTGTGTAATCACTAAAACTCTTAATCTCTGACATAATACCATTCTCCTTTACCAACTATAAACGAATATCAATCGGTGTATACACTGCCTGTTGTGTTGCATTCTGTGCATTTTCCAGAGTCGGTGTTTCTACTGTCGCCTGTGTTTCCCCTTTGATATCCGTATTCTTTACGTTGTCTGTCTCCTCTGCCGCAGCCCCCGCAGATTCCTGTGTTTTCTCGGATTTATCAGTATTGTTCTTTGTTGCAGTGTCTTCTGTATTGCTGTTCTCCGCTTTTGCAGCTTCTTCTACTGATTTATTTGCATCTGCAAGTGTAGACATCTGTGCTGCTGTCGCAGACTGTGCCTTTGCCTGCAGCTCTGCCAGTTCTTCTTCCTTCTTCTCAGTATTTCCTTTTCCGGCATCCTGTTTGATTTCAGATTCAAGCACACTGGCACGTCCCTGTATCTGTGTTGCCATACTTCCCTGCACCTTTGCCTGTTTCATGGAAGAATCTGCTGAGATCATCGCCTGCATACTTGCCTGTGACAATCCGGTGTCTTTCTTTTTAGAAGTGTTACTTGTTCCAGCCACCATATCATCCATAGATGACGAATTTTTACTCTGCTGTTCCTTTCTCTGCTCGATCTGGTGCTGTCTTAACTGCTGATTGAGATTGTTAATCTCCTGCTGTATCTCCTGACGCTTTTTCATCTTATCCTCTAATGACATTTCTTCATTCGATGATAATTCCTGTAGCTTCTGCTGTGCATTTGCAATCTGATTCTGAATATTTTTACTTACAGAATCATTTCCCTGTGTCATTCCCATTGTTCCTGTCTGCGTATTTGTCCCACTAAATCCATTGATTCTCATCGTATTGTCCTCCTTGAGCTTAAATTCTGAAATCCGTTTCCTAAAAAATCTGTACAACATGATTTCTCTTTACTGATTTTTCGGCATATCTTTCTTCACAATAAACAGCGATGTTGTGAACCGCCCTTTTTTTGTTGTGAAGCAAACAAAAAGCACCTTGAAGGTGCTTTTTGTCCTTATTCTACCTGTAACATAATACTTAGAACCACTTCCTGATTCTCCTGCTCTAAAGATATATCTCCCATATACATCCTTGTAACCCTCCGGATATTATGCAGTCCAATTCCATGCTCCTTCCCGGATTTCGTTGTTTCCGGCAGATCACTGTCCTTATAATTTAACTCTCCCTCATATCTGTTCTTTATGGTTATCATAAAAATACTGTTTTTCCGAAAAGAAGAGATACTGATATAAGGATTTTCTCCACTTACATTTTCCATGCAATTATCCAGTGCATTGTTTAAGATCACGCTTAAATCAAATGCATTTAATTTCGTATCCCCCGGATAATGAAAATCTGATATAAAACGAATCTGCTTTTCCTTTGCTTCTCTTAACTTTTCCATCAGAATCACATCAATGACAGGACTCCCCGTTTTTATCTCAGGAGATATTTCATTCCACTCTTTTTTCAAATGCTCCATATATTCTGCTGCATCGTCCATATGATTCTCTGCCACAAGATGTTCCAGCATCTGTATATGATTCCCCATATCATGACGCAGGCTGCGGATATCCTGATACAGCTTTTCCACTTCCCCGATATGCTTTTTCATGTCACTGACCTGATTTAATACCAGCTCCTGCCCTGTCTGTTCTTCCTGCGCCACCTTCCAGTTTTGAAACATCGTTGTCATAACAAGAATTGCTATGATAGAGATAAAATAATGCACAAAGCTTAAAGCTCCATAAAATCCATAGGTATCTGTCAGGCTCTTTCCTGTATCTTTTTCATAAATATTCAGATAATATTGCAGAATGCCATATCCTGTAACTCCCACAAGAGAAGGTATGATGAGCATTACCAGATCTTTAACGTTCATTTCATCATTTTTGTATACATATGCTTTATTGATCAGACCGATTGCAACTGCAAGGAAAACGATACAAAGCACAATATCCAGAATTCTCGTTCCAGCATAAAGTCCATATTGCAGCCATTGTCTTCCTGCAATCGTATTCCCAAAAACCAGAGCTTTTGTGATAAAATCATCCAGTCTGTCTGCCATTGCAACCGCAAGCCAACGGATAGAAAAAAATGTCACTGCAAGAAATATTTTCTGATAGATGTTTCTTCTGTCCTGTACATACATCACAAGAAATGCAGCCACAACTCCCAGCATATATGCAGAAAAATTGCCAATCTGCTGCGGTATCAGATACAGCACAGACATAATTCCAATATAAACAATACTGACCAGAGCAGCTTCCCTTTTCTTTTTCATATATGGATATACAAAAACACCAAAACAGATTCCTGTAATAATTAAAATTGCAATAACAGAAAACTTCGATGTGATCATCCAGCATCTTTCCACTAAACTCATCTGACTTCATTTCCTTTCCTCTGGTTATACTTCAGATATTGCTTCACAAACTCTGGATAATTCTTTTTTGCAATCAATGCAATTCCATTTTTCATAGTTACACAAGTTGCATCATATTTTTCTACATATTTAAAATGCACAAGATAGGCTCTGTGTGTCCGGAAAAAATCTGTTCCTGCCATATCACTTAATTCCTGTAATTTACCATAATATTCAATATCCATACTTCGTGTATGGATAATAACTTTCCGGTTATACACCTCGGCATACACAATATCACGCAGGAAAATTTTTATATGGCTTCCGGCGGTCTGTACCATGATATACTTTTCGTCTTTTTCAAGTCTGGAACTCCTTTTTATGTTATGGACTGCCTTTGTCACAACCTCTTTCAATTTCTCATCGGAAAATGGCTTAACCAGATAATGAAATGCTCCGACATCAAATGCCTGAAAAACATATTCCTCTGTTGCTGTCACAAAAATGAGTATCATATCCTCATTGTCCTGACGAAGCATCT
The DNA here is from genome assembly GCA_902362455.1 of Eubacteriaceae bacterium. Lineage (GTDB taxonomy): Bacteria > Bacillota > Clostridia > Lachnospirales > Lachnospiraceae > Bovifimicola > Bovifimicola ammoniilytica. The sequence continues at coordinate 164,473 of CABIWJ010000008.1, forward strand.
TTGCCGTTTCCATCCCATCCATTCCCGGCATCTGAATATCCAGAAAAAGAATATCCGGCTTACTGCCACTTGCGATCAGTTCATCACCCGATAAATATTTATCTATAACCGCATCTGGCAATAGCTTTTTTATCTTTTCTTCCAGTATCTGAACCATAGATACTTCATCATCACAGATAGCTATTTGCATATTGTCACTTCCTTGCTTACATATATTTATAGCTATTATATCGGATAAGTTCATGCAATATCTATCTGGAATGTTGTGAAATGACCTTTTTTTGTTGTGAAGTATTCTGTTGTGAAATAAAATACTACTAAAAAATACAAATACAAACCCAGACATATTTTATTTAATAACTTCCTTGTTGTTCAAAGCACAATAATAAATACTTGTGATATTTATCTACACACATTTAAATATCTTGTTATAGAAACAAACTGTATTTCTGTTTTATTTTCAAATTTGAAAACTTCTTGTTCATTCCAAGCCTTCTTCGTTCTTTTCTGATATTCCCGGCAATAATTTCATATATATGCTCTCTGTTCCCCATAATCCCATCATCCTTTCTGACTTTACCGCATTATATCAGAAATTATTATGGAGTCTGGCAATCTGTAACCATTTGCCATTTTCATGTAATTAAACGGTTTAAAAATTAATTTTGCATCTTTAGATACAGTAATAGTTTACATATTTAGGAATATGCTAAACTTCAAGTCGTTTTATAATTTTCCTTACTTCTGCTAATAGAATTGCATTATAACGATTTCAAATGTTCAAGTGACATCTTTATTCCATTAATTTCAATGAACCCATTCTTGAACATTGACAAAACCTCCCTATTTTTTTCATCAAACCATATTGCTTCATTTCGATTTAGCATATATTCTATATTTCTCATCACCTTATCCGAAGTCAATAGTTCTATGCCTTGGTTTCTATAATTTTTTTTAATTTCATCAATATTCTCTCCCATTTCACATAGAATCTTAAGTTTATCAATATCTTGGCAAATCATATACTCATTCCAGATAGTATACCGTTGCTCAGATGTCATAACATACAAAAGAGTATTTTCATAGTAACTATCGAATCTTTTTTCTACATTCATAGACTTAATTTTTTCTTTAGGATCTGCATCTTCATTTTTATTCCAATATGTAAACCAATCAAGTACAAAATCACTAAGTAGCGGATCTGAATCATATTTCAAATGATCACGAAACGGTAGCAAATATTTCATATCCATCGGGTGAAACCGTTTGACAAAATCAACAATTGTTTTTCCAATAGCGATGCCCAACCATCTCTGATGTGGTTCCGCTTTCGCAGCTTCTACTAAAGGCTTTCCAAGAAAAAGATGATTTTCTTCATCCATTATAGATGCTCCAACAGAAATTGTACCTCTCAAAGGAATTTTCCTCTTTAATGCTTCACAAAAAACAATACTACATTTCTCCAAAAATCCACCAATCAGAGGTTGTAAAAAAGGATCTATTTCTATCCAAAGCAAAAAAGTATCACTAAAAAATGCATGACTTAAGTCGTAGTTGATAATATGATATGGAGTATCGAAATCAGCCAAGTCAGACATTACATCATTCAAATTGCCAAACCTCTCTTTCTTACCAAACAAAGGATTACAGACAGTAATTGAAGTATAACTATCATTACACAATTTAATCATATCTGAATAATAAGTATAAACCTTTTGAAATTCTCCATCATTTAATAATTGTGATGTTCCCAATATATCAAAAAAGGCTATTAGTATTTGTTTTTCGTTAATTCTCTTCATAATTTCACTCTCTCCATGTGAATTTTTCCAAAAATATAACACCACTTTGCAACTTATCATCATCAATGCTGAAACGCTTGCTTATAGTCCCCATATTGACATTTGAGTCGGAACATTCCATTCATTTTTGTACCAACACTTTTTACGAAGTTACAAGGCATATAGATAATAGGTAATCCGATTAACATTGTCTATTGTGCAATGAAACTTCTACCATATCAGGATGAAAGCTTTTCTGATTACCAAGAAAAAAACACATAGGACTTCAGGTTTGCATTAACAAGGGCATATACCAGCAGACATTTTTTTTAGAAAGAATATTATTTATTGTAAAATAGTGATATTATAACTATTATTATATTCTTCTTTTTCCATATTCTTTGAAAATCCTATTTTTGTATCATTTTAAGATTCCTAATTGTCAGTATACCCTTTTTGCCGTCTATATATATATTATTGAAAAACACAATAAAACATACTTGTGATATTTTTCTCCATGCACTTAGATCTCTTGTTGTAGAAGGAAGCCATATTTTGAAATGTTCTACCGCCCCGCTAACCTGTAATGTTCTATCAATTATCTTGTTTCGGATATCATCTTTTATTTCTAATTGGAAAGCTACTATATCTCCACTACTTACCACATCAAATTCTAAAAAATATCCTGCTTCAAAAAAAGCAGACCAGTTATCGCAAGGAGTATATTCAAATAACGCCATTACAAATTCCTGATTTCCCATTTTAGTTACATTGGTTATATCAATATCCACATCAAAGCTATTTCCATATGTTCTGATTTTCATAATATTGGAATCAGCATATGAAGTGACCTTTTTTATATCATAGAACTTGGTATAATCATGAATTAAATCAACTTCTTTTCCCTGTAATATAGAATCGTCAAATCTTGTATTCTCACTCACTTGGTTTACTTCATTCGCAAGCTCCGTTATAAGATAACGTGTAAGATGCATACTCACATAATAATTAAATTCTTCATCAGAACCATATACCACATAGATTCCTCTATCCCTGTATTTTTCTTTAAAAGCCTGGATCTTTGCCTCTGCTTCCATATCAATTTCACTTTTCCGTACTGGCTTATCAGAAAAATATACAAATACCTGTTTTCTCTTCTGTATCATTAATTCAATTTCTTCTATTGTTCCTGACTCATAATGTTGTGTTGGACTTCCTATTTTATTACCAAATATAGCAATAATTGCATCCGATTTATCTAAAATCTGTTTATTAATAATGCTTTGTGGATAATCCCCTGCTTCTGGCATAACATTCTTTGACCAATACAATGTCTTAACAAAAATATCCATAGAAAAACCAATGGAATCATTTATATTATCCACAACTCTGTTGATAATCTCTATCTCTGTTTTCACATCGGAAGGACAGGAAATCATTAATCTACATACCGGCATCTTCTTAAACATAACTTTTCCCTCTTTGCGTTTTATTTAGTACAGCAGACTACTATAATTATTACCATAATACAACACTGCCTACTTTTTTAAATTCTGAGATTTCATTCAACAACAACCAATTTTTTATTATATTATACCAGTTTTTTCTACTTTTTTAAATATATTTATTACAAACTCACAACGTTATGAAAAGAATAGTACGATAATTACAACAAATATGCCATTTTCAAAGTGGGGTGAATTCTTCGGTTCTGCAACACTAGCTAATGCAGTATTAGACCGATTACTGCATCATTCCACTGTTATATCAATAAAAGGTCCGTCATACAGGCTCAAAGATAAGAAACTACTTTTTGAGTCGAATTCAAAGGAAGGTTAACGGATAAAATGTATATTTTTATTTTCCCCAATGTACATTCTTATAGTATCATTTACAGACCGAGCCGTTGACCGAAGTCATACCCGGCAGACAGATATTCATTTCCTTGGTAGGATCATAGGCTTTCACGGTGCTGTAGATATGGGCGAACATGGCGGTGGACGCTTCGCGGGTGGAGTAATCATCGCCTTTTTCCAAGTCGATATCCACACCGCTGCACCAAGGGTACTTTTCCATGATGCGGACGAGTTCGGAGCAGTATTTATCCTGTGCGCCGTCCGTATTGTCGCGCAGTGCTTTGAAGATGGAGTTTGCACCGTCATTGGCAACGGTAAGCAGCCAACGGATGTGGGGCCATTTGTTGATGTAGGTCAGCATATTGCTGATAGCAACACCGCTCTCG
>CABIWJ010000009.1 GCA_902362455.1 Eubacteriaceae bacterium
GAAGTTAAGAATTGGAAGATAAGTTAATGTGTAGTTTTGAAGGTACAGAAGGATATATAAAGAAGAAAAAGAGAACAGATGATGTTCTCTTTTTTTGCTTACCAGGAAAATTCGTTGAAATTGTCCTGGTAAGCAAAAACGCTCCGCGAGGATCGCACTGAGGCGGAGCAGAAAATGTTGCTATATCAACCCGCCGCAGGCGGGGAATGTCGCAAGCGGCATTCTTTATTCCTTTATTGTGTAGAAATATATTAAGATGAAACATTATAATAAATATGATGTTATAGAGGATTATATATGCTATAATATAATATGTTGTTATAATTTAATGCATTTACAGGAGGAATTTATGTATAAAAACTATATTTTTGATTTATACGGAACACTAATTGACATCAATACTAATGAATGGAATGCTAATTTATGGAAGAAAATGCAGGAATTCTATGCATTTCATGGAGCAGTGTATAAAACAGTGGACTTGAAAAGAGAATATTTCAGAATATGTGAAGAAGAAGAAAAGAAAATGTCAGATAAATATGACTATCCGGAAATAAAGGTTGAGAATGTATTTATGAAATTATTTCAGAACAAGGGGATAGATATAGATATGAATACATGCATTGTGGCAGGACAATTTTTTAGAATTATATCTACTGAATATATAAGATTATATGATGGTGTAGTTGAAATGTTAGAACTATTGAAGAAGAAGAATAAGAAAATATATCTTTTATCAAATGCACAACAGATTATTTCAGAATATGAGATGAAATATTTAGATATCTATAAATATTTTGACGGAATAGTATTTTCGTCGGATGAAAAATGCAGAAAGCCATCAAAGACATTTTATAATATATTATTGAACCGATATAATTTGAAAAAAGAAGAATCAGTAATGATAGGAAATGACTGGATATCAGATATTGAGGGGGCAAAGAAAGCAGGTCTTGATTCAGTATATTTACATACTAATATATCACCAAAGAAAACTATTATTGAAAATGTACAGGCGAAATATATTATAAAAGATGGAAATATAGAAAGTATAAGAAAAATTATCGCATAACACATAATAATTTTAGTGAAATTGTATAAAAATCCACTTCTAATTTTATGATTGTTATGTTATAATAAAATTTAGCCATTAAAATAAAAAGGAGGATACTATGAAAAAAAGATTAAAAGCGTTACTTATTGCGTTAGTGCTTTTGGTAACATCAGTAATTTCAATTAATGGTGATTACATTGTTGCTAATGCAGAAAATGATGGAATAACAGTTAATTTCCATTTCACAGGGGCAAGCAGTTATGATGATTACAGATTGTGGTTGTGGACAATTGGCGATGGCTGGGAGGCTAAGATGACAGCCGGTGCTAATGAAGCAACATATGCAATGCAGACCGAGACATCTACATTAAAGATTGGTTACGTTGTTAAGAAAGGTGAAGGCTGGGAAGGAAAAGATTATAGTGAAGACAGATTTGTTGACCTTTCAAAATATGTTTCAGGTACAGTTGAAGTTTATATTACTTCAAAAGTAGGAGCTGTTAAAATTGATGATTCAAAAGCTGTAACAGGACTCAAGCTTACATCTGCTAAGACAGAAGATTTAGAGAATATCACATTTACATCAGCAGTTGATATAGCAGATGTAGATGCACTTAATCTTAAAATCAAAAATACAACAGATGACACATATGAGACAATCAAGAGTGTTAAAGGTAATGGAACATCATTTACAATCACAGTTGCTGAGAAGTTAAATATCTTAAAGAGCTACGAGATTGAATACCTTGGAGGTATGACATTTATGATAGGATTACCAGATGTATATTCAAATGGTGGATTTGATGAAAAATATACTTATGCAGGTAATGACTTAGGTGCTACATGGTCAGCTTCTAAAACAGATTTCAGAGTCTGGGCTCCATTAGCAACAGAAGTTTCTATTAACTTATATCAGTCAGGAACAGCAGGAACAGACGATAAGATTTCGACAACTCCTATGACAGCTGATGTAAATGGTACATGGGTAGCTTCTATTGATGGAGACCTAAATGGTGTATATTACACATATACAGCAACAGTTAATGGAAATGTTGTTGAAGATATCATTGATCCATATGCAAGAACTTCAGGTGTTAACGGTAACAGAGGTATGATTATTGACCTTGATTCTACAGATCCTGAAGGTTGGGCAAATGATAAGAGTCCAGCAACATCACCTAATTATGTTGATGATGTACTTTATGAATTACATATCAGAGATTTCTCTATTGATGCATCTTCTGGTATGAAGAACAAAGGTAAATACTTAGCATTTACAGAAAAAGGAACAGTTAACTCATACGGACAGTCAACAGGTGTTGATTACTTAAAAGACTTAGGTGTTACACATGTTCATTTATTACCAACATTTGACTATGCTTCAGTTGATGAAACAAAGTTAGATACACCACAGTACAACTGGGGATATGATCCACAGAACTTCAACATTCCAGAGGGTTCTTATTCAACAGATCCTTACAACGGAGCAGTCAGAGTAAATGAATTCAAACAGATGGTACAGTCATTACATAATGCAGGAATCAGCGTTGTAATGGACGTTGTATACGGACATGTTAACAGTGCATCAGATTTCAGTATTAACAAACTTACACCAAATTATTATTCAAGACCAAATTCAAATGCTTCAGGTTGTGGTAATGATACAGCAACAGAGCGTGCTATGAATAGTAAATATATTGTTGATTCAGTAGTTTACTGGGCAACAGAATATCACATTGATGGTTTCAGAATTGACCAGGAAGGTTTATTTGATACAGATACAATTAATGCTATGATAGATGCACTTCGTGCAATCAATCCTAATATCATTGTATATGGTGAAGGATGGAGTATGTCATCAACAGTTACAACAAAAGATGTAAAATTAGCAAGCCAGACTGCTGCTGATATAACACAAGGTTCAGGATACTTCAGTGATGCTATACGTGATGCATTAAAAGGTTCAGTATTTAATACAACACCAGGTTACGTAACAGGTGGTTTCGAAAAATTAAGTACAGTATTATCTTCAATCATTGCTAATCCAGGTTGGCAGTGGAATCCAAATCAGGTAGTTAACTACAATTCTTGTCACGATAATTATACATTATTTGATAGAATTACAATTACTGATGGAAATACAGAGACAAGCTTTGCAGACAGAGTTAAACAGAACAACTTAGCAGCAGCATTCGTATTTTCTTCACAGGGTGTTCCTTTTATTCAGGCTGGTGAAGAAATCTTAAGAACTAAACCAAATGGTGATGGAACATATGAAGAGAACAGTTATTGCTCACCAGATGCAGTTAACTCTATTAAATGGGATACATTAAATGAAGCAGCATATGCAACAACACATGATTATTATAAGGGACTTATAGCATTCAGAAAAGCACATGCAGGCTTAAGAATGACATCTGATACAGATATCGATAAAAACCTTACATTCTTACTTGAGGGTGAAAGAGATGATAGAGCAATAGCATACCAGATAGCAGGTGGAGCAAATGGTGAAGCTTCTGATGGTATCGTTGTAGTTTATAACCCAAGCAATGCACCTATAAGTGTAGATTTACCAGATGGTGAATGGGGCATTTATGTTCAGGGTGACAAAGCTGGTAATGAATTATTAGGAACAGCAACAGGTAGTGTTTCAGTTGGTGCAGTATCTTGTACAATTCTTGTAAAAAATAATAAAGCAAATACAGGTTCAAATGGTAATACACCTAAAGATGATAATGCAGCAATCGTTAAGACAGGTGATTCTTCAACAAGAACAGTAATGTTTATCGGTATTGGTGTAGTTGCGTTAGCAGTAGTAACAGTACTCGTTGTAAAAAGAAAAAAAGAATTAAATTAGTTTCAGGGGTGTGTTATTTATTATGGAAAGAGTTAAAAAGATAATACTTATGGCTGTCACTTTTGTGGCAGTCGTAGGAATGACATTTATTAATAATAATGTTGCATATGCAGATAATGAAAAAACTATAACAATACATTATCATAGAGATGATGCAAATTATAGTGGATATGTTTTAGCTATCTGGGATGAATATAATCAGGGAACTGATTACGACTTTAAAGTAAGTGGTAATGAAGCAACAGTTAGTTACACATGTTCATCAAGTGAGGCAACAGTTGTTACATTTGTAGTTAAACCAAAAGATGGTTCAACAGCAGAATATGGTAAGAACAGAACTGTTGATATCAGTGAGGTTTCAGAAAATAATGTTGATGTATATATTAAATCCGGAGAAGAAAAGATTTCTACAAAAGGTTTTGATGAACTTGGTGGAATTGAAGTGACAACTCAGGAATCAACAAGTCAGGCTGCCCAGACAACAGAGGCAGCAACTCAGGAATCAACAACAGTTAATGAAGAAACAACTGCAGGCGAAGAAACAACAGTTGCTGCTGATACAGCAACTGCTAACAATGAAACACAGCCAGTAAATACTGCTACTGTTTCAAATGCTAAGAATAAAGATTATTCAGTAGGTACAGGAACAGTAATTATAATTGACATTATTTCAATTATAGTTTTAGCAGGAGTTTCATATCTTGTATGTAATAAGAAATAGCAATAATTATTTTAAAAAATCAAATAATTATATATGAATAAAGGTTCTTTATGTTAATAGATTATGAAGAAATTATGTCTTATGTATCTATTAGGTAAAGAGCCTTTTTTCTGTCTTGCCCAAGAATTTTATCTATGTTATATTCTATATGTTTGTTGGAATATTAATCAATAAAGCAGTACCGGGATATTTTTACAGAATGGATAAGAATGGTGTAATGTCTGATGGTTCTGCATGTGGTAATGATACTGCATCTGAGAGAAGTATGGTCAGCAAATATTTTGTGGATTCTGTATTATACTGGGCTAAAGAATATCACATTGATGGATTTAGATTTGACCTTGTAGGGCTTATTGATATTGATACAATTAATAAGATCAGAGAGGAACTTGATAAAATAAGACCTAATATTATGATGTATGGTGAGGGATGGACATTAAATACTAAATTAACAAAGAAAGACGTATTGCTAGCTACACAGAAAAACATTATTTGATAAGATACATTTATGTAATGCGGAAATATCATTTGAACAGGCTGTTAAACAGAACCTTCTTGCTATTTCAATTGTAATGCTGTCACAGGGAATACCTCTAATGCATGCAGGTGAGGAAATGTTAAGAACCAAAGAAGATGAGAATGGTGAATATGTAAGTGATAGCGTAAGGTCATCTGATTATGTTAATTCAATTAAATGGGATAATCTTAAGAAGAAAGAATATTATGATGTGTATGAATATTATAAAGGTCTGATTGCATTTAGAAAGTCACATAAGGTTTTCATGATGTCAGATGCAAAGGAAATTAAAAAGAAAAATTCCTTTATTGATACTGATGATGAAAAAGTAATTGCATATAAATTGATAGAAGATGATAAAGAGATTTATGTAATCTTTAATGCCGATGATAAAGAAAGAGATGTTAGGATAGGTTCTGAAAATGATGTGTTTAAATGTTATATTAATGATAAAAAGGCAGGAAATTCAGAATTAGAAAGCTGTAATGGTGTGGTAGGTGTAAAGGGAACATCTTGTAAGGTTTTAATCTCTGCTCTTAACAACGGCAGTGGAATCCTTATATAAAGACCGCAATCGTAAACTAAATATAGTTTTAATCTCTGTTCTTAACAACGGCAGTGGAATCCCTTATAATTAAATCAGCTCTTAAGATTGCTTTACTAATAGGAATATTATTAATCAGGCAGTCTAATAACATCATAGCACTTTTGCCTAAACTTAATCTGTCCTGACGAATAGAAGTAAGTTGTGGAGTTATACTCTGACATATTGGCAGATCATCAAAGCCAATAATGCTTATATCTTCAGGAACTTTAAGACCACGTTTCTGAACTTCTGATATTGCACCAGATGCAATTAAGTCGCTGGCACAGATAATAGCTGTTGCACCACGATCAATGAATTTAGGAACGTGATATTTAGCACAATCAGGAACGTAATATCCGGATTCTAATAAATGTGGATCAACATAAAGATTAAGTTCATTCATAATGGTAGAAAATGCCTGGGTCTGCTGGGAAGATACCATTGTATTTCTTGCACCATTAAGAAATGCAATCTTAGTATGTCCGAGTGAATGTAAATGATGAATTGCAAGTTTAAGCCCTTCATAGTGATCTGTTCCAACATAGCCTACTTTAGGATTGTTTAATATATAATTATCAAAAAGTACAGTTGGCATTCTTGTTTTACTTATTTGCATACTATAGTCATTATGAATAGAGAAACCAATCATAAATGCACCACTATAGCCATTAGTAATCATAAATTTATCATATTCATTTTTACTTTGTGCATTCAAATTAGAAGGAACTATATCAACTTTCCAATTACGAATTTCAGCGGATTGCTTAAAACCCTGAATTAAATCATATCCAAACTGCTCTCGGTTTTCATAATCCATATTCTCTATAAATACACAAACTTTCCTTTCGAATTGACCATTAAGGCCGGTAAAATGTTTACGTCTCTTAGGGGAATAGCCAAGTTCTATGGCAGCGGCTATGACTTTATCTCTTGTCTCGTCGCTTATATCAGTTGCATTATTAAGACCTTTAGAAACTGTACTTGAGGCAATGCCAAGATAATCAGAAATATCTTTAATTGTTACCATATAAGTCCTCCTGGATATATAATAAATATTATTAAGAATTTAAAATAGAAGCATTAATGTATATAATATAGCAAACTAGTATGAAAAATGCAATAAGAAATTTCGATAATTTTCGAAAAAATACGAAAAAATTACGAAAATAGTAAATAAAGGTAATATTTATAATTTATTACCTTGACTACATAGTTGGCAAATGATAAAATTAGGTTGTATTTCGGAATAACAACAATGAGGTGAAAATATGGCTGAAATGATGAATGAAAAAAAAGACAGAGCATTGAAGCGTGGAGCAGGATTATTGCTTCCAATAAGTAGTTTACCATCTCCATATGGTATTGGTACACTTGGTAAAGAAGCTTACAAGTTCGTCGATTATTTAGTTGAAGCAGGTCAGAAATATTGGCAGGTGCTTCCGGTAGGACCTACAAGTTATGGAGATAGTCCATACCAGTCTTTTTCAGCTTTTGCTGGTAATCCATACTTTATTGATTTAGATTATCTTGTTGAAGAAGGATTAATAACAAAAGCACAGATTAAGAAGTTCCCTTGGGGAGATAATGCAGAGTATATTGATTATGCAACTGTATATGGCTCAAGATTCCAGATTTTAAGAATGGCATTTAATAATAGTACATATGCGGAGACAAAGGAATATGCACAGTTTGAAAAAGATAATGAATATTGGTTAGATGACTATAGTTTATATATGGCTGTTAAGTTCAAGTTTGACAATCAGGAATGGTCAAAATGGGACTACGATATTAAAGCCAGACAGCCTGAAGCAATAGACAGATATAAAGAAGAGCTTAAAGATGATATTGCTTTCTGGAAATTCTGTCAGTTCAAGTTCTTTGAGCAGTGGAATAAATTACGTGTTTATGCAAATGAAAGCGGCATAGAGATAATAGGAGATATTCCTATTTACGTGGCTATGGACAGTGCTGATGTATGGGCTCATAAAGATTTATTCGAACTTGATGAAGATTTCGAACAGATTAATGTTGCAGGTGTTCCACCAGATGCATTTTCAGAGGATGGACAGTTATGGGGTAATCCATTATATAACTGGAACAGAATGGAAGAATGTGATTTTGAATGGTGGAAACAGAGAATGGCGAGCAATTCTAAAATATATGATTATATTAGAATTGACCATTTCATTGGTGTTGTAAATTATTACTCGATTGAAGCAGGCTGTGAAAATGCTAAAGAGGGTGTCTGGAGACAGGGACCTGGCAAGAAACTTACAGATGCTATAGACAGTGCAATCGGAGATGCTAAGATAATTGCTGAAGATTTAGGAATAGTAAGCCCGGCAGTAAGAGAATTATTAGCTGAGACAGGCTATCCTGGAATGAACATCATTGAGTTTGCATTTGATGGAGGTCCTACTAACTCACATTTACCACATAATTATAAACCTAATTCATTAGTATATGGTGGTACACATGATAATGAAACAGTAGTAGGATATTTTTCAAGCAGAAGTGCGGCAGATCTTAAATATGCATACAAGTATCTTGGAGTTACCAAGAAATCAGAGATTCCTGCAGCGGTATTAAGAGCGGCATATGCAAGTGTTGCAGCAATAGCAATATTTCAGGTCCAGGATATATTAGAACTCGGAAATGAGGCAAGAATGAATACACCATCTACAGTTGGAGATAACTGGAAATGGAGAATGTTAAAAGGAAGCCTTACGAAGAAGAAAGCGAAAGAACTTAAAGAATTAGCAGAATTTTATGCTAGACTTTAGTAAATATAAAAACAAAAATAATATAATTGAGCAGATAGGAGAAAAAGAAGGAATGAGTACATTTAAGGAGAACATTGTAACTATTTTAGACCTTGATTACAACAAGACAATTAAGGAAGCATCTACAGTAGAACTTTACAATGCAGTATCAAAAGCAGCCATGAAGAGTTTAGCTAATCAGTGGTCATGGGAAACAGATAGCAAAAAAGTATGTTACTTTTCTGCAGAGTTTCTTATTGGTAGATTAGTATATAACAACCTTATGAACCTTGGACTTATGAATCAGTTAGCTGATTTATTCGCTGAGAATGGAATCGATATCAGAGTATTTGAAGAAATCGAAGATAATGCACAGGGTAATGGTGGTTTAGGACGTCTTGCAGCTTGTTTCTTAGATTCAGCAGCTACACAGAACGTTACATTAAACGGTTATGGTATCAGATATCGTTACGGTATCTACAAACAGTACTTTGAAAATGGATTCCAGAAAGAAACAGCTGATAATTGGACAAAATTCGGTGATCCATGGTCAATCAGAAGAGAAGAAGATAAAGTAAGAATCGACTTCAAGGGACAGTCAGTTTGGGCAGTACCATATGATACTCCAGTAATTGGTTATGGCGCAGCTAAGATTAATACATTAAGATTATGGCAGGCAGAACCAATTGAAGAATTTAACTTTGCTTTATTTAATGACCAGAAATATGATAAAGCATTCAAAGAAAAGAATGATGCAGAGGCTATTACAGCTGTATTATATCCAAATGATTCAACAGATGCTGGTAAGAAATTAAGATTAAAACAGCAGTACTTCTTCTCAAGTGCATCTCTTCAGGATATTCTTAAGAAATACAAAGCTAAATACGGTAATGATTTCTCTAAATTATCTAAAGAATATGCTATCCAGCTTAATGATACACATCCAGTTGTTTCAGTACCTGAATTATGTCGTATCCTTGTTGAAAATGAAGGACTTTCATTTAACAAAGCATTAAAGATTTGTAAAGAAGTATTTGCTTATACAAACCATACAGTTATGGCAGAAGCTCTTGAAAAATGGAGTATCAAATTATTTAAGTCTGTACTTCCAAATGTATACAAATATGTTGTTAAGATTAACAATGCATTAATCAAAGACTTAGAGAAAATGGGAATCACAGGAACAGATGTTGAAAAATATCAGATTATTGATAACCCATATGATGATAACAAAGCTTGGTACATCATCCATATGGCAAGACTTGCAATCTATGCGAGTCATTCAACAAATGGTGTTGCTGCAATCCACACAGAGATTCTTAAGAATGATGCATTAAAAGAATGGTATGAAATCTATCCAGAACGTTTCAACAACAAGACAAATGGTATTACCCAGAGAAGATGGCTTGCACTTGCTAATGAAGAACTTGCTGGCTTCATAAATGATAAGATTGGCAATGGCTGGATTACAAACCTTGACGAATTAAAGAAACTTGAAAAATTCAAATCTGATAAGAATGTTATCAAAGAATTTGATGCAATCAAGAAGATTAAGAAACAGCAGCTCGCTGAATATATTAAAGAAAAAGAAGGAATTGATGTAAATCCTAACTTCATTTTTGATATTCAGGTTAAGAGATTACATGAGTACAAACGTCAGTTATTAAATGCATTCTCAATCCTTGATATATATTACGGATTAAAAGATGGTAGAATTAAGGACTTTACACCAACAGTATTTATCTTTGGTGCAAAAGCAGCTCCAGGATATGCAAGAGCTAAAGGTATCATCAAATTCATAAATGAAATCGCTAAAATGATAGCAAATGATCCAGAAGTAAATGATAAATTACAGGTTGTATTTATCTCTAACTACTGTGTATCATATGCAGAGAAGATTACTCCAGCAGCAGATGTTTCAGAGCAGATTTCTACAGCAGGTACAGAAGCTTCAGGTACAGGTAATATGAAGTTTATGTTAAATGGTGCTGTTACATTAGGAACATATGATGGAGCAAATGTTGAAATCGTTGCAGAAGCAGGCGAAGAAAACAACTACATCTTTGGTGCAAGAGTAGAAGATCTTGAGAAGATTAAAGATTCATATGATCCTAAGAAGATTTACAATAATAACCCAAGAATTAAGAAAGTTGTAGATACATTAATCGATGGAACATTAAGTGATGATGGAACAGGATTATTCCAGAACTTATACAATTCATTATTTGAGACACTTCCATGGGAAAAAGCTGATAAGTACTACTTATTAGAAGACTTAATGTCATACTGTGATGCTAAATTACAGGTTAACAAAGATTATGCTGATACATTAAAATTCAGAGAAAAATGCTTCATGAATACAGCAAATGCAGGTAAGTTCTCATCAGATAGAACAATTCTTCAGTATGCTAAAGAAATCTGGGAAGCATAATAGACATTAAGAAATTAGATTAATAGATCAGAGCAATAATCAAATAAAAGCGGTGTATGTAGAAATACATACATCGCTTTTATGCTTTTACAAGTATTTAGATGGTGCAGGATATGATATGGCTAGAGGCATTTAAAATTATAGAATTTACATTATTAAAGTAAATTTAGACTGAATAGGATATAGCTAGAGGACCATCGAAATTATAAGAATTTTGGCTTTCAGATGATAATTTAATATTTTTAACAATATCATTAATATTAGCACTTATAGAACCATTGGTAACTGGAATTTCCTTAGTGCCATCACAGTAATAAGCGAGACGATATTCACCACCGATTTGTCCGCTAAGTGAGTCCATCTGGAAATCAGAGAAATTCACCACTCTAAGATATCGACCGGATTTTAACTGTTCTATAGATGTGTTACCACATTCAAGTTTGTAACAGTCGCACTCTCCTGTTGGATTAATTCCCAGATAAAAGGCAAATCTTGCATTACCTGTAATATATTGTGCAATGTTATTCTTAATTAATTCAAGTCTCTTAAGCGCTATACCCTCACAGGAATAAGGGAGCTTTGGAGTGAGAGTGATATTGAGTTTATCAGGTAAAGTCCTGCACGAATCAGAGTCAATACATCTGGTCTCGTCTGAATTAATAGATTTATCAGAGTCAGGGGTGTTAGATAATTCACATTCAGGAATAACACTTTTACCAATATCAAATGAAGAATATTTAGGATAAATCATAGATGCATCAAGACGTTTTAAGTAGTAGTTGAACAATTCGCCTACACATTGTCCTTCTAAAATCACTGTATCATATTTCATATCATTTAAAAATGCCTTTGCAATTGAACGGTCTTTAACCATAATGAGGGCATTGGCAACTTTGGTACTGAGA
This sequence comes from Eubacteriaceae bacterium, assembly GCA_902362455.1. Classification (GTDB taxonomy): domain Bacteria; phylum Bacillota; class Clostridia; order Lachnospirales; family Lachnospiraceae; genus Bovifimicola; species Bovifimicola ammoniilytica. The sequence continues at coordinate 11,837 of CABIWJ010000009.1, forward strand.
GAATTAAGTATATTATCGTCTTTAGAACTGTATTTAAAATCATTGTATAATTCAACATCGGCAGGAGAAGTGCATTGCACTACAAATTCACCCGAATAGGTTGTTGATGAATATGATGCATTTACACCGTTAGAGTTGATTATACGATAAGTAGAAGTTGTTATAAATATTTCTGTAGAATTTATAAACGCATTGGTTGTCTCACTAATAGTATCGTTTACAAATAATGCATTTACAATATCTGTTGCAGATAAGTTATCAGTTTCATTTACAGATTTATTTGCAGATAAGTCTAAGCTGCCGGCTGTATCTGCACTGCTATCAGTGAAGTGATTTTTTGTTGAGAAAATATTATCTGATTCAACAAACGTTGCGTCTCCATGAGGTAGTTTATAATATGGGTTTCTAACAGAAAGTGCTGCTTCATAGGCAGAAAGGATATTTTCATTAAGTTCCATATCTGACATAGAACTATTAAGGAGGCAGCTTGCACTGCCACGCATATTAGTATCATTATAAATGAAATCTCTATAAAGGGTTATTTCGTATTTGCTGACATTCTTGTTACGTGTTAAGTTAAGTGAATGTTTAATATAAAATAATTCCTGAGTTTCAATTATATTTTCATTAATTAGGAAGTTCTGGATATCATTCTGACTTAGAACTTCTATAATTCTATCAATCATGTTATTCATTGTAATCTCCATTTATATTTATATTATAGTTTAACTGATTTTGACACGAGCTTTAATTGCACTGCCACCATCAGAGACTTTTACCCATTCTTTGTAACCCTTACCACAATAACCACAACCACTAAGTTCTAATTTATCAGAAAACATCGTAATCGATTTAAGCAAATCAGGAACATATCCGGATAGACAGATAGGAGAGAATATTTTACCTGTTAATTTACCGTCCTTAATCTCTCTGCCTATATTAACCATACATTGTATGCCCCAGTTCTTAGGATCTTCCATACCGCTGGCTGCATTTTCGAGGAGAAAACCATACCTTATGCTTTTAATCATTTCTTCAAGAGTATCTGTTCCAGGTTCAAAATAGGTATTAGTCATTCGGGTGTATGCTTTTCGTTCATAAGATTCTCGTCTTCCGTTGCCGGTAGATGATACATTTAAAATGTAAGCACTTTGTAAATCATTGATTCCGGATTTCAAGATACCTTTTTCGATAATAACAGTGTCATTAGAAATCATACCCTCATCATCAAAGAAATAAGAGCCACATTCATTGCAAGTAGCAGCATTATCATGCATAGTTACAAGGGAAGAGGCTACCTGTTTGTTCATATAAGATTTAGCTAAGGCTCTGTCTTTGACGAACATATCCATTTCCACACCATGTCCGAATGCTTCATGGGCAATTAATCCTGTTACGTCAGGCAGACATATTACGTCATATTCACCGGGAACAGGAGGAGTGCTGTCTAGAAGCTCTGTTACACATTTGCAGGCATATGAAACATCACAGTTCATTTCATCTAATAATTCTGCACCGCCAAGTGTTGAAAATGTCTGTAGAAAATAGTGTGTTTTATCATCTTTAGTAGCTAGTGGCTGTAAAACACCATTTGACCACATAAGATGCTGCTCTAAATCTTTATTGGATGATAAGAACATTTTATGGATATTTAAGTATTGGTAAATGCATACACAATCAATTATTGAATCACTATATTGAATAGCTTTTGAATAAATATCTGATAATTTGGAAGTTATGTCAGAATCGTTCATATCAGCAGGATTAATTTCATATGTCGTAGATTTATTAAAGGAAATAAATTCATCAGAAGAATCTGGAATTTTAAAATCACTAATTAAAGACTGACTATTATATTTAGTAATGTTTTCTGAAATAATTGATGGAATTGTATTCATAAAATCAGATGAAAAATCATTAAAAGAATATTCGTATAGTCCAATTGAGGAATTAAGGCGTATAACAGCACCAGTATTAGAAAATGTGTTATCTTTTATAGTTGTACCGCTTTTGGAAAAACGATAATTTCTTCCGGAAGTCTTTTCTACCAGAATAGAAACATTGTCATATTGCTTGGAAAGCACCTTTTGCAAGTGTGCAAAAGATGCCTTATTTTCTGAAAATATTGTATTATCTACGTTCATTATCTTGTCTCTCCCATAAAGAATAATGCTAATGTTCCGGGACCTGAATGTGCACCTACTGTAGGGCATACATAGTTAATCATGAAATTCTGGATACCAAGACGGGCCTTAATCTGTTCTGCTACATACTGGGCATCCTCTAGGCAATCTCCATGTGAGATAAATACGATGTCATTATCATAACCTTTACAGGTTTTCTCCATATTGTCAACAAGGGCATTAAGGGCTTTCTTTCTTCCGCGGACATTATTAAGAGGAATTAAACGTCCTTCATTATCTACGTGAAGTACAGGTTTTACATTAATCATTGTGCCGATTATGGCTGCGGCTTTTGAAACTCTGCCTCCTCTGTGTAAATGATGTAAATCATCTACAGTAAACTGATGACAAAAGTGTAACTTGTTATCTTCTAACCATTTGACATTATCTTCGATTGACATACCATTGTCACGATTCTGAACTGCTTTATATACGAATAATCCTTCGCCCATAGAGGCACATTTAGAGTCAATTACAATTACTTTATTATTCGTATATTCCTCTGAGAGTTCTCTTGCTATTATAGCAGTTGTATTATAGCTGCTACTAAGAGCAGAAGAAAATGAAATGTGTAAAACATCTAGTCCCTGGTCTAAATATTTTCTGAAGCATTTTTCAACTACTTCGGGATTACATGCCATAGTTGTTGGCATTTTGCCATTACGCATTTTGTTATAAAATTCAGATGGGTCCATATTGACTTCATCGCCATAGACAACATCATCCATATTATAGTATAAAGGTATAATTTCAATACTATGTTCAGTTGTATAGGAAAGTGGTAAATCACATGTTGTATCACTTGTAATAATATAATTTTGCATATATTCAGATTCCTTTCGTATTCAGATTAATATAGGTAATAAAGATAAATGTGTTTATGAATTTGAAATACCTATATTATAAGATTTCAAAAATATATTTAATATACATTAACATACATTTCTGACATAAATTATTATGCCAATTTTTTGGTGTAGTGTCAATAAATTTATAAGTATCTTGCGGTAGTATGAGATTAATTTTCAATAATTAAATCGACACGTTTTGCAAGCTTTTGTAAATTATGAAAATCGTTATTTGTTTTGAGACGATATTCTGATTTATCATCAAATATAATGGAAACTTTTTTTGTAAATGTTATGACATTCGAAGATGATTTTTCGGATATTAAATCTTTAGAATTGGTATCCTTGAAAGTAGTATTTTCGGAATTAATATCTTCAGTAATAACAAAGCTGGCATTATATTTCTTACAAAGACCATAAGTAGATGAAAGTCCGATTCCTGTTCCACCACTATCTTTATGAGTTGTTATACGTTTCATTCCGAGATTCATAAGTACATTATCATCAAATGTATTGCCACTATCATAAATGTCTAATGTTAGAAATTCAACTTCTGAATTAATATTTATATAAATATTTTTGCCATTATTATATTTAGTTGCAATAAATGCATTTTCAATTAGGTCAGCAAGTATAGTGTTAAAGTCACTTTCGTCTATTATCTTACCAATAAATGTATCTAAATTTCCAATAATGTTTACGTTCATAGTTATATCAGAAGCAGAACATTTCTGCATCATATAGTTAAGAAGTGCATCAATAACCATATATCCTGTTGAGGGAAGAGTAGAATTAAAAGTCGAGCAATTGTTAATAATGCCTTTTCGCTCCATAGATAACTTATTAAGTTGTGCAAGTATTTTATCTTTATCCTGTGCAGATGGATTATCTGAGCAGATAAAATTTCTGACAGTAAGTTCGAGAGCGGGAATAAGCTTATTATCTTTATGTAGAAGAGAAGATAGAACTTCATTGTCACTCTTAAGTGTTGCCAGTTCGTTTTTTAGAATCTCAAGTTCACGATTATAAACAGCTTTAATATAAGTTGCTTTGAGCCTGCTACGCCACCAGATGAATATAAAAATGGAGCTGATACATACAAATATTTGTGGAAGTATAAAATATTTGTATGTATCTTCATCAGCAAATTTTAAAATGATTGCACATATTAAAATTGTAAGTCCTATATAAATTCCAATATAATTAAATTTTTCTGATTTCAAAAATGGCATACCATTTTTGAAACGACGAATTTTAAAAATTAAAATCATAAGTGATATTTGCACAACAGCAATTATTAAGTATATTGATAGTGGAATTGTATTCTTGAAAATTTTTTCAAGAGGAACCACAATAAAGGTAACTAATGTCGCAGAAATTGCAAATAATACATAACTTAATGCGTATGAATATAGTGTACAGGATATAGCTGTGGATATGATATTACAATAGAATAATCTTATAAATATATAAATTGATATTCCGACAAGAGGTATATATATTACAGAATACTTATGTGAAAATAAAAGATATATACAAGAAAGTAAACAAGAAAAAATCAAACTATATATAGTATATCTTGTGTGTTTGGCTTGCTTGAAGTTAAGCAATTTAGGGGCAATATATAATGAACATATAATAAGTGTAAAATATTTAATAAAAGCATCAAGCATATAAATAACTCCATTCTAAAATATGACAAAAAGTAATGTTTTTATACTGAAATATACGACGTAAATGAATTCATATCATGCATAAAAAAATACTATCCTTTGAGCATCAAGTTCAAAGGAGGTATGTTTTTATGATGGAAAGCATTTTGAAAATGTTATCTAAAATTTGGGGAAAATAGCTATTTTTAAATTTAAAGAGACAAATGTGTATATTTACAAAAAATAACTAATATACACATTTGTTACAAAATAATAAATGCATTTCTACAACAAATCCAATTTACGGGCATAATAAGAAATGAATTCCAAATTTGAAGGAATACCGGAATCATGACTGATTCTTCCTTTATAATGTTCAAATAATTCATCTATGGAAGATCGACTCCAGGTTGTTTCTATTGCACGTTGCATTGCGCGCTCTATGCTAGAAGCCGTCTTTTTATATTTGTCTGATAATTCTTTAGAGATGCTATTCTTTGTGACAGACATTTTATAAATAATCACAGCATCAGCCAGATATTTGTATCCGTTTAGTTTAGGACTTAATCCTATCTTGTTAAATTCATCAAATAATAAGTGTTTATATCTTTCGATATCCTGTTCCTTAGACATAGCAACATTAAGGCTTCGTTCAGAAGATTTCTTTATTGTCAGATTATCTGCAATAATTTTTAATTGTTCAATAACAAATGTTTCGCTGTAATTATCTGCAAATTTAGTAAATATAAAATCAGCACCCATATTTCGAACTGCTTTATGAATATGTTCACTTGGATTATGAGTTGTTATTACGACAATAGGCTTATTCTCTATATAGCAGTCACGATACCATGCCATATAAGATAACCCGCTACCACTGCCTCTTTGTAGTTCCAAGTCTAATATTACTATATCAGGCTTTCTTGATGTGGTTAATTCTATACCTTTTGCAGAATCATTAGTAATAGATACAATATTAAAATATTCTAATGGTTTAATGCAATCGACATATCTGTCACATACTTCTTCTTCATCTTCAATAATTAAAATTGATAAAATTTTATTCATATTATTTCGCCCTCTCTTGATGAAACAATTTTATATTAATTATAACATATTTGTAGCAGATTCACATCACAAATTGACATATTTTAACAAATATTTTGTTAAAAATCTAACGAATTCTAACGAAAACCAATGGAAACCAACGAAAACTAACAAAAAAGTCTGAAATAAATTTAAAAAACCAACGAAAACCAATTGTTATTATATTTAATAAAATAGTAAAATATATTTTGTTTAGGTTGAAACGGAGGATGTTACATATGAAAAAATTAGATGTATATGATATGCCAAAGAATTACTACATTGATGAGGTAACTTGTTTTGAACATCCTATTGCCGTTGCAATGAATTATTATAGTAGCAAATGCAGTAGCCTGTATCTTATTTTAGCTAAAATGTATGGGATATATTTTGGCGATGGCAGGGAAAATATAAGAGAAACAATATTTAAGAGTATCAGGGAGATAATTGGAATAAATAGGGTTGAATATGGGAAAGCAACAGTAGATATAATAAGAAAAAATATCGATAAAGGAATTCCGGTAATAGTGGGCGTAAATTTAAAAAATATATTTTATAGCGAGTATTATATGAAAAGGGATTGGGGACATTGGATTCTTGTAAATGGATATGATGAACAGAATAAAACATTTAATATAGTGGATAATACACAGTTTGGCAAACTTGGTGAAAGGTATGATGAATTTGTTATTACATATGATATTCTGTTACAGGCATCTAAGGAATATAGAAAAAGATTTGGAAATGAATATGTATGTTTAGCACTTGAACAAGAGAAAGAATTTGATTATAAAAGAGCATTGATTCACATATTAGAGAAATATGACGCAATAGAGATTGATAATATTAGTGAATACAGACAGATACAACTTTTAGAAATGTTAAATGAAGTATCAGCAGATAATAGTGAACATGGTAAATATTATCGGGAGGAATTTAAAAAGAAGTTAATAAACATTAATAAATACAGAGAAGTTCTCTTTGAAGAAATTGCGAGTATAATGGCCGATTTTAATTATGATATTGAAAAGAGGTATATATATCAGGGCAGGATAAAAAACTTATATGAATTATGGGATAATTATATTATGGTGAATCTTGTAAAGGCTTCAAGGGGGAGATTTATTGCTTGTAATTCTAATGAGATAAGTGCTGCGGAAAATGATATACAAAATGAAATAAAAGCATTTATTGAATATTTATATAAGAATGAAAATATATCTGATAATGAGAATAAAAATAAAATAAAAGATGAAATCACATATGAGAAAATAAATAATGGTGATGGAATAATATATGGAAATGATGAGAAAATAATATTCAATTTCAATGGTAAGCGGACATATAACTGGTGGATTGAAGATGAAGCACCGAAAGTTAAAATCTATTCAGGACACATAGAAAATAATAGTAATATAAAAATTAATACATGCATAGAGATAGTGAGAGACACTGTTTCGCAATATGAAGGAATGCTTCAGACCGGAATATATATACATACATACGCAGATAATAGAAACTATATATGTGGTTTTGAAGGAAATGAAAAGTGGATTTTAGACAGAGTTGGTTATGACGGACTATATCTGGACATTAATAACAAATATGAGATATCAGTAGAAATTACCCAATCTGAAGTTATATTCAGAAAAGTAGTGAAACAAGACGAATATCAAATATTTAGCCAGAAAGTTAATACCGATGATGGACTGGAGGTTGGTTTGATGTGTAAAACATGGAATAAACCTTCAAAAGTGAAAGTACTTTTCAAAAATACAGAAATAAGAGAATAAAAACTAATAAAAATCGATATAAATAGACATCAAAAAGGCTGGATTTTATAAAAAAAACAGAAACTTTTCGAAAAAAATGTCGTTCGTTACGTGAAACGTGTCGTTCGTTACAAGTTGTCTATTTTGACTTGATTTTAAATACTAAATTTGATTATATGGTAGTAGCAGATGAATAATATTGCAATTATAACTGATAAAGATGAAAAAATAACATATGATGATTTAAAAATGTATATTGAAATATTCAGCTCAAAAATGATATTTAAAAGTACCATTCTTATAATAGCATCTAATACAATTGGCTGTATGGTGGGATATGTATCATGTTTGAAATCAGGCAATGTACCACTTATGATTTCCAGAGATATGAATTTTGAAAGCATAAAAGTGTATATTGAGAAATATAAATTTAATTTCTTATGGGTACCTGATATGTGGATTAAAGAGAATGTAGCAGAATATAAGATTATATATAGAGAATTCGGATATTGTCTTATAGAGAATAACATAGAACAACCTGAATTACATAAAGATTTAGCACTATTACTTACAACATCAGGTACAACTGGAAGTAATAAACTGGTAAGGATAAGCAGAGACAATATAGAGGCTAATACCAATGATATTATAAATTATCTGAATATAGATGATACAGACAGAGCAATTACTCTATTACCGATGAACTATACATATGGATTATCTGTTATTAATACTCATTTGAAAAGCAGAGGGACAATATTGCTTACTGAATTGAGACCATTCCAGAGTCAGTTTTGGGATTTCTTTAATAAATACGGTGGAACTTCAATTGCAGCAGTTCCGTATACATATGAAATGCTTTTGAAACTGGGATTTAAAGAATGGAAATTAGACACATTAAGAACAATGACTGTGGCAGGAGGAAAGATTGGAATTACAGAAGAACAATATTTTATTGAATATGCAAAAACTAATAGAAAGAAATTCATTATTATGTATGGTCAGACTGAAGCGACTGCAAGGATAAGTTACAGACCCTGGAATATGGCTGAAGAAAAATCAGGAAGCATAGGTATTCCGATTCCGAATGGAAGAATGTGGTTAGAAGATACTAATGGCAATGTAGTTTCTAAACCCTATACACAAGGTGAAATTATATATCAGGGCAAAAATGTAACTATGGGATACGCATATGAATTATCTGATTTGTCTAAAGGTGATGAAAGAAAAGGAATACTTAATACCGGAGATTTGGGATATATAGATGAAGATAATTATTTCTATATAATTGGCAGAGGTGACAGAACTGTTAAGATAAATGGACATAGAATAGATTTAAAAGATATGGAGAAAAAAATTGAAGCAGATTATCCGGAATATAAGGTAGTATGTGAAATAGAAAAATGCCTTGATACAGGTTTACATAAAAGAATTAAAATTATATTAGAAAACAGAGATAAAAGTATTCATTGTGTACAAACATCAGAGAATACTAAAAAGATAATTGACATGATAAGTTGGAAGATGAATGTAAGTTCTCAAATGATATATATAGAAATTCAACAGTAAAAACATATAAAACACAAAAGGAGAAGGTGAAGTAATGAATAATGAAATGTATGAATGTGATAAGAAGTTAAGAGATATTTTAGAGAAAATGGTTGAAGATGAAGCGTTGAAGAAAGCAATAAGAGAAAAGGAAGAAATAGATTTATTCAAAGATTTGGAGTTTGATTCTTTGCATATAATGATATTTCTGACGAATGTAGAAGAAAAATTCAACATAGATTTAATTGGAGAAGATAATGTAATGGAAATAATTAATAGTTATCGTGGATTATTAGACTGGTTGAGTGAAAAGCAAAAAATAAAAAACATATAAATTATAGTGCAAATTAAAAAATGGGAATATATGTGGAAAAACTATAAAGTGTAATGGAGAAAGAAAGTGAATAAAGAAAAGCTATTAAATATGATAAAGTATTCATATGAAAGAGTACCATTCTATATGAAAAAGCAGATGTCAGATATTGTTGAAGAGATGACAGAAGAAAATGTAACAGAGAAAATGAAGAATCTGCCTATTATATGTAAAGATGAAATAGTTAGAGATGGAGTTAACATTTCATTAGATTATGGTATGGAAAATGATGGTAGCATTATAATGCTACAGACTTCAGGATCGACAGGAAAGTGCCTGAATGTATATTGGGATAAGACAGATTTTAATAAATCGCTTTTATCATTATGGATATACAGAAAGAAATATTATGGAATTAATCCTGGGGACAAGATGTGTTATTTCTATACTATTGGTAATACAGATAGATACAAGACCAATGGAAATATTAAGTATGAAGAAGACAAGCTTAGGATTGGTTTTAGTAAAGCTAATCTTAATGATGAAAATATGGACTGGATATGTATGAAGATAAAAGAATTCAATCCAAGATGGTTAAATCTGCAACCTAGTATTGCACTATTATTAGCAAAGGCAATGACTAGAAACAACATAGATAAAATACAGAATTTATCGTATATAGAATTAACAGGTGAAATGTTACTAGAAAGCACCAGACAGAAATTAAAAGAGGTATTTAAGTGTGAAATAGCTAATCAATATGGTTGCCATGAAGCTAATTCGATTGCGTTTGAATGTCCTCATAATAAGTTGCATTGTATGGAAGATAACATATATGTAGAGATTGTGGATAATGAAGGGAAGGAGGTACAAGATGGTAAAGATGGAAGTATTATTATAACCACATTAAATAATCATGCAATGCCTTTTATTCGATATAAAATCGGAGACAGAGGAGTAATAGACCACAATCACGATGTATGTAAATGTGGAAATAAAAGTCCTGTATTAAAATTGTCATCAGGAAGAGTTAATGACTATATTGTATTAAGTGATGGCAGCAGGATAAATGCATATATATTTGTGAGAGCTATAGAAACAGTAAATATTAAGTTGGATAACATAATATTACAGTTCAGAGTAGTACAAAAGGAATATGCATACTTTATAGTTTATCTGGTGTTAGACGAGGATGTCATAGATGCGGGAATAGGTGAAAGAGATGTTGAAAACCTGTTTTTAAAATCAATCGCTGAAGAGAGATTATATGATACAGAATTTGATTTTGAGTATTATGATGAGTTTCTACCGGATGAGGATAATGGCAAACTGAGATACTTTGTAAGAGAAGTATAGAATGAAGAAAGAAAAAAGGAGTTTTAGAAAAATGCGAAGAACAAAAGCAATGATAATGACTACATTGATGAGCTTGGTAATGTTTAATAATATTGCATATGCCAGTGAAAGTGTAGTAGTTGAAGAAAATGAAATAACTATATTTGAAGATGCAAAAGACGAAAAATATGTAAATATGAAAGTTGAGGAGGAAAAGAAAAATAAAACAGAACTTTTAGATAATAAGACGGAAAGATATCTTAATGAAAATGGTTTATTTGATGAGGAAATAGAAAAATTAGATGATGAGACATTAGAAGAATTGATGAAAAGTTCTAATAAAGATATACAGGTATATACTTCATTTTATGAATATATAGAGCCTGATGAAGATAATAGTGATGCAGATGATAATTCTGAAAACGAGACAGTAAAATCTTCAGATGATACAGTGATAGCAGAAAGTAGTCTGGTAGAACTTACAAAAGATGAAATAAATGCTGTTATTGCTGAAAAATATTATGATGTTGATATTTCAGAAATGGAAGAAAAAGATGACAATACAGTATTAGATGATGTATTAGAGGCAGTAGGTTTAAAACCTGTTAATGTATATGCATATGAAACCATAAATAGTGTTGATAATAGTGATAATATGAAAGGAACATATTTAAAAAAATCTATACTTATAGTTCCTGAAAAACTGGGTAATAAACAATATTATAAATTAATAACAAACTATACATGGCTTACAATGCCTGAAAATAGAATGTTAGATGTGGCTATTGTATCGTGGGATGATAATGCTAAATATGATAATTCTAATATAGCTTATAGGGAAACGTATGCTAAGGTTACAACAGATTATACAGATACGGTACGTAGACAACTAACAGGTGAATTGTTATCAACTTCTCATGGAACAGAAGAAAAAAAATTAATTAAAAATTATGTTAATGAAAATAGCCCAGATCTTAATAGAACCCTTGATTCTGGAAATGTTGCAATTACGAATCATAGAATGTATGCGTTTGTTGACTTGATGGATGATACATTGGTGCCAAAAGATTATGAAAGAAAGGTATATAGACGCGAAGTAAATAGTATAAATATAATGATGTGTACATATATAAGAAAAGTAGATGATAGTGACAATGTTACAATAGGGTCCTATTATTTTCACACTAGAGCTAAGCAAGTTTATGATATTAAAGGATTAAAATATCAATTTACCAGTCATGCATTAAATATTACACAATTCATATTAAGAAATTTAGATTGTGTTAAGGATAAAATAACTGTTGTAAGAGAAAAAGGTGACTGTGAAAAAAAGTATTTCTTTAAATAAACAGAATGGAGAATGAGAATGAAACTAAGAAAATTAATTGCGTTACAATTGGTAATGATATCAGTAGTCAGTTTTACAGCATGTGGAACGGTTGATAGGAAATCAAATGATTCACAAGATGATTCACAATATGAAACTATCATTAATAAATTATTTAGTGATGAAGATAAAGAAACAAAAGATTATCTTAATTCACTGGTAATTAAAAATGCAGGTGAAACAAGTACCAATGATTTAACGTTTTCAGTAGATGAACTTATATATGATAGTGCAACTGGAATGGGTGCATATCAATTAACTATTAAGAGCAAAAGTATTAATCTGTCAACTATGAAAAATCATTTACCAGACTACTATGCATTTGTATGTGAAGATTTTAAATTAGAACTTTGTGATGGAATGATACCATTAGGAGCTGTAATGGAAACCCAGGATTATGAAAAAGAATTGTTTAAAAATTATGAATATGAAGTAATAAATGACAACGAAATTTGTATATGGGGACCATATGCAGAAGGTAATACCTTTGATATAAATGTTGAAGATTTTCAAGAAAACACAAAATGTTTGCATCTTGAACTTCCACAGGAAGATAATCATATAGAAATAAAAGTTGATAATGAGAACATAGAAGGATTTTATATTTCGCCCATTGGTGTAAAGATAGATACAAAATGTGTTGATGGTCTTCGTTTAGGTAAAATGGAAAATGTTGAAGTGAATTATAAGGATGGAAATAGTGTGAATTTATATGACATAATTGAAGGAGCAGGTGGTGGCGGCAATGGAGAGGTTTATCATTCATTATATGCGGCATCAAAAAGATTTTTTGTTTTAGATGATATAAAAAGTGTAACTGTAGATGGTAAGGAATATTTTCCTGAATAACATATAGATATTAGCATATATCATATAGAATACTATATAAAATCTTACAATATACATAGTTAGTATTTGTATATTGTAAGATTTATAAAAAGTGAAATGGATTTTGGATATGCTGTATAACAGCAATAGTTTGAATATAGAGAATTATAGTAAAAGCTTAGAAAGGAGCAATGTATGAAGAAGAAAAAAATTATTTATTTTATAATTGCACTCATCCTTATATGTGGTTGCGGAGCAGGTGCCGTATATAGGATATATGGTAACGGACCGAAGGATATAACAGAAATGTTTTTTGATCCGGAAAGTAGAGAATATATTAAAAATATGACAATATATAATGATGAGAAAATAGAATTAGACGATTATACAGTCACATTAGAAAGTAGTGTATATGATTCGGAAGTTGGAATAGGATATCTTGTATTTGTTATTCAACAGAACGATGGTAAAACAGATAATCTTAATAAATTCTTTGAAAAATATTCACTTATAGATTATGCAGGTGGTAGTGGTCGTGAAGAAAGTGTTATTGATGGAAATAAAATGTATTTCTATAAAGGACTTAGTAATACTGTGTGGGCACCTTCTGCAAAAGATAAAATTCTATTAGTAGAAAGGAATAAAGCTGGTTCATTATATGAATTTAATTTAATAAGTATTTCAAATACTAAAAAATTTGAATTTGATAAAGAAATTGTAATTTTATCACCTATGGGTATAAGAATTAATAGAGATGAATTCATAAAACCAGATACTGTTATACTCAAATATAATGATGGAACTGAAGATAAAGTAATTGTGAAAGAAGGAACAAGTCTTCTGGGTGGAGAAGATGGCGGTGGCATAGGTGGTGAAACCGGAAACTATGCGTATATTGCCCCTTTTAAAAATATAATGGATATTAAAAATGTTGAATCAGTTATCATTGATGGAAATGAATACAAACCTGTAACAGAATAAGATTTACAAAAAGTAAAGTGGATTTTGGATATGATGTATGATAGCAATAGCTTAAATATAGAAAATCATAAATATAATAAAACAAAAGCAAACAGAAAAATGAATAACAGAATGGAGAATGCCAATGAAATTAAGAAAGGCTTTGATAGTTCAATTAGTATTAATATTATTAATTGGACTGACAGCTTGCGAAAATAGTGGCGGAAAATCAAAAGAAACACAAGATGATTCACAATATGAAACTATCATTAATAAATTATTTAGTGATGAAGATAAAGAAACAAAAGACTATCTTAATTCACTGGTAATCAAGAATGTAGGTGAAACAAGTACAGATGATTTAACATTTTCAGTTGATGAGCTTATATATGATACTGCGACCGGAATGGGTGCATATCAATTGACTATTAAGAGTAAAAACACTAATTTGTCGTCTATGCGAAGTAATTTACCTGACTTTTATGCATTTATATGTGAAGATTTTAAACTAGAACTTTTTGATGGAATGATACCATCAGGAGCAGTACGTGGAATCCAGCATTATGAAAAAAAATTGTTTAAAAATTATGAATATGAAGTAATAAGTGACAATGAGATTTGTATATGGGGACCATACATTGAGAGAGCTACTGATTTTGGTATAAATGTTGAATATTTTTCGAAAAATACAGAATGTTTACATATTGAGCTTCCACAGGAAAGTAATTATATAGAAATAAAAGTAGATGATGAGAATATAGAAGGTTTTTATATTTCTCCATTAGGTTTTAAAGTAGATAACAAATATGTTTATAATCAGAGACGAGGTAAAATGGAGAATATTAAAATAAATTATAAAGATGGAAGTAGTATAGATCTGTATGATGTTACAGAAGGTATAGGCGGTTATACTGCTGTAGGTTATGAACAAACTATACATGATAAATATTTAGCATCAAAAAGATTTTTTGTTTTAGATGATATAAAAAGCGTAACTGTAGATGGTAAGGAATATTTTCCTGAATAACATATAGATGTTAGTATATATCATATAGAATACTATATAAAATCTTACAATATACATAGTAAGTATTTGCATATTGTAAGATTTATGAAAAAGTGAAATAGATTTTGGATACGCTGTATAATAGCAATAGTTTTGAATATGTGTTTAAGTAGCATTATATAAAGAAAGGAAATTTATATTGTGAATACAAAAAAAACAAGTTGGATATTTATTAGTGTAATAGCAATTTTAAATATATTATTATTTTTAAGTGATGTAATTACAATTGTTGAATTTAATATAGTAACCTCATTAATTATTATAGTATCAAGTATAATATGTATTATTGAGTGCAAAGAAAGAAAAAAGATTAGATATTTGTTAAGCATAGTTATTATAATATATATCATTTCAATTATTTGTACTTTTGCAAATGATAAAACTGACAAACAAATAGATAATGCTCAGATAGAACTTCAGAGAAATAATTTTATAAATAAATATTTCAAGGAAAACAAAAAGGTAAAAATTAAAGATTTGTTATCAGAAAAAAAGAATTTTATAGAATATAATGAATATACAATAGAATTATCGTACATTTACGAAAAAGAACTTAAAATAGCATATATCGAAATAACAATTACAAATCCGGAGTTTGGACAAGAATATATGGAAATTGGTGAAGAACTAAAATATACAGCATTTATAGATAAGCTAAAGATGATTGGAATAAATGAAGATAAGTTAGGTATTACAGATGATAAAACTGACATAATACCTATGATACCGACGGATTATGTTATGAAGCAGAATACCGTAATATTATATTATGACGTACCACATTTTGGTGGAAATATATATTTGTATGATTTTAATAAGAATACCTGTATAGAAGAATTTGCTTTAGAAGATACAGTTAATGAAACTTATGAAATGGCAAATGGAATATATTTATCGCCATTAGGTATATTTATTACAGGTAATGATGAGAATAAGTATAATTGTGCTGCAGGCTTTGATATAGAACTTGAATATTCAGATGGTTCGAAAAAGAATATTAATGATATATATTCGGAGTCAGATTTTAGAAAAGATTATACAGAAATAACAGATACCAATTATGCATATTATTTATTTAAAGAAGTTCAAGATATTAAAAAGATTAGAAAAATATATATAAATGGAACTGCTTATGATATAGATACATAAAATATTGCAGGATTTATAAAAAAATAAAATGGATTTTGGATATGTTGTATACTAGCAATAGTTTGAATATAGAAAATTATAACAAAAGTTTAGAAAGGTACAATATATGAATGAAAAGACAAAAAAAATCTCATTAATAATTTTAAGCATTATGTTAATTAATATAATTTTAGATTTTACTAATATTGTAACAAATAATCAAGTGATTGTAATAACAGCAATATTAATGGTTATAGTTAATATAGTATGTTTAATCAAAAATAGAAATAATAAAAAGGCTATTTTACCATATATTGTGAGTTCGATTATATTTATTATTATAGTCATGCAATGTTTAAGGGCATACTTTAAATAAAATCTAAAGCCAAAAATTTAATTCAATTTATAAAAAATAGCAAAATATACATATGTTGTAAAGTAAAGGAGAGATTTTATGAGAAAGAGAATTTTATTTGTAGCATTAGTAGCAGTAGTATTAACTGCATGTGGAAGTTTGAAACAATCAACAGAAAGTAATAACAATGTGGATAATCAAACTATAGGTGAAGCTGCCAGCACAGAAGAGACAACTAAATTAGAACATCTTAATACTGAAGACAATCTGAAGGAAGATATAAAAGATATTACTAATTATGAGATTACAGAGATAAGAATAGATGATGATAGTGGAGTTTATTCTATTACTGATAAAGAAATTATTGATGAATTTAAAAGTAAGATGGCGCTAATTGAACCGGAATATAATGATTTAGGGTGCCCTGAAGGTATAGTAGGTGGCTGGTCAAATATTTATTTTGTTAATGATACAAATGTTTTATATAAATTGTACGTATTACAATATGGAGATGGCGAATATGTGGAATTCAATGGTAAAGCATGCAATAACAAAGAGTTTATAAAAATGGCTGAAGAGATAGACAAAGTAAAAGGTGAGAAGAAGAAAGCAGGAGGAACAATAATTGGAGAAACAACTAAAAATTAAAAATAACAGATATTAATTATTTGAAAAACATAATGGACATTAAAAATGTCGAGTCGGTTATAATCGATGTAAATTTATGAAAGTGAAATGGAGGAAAAACAATGAGAAAAAGAATGTTAATGGTAGCAATGGTAACAACAATGGTGTGCTTAACAGCATGCTCAGGTAAGAAAGAATTAGGCGGTAAGAAAGACGTTAATGTAGTAGAAAGTGTAGACACAAATGAGGCTGATTCAGACAGTGATAATATAAAAATAGATAAGTCATTATCAGAGGGTAATGATACCTTGGTTAAAGATTATTATAATGAAGGTATAGATTATAAGAATAATGTAATTTTTAATCCGGATCAGAACAAATTTGTTAAGATGGAGAATAACACATATGTTGATTTAGAACAGAATTACAAAGAAGCACATATTACAGTAGATGATTTTGAAGATGATATAAAATGGTATTATTGCAAAGATGGTAACAGACTTCTTTATAAGCAGGATATTGCTCCAGAAGAGAATACTAGTGTTTATATTGTGACAGAAGCAACATCAGGTGATACATATTTATTATTATGTAAGAATAACACACATACAGGTTATTCCTGGCAGTATCCTGTAAAATTTAACGTTGAAACAGGTGAATATGAAGATGTATTTGCCAGTTCAACTATTAACAATAAGAGTGTAAAAGAATATGGATATCTTAAGAATTGGGAAATAACAGAAAGTAATGTGAAAGTTGATTGCAATGAAACATTCCTTGAACCTGAATCACAGGTATGGAGAAGAGAAATTGTAACAGTTAAATAAGATTTAAGACTAAGTAATATCAAATAATTTATATAGTGTTTAATATATTAAGCAAATGAAATGGAGAAATCACATTGAGAAAGAGAATTTTAATGGCTGCGATGCTGACAACAATGGTATGTATAACAGCATGTTCAGATAAAAATGAATCAGATAAGAATGTTAAAAATTACAATACAAAGGAAAGTATCGAATTATCAGATAGTGTTACAGAAAGTATAGAAGTTAAAAATGCAGATGTAACAGATGAACTTAAGGTTGTAAATACAGAACTTGTATATGGTGATGACGAGATATTGGTATTTAAAGATTATTATGGCTTATTTGTATATTCTGTAAAAGAAAATAAGGTAGTTAATTCATTAGATGTAAAATATATTAATTGTGATATGAATCAGGGGGATAATGCCTGCAGTTTCAGGACATATAATAATGGTCAGATAATTGAATTATATACACCGGAAGAATCATACAGTTTTTATTGGAAAGAGAATAAATTATTGAAAGATTATAATACTTCTAGTGAAAAAGAAGATAGTAATGAAAATATTTCATATGCTGGATTAAAGCTTGATGATGGAACATACGATTGTGTGACTATTGGTGATAACAAGTTATGCGTGAAGAATATCGACAATCAGTATGCGGTGAAGAATTTATATTGCGTTACCGTTAATAAAGATGGCGAGATAGTTTCCCAAAATAAAATTTATGATTCGTCAGAAATAATTAATGAATTAAGTAAGAGAGACTAATTATGAAGCAGGGAATAGAATGTCTTAATTCCTGTATATATAATTGGTTAATAAATGATAACATACACATAAATATGAGTGACATATATTTCCTTGGAAATGGTTTCAATATGCATTATACAGGAAATTATGGCGCTCATATGATATATACGGAACAATATGAAGCTAATAAGAGATTTGTAAGAAAATATGCACCTGACAGTGTATGGGATAATTATATTGAAGAGGACATTGATAGCATTGATAATAAGAAAGTATTTCTAATCAATATGTTAGAAAAATATCAAAGAATTATTATCAGATTATCAAGTTCATCATTGCCATACAATAAGAAATTCTCAAGAGATAAGGAAATATCACATTATATTACTGTAGTTGGTTATGAGAAAAATCATTTTATGATATATGATGCCTGTCCACCTGTCACAGATAAAGATGTGTATAGTGGTGAAATAGATGATAAAGATTTATTAGATAACTGGAATACATATAACAATGAATATCTGATTCTTAGATATGAAAGAGATGCATTTAAAGAGGACAGAATTAGAGAAGAGGTTATTGCAGCCAGAAATAATCAGTTAAAAGATTATTTGAAAAATCCATTGTTATCAAATAAGAAAAGATACAGAGGCTATAGATGTTTTATTTCATTATTAGAGGATATGCAGAGTATATTTAGCAATAATATTGATACTAAAGGTGTTATGGCAGAATGTAACAGACAGCTTAGAATCGAGGGCTTTGAACAGTCTAAAAAGTTTATATTTGACAATATTTTCACTTCTGGTTCAGATTTTGAGAATCATGATTATCAGAATCAGAAATACCAGGAGTATCAGGAAATAGTGAAACACTGGGATAAACTTATAATGAATATGTTCAAAGCAGGAATAAAAGGAAATGTCGATTTGTTTAATCAGGTAATTGAAGAAACGAAGAGACTTACATTAGAAGAAAATAGAATACTTAAAAATATAATTAAAGAATAATATAAGTGATAAATTGCCAGAAATGAGGATAGTATGACGGAAGAAGAGATATTAAATATATGCAGAGATAATATAGATTCAGAGAAAGAGATTATATTAACACCAGACACAGAAGTTAGTGTGGAAAACGGTTTTGATTCATTGACAATTATGAACATTATAATTGATGTTGAAGATATATGTGATTTTGAATTAGATGAATATATTATAAGAATAAGTGAGGCTAAATACATAAAGGATATGTTAGAGATTATAAATGAAGCCATAAGCAGGAATAATAATGATAATACTGATATATTAGAGAGTATTAAGAATGATGAAAAGGAATATCTGTATATTAATAAGGTAAACTGCGAATTTCATTCATTAGATGAGATACTTAAGCAGGGAAATATTGTTAGGACTGAAAATGGCGGTGTATGTCTTAATGGAATTTCAGCAAGGTTATTTGATTATTTTGACAAAGTATTTAAGAAATTTGCAATAATTAACTCGGCAATAGAAGAAAGATATCCGGTCTTACTTTCTAAAGATACTTTGATTAAGACGAAATACCTTAATAATTATCCGGGTAACAGTATGTATGTTGAGGATAGTAATGCAGTATTATCTCCGTCTGCCTGCTTTCATGTCTATGAAAGATATAAGGATACGGTATTTAAAGATAATACAAGTCTGACATTTTTACAGAATGTATTTAGAAATGAAAAGGATAAGAACAATGAATTTGGCCGCTTAAGAGACTATCATGTAAGAGAGATTGTGTTTGTGGGAAGTGAAGAATATGTTGACACTTCAATTAACAGAATGATTAACAAGACGAGCAGATTTATGGTAGAGCTTGGATTAAAGGGCGATATTGAGAGTGCAACAGATTTATTTATTACACCTAATATGAACAGGTATAAACTTATCCAAATGCATAATAAGGCAAAATATGAGTTGAGATTAGAGTATGATAATAATAGAGATATATCGGTTGCATCATTTAACAGGCATGGCAAAACATTTTCTCATACATTTAATATAGGTGTATCGGGAGTGGAAAATGTTGTGTCGGGCTGTATCGGATATGGAATTGAGCGTTTTGTTATGGCATTTTTGAGCCAGTATGGTTGTAATGTAGAGAATATGCCAAAATGTGTAAGGGATTATATAGAGTCATAAGATAAAATTTACATTTACTTATATATTGTGGTATAATCTCATTTATATTGGATTATTACTATTAAAAATATATAAAGTGAGGAAATCAATGAATATAGAGAATATAAAGGAATACACACTTCAGGAGAAAAAAGAATTAAAAGACATAGATTCTATAGGATATGTTTTGAGACACAATAAATCAGGAGCAAGAGTTATATTAATTGAAAATGATGATAATAACAAGACATTTTCAATTGGTTTCAGAACACCACCTGAAGACAGTACAGGAGTAGCACATATTACAGAACATAGCGTATTATGTGGTTCGGAGAAATTCCCTGTAAAAGACCCTTTTATGGAATTAGTAAAGGGTTCACTTAATACATTTCTTAATGCGATGACATACCCTGATAAGACAATATATCCTGTTGCCAGCACTAATGATAAAGATTTTCATAATCTTATGGATATATATCTGGATTCGGTTTTTCATCCCAATGTATATGAGAAAGAAGAGATATTCAGCCAGGAGGGTGTAACATACAGTTTAGAGGATAAGGATGCTGAGTTAAAATACAATGGTGTCGTATATAATGAGATGAAAGGTGCATTTTCGTCACCAGATGATGTTATTGACAGAATAATTACAGAGTCACTTTACCCTGATACCTGTTATGGCGTGGAATCAGGTGGAGACCCTGACCATATACCTGAACTGACTTATGAGAAATTTTTAGATTTCCATAGGAAATATTATCATCCATCTAACAGTTATATCTATATTTATGGAGATATGGATATGGAGGAGACACTTAGATGGATTGACGAAAGATATCTTAGTGAATTCGATTATATTGAGGTTGATTCTGAGATAAAATATCAGAAACCATTTTCGAAGATGAGAGAAGTTGTAGAGAATTATTCAATCTCAGAAAGTGAAAGTGAGAGAGATAATACCTATTTATCTTACAATGTTGTAACCGGGGACATATTGGATAAAGAGACTTATCTTGCACTTCAGATATTAGAATATGCGATTGTTTCTATGCCAGGAGCACCTGTTAAACAGGCACTTTTAGAAAAGGGTATAGGTAAAGATATTTCAGGAAGATATAATAACTATATTTTACAGCCATATTTCAATTTCACAGCTAAGAATGCAAATGCCGAAGATAAAGATGAATTTGTAGCAACAATCAGAGAAGAATTAGAGCAGCTTGTTAAGAATGGAATTGATAAAGACTCACTTTTAGCTGCACTTAATTTCTTCGAATTCCAATACAGAGAAAATGATTTTGGTTCATATCCTAAGGGACTTATGTTCAGCTTTCAGGTATTTGACAGCTGGTTATATGATGATGCTGAACCATTCAGACATTTAGAACAGAATGAACAGTTTGCAAAATTAAGGGAGATGCTTGATACAGACTATTATGAGCAGCTTATTAAGAAATATTTCTTAGATAATACACATTCTTCATTAGTAGTTCTTAAGCCTGAAAAAGGACTTACTACAAGAAAAGATGAAGAACTCAGACAGAAACTTGCTAAAATCAAATCAGAGATGACAGAAGAAGAGATAGATAAATTAGTAGAGAAAACTAAGAATCTTAAGAAATATCAGGAGACACCATCGACTAAGGAACAGTTAGATACAATACCTGTTCTTAGCAGGGAAGATTTGTCAAAAGAAGTTGAGCCATTCTATAATACTGTAGTTAGTGAGGATGGGATTACAGTAGTAAGACATAATATATTTACAAATGGAATCGGATATTTAAGCTTATGCTTTGATGTAACTGACATTCCTTATGAGATGCTTTCATATCTTGTAGTATTAAAAGGCACATTAGGATATATGGATACTGAGAATTACACATATGCCGAACTTAGTAATGAAATGGGTATTCATACAGGTGGTATCTATCAGGAAATTAATGTATACAGAAATGCTTCAAATACTGATAAATATAATATTAAATTTGAAGTAAAGGCAAAGGTATTCTTCGAGAAAGTAGAGAAGGCCATTGAACTTATTGAAGAAATTCTGTTTAGAACGAAGTTAGATGATACTAAACGTTTATATGAGATTATCTGTGAGGGAAAATCTAACCTGCAGGGTTCGCTTATGCGTTCTTCAGATGCGGCAGCAGTTATAAGAAATTTTTCATATATTTCTAAAATAGGTGCAATTACAGAGCAACTTAAAGGAATATCAAATTATAAATTTATTGAGAATCTGGAAAGCAACTTTGAGGCTAATAAAGAAGATTTAGTAAAACAATTAAGAACTCTTGAGAAATATGTGTTCAGAAAAGACAATCTGGTAGTTAGTTATACAGCTAATGATGATGGTTATGCATATTTTAAGGATAGTTTTGGTAAGCTTGCAGATAAGTTAAGTAAAAATGACAGATCAGCTATGGCATCGATAGATGATATTGTAATAGATAAGAAGAATGAGGGCTTTAAGACTTCAGCACAGGTTCAATACGTTACAAGAACTGGTGATTTCTCTAAAGCAGGATATAAATACAATGGTGCATTACGAGTTCTAAAGACTATATTGAATAGTGAGTATTTATGGAAAAATATACGAGAGCAGGGTGGTGCGTACGGCTGTAATTGTATGTTTGGAAAATCAGGTGAGTCATATTTTTCTTCATACAGAGATCCTAATCTTAGAAAAACAAATGAAGTATTTGACGGAGTACCTGAATATATCAGAAACTTCACGACAGATGAGAGAAATATGACTAAATATATCATTGGAACGATAAGCAGTATGGATGTTCCACTTACAGCATTGTCTAAGGGAAGCCGTTCAATGTCTGCATATTTCAATGAGGAAAACATTGAGAATCTTCAAAGAGAAAGATTACAAGTGCTTAATGCAAATGAAGAGACAATCAGAAGCTTTGCTGACCTTGTAGAAGCTGTGCTTAGCTGTAACAGTATATGTGTAGTCGGAAATGAAGCAAATATTGAGAAAGATAAGGACTTATTTAAGACAACAGTTAATCTGTTTGAGTAAATATAGATAAATGGCTAATAAAGTTTATAAAAGGAGAAACGAATGACACAGTTTGATAATTTGTTAAACAATGACAAACAGATAAAATCAGGTTTTGTAACCCTGATAGGAAGACCTAATGTGGGAAAATCTACTCTTATGAATAAAATCATAGGACAGAAGATTGCCATAACTTCTAACAAACCACAGACAACAAGAAACAGAATACAGACTGTATATACAAGTGATGAGGGACAGATTATTTTTCTGGACACACCGGGTATTCACAAGGCGAAGAATAAGTTAGGTGAATATATGGTAAATGTGGCAGAGAGAACTTTAAAAGAAGTTGATGTAATCCTCTGGTTAGTAGAGCCATCTAATTTCATAGGTGCGGGCGAAAGACATATTGTAGAGCAGCTTAAGAATGTTAAAACTCCGGTTTTTCTAATTATTAACAAGACTGATACGGTTAAGAAAGATGATTTACTTCAATATATAGATACTTACAGAAAAATATATGATTTTGCTGAGATTATTCCGGCATCAGCCTTAAAAGGCGATAATACAGACACAATTATCGAATTGATTTATAAATATCTGCCTTATGGTCCTGCTTATTATGATGAAGATACTGTAACAGACCAGCCGATGAGACAGATTGCAGCAGAGCTTATCAGGGAAAAAGCATTAAAATGCTTAGATGACGAGATTCCACATGGAATAGCGGTTGCAATTGACAGAATGAATTTCAGAAAAGATGGAAGTATAGTAGATATCGATGCGACAATTGTATGTGAAAGAGAATCACATAAAGGTATAATTATCGGTAAAGGCGGGGCAATGCTTAAGAAAATCGGCAGTGCGGCAAGGTATGAAATTGAGAATCTGGTAGAGACAAAGGTAAACTTAAAACTCTGGGTAAAGGTTAAAAAGGAATGGCGTGACAGCGACTTTTTACTTAAGAATTTCGGATATGATAAAAAGGATATTACAAGAAAATGATAGATTCACTTGTATTAACGGGTATGGTGATAAAGGCTACAGATGTTGGGGAATTTGACAAAAGGCTTGTTATTCTTACAAAAGAACGTGGCAAAATCGTTGCATTTGCAAGAGGTGCAAGGAGACCTAAGAGTATGTTTGTAGCAGTTACCAGAATATTTGCATTTGGTGAATTTATACTCTACGAAGGCAGAGAAGCCTATACTTTGCAGAAAGCTGACATAGAAAATTATTTTACAGAGATTTCTAATGATATAGAAGCTATGTGTTATGGAAGTTATTTTTTGGAATTTGCCGATTATTTTACGAAAGAGGGAATAAGCGGTACAGAGACACTCAAACTTATATATCAGTCGCTCAGGGCATTGCAGAATAACAAGATTCCGAATGAATTAGTAAGATATATATATGAATTAAAAATGTTATGTATAAACGGAGAATATCCGAATATGTTTGAATGTGTAAGCTGTAAGAATGAAGATGTATCAATGTTTAGTGTTATAAAGGGTGGAATGTTATGTGATAAATGTGCAGGCAAAGCTGGGGATACAGTACACTTAGATACATCGACCATCTATGCAATGCAATATATAATCACATCAAAGATAGAAAAATTATATACTTTTATTGTGAATGAAGAGGTATTAAATGAGATTGGTTTCATAATGAAGCGATATGTGAAGAATTATGTGGATAAAGAATTTAATTCATTGGAAATTCTTAATACAATATTGAAATAAATTATTTCATAATGTATAATATTCTAAGTTTTATCATATCGCTAATTGTATATGAGCGAAAGCAATTAGCAATATGGCAGATGAGAAATCGCTCGGAATGGAGAATAATATGAAAAAGAGAAAGATAATCTTTTGCTGTATGCTTGCGGTTGTATTAGCAAGTTTATGTAGTTGTGCATCTAAGAAGTCAGCAAAGAAATCAGAAGATGAGGCAACAGTTATCATTGATAAGGATAATACGGTTTCGGTAACATATACAGAAGAGTTTAAGGAAGACTATTATGACAAAGATGAATTAGAGGCACAGGTTGATAGGGAGATTGAAGAATTTAATTCTAGCTATGCTGAGGATAAAGCTAATGGAATGTCAAAGCAGTCACTTAAATTAAAAGACAAAAAGATTACATTAAAGCTTAAGTTTGCAAGTTATAAAGATTATGAGGCATATAGTGCACATTATGTCAGTATCACTAAAAATGTGAAATTATTTGCAGGTACATATGAAGATGCTGTGGCAGCAGGATATGATTTAACAAACAAAGTTATAGATTTAGATAAGAAACCAGAAGTTAAATTAGATGAGAAATCTGATAAGAAGTCAGAAAAAGATACTGAAGATACTGTATCTAAGGATGCTGAAGAAGCAACTACTGATGAAAATTCTAATGAAACTGAATCTACAGACGAGACTTTAGAACAGACAGGAGAAGAGACATCTGAAAATTCCGAAGGTGCCTCAACAGAACAGACAGATGAGTCAGAGAGTACATCTGAAGAAAAATCAGAGAATTCATATGAATATAAGACAGTAGATGAGATTAAGGCAATAGAAAATGTATATGTATTCTATACAAATGAGGGACTTGATGTAAAACTTCCTGGTAAGATTGTTGCAGCAGGAGAATATGTTAAGGTTGAAAAGAATACAGTAATTACGGCCGATGGCAAAGATAACTATGTAATCTATAAAGTAAAAAAATAATATTAAATATTTATGTGGCAGATATGTGATAAATAAATGCTTATGTTGCAAAATGATTATAAAGAATAATAAGTCAAAGGTTAATTTTGGCGGATTAATCTTATTAATATAATAAATATGATGAAAATATATACGAGATTGTGATAGGCGCACTTAACACAATCTCGATATTCATTAAAAGGTGTGCGCAGAAAAGAGGATAGAAATGAACAATAATGAAAAAACTATGGACAAGATTGTAGCATTAGCGAAGGCAAGAGGATTTGTATATCCAGGTTCAGAGATTTATGGCGGATTAGCTAATACATGGGATTATGGTAATCTCGGAGTTGAACTTAAGAATAATGTAAAAAAGGCATGGTGGAAGAAGTTTATACAGGAAAATTCTTACAATGTAGGTGTTGACTGCGCTATTTTAATGAATCCACAGACATGGGTTGCTTCAGGACATTTAGGTGGATTTGCAGATCCATTAATGGATTGTAAAGAATGTCATGAAAGATTCAGAGCAGATAAATTAATCGAAGACTGGGCAGCGGATAATAATTTCACAATAGAGGGTTCAGTTGATGCATGGTCTCAGGAACAGATGAAGAATTTCATTGAAGAGAAGAATATTGCCTGCCCATCTTGTGGTAAGCATAATTTTACAGATATAAGACAGTTTAATCTTATGTTCAAAACATTCCAGGGTGTAACAGAGGATGCTAAGAATACTGTTTATTTAAGACCTGAAACAGCACAGGGTATATTTGTAAACTTTAAAAATGTTCAGAGAACATCAAGAAAGAAGATGCCATTTGGTATCGGTCAGATTGGTAAATCATTCAGAAATGAAATTACACCAGGTAACTTTACATTCAGAACAAGAGAATTTGAACAGATGGAACTTGAATTCTTCTGTAAACCAGGAACAGACTTAGAGTGGTTTAAATATTGGAGAGAGTTCTGTATTAACTGGTTAAAAGAATTAGGAATTAAAGACGAAGAGATGAGAGCAAGAGACCATTCACCTGAAGAACTATGCTTCTATAGTAAAGGAACTACAGATATTGAATTTTTATTCCCATTTGGATGGGGTGAATTATGGGGAATTGCTGACAGAACAGATTATGACCTTACACAGCACCAGAACACATCAGGTGAAGATATGTCATACTTTGATGATGAATCTAAAGAGAAATATATTCCATATGTTATTGAGCCATCACTTGGTGCAGACAGAGTAACACTTGCATTCTTATGTGCTGCATATGATGAAGAGAATATTGGAACAGAAGATAAACCTGATATGAGAACTGTACTTCATTTTCATCCTGCAATTGCACCTGTTAAGATTGGAATATTACCACTTTCTAAGAAACTTAATGAGGGCGCAGAGAAAATCTATGCTGAATTATCTAAATATTATAACTGCGAATTTGATGACAGAGGTAATATTGGTAAGAGATACAGAAGACAGGACGAAATCGGTACACCATTCTGTGTAACATATGATTTTGACTCTGAAACAGATGGCTGTGTAACTGTACGTGACAGAGATACAATGGAACAGGATAGAATTAAGATAGAAGATTTAAAAGCATACTTTGAGAAGAAAATGGAATTTTAATATATTTTGTTGAAGTATTAATAAATTCAGCTAATAGATTTATGGTTTATTGCCATAACGGATTGACATTGTTTTTTGAATCTGTTAAAATTGATGAAATTTAAAGAAAGTGAGGACAACAGAAAAATGGGACAGATTGTTGGCGAAGGAATAACATTTGATGATGTGCTTTTAGTACCTGCGTATTCAGAAGTTACACCTAATATGGTTGATTTATCAACATATCTTACGAAGAAGATTAAACTTAACATTCCTATGATGAGTGCAGGAATGGATACTGTTACTGAGTATAGAATGGCAATTGCTATGGCCAGACAGGGTGGTATCGGAATTATTCATAAGAATATGTCGATTGAGGCACAGGCTGATGAAGTAGATAAGGTTAAACGTTCGGAGAATGGAGTAATTACAGATCCATTTTATTTATCACCTGAACATACATTAGAAGATGCTAACAACCTGATGGCTAAATTTAGAATATCAGGCGTTCCTATAGTTACAGAAGATAAGAAATTAGTTGGTATCATTACTAATCGTGATTTGAAATTTGAGACAGACTTCAGTAAGAAGATTAAAGAATCAATGACAAGCGAAGGTCTTGTTACTGCTAAAGAAGGAATTACACTTTCAGAAGCTAAGGAGATGCTTGCTAAAGCAAGAAAAGAAAAGCTTCCAATAGTTGATGATAACTATGTATTGAAAGGTCTTATAACAATTAAGGATATAGAGAAACAGATTAAATATCCATCATCAGCAAAGGATTCGCAGGGAAGACTTCTTTGTGGTGCTGCAGTTGGTATTACTTCAAATGTTATGGACAGAGTTGCTGCATTAGTAGAAGCTAAGGTTGACGTAATTGTTATCGATTCTGCACATGGACATTCTAAGAATATTATTGAAACAGTTAAGAAGATTAAAGCAGCATATCCTGATTTACAGGTAATTGCAGGTAATATCGCAACAGGTGCAGCAGCAAAGGCACTTATTGAAGCTGGTGTTGATGCAGTTAAAGTTGGTATCGGACCTGGTTCTATCTGTACAACACGTGTGGTTGCAGGTATTGGTGTACCACAGATAACAGCGATTATGGATTGTTATGAGGTTGCTAAGGAATATGGTATTCCGGTTATAGCAGATGGTGGTATCAAGTTCTCAGGTGATATGACTAAGGCAATTGCAGCAGGTGCTAACGTATGTATGATGGGTAGCATATTCGCAGGTTGTGATGAGAGTCCGGGAACATTCGAATTATTCCAGGGTAGAAAATACAAAGTATACAGAGGAATGGGTTCTATCGCAGCAATGGAGAACGGAAGTAAAGACAGATACTTCCAGACAGATGCTAAGAAGCTTGTTCCTGAAGGCGTTGAAGGTCGTGTTGCATACAAGGGAACAGTTGAAGATACAGTATTCCAGTTAGTTGGTGGTATCCGTTCAGGTATGGGATATTGTGGAGCACCTACAATTGAAGCACTTAAGGAAAACGGTAAATTCGTTAAGATTTCAGCAGCTTCTCTTAAAGAAAGTCATCCTCACGATATTCATATTACAAAAGAAGCACCTAACTACAGCATAGATGCATAAAATGTAATAGAATTAATATTAGATATATTATAAAATTATAATAGAAATTACTATAAAAAAGTGTTAGAATATACTTAGATTCTGGCACTTTTTTTTGTTAAGTGGAGTAAGGAGATAACATTTATAGAGTTTAAAATAGAATGGAGTAAATTATGTCTAATGAGATGACTAAAAATGATATTAAGAAGATAGAAGAAGAAATAGAACATAGAAAACTTGTTGTAAGAAAGGAGTGTATAGAAGCTGTTAAGGAAGCCAGAGCACAGGGAGACTTGAGTGAGAACTTCGAATATTATGCAGCTAAAAGAGATAAGAATCGAAATGAGAGCAGAATAAGGTATTTAGAAAGACTTATTAAGACGGCAACCATAATCGAAGATGATACACAAGATGATGAAATAGGTCTCTATAGTGTCGTTGACTTATATATGGAGGAAGATGACGAGACAATGACTGTTAAGGTTGTCACGTCGATAAGAGGTGATTCGATGAAAGGCTTTATAAGTATTGATTCACCACTTGGTAAAGCTATAAAAGGACATAAACTTGGCGACAGAATATATATTAAAGTGTCAGATGATTATGGATACTATGTTGTTGTAAAGGGAATAGAACAGACTATGGATGATGGTACGGATGATATAAGAAGTTACTAATTGAGTGTGAAATGGAGGAATATATGAGGTCGGAATTTAAGGAGCATATTAGAAATATAATAGGTAAACTTGTAGAACAGAGTGATTCAGAACGTGATAATAAAGTATGCTTTTTTAAGCATTACAGTTCATTTAATATTGATGAAGAAGATATAATTAACATTATGACATCATTAAATTTAGAATGTGATATGTTCTATTATCAATTTGAAGAGAAGAAGATACAGGGACCATTCTGTCCATTTCTGGATTTTATAAAAGAGTTGTACCAGAAATATTATAAGTATATGGACTGTAAAGAATTCGTTAAAAAGGCATCTGTATATCCGGTAATACAAGATATGTTAATTTCATATATAATGAATGGATATTGCGAAAGAAATGAGGACATAATTCCAAGAGAAGTTCCTTTTGAAAGAGAAAAGATTATTGAGTCTGTTATTAATATTTTCCAATATATAACGAATGAACATAAGGTCGTTATAGTATTAGACAGATTGCAAAGAGCACATGAATCAACCATAGAATTATTATATGGAATGATGAAGAATAAAGAGTTATTTGATATAGTTATTATTGCATCATATAATGAGGCAGAAGATTTATATTCATATACAAAAGATAGCTGGAATCTGTTGTCAAGATATATTAAGGACATGGAAATGTCAGTGGATTATAATGATGACAATAAGGATGCTATGGCAGATGATGTATTTATTCCGGTAAATACACAGATAGATGTATATCTGAAGGATATTAAAGATTTATTCTTATGTCTGCAGCTTGAACAGGCCAAATATTATTTAGACATTATATATAAAGCAATTGAAAATGGAAACTTAGAAGTAGAAGATGCACAGAAGATAGATATACTTGCAATATATTCATTTGTTACCGTATATAATGGCGAGGAGAAAATGGCCTATCTATATTGTAAGAAGATGTCTGACATTGAATATTTAAGGCATGATAAGGAAAGACTTATCGAATATTACTATATTGCTGCACTTGTTAATCTGCAAAGTGGACAGAAGAATTTAGCAATTTCATCTATAGAAGAAGGAATGAAGTTGACTTCTGATACAAATAATAATAAATATATTGTTAAATATGAGATGTTAAAAATACTTATAGATATTGATAAGTTACCAGAGATTTTATTATGGAATCCAAAGTCCGGGATATCAGAATATCTTATAGAGATGGCAAGAGACAATAACCAGTTATTACATTTAGCATATGCATATATTTTTGGGTTCAATATTTCTAATAAGCTTAAGCTGACCGGAGACAAATTAGCTAATACTGAATTAGAAGAATGTTTTAAGGGGATAGAATTAGCCAAAGAACTGGAGAATACCCAGATACAGATAAGAGCATGGCAGAAGACAGCAGTACAGGCATCAAGTGAGGGGAAGTTAGATGAGACAATATTCTGTTATAACCAGTGCCTTAAGATAATGGAGGGACATAACAGTAAGCACGAAGAAGCACAGATATATAATGGAATAGGTTATATATGCCTGATTAATGAGAA
The DNA here is from genome assembly GCA_902362455.1 of Eubacteriaceae bacterium. Classification (GTDB taxonomy): domain Bacteria; phylum Bacillota; class Clostridia; order Lachnospirales; family Lachnospiraceae; genus Bovifimicola; species Bovifimicola ammoniilytica. Next base: position 43,777 of record CABIWJ010000009.1, read on the forward strand.
ATATAAGCTGGCATATGATTATTTCATTAAAGCTATAAATATCGGCCTTACAGTTGATACGCCTAAGTATATTCTTGATGCGGTATATAATCTTGGAATAACAAGTATTATTGTCGGGGATTATGCATCGGCAGTAAAGAATGTGAATCTCACAATGAAGATGATGGAATCATTGAATCTTTCAAGATTAAATGTATGTAATAAGACTAAGTTATATGGTCTGGCTATTTTTGCGTATATAAAGCTTAATCAGGTATATAATGCAATGTTATATTATGATATAATGAAAACAGCCTTAAAACATATCTTAGATGTGGACAATCCTGATTATAATATGTGGGAAGATGATATGTACCTTTATTATACGGTTACAGCGATGTTAGCTGATAAAGAGGGAGACTATGATAAAGCTAATGAGTATTATGAAAAAGTACAGAATTTCTGGTATAGTATACATGTGAAACAGAATTACATATTGCCAAAGGTAGTTGAGGAAGAGGCAATATTCTATAAGAAAACAGGTAATGAAGAGGCACGTAAGAAAGTACTAACAGATACAATTAAGTTCTGCAAGAAGAATCTTCTTATCCATAATGCCGAAATTCTTCAGGCTATATTAGATAATAAAAATGATGTAAAGGAACCTGATGATAACTATGAAATCTCTAATGAGCTTATAGAAGAGATTGATAAGATGATAATTAGATGCTCAATGAGAAAAGAAATTGAGAAGAAGAACAAGATGCTGAGCTTTTTTGAAAACTGGGTAGATTCATTAAACTATGAGTTTGAGAAGGCAGATGATATGATTAACAGTTCTATGCTTATGATTAAGAACAGATTTGACATAGATAGTGTTATGTATATAAGCATTAGAAATGGCATACCAGCCGTTAAATATAGTGATAATGAAATATCAGTTAAGAAATATCAGTTAAGATATATCTGTGATTATTTCAGCAAAAATGGCAGAAGAATAGTATTATCAAGATTTAAAAGATCATATCAGTATCATGAAGAATTAGTGTCTGCATTTAATAGAAATGACGTAGCAACCATGATAGCCATTCCGTTCATTAATAGAGAGAAACTTACGGAGATATTTGTGGCATTCAGATTTAAAAAGATGAATTACACTAAAGGCTTATTTATGTTTGAAGAGAGCGATGCGGACTTATTAAGAACAGCAATTAAGGAATTGATAGAAGCATTATCTAAAGTAAGTATTAAGAAAGAACTAGAAAAACGTTCAGTAACTGACACACTTACCGGATTATACAACAGACAGGGAATGAAAGAGTATATAAATAAGGTTACAAGAGGTTTTGTTTCCGAGAAGGAAAGACATAAGTTTACGATTCTGTATATGGATTTAGATAATTTTAAATATTGTAATGACCATTTCGGACACGAAGCAGGAGATGCTGTATTAGTGGCATTTTCAAGAATGTTAGAGGGAATTGTGGAAAGCAGCGGCTACATCATAAGATATGGTGGAGATGAATTTGTGATTATAATTCCGGATAAAGATACAGAATATGGAGTGGAGATTGCTGAGAAGATATTTGCAAATCTCCGTCATAATAAAGGGTTTAAAAAGGTAATAGAAGAACTTAAGAACATGGAAGTAAACATAAGTGAGAAGAACAGAATAACTTGCTCAATAGGAATATCTTCAGGTAATGTCTCAGGCTATTCAGGAATTGCCATGATTCTTAAACGTGCAGATGAAGCATTATATTATGTTAAGAATAATACGAAGAATGATTACAAAGTGTGGAATTTAAAAAGTCAGGAGGAAAAGTGAGATGAGTGATGAACAATACATCAATGAGTTAAGCAGTTTTATTAATAATTCTGTCACTCCATTTCATACAGTTAATACCATAAGAGAATATCTGTCAGCTAACAATTATGAAGAGTTAAAGGTGGACGAACCATTTAAGATAGAAGCCGGCAGAAGATATTATATAAATATCTATGACTCTACATTAATTGCATTCAATATTGGTTCAGATATTAGAAATTCAAAAGGAAAAGTCAATCTAAGATGTTCAGCTTCACATACTGATTCACCATGTTTTAAGGTAAAACCGGAATATATGATTAAAGAAGCATTAGGAAAAGATGAGGGCTATGTTAAGCTTAATACAGAAGTCTATGGTGGTCCGATTCTTAATACCTGGTTAGACAGACCGCTTTCAATTGCTGGAAAAGTTGTGATTAAAGGCAAAGAGTGGTATGATAGTGAAACACGTTTCATTGATGTCAAGAAGCCGGTGCTTACCATACCCAATCTGGCAATCCATATGAACAGGGAGGTTAATAAAGGTGTGGAACTTAACCGACAGAAGGATATGTTGCCTGTAATTGGTCTGTTTAATGAAAATGAGAATTATGATGATATAGTTCAAAAACTTATAATAGAAGAAATTAAGAAGCAGGGAAGAGATATTGCTAAAGAGGATATATCTGATTATGAGTTATTCATATATCAGACTGAAAGAGGCAGTACAATAGGTGTATATGATGAAATGTACAGCTCGCCACGACTTGATAATCTTACTTCTGTATTTGCACAGATGAGGGCAATTGTTAATTGTGACAGACATGATGGAATTAATCTGGCAATATTCTATGATAATGAAGAGATAGGCAGCGCAACAAAGCAGGGGGCTGCATCACAGGTAATTATGCTTATATTAGAGAAAATATATGTGGCACTTGGATATGACAGAGACTATATGATTAATGATATACTTAGTGGAATGATGGTGTCAATTGATGTTGCTCACGCAACACATCCTAATTTACCAGAGAAATCAGACATAACTAATAAGGTGAGTCTCAATGGTGGTATAGTAATTAAGGAATCGGCAAGCCAGAGTTATGCTAATGATGCACAGGGAATATCAGCAGTTAAAAGCATTTGCGAGAAATTTGACTGTAAATATCAGATATTTGTCAACCGTTCGGACATGCATGGTGGCAGAACTCTGGGGTCGATAAGTTCAACAGTATTACCTATGAGAACCATAGATATAGGTATTCCATTACTTGCGATGCATTCATCAAGAGAACTTATGGGCAAAAATGATGAAAAAAATTTAGAAAAGTTTTTGACAGGTTTTTATTCATAGAGTATAGTTACAATAGTGAATTTTATGTGAAAGGATAAACAGCATTATGGAAAATGAAAATACATCAAAGAATTTTATTGAAATGATTATCGATAAAGATTTAAGCGAGGGACATTGTGATGAGGTTCATACACGATTTCCACCTGAACCAAACGGATATCTTCATATAGGACATGCAAAGGCTATTTTACTTAACTATGGACTTGCTAAGAAATATAATGGTAAGTTTAATATGCGTTTTGATGATACTAACCCAACAAAAGAGAAAGAGGAATTCGTTGAGTCAATCAAGGCAGATATTAAATGGTTAGGTGCAGATTGGGAAGACAGACTTTTCTTTGCATCAGATTATTTTGAACAGATATATGAGGCAGCAGTCAAGCTTATTAAGAAAGGCAAAGCATATGTATGTGATTTGTCTCCTGAAGAGATAAGAGAATACAGAGGAACATTAACAGAGCCTGGTAAGAACAGTCCGTACAGAGACAGAAGTGTTGAAGAGAATTTAGAATTATTTGAAAATATGAAAAATGGCATATATGCTGATGGAGAGAAAGTTCTCAGAGCTAAAATCGATATGGCATCCCCTAATATTAATATGAGAGATCCTATCATATATCGTGTTGCACATATGACACATCACAGAACAGGTGATAAATGGTGCATTTATCCAATGTACGATTTTGCACATCCAATCGAGGATGCCATAGAGGGTATAACACATTCTATATGTACATTAGAATTCGAAGATCACAGACCATTATATGACTGGGTTGTAAGGGAATTAGAATATGAAAAACCACCTAAACAGATAGAATTCTCTAAGTTATATCTTACAAATGTAGTTACAGGTAAGAGATATATTAAGAAGTTAGTTGAGGACGGAATAGTTGACGGCTGGGACGATCCAAGACTTGTATCAATAGCAGCACTTAGAAGAAGAGGTTTTACACCAGAATCTATAAAGATGTTTGTTGACCTGGTTGGTGTATCAAAGAGTCAGAGCTCAGTTGATTATGCAATGCTTGAATATTGTATAAGAGAAGATTTAAAAATGAAGAAACAAAGAGTAATGGCTGTTTTAGATCCTATTAAGCTTGTAATAGATAACTATCCTGATGGACAGGTAGAATATTTTGACGTTATAAATAATCCTGAGAATGAAGAGATGGGAACACGTAAAGTACCATTTAGCAGAGAGTTATATATTGACAGAGAAGACTTTATGGAAGAACCACCTAAGAAATATTTCAGATTATTTCCTGGCAATGAAGTAAGACTTATGAATGCATATTTTGTTAAATGTGAGAGCTTTATTAAGGATGAGAATGGTAAAGTAACAGAGATTCATTGCACATATGATCCGGAGACAAGAAGCGGAAGCGGCTTCACAGGAAGAAAAGTTAAAGGAACCATTCACTGGGTAAGTGCAGCCCATGCTGTTAATGCAGAAGTCAGATTATATGAGAATATTATTGACGAAGAAAAAGGCAAACTCAATGAGGATGGAACACTCAATCTTAATCCTAATTCATTAACTGTTCTCAAGAATTGCTATATAGAAGAAAGTATTAAGAATGCTAAGAAAGAGGATAGTTTCCAGTTCGTAAGACAGGGATATTTCTGCGTGGATTATAAAGATACAACAGATGATAAACTTGTATTTAACAGAATAGTTTCGTTAAAGAGTTCATTTAAGCTTCCTGCACAGTAAGAAATATTCTAATAGTAAACAGAAGGTATTTTAAATTTGCAGGCTTGGTAACTTGCAGGGTATAAAGTTATAACCAACAAATTAGAGCCTGTAAATTAATATAAATATAGAAGTAAAAGCGGGTAGACGCAGAAACGAGGTTACGATGAGTAGTTTATTTTCAGGTCTGGAGAAATTTGGACTGACAGGTATGAAAGATACAGAAATATATGAGAAAGAAGAAGAGAAAACTGAAAAAAAAATTGTAGAACCTAAGGCTCCACATTTTCCGGAAGAAAGTGAAATGATATTTGACAAGACATATAGATGTCCGGTATGTGACAGACAGTTTAAGAGTAAAGCTGTGATGTCAGGTAAGGCTAAGTTAGTATCTATAGATACAGATTTACGTCCAAAGTATCAAGGGATTGATTGCATAAAATATGATGTGGTTGTGTGTGATAAATGTGGATATAGTGCATTGACCAGATTCTTTAATGGTGTAACAAGTCAGCAGAGAAAAGCTATTCAGGAAAATATATCATCTAAATTTAAAGCAATAGAATATGAAGATGAAAACATCTATTCATATGACGAAGCAGTTCTAAGATATCAATTAGCGCTTGCTAATGCAGTGATTAAAAAGGGCAGGATAAGTGAAAGAGCTTATACTTGTCTTAAGATAGCATGGTTATACAGAGGAGAAGCTGAGAACCTTGATATGTCAGAAATTGATTATGATACTAAGTTAGCTGAATTAAGAGACTTAGAGAAAGAATTTATCACAAGCGCATATGACGGATTTGTTTCAGCTATGAGTAAGGAGCTGTTTCCAATATGTGGAATGGATGAATATACATACACATATGTTACGGCTGATTTAGCGAGAAGATGCAAAGATTATGAGACATCAGCTAAATTATTGTCGCAGATAATCACTTCCAGAGGTGCATCAGCTAAAGTTAAAGAAAGAGCAAGAGAAGTAAGAGACTTAATTAAGCAGGAATTAAAGAGATAGAATTAAATTATATAAAATGTTATATAAATGAAGATATAAAGTCAAGGTGGCAAATTATATCAATAAAATCATAGAATTTTTTATGATGGAGATAACGATGTATGAATTAACTATAGATTTAAACAGTAAGTCACCCTTGTATGAACAGATTTATGAATTTATTAAAGAAGAGATAAAGAGCAGAAGAATTGAGTGTAAGACCAAATTACCATCTACCAGAGCGCTTGCAGAACATTTACAGATAAGCAGAAGTACGGTCGATATGGCTTACACTCAACTTATATCTGAGGGCTATATAGAATCAGTACCATACAAGGGATATTATGTGTCAGAAGTATCGCTGTTATATAATTTCAGGGGTACAGATGAAAAGATTGATATTAAAGATGAAGAAGAGGACAAGACAGATGTAATTGATTTCTCACCATGGGGAATTGATTTAGATAATTTTCCGTTTAATACGTGGAGAAAGATATCTAAGAATCTGCTTAGCTCTAATAATAAAAATTTATTTGTGGCAGGTAATTCGAGAGGAGAATTTGAACTTAGGAAGACACTTGCCTCATATCTATATGAAGCCAGGGGTGTACATTGCAGCCCTGATAAGATAATATTAGGTGCTGGTAATGAATATCTGTTAATGTTACTTAACCAGCTTATGGAAATGAAACCTGTCATAGCAATGGAGAATCCGACATACTTACAGGCATATAGCGTATTTAAGAAGAATGGTAACCAGATAATTCCAATAACAATGGATAAAAATGGCATGATGGCCAGGGAACTTCGGAAATCAAATGCCAATATTGCGTATGTTATGCCATCGCATCAGTTTCCAATGGGCACAGTTATGCCGATTAAAAGACGCATAGAATTGTTAGAATGGACTAATGAGACAGATGACAGATATATAATAGAAGATGATTATGACAGTGAATTCAGATATAAAGGCAAACCGATACCAGCACTTCAGGGTGTAGATGGTTCGGATAAAGTAATATATATGGGAACATTTTCGAAGTCAATTGCACCGTCCATAAGAATGAGTTATATGATATTACCTGACAAGTTACTAGATGATTTTAACAGAAATATGTCATTTTATTCACAGACAGTATCGAAAATGGACCAGCTTATTATAAATGAGTTTATTAAAGGTGGATATTTTGAAAGACATCTTAATAAAATGCGTTCTGTATATAAATCAAAACACGATTTATTAATATCATTATTTAAAGAAAATAAAGATGTAATAAAGATTTCCGGAGAAAATTCAGGACTTCATATCCTTATTAATGTTAATAATTCAATGAGCGAAGAAAAACTTATTACAAGAGCTAGGAACGAGGGAATATGTGTGCATGGATTATCGGAATATTATATTGAGAAACCACATTTCTATAAAGGAACAATAATTCTAGGATTTGCAAACCTGAGCGAAGATGAGATAATAAAAGGTGTGAAGAAATTAAAAAAAGCATGGTTGATTAAGTAAGATATGCGAGTATCGGGGCGTGTCCTGAGGTCTTTTACCTGCCTATGAGCATGTTTGTATGGCCTTAGAACTTTTGACTCAGGCATAATAAAAATTAATGAAAAACAAAATATAAGGAGAAGCAAAGTATGAAAGAACAGTTGTATACAATTCCGGTAAATGATGCATTTGCAAAGGATTGTGAATGTCCAATATGTGAAATGTATAAAGAACTTGAGAAAAATGCAGTGGAATTCACTATGGGACCTAGTTATATGGAAGACGATATTAGGGAGGTTACTGATAAAATCGGTTTCTGTACTGAACATGTTAAGAAACTGCTTAAAATGGAGAATAAGTTGGGAATTTCGCTTATACTACATTCTCATATGGTAAAGACAAATAAAGATATAGAAAAGTTGTCGCAGGGTGGTAAGGCAAGTACATTATTTAAGAAAAAGGACATATCACCGTTAACAGATTATCTTAATAATCTTAATAATTCCTGCTATGTATGTAATAAGATTGAAGAAACTTTCAAAAGATATATTAGAACTGTACATTATCTCTGGGATAAAGAGGATAGTTTCAAAAGAAAATATGAGAGTTCAAAAGGATTTTGCACTAAACATTATGAGGCACTTTTAGTTCAGGCAAAAGATAATCTTAGTGGAGCTGCTTTAGATGGTTTTATAGATGCTACCAATAGAATATATCTGGAGAACATGAAGAGAGTAACAGATGATTTAGAATGGTTCATAGATAAGTTTGATTATAGACATAAGGATGAGCCATGGAAGAATTCTAAAGATGCGCTTCCAAGAGCTATAACTAAAACAGTTACAGATGAGGGAAATATGTAGTAAAAACACCTTTCCGTTATAATAAGGTTTTAAAGCCTTGACTATAAGGAAAGGTGTTATTACTTACCAGGAAATTTCGTTGGAATTGTCCTGGTAAGTAAAAAACGCTCCGCCGCAAGCGGAGAATGTCGCAAGCAACATTCTTTATTCATTCTATACCGGATTATTCTTCTGTATCAGCCTTAGCAACAGCTTCTTTAACACTAGTATCTTTAGCTTCAACATCATTAACAGTATCTTCAGCTTCAACATCATCTTCTGAATCAGTATCATCATCAGCCTTAAAACCTGTAGTATCAATTGATACATCGACATTAACTTTATAATCAGAAGCAGCTTCTTCTTTAGAATTATCTCTTGGAATAGAAACATATTCTCTGTCAGATGATTTTACATCATCCTCGTCTGTGTCAAAATCATCATCTTCTGTGTCATCATCGAAATCATCATCTTCATCATCAAAGTCAAGACTATCATCATCAAAATCATCTGATGAAGCCTTATATTTGTTATAAAGAGCAACTCCTCCTGCTGCGATAGCACCTGCAACAGCAGTAAATATCAGAGCTTTACCGAATTTTTTAGCCATATGTTCAATACTCCTTTCAAAAATTTATTATAATTCAGGCAGTTACGAAATTCATAATTATAGAAAAAATATATAATTATAAGTTTGTAAGCGGCCAATATTGATGTATATATTGTAATACGTTTAGCACAAAAAATAAAGGCTTAATAATAAAAAATTCAGAAATTTTATATTAAGTTTTATGTTACTTCTTGTTAAAAAAAAATTAAGATGATATTCTATTATATGATATATGGATCTTATTCAGAATGGAGAAATAGAAATGACAAAAGACAGAAAAATAGTATTTTTTGATATCGACGGTACGATATATATGTATAATAAAGGAATTCCTAAGGATACAATACAGGCAATAAAGCAATTAAGAGAGAATGGGCATATCGCAGTTATATGTACAGGACGAACCAAATCAATAGTATTTTCGGAGATATTGAACATCGGATTCGATGGAATTATAGCAGGTGCCGGCACTTATGCAGAATATAACGGTGAGGAAATATATCGTTATGTGCTTGATAAGGATTTACTTAATGAAACAGTAGATGCAATGAAGAAACACAATATAATGGCAATCGCAGAGGGAATTGAATGTGTATGCTTTGACCTTGAAAGAATGCCTGAAAAGTATAAATCAGTATATGACATATATATTAAGACACCAGGAAATCATATAGGTAACATTGAGAATATAGATGAAATATCAGCATCAAAGTTAAGTGGTGCAGCCATTAATGTAAGTGATATGAAGGATTTTAAAAAGGAATATGCAGATAGATTTACTCTTGTTAATCATGACGAAGATTATGTGGAAATGATTCCTAAGGGATATTCAAAGGCATATGGAATCGAAAAAATGATTAAATATTTAGATATTCCATGGGAGAATACTTATGCATTTGGTGACAGTATGAATGACTACGAGATGCTTAAATATGTTAATTATGGCGTGGCTATGGGGAATGCTTCGGAGAAATTAAAAAAAGAAATGAAGTATACAACCGAGGATTACGATAAAGGCGGCATAAAAAATGCATTAGAAAGGTTTGGATTAATCTAACGAGGTACAATTTTAATGAGAATAATAACTAAGGACAGGAATATAATATTAGAGGATGTCAAAGATTTCAATGTTTCACAGACATTAGAGTGTGGGCAGTGTTTTCACTTTGATAAAATTGCAGAAGACGAATATGGAGTGGTAAATGGCAGAAATCTTCTTCATATAAAGCAGGATAAAGACTGCATTACCTGTTTTGACATTGACGAAAGCACATTTGTAAAAAAATGGGTAAGATATTTTGATCTTGAAAGAGATTATGGAAGTATAAAAGAACATCTGATTATTGCTGATAACAGACTAAAAGAAGCCATTAATGTGAATTATGGTGTGAGAATACTTAATCAGGAATTCATAGAGACACTGATGTCGTTTATAATTTCACAGAATAAGCAGATTCCGCATATAAAGAAGATAGTTAGTGATATTTCTGAAAAATATGGTGAATATCTTGGAAACATAGGTGATAAGAAGTTCTATTCATTTCCGGATAAAAGAACATTGGAACATATTAGCGAAGACGACTACAGAGAATGTAAAACAGGCTTCAGGGCAGCATATTTGAAATCAGCAGCAGACAGAATCACTAGTGATGAGAAATTTACAGATGAAATACTAAGTAAAATGTCATACGGAGATGCTAAAAACGAGTTAATCAAGATAAAAGGTGTAGGCGAAAAGGTTGCAAACTGCGTGCTTTTATTCTCGTTAGGTTTCAGAAATGCATTTCCAGTTGACGTGTGGATTAAGCGAATAATGGAATCTATGTATTTTCATAAAGAGACACCTAATAATGAGATAATGAGCTTTGCAAAAGATAAATTCGGTGAATATGGTGGGTATGCACAGCAATATCTGTTCTATTATGCCAGAGAAAACGGACTCGGAAAATGATAAGTTTAGTAATTAAAAAACTTTTAAGGTTAAACCTATAAAATATATTAAAAAAATGAAAAAATAAGAAAATTAAAGAAAATTAAAGAAAATAAGAGATATACAAGAAAACAGAAAGAAATAGAAAAACTGTTAAACTTGCAGAATAGAGGTCTTAGACTTAATATAATAGGCAGAAATTAGCACTCAAGCATAAAGAGTGCTAATAACCACTAAGGAAATAAAAACATAATTATATAGTAGCAGAATGGAGGAATTATAATGAAATTAGTACCATTAAATGACAGAGTTGTATTAAAACAGTTAGTAGCTGAAGAAACTACAAAATCGGGTATCGTATTACCTGGTCAGGCAAAAGAAAAGCCACAGCAGGCAGAGGTTGTAGCAGTAGGACCTGGCGGAATGGTTGATGGTAAAGAAGTTAAAATGGAAGTTAAAGTTGGAGATAAAGTTATTTACTCTAAATATTCAGGAACAGAAGTTAAAATTGACGAAGAAGAATATATAATTGTTAGACAGAATGATATTCTTGCAATAGTAGAATAATAGGAGGAATCAGATTATGGCAAAGGAAATTAAATACGGAGCAGAAGCTCGTAAAGCATTAGAAGCAGGTGTTAACCAGTTAGCAGATACAGTAAAAGTTACACTTGGACCAAAAGGAAGAAACGTTGTACTTGATAAATCATTTGGTGCACCATTAATTACAAATGATGGTGTTACAATTGCAAAAGAAATTGAACTCGAAGATCCATTTGAAAATATGGGTGCACAGTTAGTTAAAGAAGTTGCAACAAAGACTAATGATGTAGCAGGTGATGGTACTACTACAGCTACAGTTCTTGCACAGGCAATGATTAATGAAGGTATGAAGAACCTTGCAGCAGGTGCTAATCCAATTATCTTAAGAAAAGGTATGAAGAAAGCGACAGAGGAAGCTGTTAAAGCTATTTCTAAGATGAGCAGCAAAGTTAATGGCAAAGACCAGATTGCTAAAGTCGCAGCTATTTCAGCAGGTGATGAAGAAGTAGGTAATATGGTTGCAGATGCTATGGAAAAAGTATCTAATGATGGTGTAATCACAATCGAAGAATCTAAGACTATGATGACAGAATTAGATTTAGTTGAAGGTATGCAGTTTGACCGTGGTTACATTTCAGCTTATATGGCAACAGATATGGATAAGATGGAAGCTGAACTTGACAATCCATATATTCTTATTACAGATAAGAAGATAACAAATATTCAGGACATTTTACCTATACTTGAGCAGATTGTACAGTCAGGTGCTAAATTATTAATTATCGCTGAAGATGTTGAAGGTGAAGCCCTTACAACATTAATTGTTAATAAATTAAGAGGTACATTCAATGTAGTAGCTGTTAAAGCTCCTGGATACGGTGACAGACGTAAAGAAATGCTTAAAGATATTGCTATATTAACAGGTGGTCAGGTAATTTCAGAAGAACTCGGCTTAGAACTTAAAGATACAACAATGGATATGCTTGGCAGAGCTAAATCTGTTAAAGTTCAGAAAGAGAATACAGTTATCGTTGATGGCGAAGGCAAGAAAGAAGATATTCAGGCAAGAGTTGCCCAGATTAGAACACAGATTGAAGAAACAACATCAGATTTCGATAGAGAGAAATTACAGGAGAGACTTGCTAAACTTGCAGGTGGTGTAGCTGTAATCAGAGTTGGTGCTGCAACAGAAACAGAGATGAAAGAAGGCAAACTCCGTATGGAAGATGCTTTAAATGCTACAAGAGCTGCTGTTGAAGAGGGTATTATCTCAGGTGGTGGTTCTGCATACATTCACGCATCTAAAGAAGTTGCTAAATTAGTTGCAACACTTGAAGGCGATGAAAAGACAGGTGCAAACATTATCCTTAAAGCACTTGAAGCTCCATTATATACAATAGCTAAGAACGCAGGACTTGAAGGCTCAGTTATCGTTAATAAAGTAAGAGAATCAGAAGTCGGAATGGGCTTTGATGCATTACATGAAGAATATGTAAGCATGGTTGATGCAGGTATCCTTGATCCTGCTAAGGTTACACGAAGTGCATTACAGAATGCCACAAGCGTTGCATCTACATTATTAACAACAGAATCAGTTGTTGCAAGTATTAAAGAAGATGCTCCTGCAATGCCAGCAGGTGGTGCAGGAATGGGTATGATGTAATACCTGAATTAAAAAGTAATTAAATTAATTTAAACTAGAAAATGCTTCACTCATATGCAAGTATGGGTGGAGCATTTTTATAGTATATGAGAAAAGTTTGAGATATTAAAATACTCAACTGTTGGAAAATAAGCTGCGATATGATACAATAATAATAGTTATACTTTAACAAGGATGCGTAAAGTTCAAATTAAATTGGATATAATAAAAATAGTAGGTCAGGAGGTGCTATGGCATGCAGCTAGAGAAGGTCTGTATTAAGAATTTTAAAGGGATAGCAGAAAAAGAAATAAAATTTAAACCGGGTTTCAATTTGATAAAAGGTATTAATGGTACAGGAAAAACATCAATACTTGAAGCTATTGCTGTTGGCCTGGGTGGTTTTGTAGCAGGCTTGCCTGATGTTACAACAAGACATTTTTCGGCAGATGAAGTTAGAAATATTTATGAAAAAACCGGAGATGGTTCTTATAATAAAACAAATGTTATGCCGTTAGAGGTAACAATAGATGCAATTCTAGATGGAGAAGAGTATAGATGGACAAGAGGTAAGAGTAGTATCAAAGCGGCGAGAAGTACAACACAACCTCGTGATATATGTAAAAAAGCAGAAAAAATGTCAGAAGATAGTAATACTGAATTTCCTATATTGGTATATTTAAGTGCGAGTAGAGTATGGTCTCAAAGAAGAGAAAGAACTGAAAATATATTTAGAAAACAATATTTCAGAACTATCGGTTATACAGATGCATTGATAGATGCATCAAATACCAAATTGCTTTTAAATTGGTGTATGAAAATGGAAATGGTTGAATGGAAGAAGGAAAAGAAAATTGCTGAGTATGAAGCTGTAAAACAGGTTGTAGCGAAATTTATGGATATTATGGAAGATACAGAAGGTCACGAAGTGTTTTATGATAAGCAGGAAGAACAATTAATGTATAAAGTTGGAGATAATATTTTACCAATTGGACAATTAAGCGCCGGATATCAGTCATTAGTTTGGATGGCATTTGATATTGCATATCGAATGGCTGTTTTAAATCCATATAAAAAAGAAAATATTCAGTATACAAGAGGTGTTGTATTGATTGATGAAATAGACCTGCATTTACATCCGGTATGGCAATGGAATATTGTTAAAGCCTTAAGAACCGTATTTCCAAATGTTCAGTTTATAGCAGCAACACATTCACCTATACTTTTAGCATCATCTAATGAGTTATGGCTTATAGATGTTGAAGATGAGGAAATCAAATATATAGAATCCAGATTTGGATATGATGCAAATGCAATACTTGAGATGTTTATGGGGGCAAAATCAAAAAATCCGGAGACAGATAAATTTATTCATTCCATATATGTGGATATGAGAGAAAAAAAATATAATGAAGCGGAAATAAAAATTCAAAAATTAGCAGATATTACAAGTGAAAATAATCCGGACGTCGTAATGGCAAGGATGGAATTAAAAAGGAGTCAGTATAATTGATATATATTCAAAAGAATGAAGAACCAAAGTGGTTATATTTATATAAGAAAAATAATCCGACAGCAACATATGATACAGAGTCTTTTAATAGCTTGAAAAATGAATTACGTAAAGAGTTGCTTAAAGAGCAGCATTATTTATGTGCATATTGTTGTAGCAGTATCGGAATTGCAAATTCGCATAATGAGCATATAGAACCGAGAAATCCTAAAGATGGGATAAGTAGAAAATCACTTGCTTATTCAAATATTATTGCTTCATGCAACAATACGAATACGTGTGGACGTAGAAAGAAAAATGAATATGATTTTGAAAAATTTGTTTCTCCATTGAATCCAAAGTGCGAGGATATGTTTACATATTATCCGGATGGTATAGTGGAGGGAAATCAATATACAATAGATTTGTTAAATTTGAATGCATATGAGTTAAGAGAGGCACGAAAGGCTGTATATAAAACAATTATGAGTTTAAATATAGAAACAATTGAATTAATATATTGTAAAAATAATGAAAAGTTATCACCTTATTATAATGTTATCAAGTGGTTTGTGAAAGTGAACAAAAGTAAATTATCCAAGTGATAACTATTTTGAAACTAATATATATTGAAGCAGAATGGAGAAAATTATGAGCTTTACTCATTTACATGTACATACAGAATTCAGTCTGTTAGATGGTTCGTGTAAGATAAAAGAGATAGTGGCAAGGGCTAAAGAGTTAGGAATGGACAGCCTTGCAATTACTGACCATGGAGTTATGTATGGTGTCATAGATTTCTACAAAGCAGCTAAAGAAGTTGGAATTAAGCCGATTATTGGCTGCGAGGTATATGTAGCACCGGGTTCAAGATTTAATAAAGAAGCAGGACAGAGTGAGGATAAATATCATCATTTAGTACTTTTAGCTGAGAATAATAAGGGTTATTCCAACCTTATGAAGATAGTATCTAAAGGCTTCATAGATGGATTCTATTATAAACCAAGAGTAGATTATGAAGTGTTAGAACAGTACCATGAGGGAATTATCGCACTTAGTGCGTGTCTTGCCGGAGAAGTACAGAAATATCTTGCAAGAGGTTTTTATGAAGAGGGTAAAAAAGCAGCACTTAAATATCAGGATATATTTGGCAAAGGGAATTATTATCTAGAGCTTCAAGACCATGGAATACCTGAACAGAAGATGGTTAATAGCAGCTTACTTAGAATGAGCAAGGAACTTGATATAGAATTAGTAGCGACAAACGATGTGCATTATATTAATGCGGAAGATAGTGTGGCTCACGACATATTATTATGTATACAGACCGGTAAAAAAGTTTCTGATGAGGATAGAATGAGATATGAGGGAGGACAATTCTATCTGAAGTCTGAAGACGAGATGAGAAAGCTGTTTCCATATGCTTTACAGGCATTAGAGAATACACATAAGATAGCAAAACGATGTAATGTTGAAATCGAATTCGGTGTTACAAAACTTCCTAGATACGATGTTCCAGAAGGTTATACATCATGGGAATATCTTAATTATCTGTGTACAAAGGGACTTAATGAGAAATACCCTGATGATGACGGAACATTACGGGAAAGATTAGATTACGAATTAGGAATAATCAATAAGATGGGATATGTTGATTATTTCTTAATTGTGTGGGATTTTATTAATTATGCTAAAAGTAATGACATAATGGTAGGACCGGGAAGAGGTTCTGCAGCGGGAAGTATTGTATCTTATTGCTTGGGAATTACCGATATTGACCCGATTAAATATGATTTACTCTTTGAAAGATTCCTTAATCCAGAGAGAGTATCAATGCCTGATATAGACGTTGATTTCTGCTACGAAAGAAGACAGGAAGTAATAGATTATGTTGTTAGAAAATATGGTAAAGACAGAGTCGTTCAGATAGTTACATTTGGTACTTTAGCGGCAAGAAATGTTATTCGTGATGTCGGGCGAGTTTTAGACCTGCCATATGCAATAGTAGACGAAGTGGCGAAAATGATACCGAAAGATATCGGAATAACCATTCAGAAAGCGTTAGACCAGAGTGAAGATTTCAGAAAATTATATAACAGCAACGAAGAGGTCAAGAATCTAATCAATATGGCGAAAAGACTTGAGGGACTTCCAAGACATACATCAATGCATGCCGCAGGTGTCGTTATCAGCCAGAAATCAGTTGATGAATATGTACCTCTGTCAAGAGCTTCAGATGGTTCTGTTACAACACAGTACATTATGACTACACTAGAAGAATTAGGACTTCTTAAGATGGACTTTCTAGGACTTCGTACCCTTACCGTAATACAGAATGCTGTCAAATATGCTGAGAAATCAACGGGCAGAAAAATAGATATTAACAAGATTGATTACAATGACAAAAATGTTTTAGACTATATCGGAACAGGTAAAACAGATGGTATATTCCAGCTTGAAAGTTCAGGAATGAAGAACTTCATGAAAGAATTAAAACCACAGAGTTTAGAGGATATCATAGCAGGTATTTCTTTATATCGTCCGGGTCCAATGGACTTTATTCCTAAATACCTTGAGGGTAAGAATAATCCTGATAATATAACATATGATTGTCCGCAGTTAGAAAAGATTCTTAAACCAACATATGGCTGTATTGTATATCAGGAACAGGTAATGCAGATAGTAAGAGAATTAGCAGGATATACGCTTGGAAGAAGTGATCTTGTAAGACGTGCCATGTCTAAGAAGAAACAAAGTGTAATGGAGAAAGAGAAGAAGAATTTCGTCTATGGTAATACTGAGGAAAATGTTAAGGGCTGCATTGCAAATGGTATAGATGAGCAGATTGCGATAAAAATATATAATGATATGATGGATTTCGCAAAATATGCATTTAATAAATCTCATGCGGCTGCTTATGCTGTAGTTTCTTATCAGACAGCATTTTTAAAATATTACTATCCGGTAGAATATATGGCTGCACTTATGACATCTGTAATTGAAAATAGTACAAAAGTATCAGAATACATTGTAACAAGCAGAAGTATGGGAATCAAACTATTGCCACCAGATATCAATGAGGGTGAGAGCGGTTTTTCAGTTAAGAACAACAGTATTGTATATGGACTCAGTGCGATAAAAAGTATTGGTAAATCCGTAATAGACACCATTGTGGAAGAAAGAGAATTAAATGGTAAATATACAAGTCTTAAGAATTTCATAGAGAGGTTATCAGGTAAAGAAGTTAATAAACGTACTGTCGAGAACTTTATTAAGGCAGGCGCATTTGACAGCTTAGATGGCAACAGAAGACAGCTAATGACTGTATATTCAAGAATTATTGATTCAGTAAATGAAGAAAAGAAGAAGTCCATAACAGGACAGATGAGTCTGTTTGACTTGGTTTCTGATGAAGATAAGGCAGATTATGAAATAAGAATGCCTGATTTAGAAGAGTATTCAAAGGAAGAAAAATTAGCCTTTGAAAAAGAAGTTCTAGGTGTGTATGTTTCAGGACACCCATTAGAGCAGTACGAAGATAAATGGAGAAAAAATGTCAAATCATTTACTAAAGATTTCATAACAGATGAAGAGGGTAATACTATAGCTAAAGATAACATGGTTACGATTGTCGGTGGAATGATTGATACTATCACACTTAAGACCACAAGAAACGGTAAAACAATGGCATTTATAACACTTGAAGATTTATATGGTGTTATGGAGATACTCATATTTCCAAATGTTTTAGAAAGATACAGATATATGCTTAAGGAAAATGAAAAGATATTTGTCAAAGGAAAGGTCTCTATCGGAGATGATGAGCAGGGCAAATTAATATGTGACCAGATTATCAGCTTTGATAAAGTGCCAAGAGAATTATGGATTCAGTTCAAGGATAAGAATGAGTATATGCTTAAGGAAAATGAGCTTCTAGAATTCATAAGAAACAGTGATGGGAATGATACACTTATAATTTATTGTAAAGCTGAAAAGGCAAAGAAAGTATTTCCTAGAAATATGCGTGTAAATGCGGATGCTGGCATGGTTAATCGGCTGTCGGAAAAATATGGTACTGATAATGTAAAAGTTGTAGAAAAAAGCATTGAAATAGCCTAAAAAATGAATTACAATATTATATGTGTTTGTGTGAAATAAAAAAGTAAATATATATAGAATAAATGGAGGAATATTATGGAAAATCAGGTAAAAACAATTGGTGTACTTACAAGCGGTGGAGATGCTCCGGGAATGAATGCAGCTATCAGAGCTGTAGTAAGAACAGCGATTTCTAAAGGACTTAAAGTTAAAGGAATTATGAGAGGTTACGCAGGACTTCTTAATGAAGAAATCGTAGATATGGATACTAAGAGCGTCGCTGATATTATACAGAGAGGTGGTACAATCCTTTATACAGCAAGATGTGAAGAATTCAGAACTGCAGAGGGACAGAAGAAAGGTGCAGAGATATGTAAGAAGCATGGTATCGACGGATTAGTTGTAATCGGTGGTGACGGTTCTTTCCAGGGTGCACAGAAGTTATCTCATTTAGGAATAAATACAATTGGTGTACCGGGAACAATCGACTTAGATATCGCATGTACAGATTACACAATTGGTTTTGATACAGCAGTTAATACAGCTATGGAAGCAATTGATAAAATCAGAGATACATCAACATCTCATGAGAGATGCAGTGTTATCGAAGTTATGGGACGTCACGCAGGCTATATCGCATTATGGTGTGGTATTGCAAATGGTGCTGAAGATATATTACTTCCTGAGAGATATGATGGCAATGAGGCTAAGTTAATCGAGCATATCAAGGATACTAAGAAGAAAGGCAAGAAACATCATATCGTAATAAATGCGGAGGGTATCGGTGATTCACAGGCAATGGCTAAGAGAATTGAAGCTGAAACAGGAATGGAAACAAGGGCTACAATATTAGGACATATGCAGCGTGGTGGAAGCCCAACATGTAAAGACAGAGTATATGCTTCAATAATGGGTGCATATGCAGTTGATTTACTTTGCCAGGGTAAGAGTGACAGGGTTGTTGCATATTCTCATGGTGAATATGTAGATTATGAAATCGATGAAGCACTTGCAATGAAGAAAGATATAGATGAATATCAGTATGATATAAGCAAACATTTAGCAAGATAACAAAAGTAATTACAGGAAAAGATTAATGATAACTTCAACAGCTAATTCACAGATTAAAAATGTAATGAAACTTCAGACGCAGGCTAAGGCAAGAAATAAAGCAGGTCAGTTCATAGTCGAAGGAATAAGAATGTGTGTCGAGATTCCGAAAGATAGAATAGTAAAAATATATATTTCGGAAAGCTTTTATAATAATTTAAATAACTCTTCTAATGACAATATTAAGCAACTGACTGCTGATACAGATTATGAATTAGTGGAGGATAATGTATTTAAACAAATGTCGGACACTGTTACTCCACAGGGCATATTGACAATAGTGAATAAGAAGGAAGCCTGCTTTAATGACATTCTTGATAGAAAAACCTATCTTATCTTGGAAAATATTCAAGATCCAGGTAATCTTGGGACAATATTAAGAACAGCAGAGGGTGCAGGAATAGACGGAATAATAATGAATAAAGGAACTGTGGATATCTATAATCCTAAGGTTGTAAGGTCTACAATGGGTTCAATATTCAGAGTTCCATTTATGTATTGTGATGACATTATGGGTAAGGTAGATGAGTTAAAGAAAAGCGGTGTAAAAGTATATGCTGCAGCCCTTGGAGGCACAAGAAATTATTCTGAACCTGATTATACCAGGCCATCTGCATTTGCAATAGGCAACGAGGGAAACGGACTTACCGATGAGATGATTAATGCAGCAGATGAACGTATAAAGATACCTATGCTTGGTAAAGTTGAATCACTTAATGCAGCAAATGCAGCAGGAATACTGATGTATGAAGCATTCAGACAGAAAGGGTTCTGATTAGGAATATAGGACAGAACGTTTGATAATCAGGATTAATCCTCAATACGTTTTGTCTTATAATTTTCTGATTAAGTATTGTGTAGTGAATGAACAAATAATTAAAATAAAAACTCCACCTTATATATCAACGTATTTACAAAAATCATAATGCATTGATATATAAGGTGGAGTTTTTATCTTTATTAAGTTTTGTGAATATATTTACAAAACTTAATAAAGACTAATAGTGAAATTAATCACTTCATTATGTACTACAAATTAAAGTTCAACAAAATAATCGCCATTTGATAAACCGTTAACTACAAAATAAGCTCTGTGTTCTTCTGGTTTGATATAAATTTCGATAGTCTTAATCTCTTCAAGTTTACCCTGAAATTTATCAACCCAAACTTTCTTAACAGTTTCAAGAATATCAGAAGCAACTACTTCTTTCCCACTAAACTGAAGAACGTAAGTTGAGTTAATTACTGCAGCTTCTTTCTTAGCTGTTGTTTTTTTAGCAGTAGTAGTAGCTTTCTTAGTAGCTGGCTTCTTAGTAGCTGGCTTCTTAGCGGTTGCTTTCTTAGCAGGTGCTTCGACAGCTTTTGCCTCAACAGTGCTATTTGCTGTTGCCTTTGTTTCTGTAGTAGCATTTACAGCAGTGGCTTTGGTAGTAGCTGGAGTTACATTAGCCTTAGAATCTGCTGCGCTTGTTTTAGATTTAGTTGCCATAATACTTTATTCCTCCTTAACCTAGGATAACTCCTACGAGAATAATACCCCTTTATTGCAAATTTTGCAACATCTTATACACTTTTTTTCTTAAAATTACAAAAACATATTAGCGAATTGTGTCAAAATTATACTAAATATACAAAGAAAGTAAAAAAACATATTGTAAAAGTGCCTTAAAGTCGAGGCTTTTCCAAAAACTTGACAAATAAATGAATCTCTGTTAGAATACTTTCGTAACAAAACGTAACAATTTTGTAACAAATATGAATAACAATTGTAATTATTGGAGGTTTTCATGAGACTTAAAAGTAGAATGACAACAGTTGCTACATCGGCAGCAGTAATGGCTATGTCAGGTATGCTGGTAGTTGGCGCGGCAGAAGTTACTACAAGAAAAGATAGTGGAAATAAGGCAGCAATAGTAGAAGAAGTAGAATCAACAGATATGTTGATTGACGAAGTAGCTAACGTTATGCCGGCAGAGACAGAAATTGTTAAAGCGACAGAAGAGACAGAAGTCCCAACGGAAGTTCAGACTGAAGCAGAGACAGAACCTGCCACACAGGAACAGCCTACATCAGCATTTGCAGGCAAGTTTATGGTTAATGTAGATGAGTACCTTAATATAAGAGCAGCCGCTGATGAGAACAGTGACGTGGTTGGTAAATTATATGCGGGTGCAGGTGGAACTGTTTTAGAAAGAGGCGAAGAATGGACTAAGATTAGTTCGGGAAGTGTTGAGGGATATGTAGCTACAGCATATATATTATTTGATGCAGATGCAGAATATAAGGCAAATGAAGTTGGTACATGGAAAGTTACTGTATTAGAAGATTCAATAAGAATCAGAAAGTTACCAAGTACAGAAGCAGGTGTATGGGGACTTGCAGAACAGAACGATGTATATAGATGTACAAAGATTACAGATGACTGGTTAGAAATCAATTATGATGGTGAAATCGGATATGTTTCAACAGATTATGCAAAAGTAGAATTAGTAATAGGTCAGGCAGTTTCAAGAGAAGAAGAACTTGAACAGATTAGAAGAGAAGAGGAAGAGAAAGCTGCTAAAGAAGCCGAGGCTAAGAGAAAAGAAGAAGAGGCTAAAGCAGAGGAAAAGAAAATTGCTTCAGCAAGCAAATTCGTAGAGACAGTTCAGACTTCAGCTTATAACGTATCAGAAAATGATGTGTATTTATTAGCATGTTTAGTATGTGCAGAAGCAGGATATGAACCATATGAGGGAAAATTAGCAGTTGCAAATGTTGTACTTAACCGTTTAAATGGTGGTGCATATGGAAGCACAATGTCAGCTGTTATATACGCACCTGGACAGTTCAGCGTTGCAGCAAGTGGAAGACTTGCATCAGTAATGGCAGCAGGACCTAACAGTGAATCAATTACTGCAGCTAAAGATGCACTTTCAGGAACAAATAATGTTCCTAATTATTCGAGCTTCCGTTCATGCGGTGGCGCTAATTACAGCAATTATAACAACTATTCAATTATTGGCAACCAGGTATTCTATAACTAATAATATAGTAGATAACTTAAAATTCGCACATATATAACAGATGATTTAATTCTATTATATATGTGCGAATTTTTAGTCTCTTCTAACGTGCATAATATCATACGTTAGAAAAGGCTATAAAAAGCATTATCACTTGTAAAATAATTGAAAATAGATTATTATTAACAAAGATACATTAACAAAGATTTTCAGGAAAGGATTAAATTCAAGGGTGAAGATATGGAAGCAATATATTGGCTGATTATTTTTCTTGTTTTACTGTTAATTGAAATCTTTACATTAGGTCTTACAACCATATGGTTTGCAATTGGTGCAGTCGCAGCAATAATTGCAGCATTAGCAGGCGCAGAAGTTATTGTACAGGTAATGTTATTTATAATTGTATCATTTATAACATTAGTACTTACAAGACCAATAGCGGTAAAATACCTTAGGAAGAATACCTTAAAGACGAATGTAGATGAACTGATAGGAAAGACAGCAGTAATTACTAAGCCTATTATTGATGAGAATAATATCGGTGAGGCTAAGATAGAGGGAGAAATATGGTTAGCTAAATCAGTTGATGGTAAAATGATTAAAGAAGGAGAGATTGTTAAGGTAGTAGAAGTAAATGGTGTTAAGTTGATTGTTAAAAAATCGATATAACATATTAGATTGTATAAGTATATTACAATCAGGTTAATTGTGATTTAGATATTAAATATCTGAATCATGCAAAACAAAATATGAATGGAGGAAGAATATGAATTCAGTAATTCTAGCAGCAGGCAGCATAGGTGGATGGATATTTGCCATTATAATAATAGTAATTCTTGTACTTATTATTTCATGTGTTAAAGTCGTTCCACAGACACAGGCATTTGTAATTGAAAGACTAGGTGGATATAAATGTACATGGTCAGTAGGTTTACATTTCAAAGTGCCAATCATTGATAACATTGCAAGAAGAGTAGTATTAAAAGAGCAGGTAGTTGATTTCGCACCACAGCCTGTTATCACAAAGGATAACGTAACAATGAGAATTGATACAGTTGTATTCTATCAGATAACAGACCCTAAGTGTTTCGCATACGGTGTTGAGAATCCAATTATGGCTATTGAAAATCTTACAGCAACAACACTTAGAAATATCATTGGTGATCTCGAACTTGACCAGACACTTACATCAAGAGAGACAATTAACGATAAGATGAGAGTATCATTAGACGTTGCAACAGACCCTTGGGGTATCAAAGTTAAACGAGTGGAGCTTAAGAACATTATTCCACCAGCAGCTATTCAGGATGCAATGGAGAAACAGATGAAGGCTGAACGTGAAAGAAGAGAAGCAATTCTTAGAGCAGAAGGTGAGAAGACATCTACAATTCTTGTTGCAGAAGGTAAGAAATCAGAAGTTATTCTTGCAGCAGAAGCTGAGAAAGAAGCTGCAATTCTTAAAGCAGAAGCTAAGAAAGAAGCTACAATTCGTGAAGCAGAAGGTCAGGCAGAAGCTATTAAAGCTGTTCAGAACGCTAATGCAGATGGTATCAGAGCTATTAAAGAAGCCGGTGCCGATGCATCAGTATTACAGATTAAGAGCTTAGAAGCATTTGCTAAAGCAGCAGATGGAAAAGCTACAAAGATTATTATTCCATCAGAGATTCAGGGATTAGCAGGCAGCATAAAGACACTTTCAGAAGTTGTTAAAGACCAGTAATCAGAAATAAATTATTCATAATATTAAGGTATCAAAACACTAATTGATATTATTCATAATGTTAAGGTATCAAAACACTAATTGATATTATTTATAATAGCAGGACTTAACTATTGAATGAAAATATTTAATATTTTCTGTAAATAGATGAGTCTTGCTATTTGACTTATTAGAAAAAATTAAGTATTATTAGTAAATGAATATAAATATATATTACGTGTCGCAGATGCCACATAAGAAGCTTTAATATAATGCATTTGCAGAATGGAGAATAAGATGAAGAAAATAGATTTACAGGGAAGAAATTTCTTGACATTACGTGACTTTTCGAAAGAAGAGATAGAATATCTTATAGATTTGTCCGCAGAACTTAAGGAGAAGAAGAAAAAGGGATTAAGAGTAGATAACTACAGAGGTCAGAATGTAGCATTAATATTTGAAAAGACAAGTACACGAACACGTTGTTCATTTGAAGTAGCTGCACATGACCTTGGTATGGGAACAACATATCTTGATCCGGCAGGTTCACAGATTGGTAAGAAAGAAAGTATTCCTGATACTGCAAGAGTTCTTGGAAGAATGTTTGATGGTATTGAATACAGAGGTTTTGGACAGGATATAGTAGAAGAACTTGCTAAATATGCAGGAGTTCCTGTATGGAATGGTCTTACTAATGAATACCATCCAACACAGATGATAGCTGATATGTTAACAATTAAAGAGAAATTCGGTAAATTAGCCGGATTAAAATTCGTATATATGGGTGATGCAAGATACAATATGGGTAATTCACTTATGATAGCCTGCTCTAAATTAGGTTTAGATTTCGTAGCTTGTACAGCTAAGGAATATTTCCCGGATGCAGAATTAGTTGCAATCTGTAAAGAATATGCTAAAGAATCAGGCGGAAGCATTGTGCTTACTGAAAGTGTAGAAGAAGGAACAAAAGATGCCGACATTATCTATACTGATGTATGGGTATCAATGGGCGAGGACGAAAGCGTATGGGAAGAGAGAATTAATGCATTAATGCCATATCAGGTTAATAAAAATGCTATGGCAAATGCAAAAGATACAGCAATATTTATGCATTGTCTTCCAGCTTTTCATGACCTTAAGACTAAAATCGGCAAGGAAATATATGAGAAATTCGGTATAAAAGAAATGGAAGTAACAGACGAAGTGTTTGAATCACCGCAGTCTGTAGTATTTGATGAAGCAGAGAACAGAATGCATTCAATCAAGGCAATAATGGCAGCAACTCTTAAACCAAGTACATATTAGAATATGTGAGGTAAAAGGAGGTAAAGATGAAAAAGGATAGTTCGAAAAGTGACAGACGAAGACGAAACCTGCACTCGTCAGGAATATATGATACAATTAATATCTTTATGGGAATCGGAGCTATAATTGCTGCAATAGTAATCTTTATTGACCAGACTAAATACGAGAAAGCATTTACGTTAGAATTTTTATTCACATCAATACTTAATCTATGTATGGGAGTAAAATATTACCAGCGAAGAGAGATTGCTAAAACCATTGCGTTATTCATAGCAGGAATATTCCTATTGGCAATGATGATAATCAGTTTTATTGCATTGTGGCGATAGAACATATAACTAAATAAGTAAATGTGGAAGGACTTTTGAATATGGGAGAAAATACGGTGCTTTGTGGAGCAAACTCATATGAGCAGAAATATTATTTTAATTCTGATTTTGATAAATTGCCGGATAGTATTAAAGATGAACTGAAGATAATGTGCGTATTATTTACAGAGGACATCGGAGGAATTATTACTCTGGAATTTACAGAGGATGGAACATTAGAATTCAAAGTAATGTGTGATGATTATGATGTTACTTTTGATGATATAGGCTGTGGTTTAAAGATTAAACAGTTGCAGACAGAGAAAAGAGATTTGTTAGAATCACTAGAGACATTCTACAAGATATTCGTGTTAGGCGAATGTGAATAATCATGAAATGGAGAAATAAGATGCTATTAGTTGTAGACATAGGAAATACAAACATAACACTGGGAGTATTTGAAAATGAAGATATAACAGCAACATTCAGAATAACTACAAAGATACAGAGAACCTCAGATGAATTCGGAATATTAATCACAAATCTTCTGAACAGTAGAAAGATTGAAACTAGCAGAATTAAAGATGTAATTATATCATCAGTTGTTCCGGATGTAATGCATTCATTTGAAAATACAGTGGTTAAATATCTTAACAAAAAGCCAATTATTGTAGGCCCGGGCATAAAGACAGGAATTAAACTTGTAACCGGAAATGCACCGGAGATAGGTGCAGACAGAATCGTAGATGCAGTAGGCGGATATGAATTGTATGGCGGACCTGTTATCGTTATAGATTTCGGAACAGCAACAACATACGATTATATAACCGAAGATGGTGCATTTGCAGCAGGTATTACATCACCGGGAATTAAGATATGTGCAAAGGCATTGTGGGAAGATACAGCAAAATTACCAACAATAGATATCAGAAAACCAGATTCAATACTTGCTAAAGATACTATTTCAAGTATGCAGGCAGGACTTGTATATGGATACATTGGTCAGACAGAATATATAATCGATAAGATTAAAGAAGAAACAGATAACGATAGAATCAAAGTAGTAGCGACAGGTGGACTTGGTAAAATCATTGCAGATTCAACCGATAAAATTGATATTTATGACAGTAACCTTACACTTAAGGGTCTTCGCCTCATTTATAACAGAGTCAAGGGTATTTCATAGGTAATTTACAGATGAAGATAGGAAATGTTGAAATTAAAAACAATATAGCACTTGCTCCTATGGCGGGTGTAACAGATTTACCGTATAGAATACTTTGTAAAGAGATGGGCTGCGGACTTCTGTATACGGAAATGGTCAGTGCAAAAGCTATTTTATATAAGAATAAAAACACTGAGCCTTTGTTAGAAACCAATGAATCAGAGAATCCGATAGCAGTACAATTATTTGGTTCAGATCCAGAGATAATGGGCAATATGGCAAGAAAACTCTGTGAAGAGAGGACATTTGACATAATAGATATAAATATGGGATGTCCCGTTCCTAAGATTGTTAATAATCATGAGGGCAGTGCGCTTATGAAGAATCCAAAGTTGGTCGAAGAAATACTTACAAACATTGTATCGAAAGTAGACAGACCTGTAACCATCAAGATTCGAAAAGGCTTTGATGAGCAGAATGTAAATGCGGTGGAGATTGCAAAAGTAGCGGAAAGTTGTGGAGTGTCTGCAATAGCTGTTCATGGAAGAACCAGAGAACAGTATTATTCAGGAAATGCAGACTATAAAGTCATAGCTGATGTAAAGCGAAATGTAAGTATTCCTGTAATCGGAAATGGTGATATAAGAGGCATAGAAGATGCGAAGAGAATCTATGAGGAAACAGGCTGTGATGGAATAATGATTGGAAGAGCCGCAAGAGGTAATCCATGGATATTCAGAGATATAGCCGATTATTTTGAAAAAGGCGTAATCAATGAACCACCTGACAGACAGGAAGTCAAGAAGATGATTTTGAGACATGCAGGACTTCTTATTAAATATAAAGGCGAATATACGGGAATTCGTGAAATGCGAAAACATGTAGCATGGTATACAACCGGTATGCCACATTCATCTAATATAAGAAATATGGTAAACCAGACAGAAAGTTATGATGAATTAGCAGAGCTGATTGAAAAATTTATTTAGATATGGCAGATAGTTTATAAATATAATTGTAAATGTGTTAACAAAACTAATGTAATATGTAAACTTAGTAAATTAACTAAAATATATGACATATCAATATATTTATATGATATGTAAAAGCAGTAATTAAAGTAGAAATATGTTGTAAATATAATACAAGGACACGACCTTGACATTGGCAAATGTTTAGGATATAATCCTTGTTTAGTATATGAAATTGTTCAGGAAGGGCGCGGAAAAATGTCAGATAAAAAAAATATATTAACTTATTCAGGATTAAAAAAATTAGAAAGTGAACTTGAGAATTTAAAAGTTGTCAGAAGAAAAGAAATTGCTGACAAGATTAAAGAAGCAAGAGAACAGGGTGACTTATCAGAAAATGCAGAATATGATGCTGCTAAAGAAGAGCAGGGACATATCGAGAAGAGAATCGAAGAAATCGAGAAGATTCTTAAGAATGCTGAAGTTGTAGACGAAGACGAAATAGACTTAGAGAAAATCAACGTAGGCTGTAAAGTTAAATTATTCGATATAGAATATGATGAAGAATTAGAATTTAACCTTGTAGGTTCAACAGAAGCAGACAGTCTTAATAATAAGATTTCTAATGAATCACCATTAGGTAAGGCTTTAATTGGCTGCAAAGTCGGAGAAATAGTAGATGTTGAAACACAGGCAGGAATTTCACAGTACGAGATTCTTGATATCCAGAGAAATATAGAAGAATAGTAGAAATGAGATGAGATAGAAGGAGTGGAAGTTGTGGCACAACAAAAGAATAACACACAAGAACAGGACATCAACCAGTTATTAAAAGTCAGAAGAGAGAAATTAGCGGATTTACAGGCAAATGGTAAGAACCCATTTGAGATAACAAAATATGACGTAACATGTCATACCTTAGATGCTAAGGCAGAATACGAAGCTCATGAAACAGAGATTTTAGCCGGAAGAGAGAAAGTAAATATTGATGGTCTTGACGAGCAGCAGGCAAGAGATGCAATCAATCAGGATTACAACGAGAGAAGAGCTATTATGGATGCAGCTCCTATTAATGTCTCAATAGCCGGACGTATGATGTTCAAACGTGTAATGGGTAAAGCATCATTTTGTAATATTCAGGACCTTAAAGGTAATATTCAGGTATACGTTGCCAGAGATTCTGTTGGTGAAGATAAATATGCAGATTTTAAGAAATCAGATATCGGTGATATCTTTGGTGTAGAGGGTTTCTTATTCAGAACTAAGACAGGCGAAATATCAATTCACGCATCAAATATTACAATGTTATCAAAGAGTCTTCAGATTCTTCCAGAGAAATATCATGGAATGACTAATACAGACTTAAGATATAGACAGAGATATACAGACTTAATTATGAATCCAGAGGTAAAGGAGACATTTATTAAGCGTTCGAAAATCATTAAAGAAATCCGTAATTTCTTAGATACAAGAGACTTTATGGAGGTTGAGACACCTATGCTTGTGTCGAATGCAGGTGGTGCAGCAGCCAGACCTTTCGAGACACATTATAATGCATTAGACGAAGATGTAAAACTTCGTATATCTCTTGAATTATATTTAAAGAGACTTATTGTCGGTGGCTTAGAAAGAGTATACGAAATCGGCAGAGTATTCCGTAACGAGGGTGTAGATACAAGACATAACCCTGAATTTACACTTATGGAATTATATCAGGCATATACAGATTACAACGGAATGATGGAACTTACAGAGAGTATGTTCCGTTATCTTGCAGAAAAAGTCTGCGGAACAACAAAGATAACATATAACGGAATTGAAATCGACCTTGGCAAGCCATTTGAACGTCTTACAATGAATGATGCCATTAAGAAATATACAGGAATTGATTTCGATACAGTTAAGACAGATGAAGAAGCTAAGAAGATTGCTGATGAAAATCATATCGAATATGAAGAACGCCATACGAAAGGTGATATCATCAATTTATTCTTCGAGGAATTCTGTGAAAAGAACTTAATTCAGCCAACATTTATTATGGATCATCCAATCGCAATTTCACCACTTACTAAGATGAAACCTGACGATCCAGAGAAAGTTGAGCGTTTCGAATTATTTATCAACACATGGGAAATGTGTAACGCATATTCAGAATTAAATGATCCTATTGACCAGAGAGAGAGATTCAAACTTCAGGATGCTGCCGCAGATGCCGGTGATGAAGAAGCTAACCACACAGATGAGGACTTCTTAAATGCTCTTGAAATCGGTATGCCTCCAACAGGTGGTATTGGATACGGAATAGACAGACTTGTGATGTTATTAACAGATTCACCAGCGATTAGAGATGTGTTATTGTTCCCGACAATGAAGAGCTTGGATAAATAAACCTAGTGTTTATGCGGGGTTGAGGCATTTGAGTACGTCAAAGGACGCATTAAAAGACGCATTTTGACATAGTCATTTACATCAGTATGAAAGAGTACACAATCTGAAAAGAAAAAGATTCAATCAAATATGAACTACTAAGAGGACATTTTCTAAAGAAATTTAGAAGATGTCCTCTTTTTTGCGTTATGGAGAAAATACGTCATTTGTTATGAAGTCAAAGTGAAAGGAGCACAGCAATGAATGAATCAAAGAAGAAAGATAGATATGAGGATGCAAAAAAGTTTGTAAGATATTCAGATGGTGCAAAAATGTACAGTATGGGAATGACAAAATTTCAAGAAGTGGCTAAGGATGCCAAGGCTTGTTATAAAATTGGTCAGCTTGTACTTGTTAATACAGAAATATTGGATAAGTATCTTGAAACTTTTCATATTACAGATTCTGAGTTTTATAAGTAGGTGATGTTATGGTAAATACATTGAGTGGTTCAGTTTGTGCCTATAGAAAAGAAACTGTAAAACCAAGATTTATTCGTATTGATGAGGTAATGGCTTTATTAGATGTAACACAAGATGAGGCAATGGATATAGCGTTGGCTGCTGGAGCAAGATATCAGCTTGCAAAGATTATATTAGTACATAAGGAAAGGTTGATGAAATTTATGAAACATTCTGCAAGAGTTCCTAGTTCAAATAAAATTGTGGAAAAGAAGTTTGTGAGAATCGGAGAGGGTTCAATGACTTACAGCATAGGACATCATAGATTTATCGAAATGGCTAGAGCAGCTGGAGCTGTATATAAGATAGGCGAAGCAAAAGGAAATACTATTCTGATTAATCTGGAGGTGTTTGATGAATATATGGAGCAATTCAGAGAATCGCCAACAGAAATGAAACATCCATTGCCAAATGTGAAAGGAGACTGATGAATGAGTTACTCATATAAGTGCTATTCAGATACAAAGGATTTTATGAAAAAATTTGTCAATGCAGAGGAAGGAGCGATTATTTATGGGATAAGTAAATCGAGAATCATAGTAATTGCGAGAGAGGCAGGAGCAGTCTATAAAGTCGGTAATTCAGCATTAATCAATACGGAATTATTTGAAAAATATCTTGAACTATTCAGAGAGCCGGCAAGAGAACTGCCTAAGCATACATGGAACAAATTAAAGGAAATGACAAATACACCAAAAACTGGTGAAAATTCGTAAGAATACACCAGTGGTGTCACTTCCGTAAAATTAAAGTGCATTGTAGAATATCAATTGTCCAAGAGAGATTGGACATAACAATTGAATAATCAGTTACAGATTTGCAAAGTAGTTTGCACTACAGAATTTCTGTAGGTAGTAAAATTACGGGGCATGTACCTGGAGGATGAAAGTCACAGCTATCATATTAGTAGTCTGATGGATCGAAAGATGAAGGGCGAGAAGCTGGATGGAAATCTGGTAAAAGGAATCGGCATGTTGCGTAAGGATAATTAACCACAGAGGGCGAGAAGTTCGTCCTTATCCTCAAAAGGCTAAAAGAGGAGATAGTGCTTCTGATAATTCAGAAGGGCGTCGTGAAACACATTTTGTGGCTCGTCTGTAACTCCCGGAGGTGAGAACACCTCTTTGTACACGGGGCGATATAGGAGTCTAGAAGACTGGCGTGTACCTACATGCTTAGCGTTAAGCATAGCCATGTAGACTATATCACTTCCAAATTCAAATTCTGTCTATATGGCAACTAATTTGAAGGAGGATAAAGTGGTGATAGGATTTAGCATAGCATTAATAATTATTGTTCTTATCGTATTGTATTCGTTAGCTAGGACGGCAGGAGAGTCGGACAGGACAATGGAACAGATAAGAGAGCAATCACTCCTTGGAAGGGAGGAGAGCTCTGGTGGGAACAGTTGAAAAAAGAGATAAGCATAAGAAACGCAGGTTTGTATCTCCAGAAGAAAAGCTTGAAAGAGAATTAAAAGATTGTATGCATTGTAGATTCTTCTGGGGACATAACAACAGATGTGCCAATGGAACATGTTGTAAACCATCTAAGAAAAAAGAACAGAAACTTCCGACGGAATGTGTCGGATGTCCATATTATCAAGGGAATGGTTATTGTTTTCCTTGTATGCGAAAGCTGATAGGAAAGTAGGTGGTTAAGATGTTCAAGTGGCTGTTTAAGAAGAAAGGATGTGCAAAACACATGAATAACAAGTTAGAAGTAATCGGCATTGATCATGGATGGTCAATGATGAAAACAATCTCTCAGGTATTTGTCACAGGTGTTAAGGAGATTACAACAACTCCGGCACTTTTCGGCGATGTACTTGAGTATGAAGGAAAGTTCTATAAGGTTGGAACTGTGAGGCAGGAAGTAAAGGATACAAAGGTCGAAGATGACAGTTTTTATCTTCTCACTCTTGCAGCAGTTGCTAAGGAACTTAAAAGAAGAGGTCTTGTAGAGGCAAAGGTATTTCTTGCTGTAGGACTTCCACTTACAAGATTTGGAGCAGAGAAGAATGATTTTATCAAGTACCTGACAAAGAATAAGCGTGTAAGCTTCAAATATGAGAATGAGTCATATCATATTGAAATTGATGATGTGGCAGTATTTCCTCAGTGCTATGCAGCAGTAGTGGACAAGATTCCTGCTATGGCAAAGAAAACACTGATAGTAGATATTGGAAGCTGGACAATCGACATTATGCCGGTAATCAACAAGTCACCGGATGAATCAAAGTGTGTGACGATACCAAAAGGTCTTATTACCTGTATGCGTTCTATCAATGAACAGTGTGTAAGACAACTTAACGGAGAGGTAGACGAGTCAGAGATACAGAACATCATGCGATATGGCAGGTCAGATATTGATGATGAATACTTTGCCATTATCAAGGCAGAGATAGAGGATTTTGTTGATAAGGTATATAACTCAATCCGTGAGTTTGGGTATAACTTAAAGACTACACCGATTGTATTTGTCGGTGGCGGGGCAGTTGTGATGAAGAATTTTGGTAGCCATGATGCAAAGAACATTTCCTATAACCTTGATGTAAAGGCAAATGCAAGAGGATATGAGCAGCTTGCCACGATGGGGCTTAAAAGCACTAAGCGATTATCATAAGGAGGCAGATGATGGGAAGAAGACTTGAATATGAAGTAAAAACTTCTGTCCGCCTCAACATGAGCAATCCTCAGCATGTGAAAATCAATGATGTGATTCAGAACCTTGATCCGAAGATTTTCAAATCTAAGAACCAGTTCATTATAGATGCGATTCAGTTCTACATTGATAATTATGGAAAAGAAACTTTTGTTATCAAGAAGAAGGAAAAAGAGAGGGCTGAATATATCCGCTCAGAAGATATTGATGACATTAAGGAAGAAGTCATTGAAGCAGCAACCAATGAGGCTAGGAAAGAGGTCATAAGGCTGTTAGGCGGAGTGATATCCGGGATGAATGTTGGTCAGCCGGTAATAATGCAGGCAGCCAATAGTGAAGCACAAGAACCTACAGAAGATGTTATGGACGATGCAGATGTTGCAGGACTTGCAATGGGATGGATGTCGAAAGGAGACTGATTATTATGAGAAGAGTTATGGGAGCCGTAGGAACAGTGATTTTAGAGATACTCAAGTGGATATTGAGGATAATTCTTGGAGTGTTGAAGCTGGTCTTAGGACTTGCCAGGATAATTCTTCTTCTATTCGCTATGGTGGCAAGGATATTTCTTTCATTCGTAAGAATGGGCACATTCTGAGAGGAGGTGAGCATATATGCAGGCTAAGGGTTTATTCTTGAATTATAAGAAAAACAGACGACTTATGCAGTATTTCTTTAAAATAAGAGAGCTGGTATAATGAAAGGAGTTTAAGATGCACAGAATACGGGACAGTCCTATGTGTCCCGTGCATTACAAATAAATAGTTCACCGCAAGGGTGGATGGCACGGAACACAAAGCCCGTCCCTCTTGCGGAGAAGGGATGGGTGATTACTATGAAGAAGATAAGTATTATCTTATTATCCGCAGTACTGGTCTTTTCAATGGCTGCCTGTAATGGTGGTAAGGAAAAGGCTGATAATCAGACAGAGAAACAGACGGAAAGCATAAAGCCAACTGAAGAAGCAGAAATGGCAACGGAAGCTGTCACAGAGGTCACAACCGAAGCTGGAAAAGAAGAGATAGAGAAAGATATTGCCGAGGCTAAAGATTCAGAAGAGAAGACTGATAAGGAAGACAACCAGTCCGCTGATAATGAAACTGCTTCAAAGCAGGAAGAAAAGCCAAAGCAGAATGACGAGCCGGAACAGAAAGCTTCAGTAAATGATAATGAGGAAGCTGGCGAAAATCAGAGTAATGCAGGTAATGGTGGTCAGACTACAGACAGTCCGAAAGATAATGTGAGCAATCCACAGCCTGCATCCGTGGCATACAGTCCACAGAATGTTGTGTCACTTGCAACAGCAAAGTGTCAGGCAGGAGGGATGATTACCACACAGCAGAATTTACAGAACCATTTGAATGATGGCAGTATCACGCAGGAAGAGTACAATGAGTATTATCCTTACGATGGTATGGAAGGCTCTTATTACAGTGTGTTTGTAGAGACAGACCTCAACAAAGCAAGTACCATTGATGGACAGCGGTTATCATCTGAGGATGCAATCGCAGAATATATTGCAAGTATGTTACTTTTGGAAACAGATCCGGTATTCTACATCAGTTATGATGGAGTTTACACGACAGGCGGCACAGACTATTACGAGTTTCGATGTCACAGATAAATAAAAACGAATAGAAGTAGAAGGAAGAAAGATGTAAGCCATAAACTTATGTCTTTCTTTTTTTATGCGTAAATTAAGGAGGAAAGAGCACATGAAACAGAAACTAAAGCGTTTTATGGCAGGATTTATGGCTATGCTCACACTGGTTGGAACACTCTTTACGAATGGAACAACAGCATTTGCAGCCAGTCCGCAGGCAAATATTGCGTTCTGGAATGCGTCAGTCAAAAATTCCGGAGAAGTAAGTGAGCTGAAGCCCGGATATAATCATGGCAAGATTCTGTATTCAATTCTTGACGGAAATTCTGCATATTGTATGAATTTCGGATTAAGAGCAGATGGCGGTCAGCTTATGAACAGCTACGATGATGCGAGCACATCAATGTCAGCACAGCAGAGAAAGCTATTAAGTTACTGCCTTTATTATGGGTTTAACAGTACACAAAAGGCGGCACCAAGCAACAGTCAGTGCGATGAGTATATCGCAACTCAGGCAATGGTATGGGTTATTGTAGCAGATATCTTTGGAACCGGAAGTGGTGATTCGGCAGCGAGAAAGCTCTGTAACACAGCACCAAGTCCTGATTCTTCATACAGCTATTACGAGAGACTCAGGGACAATATCAGCAGCTCCTACAATGCAACACTTCCAAGTTTTGCATCACGCAGAACCAGTGAGGCACCAACTTATGAATTAAAGTGGAATGAGGGAAGTCAGAGATTTGAAACAACATTATCTGACAGCAATGGTGTTTTATCGGATTTTGATTTTGGCATCAGCGGATATTCTGTTGATAAGAATGGCAACAGTATTACAATCTCTTCAACGAGCGTAAATACTACAGCTACAACAGGAACATTCACATCCAATGCTGGCAAGGTTGAGACAACATCAAGCTGTGTATTCTGGCTTACAGGAAAGAGCGGATATCAGGAGTTTATTTCTGAAAGACCGACAGCAGATCCTATCAAAGCATATATCAAGGTCAAGACAGAGAACATCGGATATGGTGAGCTTACAAAGACAGATGAGTCAAGCGGAGTGAAGCTTTCCGGTGCAGTCTATGGAATCTATTCTGACAGCGGATGCACAAACAGAATACAGACCATGACAACAGATGGAAACGGATATGCAAAGTCAGCTGCACTTGTCGCAGGCACTTATTATGTAAAAGAGATTACTGCACCAAAGGGATATGTCCTTTCCGGTAAAGTTCATACACTTACTGTAAAAGCAGGACAGACAACGGGAATCTCTGCAACAGATAAAGAGCAGCTTGGAGCAATCACAATCTATAAAGAGGGTGAGGTGCTTAGCTCATGGAATGGAAGCAACTTCACTTATGAGAAAAAGAAGCTTTCCGGAGCAACCTTTAAGGTAACTGCTGGAGCAGATATCTATAAGGCAGATGGTACAAAGGTGTATAGTGCTGGCGATGTTGTGGCAGAAAGCCTTACAACAGGAACTGACGGACAGGTGGTATTATCTGACCTTCATCTTGGAACTTATGTGGTAACTGAGATTAAGAGCATTGACGGGTATACAATCAATACCACACCTCAGACAGTAGCAGTTGAGTATAAGGACCAGACTGTGACAGTACAGTATGAATCAACTACGATTGAGAATACAAGACAGAAAGCGGATGTATCTGTCGTAAAGAAGGACTCTGACACAGATAACCCTCTTGATGGTGGCAAGTACACACTTTATGCCGGAAATGACATCAAAAACTATGCCGGACAGGTTATTGTCACAAAGGGTACAGCTCTTGAGACAGTAACTACAGGTGAGGACGGACAGGCAAGCTACAGCGTGGATCTGCCAATCTCTAACGGATATTATGTCTCAGAGACACAGGCACCATATGCGTATATCAGAAATAGTAAAGATGTTTACAGCTTCAATTTCAATGTATTACCTGAAACACAGGCAAAGGCATCATTCAGTCACACATTTGTAAATGACAGAACCACAGCAAAGATTCATATCTACAAGGTAGATAAGGAATCAGGCAAGGCAGTAGCCCAGGGAGATGCAAGCCTTAAAGGTGCAGTTTATGGTCTTTATGCGAGAAACGATATCGTGCATCCGGACGGAGCAACAGGAGTCGTATTCAAAGCAGGAGACCTTGTAGCAACACTTACAACAGATAAGAATGGCGAAGCAGAGGTCAATAACCTTTACCTTGGAAATTATTATGTGAAAGAAATCACTCCATCAGAGGGGTATCTCTTAGACGAAGAGGAGCATGATGTAGTATGCGACTATGAGGGAGACCTTGTAGCAGAGGTATCAAGAAGCACAACATCAGCAGAGCAGGTCATCAAGCAGCCATTCCAGCTTATCAAGGTATCTGACAATGGCGATGATACTGAAGCAGGCTTATTGGCAGGTGCAGAGTTCACAGCTTATTTGAAATCATCTTTACCTGTAAAGGCAGATGGAAGTTATGACTTTGATAAGGCAACTCCGGTAGTAATCGGGGAAAACGGAGCAACAACAATCACATCCGATGATAAGGGACATGCAGTTTCCATTGCAATTCCTTATGGAACCTATGTGGTAGTAGAATCAAAGACTCCGCATAACATGAAAACAATCAAGCCATTTGAGGTAAAGATAAAGGAGAATCATCCAACAGAGCCTCAGACATGGAGAGTTTTCTTGGACAGAGAGTTTACAGCAAAGCTTCGTGTAATCAAGAAGGATTCTGATACAAAGCAGACAGTACTTGTACCAAATGCTGAGTTTAAGATTTTCAACCTTGATAAGAATGAATATGTAACCCAGTACACGACTTATCCGTCAAAGGTTAAGCATACTTCATTCTTTACGGATGAGGATGGCGATTTAATCTTACCAGAAGCACTTAAAATCGGAAACTACCGCATTGAAGAGATAAAAGCACCATTCGGATATGTGGTAAACGATAACTATATCAACATTTCGGTTGATACAGACACAGCATTTGAGACTGATGGAGATACCAATGATGCCATCATCACAGTGGAATATTCTGATGCCCCGGCAGTAGGAGAGCTTACTGTTGAAAAGAAGGGAGAGGTACTTGACGGATTTAAGGGCGGACTTTTTGCAAACTCTGAGGATAAGGAGTTTGTCTATAAAGAGGGTTCACTTGCAGGAGCAGTATTCAAGGTGTATGCAGCGGAAGATATTTTCACAGCAGACAAGCAGAAAGACGCAGATGGCAACCGTACAAAGTATTACAGCAAGGGCGACCTTGTGGCAACTCTTACAACAGGAAAAGATGGAAAGGCAGTAGCAAAGAACCTTCCTCTTGGACAGTATAAGGTTGTAGAAGTAACTGCTCCTGACGGATATGTATTAAATCCGAATGAGCAGACAGTCACATTCACTTATGTGGATGATAAGACACCTGTTATCAAAGAAAGCCTTACTTTCTCTAATGACAGACAGAAACTTGATATGTCAGTGACTAAGCTTGATTCAGAAGATAATACACCGATTGCAGGTGCTGTATTTGGACTCTATGCAGATGAGGACATCAAGAATGTGGATGGCAAGGTAATCATCGAAAAGGGTACTTTACTTGAGAAAGCAACTTCTGATGAAAACGGAAAGATTACTTTTGTTAAGGATTATCCGTTTGCAAAGTATGTTGCAAAAGAGATTGAAAAGCCTGCCGGATATGTGACAAACGAAGAGGTAGTAACCTTTGATACCAAGTATCAGGGACAGGATGTGAAAACTGCTGTATATAGCAGCGAGTATAAAAATACTCCGACAACCTTTGAATTTACAAAGACGGATATTACAAGTGGCGCAGAGCTTAGTGGTGCAACACTTACTGTACTTGATAAGGATGGAAATGTGGTAGACACATGGACATCTGATGCAAAGGAAGCTCATGTAATCAAGAAGCTTGTAGTTGGCGAGACTTACACACTTCGTGAGGAGTTTGCTCCATACGGATACCTGAAAGCAACCGATATTCAGTTTACAGTAGAGGATACAGGCGATGTGCAGCATGTCGAGATGAAGGACGAGGTTCCGACAGGTTCTATCGTAATCAACAAGGATGGTGAGTTTGTAACAGATACCACTCTTATGAAGGGACACTGGTATGATTTCATTTTCAATTACTTCAAGGATAGTCTCGCAGGAGTAACCTTTGATGTATATGCAAAAGAGGATATTGTGAGTGCAGACGGACTTGGAACTGTATACCACAAAGCTGGTGACAAGGTAGCAACCATTGTTACGAACGATAAGGGCATTGCAAGAATTGATGACCTTCCACTTGGCAAGTATTATCTTGTAGAGACAAAGACATTAGATGGATTTGTGCTGGATGATACACCGATTGATGCAGACCTTTCTTATATCGACCAGAATACAAAGGTTGTATTTGCGGGAATGGATGTAACCAATGAGAGACAGAAGGTGCAGATTACTGTCACAAAGACTGATTCAGAGACGAAGAATGCTCTTGAAGGTGCAGTATTCGGCTTATTTGCGAAAGAGGATATCGTAAATAAAGATGGAAAAGTCATTGTCAAAGCAGATACACAGATTGAGAGAGGTGTTACTGGAAAGGATGGCAAAGTAACATTTACTTCTGACCTTCCACTTGGACAGTATTATGTCAAAGAGATTGAGGCACCAAAGGGCTATGTGAAGTCTGATAAGATTTTTGATGTGGATGCTTCATATCAGGGAGATAAGGTAAAGGTTATCGAGTTTAAGGCAGCATTTGAAAATGCACCGATCAAGGTAGAAATTTCAAAGACTGATATCACAGGCAAGAAAGAATTGCCTGGAGCAAAGCTTTCGGTTATTGATGCTGATGGAAAGCTTGTTGAGAGCTGGACATCAGAGGCAGGAAAGACTCATATGATTGAGAGACTTCCTGTCGGAAAGTACACACTCAGAGAGGAATCTGCACCATATGGATATAAGGTGGCAAGTGATGTAACCTTTGAAGTAAAGGAGACAGCAGAAATCCAGAAGGTATCCATGAAAGATGAACAGGCAGTCGGTAAGATTGTCATTGAGAAAACTGACAAAGTAACCGGAAAGCCGATCGAGGGTGTTGTATTTGAAGTAAGGGATAAGGACGGAAAGGTGCTTGATACACTCACTACTGACAAGAATGGTCATGCAGAGAGCAAGGAGCTTCCTATCTGTACTTACAATGAGGATGGTTCATTTAAGGAAGATATCCATTATACAGTAGTTGAGACAAAAGCAGCTGACGGATATATCCTTGATGAAACAGCTCACGATGTAACTCTTCGATATGATGACAATGCACCGGAAGTTGTTGTAACAACACTTAAGCTTGTCAATGTACCGACAGAGCCTAAGCTTCCACAGACAGGCGACAATGCAAATCCGCTTCTTTATCTTGGAATCGGTGCACTTGCACTTATTACAGGTGTTGGAGTCGGACTTCGTGGAAGAAAGAAAAAGAATAAACAGTAACAATTAACCTTGCGGGGAATGTAAGCCAGTAACTTATGTTCCCCGCTTTTTTAGATTAAGGAGGAACCGTAATATGATGAATTACGAGATTTTTAAGGAAGTAGTAAAAGAAAAGTTTATGGATTATATGCCTGAGAAGTTCAAAGGAATGGAGCTTGTGGTAGAACCCGTGGAAAAGGTGAATGTGACTCTTGATGGCATCATCTTAAGAGAGGAAGGCAGGAACATTTCGCCTACGATTTATATCAATGACATGTATAAGAAGTATCAGGATTGTGGTGACCTTGAGGAAACACTTATGGCTGCATGTGACTTCATGGAAAGGGCATATGAGCAGGCTCCGGTTGTTGATGTGGACAGCATTATGAGAGATGCTAACGAGAAGATTGTATTCCAGCTCATCAATACAGAGCAGAATAAGACATTTTTGGAACAGGTGCCGCACAGAGAGTTCCAGGATCTTTCTATTGTGTATAAGGTAATAATCAGTGCAGATAAGGATGCGGTGCAGAGTTCAAAAATTACAAATGAATTTGCGAAAAGACTTGGAATGAGCGAGGAACAGCTCTTTAAGTGTGCAGCGGAAAACACAAGAAGACTCTTCCCACCTGTCGTTCGTAGTATGAATGACATTATGAAAGAAATGTTCGCAAGGGATGGGATGCCACAGGAGATCGCAGAGATGATGATAGCTGAGATTCCACCGGAGCAGACGATGTGGGTGATTTCCAATGAAAATGGTATCAATGGTGCAGCATCCATGCTTTATGAGAATGAGCTTCATGAGCTGGCAGAGAGTTTAGAGAGTGACCTTTATATTCTCCCTTCGAGCGTGCATGAGGTTATTGCAGTATCTTCAGATATGGGAAGCCCTGAGATGCTAGCACAGATGGTAGTCGAGGTAAATATGCAGGAGGTGTCTTTGGACGAGAGACTTTCCAATCAGGTATATCACTATGATAAGGATTTAAGAAAACTTACCCTTGCAACTGATACACCAAACAAGAGACTTGATGGTATCGTTGCAGAACCTCCCCTTGTATATGATGCGAAGGAAAAGTCCAGATAGGAGGCAGTTATGGAGCAGGAACTTACAATGGAAGAACTCATTGCTCTCATAAACAGCCAGAAAGGTGACTTTGTTATCCGTGTCGAGTTTGGAGAGGAGGCGGTGTCTGATGCCAAAGAAGAATGACTTCAAGCTTGATGTGGTTTCGGTAAGACTTGTAAAGGATGCTCCGATTTATTCGGAGCACACCTTTAATAATCCGGCGGATATAGCTGCTGTCATGGGAGACTGTATGTGCCAGTTTGACAGGGAAGTAGTGTGTGTGGTCAATCTAAGGTCAGATTTAAAACCTATCAATGTGCATTTTGCAAGTGTTGGTTCTTTAAATGAGGCAATGGCACATCCGAGAGAGCTGTTTAAATCAAGTATCTTAAGCAATGCTGCAAGCATGATGTTAATCCATTGTCATCCATCCGGGAATGTATTCCCAAGCAAGGCAGACACGATGATGACAGACCGCATGAACAAGCTGTGTGAACTGATGGGAATACCGCTCATTGACCATATCATAGTCGGTGGAGACAATCGTGAATTTTTCAGTTTCAGGGAAAAAGGCATGATTGATAATCCTAAGATTACCCTGAGCACTGATTACCGGACACTTGATATCAAGTCACCGCTTGTAGCAGAGCAGGGAAAGGCAAGGTGAAAGCATGGATGGAAGATTTACGGATGAAGAGCTTGCCATAGCAAAGAGTGTTGACTTGTGTGCAGTTGCAGAAAGTCTTGGGTATACAGTAAAGAGGATTGGCAAATACCACACTTTAAAAGAGATGGATTCCATCCGTATCTATAACAGAAGCCATTGGTACAGATGGTCAAGGCAGTTTGACAAAGGCAACAATGGCGGCTCACAGATAGATTTCTTGCGGGTGTTTTGTGGAATGAGTGTAAAAGAGGCTGTGTTCTGGCTTTTAGATTTTGCAGGATACAGAAGGATCGAGAATCCTGTAAAGCAGCCACTTGTTCATCAGGTATCGCAGAAGCAGGCAGAGGAGAGAAAGCCGTTTGTCCTACCGGAACCGGCAGGAGATAATTCCTATCTTATTTCATATCTGAATCAGGAGAGAGGAATCAGCAGAGCAGTCATAGATCTGTTTTTAAAAGATGGACTGATTTATGAGAGCAGGCATTACCACAATGTTGTTTTCAAAGGAAATGATAAAAATGGAGTGACAAGATTTGCAAGTATGCGGGGAGTGTTTGATAAGCAGGGTAAGCCATTCAAGTGTGATGTCACAGGAAATGATAAGAACTATGGATTTAATGTGGTAAATGTTAACAGTACAGAGCTTGTAGTATTTGAGGCTGCAATCGACCTTATGAGTTATGTCGATATCTTCGCAGATTATGAATCGAATAAGCTGGCACTTGGGATGCTTGCAGATGCACCACTTGAGACTTTTCTTCGGGAACATCCGCAGATTACTTCCATCCGGTTCTGCCTTGATGGAGATGAGCCGGGGAGAAAAG
This sequence comes from Eubacteriaceae bacterium, assembly GCA_902362455.1. Lineage (GTDB taxonomy): Bacteria > Bacillota > Clostridia > Lachnospirales > Lachnospiraceae > Bovifimicola > Bovifimicola ammoniilytica. The sequence continues at coordinate 87,010 of CABIWJ010000009.1, forward strand.
CAGCAGCTGAACTTATGAGAAAGTATTATGAGCTTGGATATGAGGTAGAAGACTGTCCGCCTCCAGCCGGATATAAGGATTACAACGAGTGGCTTGTAGCGGCAAAGCTTAATCTGAACAGGATGAATAAGCGAGCAGATGAACCAGTCAGGGCATGAAAAACCGGATTTTGATGTGTGGGGGCAGAAAGCGCCCCCAAAACAGCAAAGTGGGGGCAGAAAGCGCCCCCAAAATGTCAAAGTGGGGGCAAAAAGTGCCCCCGCAATTTGGACACGACAAAATCTGGACTGAAGTAAAAATAAAAGTGGGGGCAGAAAGCGCCCCCAAAATAACAAGATGGGGGCAGAAAGCGCCCCCAAAGTAGCAAAGTGGGGGCAAAAAGCGCCCCCACTTTCATAAACAGAGGGTTTTAGGGAGATTTTCTCCCTAACTAGATGGCATTAGGACAGAGATGTCTCTAATGCGTATCTAGCAGTCGCCGGGGACTAACTGGAGACTGGAGCTTTGGTGAATATTTACTAAACACGGATAAGGAGGTGCAAGGAAGCAATGGATGCAGAAGTTACGCTATTTTCAAAACCAGAAGAACTGATTGCCTGGGCAGACACATTTGATATCTTACTTAACCCTTCGATAGAAGATGCTGCAATATTGCTTAATTATATGGAAGGTCATGATTATGCTATTGGCATAGATTCTGATGGAAAGATGTACAGACAGGATGTAGCTGAGGAGAATGGTGAAATTGAACCATACCCGATAGATGATGTTATAGATACTGTTTGTGAATGGAACTATGAACTGATACTTGATGCTGATGCACACAGGAATGATCCAAAGGATTTTAAAGATTACAGTGAGTTTCAGGATAAGTATGACAGTTTGAAAGCAGATGAAAAGAGGCTGGACAGGTTATTTGAAAAGACCTGTTATGCAAAGGAGATTGATGAAATGGCAGCTGCTTTGGTGGAATCATTCATTAGTCATCTAAGTAGCAGGGATGATTTGGAAAAAGCTGCGGTGACAGTTGCAGAAGGAATTAAGGATTATAGTACGGGTAAGAGAGGAAGGTGAGTCTATGGCAGATAAAGTTCATTGTATTAGGAAAACACTAAGACTAATGCCAGAGGAAGCCAAGATTCTTGCAAAAAAGGCATGTGATAATGGAATGAATGAGGCTGAGTATATCCGTCTTCTTATCAGTCAGAAACCAAATGATTATCCGGAAGTAAGGAAGATTATGAAGGAACTCATTAATGAAGTCAACAGAATTGGAATAAATATCAATCAGATAGTATTTAACAATAATGCCGGGCTGTATTCCAAGGAAGATAAGACACAGCTGATAGCTTATATGCGAAAACTGAATCAGAAGGTAGATGAGGCGGTGGTAAAGATTGGCAATCAGTAAAATCCTTAATATGAAGGATTGTGGTGGGCATTTTCACGGAAAACATCTGAAGAGATCTCTTGATTATGTGATGAATCCGGAGAAAACACAGGATGGAAGGCTCGTTGGTGCAATCAACTGTCAGGTCGATTCTGCTTTTGAACAGATGAAAGCTACAAAACGGAAGTTTGGAAAAGTTGATAAAAGGCAGGGATATCATATCATTCTCTCATTTAAGGAAGATGAAGTGAATCCTGATACGGCATTTGAGATAACCCGGAGATTCGTGGAAGAGTATCTTGGAAAATCATATGAGGCAGTATATGTGGTGCATGATAATACAGCACATGTTCATTCACACATTGTATTTAACAGTGTGAGTTTTGTGGATGGGAAAAAGTACCGCTATGAAAAAGGAGACTGGGCAAAGTATATCCAGCCAATCACGAATAAGCTGTGTCAGGAATATGGTCTTTCAATCATTGATGTTGATGATGGCAGTAAGGAAAAAGAGCATGAAAGCTATAAGGACTGGAGCGAATATCGTGAAGGCAGTTTTGTATGGGCAGATATGATTAAGAGAGACCTGGATTCCTGCATACTGCAGGCAGGAAATTATGAGCAGTTTCTGGAGCTGTTATCTGACAAAGGATATGAGGTCAAGCAGGGAAAGTATCTGGCGGTAAAGCCACAAGGAATGACGAGATTTCGCAGATGTAAGACATTAGGTGACACGTATTCTGATGAGGCAATCCGGGAAAGGATAGAAAAAGAGGATATTTCATTTTACCGGGAACAGCAGAAAGAAGTACAACCGGTTCTTTGTAAGTGTAAGGTGAGAAGATACCGAAGGGCAAAGATGTCGGGGCTTCAAAAGAGATACTATGCAAAGCTATACCGGATAGGAAAGCTGAAAAAGAAGCCATACAGTCAGGTATGGAAGTATAAGGATGATATCCGTAAGATGCATAAACTGCAGGAGGAGTATTTGTTCCTTGTAAATCATGACATTCATTCAGCAGAGGAGCTTGTCAGTGTAATCAGCTCATTGACAGATAAAAGAAAAGAAGTTTCAGCAGAGAAAAGCCGCATTTATAAGGCTAGGGAGAGAAGTCGAGAACTTTTTGATATAGCAGATGATATGAAAGAGTTAGAACCTGCTGAGAAGTCTTTCCTCCAGGGAGATGAATTTTTTACGGATGAGCATCTGCAATGGGAAACTTTGAAACAGAAACTTTTATCACAGGGATATAGCCTTGAAGAGGTGGAAGCACTGCGTAAACATTATAAAGAGGAGTATTCCAAAGCATGTGCAAAAGAAAGGGCAGTATTCAAAGAGTTGAATATTGGTAAATCTATATGGAAGAGTCTTATTCCAGACAGCGTATCAGATGGAAAAGATGCACAGTACAACAAAGAGACAATACGAGACAGGAAAGAGCAGCCAGAACGTTAGGCTGTTTTTTTAGTAGTTAGGAGGCATATATGGAAGAAAACAGAGAACCGCTTAGTGCGATAGCAATCGAGAAAAAATTGCAGCTTCTCCGAAATAAGCATTTTAGTGAAGATACGATTGCTCTTGTAAAAAGTGATTATGAATATGGACTGAAAGAGGAGGAGATCAGCCTTTATCTCAATAAGTCATACGACATTGAACAGATGAAGATTTTATCGGAATGTCTGCACAAGGATGTTCCAAAAGATGTGATTGATATTATCAAGAATACCAAGTATTCGGTTCATCAGATGCAGGTGTCCCTTGAATTTTATGAAAAGGGTGTACCTGTTCAAACAATTAAGGAGGTTATGGACAAAGGGGAAAAACCTATTACCATGCGACGATTATATGAGGAAGTTCTGGAACAGCTGAATAAAGTCAAGAACCAGATTCCAGAAGAGTCTGAGTATGTGAAAGCACTCATTTCTCAGATGGATGAAGTGGTTGCAAAGATCAATCATCAGAATGAAAGGTATGATGCCCTGAATAAGAAGCTTTCTGAAATAGAGACTTCCAAAGATGATGAGGAAGTCAGGGGGCGTCTGGTCAAGGAGAACCAGGATAAGGACGCTCTTATAAACAGTCAGCAGAATGAACTGAATAAGGCAAGCAGTACGATTGCAAGACTCAGGGATGATATTGAGAAAAAGGATAAGGAGATGAAGCGTATGGGAGACAGAATAGAGTCATTGGAAGATAAGATCATAAGTGTTGCCACAGAGAATAAAAAAGAAGCAGAAAGTAAGGCAGAGCTGCAGGAAAGCCAGTCCGTATCACAGGCAGATAAAAAGATGGTTGATACAGTTGCAGTTCCTCAGAATATGCAGGCTGTGGCAAACGGGATTCCGGTCTATTATCAGATTCCGATAGTTGATGGTACTGGAAATGTGGTGCAGAGACTTCCGATTGAGAGAAGTGTGAGAAAGAGCGGCAACAGCGGAGTGGCAGGTCTTTTTGCAAGACTGTCATTTAAGAAAAAGTCAAGGGCAGATATTGTAAAGCTGGTTGCATCGGGAGACCTTGTTCCGGCGCAGCTTGTGCAGATTAAGAGTGCAATAGAAAAGGGACTTACTGAGTCACAGCTTGTAGAGCTTATCAACAACAACATTTCAGCGGAAAAGATGAAGGAGATCATTGAGATTGCTGTGCTTGAAAACAGCATGGCAGATTAGGAGGAACTTATGAATTTAGCAGTAGTAAATGAAGCAGTAACAGAGATGAATGGTGTGGAGCATCAGTTTACAGAGGAAGAGAAAAACTTTGTTGTCCAGTTCGCATTCAGAAGCGGCAGCAAGGAAGATACGATTTCTCTTATTGAAGCATTGGCACATTCAGCGGATGAGGCTGAGTCGGACGAGATTATGGTCACATACAGGTCTAAATATGATATGAAGCCTGCATGGGTGGAGCAGGTGGAAAACCTGCTTGTGGCACTTGAGATGTACCGTATCGAGGAGGAAAAAGCAATCAATCATCTGGCAGATATTTTGACTGCTTATGGTATTGATGTATCAGCCGAGGAAATCCGTACAACAGAGACAGAAACACTTAAAACAACAGTCAGAGAGAAAGTGGAGGTGCGATAATGGCAGAAGAGATTCAGGAAGCGGTGCAGATCATCCGTGTAGCTTATGATGGCATTGAGATTGCCATGAAGGTAGGAAGTGGCGGAATAGCTGCCATGCAGAGGGCAATAGATTTCTTAAAAGGGATGCTTGATTATGAAAAGTCACTTGGCAAGACATCCATGAGAAAGCTGCTCTTAAAGGGCGGTGATTTACAGGTATTGCAGTTTAATACCGAAGATATGAAAAAGGTTGAAAAGATGGCAAAGAAGTATGGAATCCTGTATTCGGTACTTCCAGACTGTAACAGGAAAGACGGATTGAGTGAGGTTATCTTCCATACTGAGGCAGTTCCACGTGTGAATATGATGATACAGAAGCTCAAGTTTGGCAAGATTGCCACATTTGACGATTATCTGAAGAATGGAGATGAAAAATCCCTTGGCAAGCTGATGGATTTTTTGAAGAAACAGCAGGGAAACGAGAAAAGCCACACGATAGAAGGTGATAAGGTTAATTCCGCCATTGACGGACTGATTGAAAAAGTCGGAATGTTTGCAATGGAAAAGAAAGCTATCAGTGTGGATCAGGTCAAAGAGAATTTCAGCATCAATGGTGAGCAGGCTGAAAGTGTTATCAGACAGCTTGAGACAATCGGTGTGCTTGGCAGCAAGAATGAGGATGGCACCCATACAGTCATGATGGACAAGGATGCATTTATCAATCGTGTCAGAGGCTATCAGGACCTTGCTGAGAGAATGAGGGCAGTTGCAGCATCAAAAAATGCGAACCTGTCAGATGTGACTATCAGCAAGAAGCTGATTATTGAAGAAAACGACCATGCTGTAAAGACAAGAATCCCAGGCACATGGGGAGAAGAGGCAAGATATGTATGGCTCCGTAAGGAAAACATCATGGAGATTCATGGTGGAAAGACAATGCTTACCTTCCTTGATTCAACCAAGGATTATAAGCTCTACGATGAGCAGAATCGTGTGGTGACAACCCAGAAAGGAACCGAGCTTTATACTCACTATGATAAGGTGGAATCATCTGTCAGGGAGCGTTACGAGAAAGTGCAGAAGCAGCAGAAAAAGACCACACAGAAGAAAACTGTTACCACGAAGAAAGCGAGGTAGCAGCCTATGCAGACAACAAAGAAAAAGCCGTCACTGATATTCATTCTTGTGGGTGCAGTGTTAGCCGGGTATCTTGGTTATCTGATAAATGGTGCGTGGATAGAGGGAATAGCATTTAATGAATTTATGGACAGATTCAATGAAGTATGTGCGGTTCCCTTTGCCAACTATTACAATTCCAATACAGTAAAAGCAGTAGCCATTGCATTAGGTATCTATGCGATGGCTATTGTTATGTATTACACCAGTCAGAGAAACTATATGCCCGGTAAGGAATTTGGTACGGCAAGATTTGAAAATCCGAAGCAGGTCAACAAGATACTTGCAGATAAGGATGAAAATTTCAACCGGATACTCAGCCAGAATGTGAAGATGTCGCTGGATTTCAGAAGGCTCAAGCTCAATGGAAATATACTTATCTGTGGTGGTTCTGGAGCAGGAAAGACATTTTATGAAGTAAAGCCGAATCTGATGCAGATGCCGCATAACTGTTCCTTTATCTGTACCGATCCAAAGGGAGGTGCGAAACGTTCCATAGTGAAAAGCTATGGCACGATTGCAACTAATAATTGAATAAAAAAAATAGTAGTAAATCGGAGAACTAAACACACGATATGTCGAATGATGGAGTAACGTCCTGAAAGGCAACCCTAATCCTCCGACTTGCACCTAAGTTAGTAGAAACTAAAGTGTAAGAAGCTCGGTGAAGTCGGCAGAGAGATACCGAAACAGATTAGATGTCGAAAGCATTTCAGAGGTGAGATGTGTATCCTATATGCCGGGGGTCTATAAACTATCTATGGTGAGAATGAAGAGAGTTAAGCTCTTCTGACGAAACTTCGAATGTACGGGTCTATATCGGGACTATGTAGAAATGCATAGTGACACAAATAGTGTCGTTACTGTGGGCGAGTAAGACTCCGCCTTTATGAAAGTCCATACATTGTTACAGGCAGTGTCAAGGTAACAGGCTCATAGAAGGAACCTAAGGATAGATGTAAAGATAGTGTGTTTGGAACGTTGGAAGCTGACAGCGTGGAGAATCTACTTTCTACGAAACGTATCAAACGGGAAAATCACAATAGTGATATAAGTGAGATTATGTCAGTGAAAGCGGAGGTATAGTACCGAAGAAACCGTGATAATAAGCGGTGGAGGGAAGACCTCTAGTCATACAGTTAAGCAAATTAAAGTCGAATGGTATGGGTTCGAGTAAGACTAAGAGATGTAATCACTCCTAGATAGGAGGTTACAGACCATGCTAAAGAAAACCAAATTGAGATACAACGAATATTATGATATGCAAAGAGTATATGATTCATTGTATTCAGCAAGTAAAAACGGTAACAACTTTTATAAGTTACTGGAGATTATTGGTTCAGAAGAAAATATCAGGTTAGCATATAGAAACCTAAAGAGTAATAAAGGTAGTAATACCAAGGGAACTGATGGAAAGACAATAGACGATATTAAAGAACTAACAGATGAAACTGTGATTAATACAGTGAGAGAGATGTTAGCTGACTACAAACCTAAGTCTGTCAGAAGAGTGTACATTCCAAAACCAGGAAGTGACAAGAAAAGACCATTGGGTATTCCGTGTATATGGGACAGATTGGTTCAGCAGTGCATATTGCAGGTCCTTGAACCAATCTGTGAACCTAAGTTTCACAACCATTCATATGGTTTTAGACCAAACAGAGACACACATCACGCAATTAGTAGAACAGTTAGTATGATAAATATGTACAAGCATTACTACTGTGTTGATGTTGACATAAAAGGGTTTTTCGACAATGTCGACCACGGAAAACTTTTGAAACAGATATGGACACTTGGAATAAGAGACAAGCGTTTAATAAGTATCATAAGTAAGATACTTAAGTCAGAAATAAAGGGAGAAGGAATACCGACAAAAGGTACACCACAAGGTGGAATAATAAGTCCACTACTATCCCTAATAGTCTTAAATGAATTAGATTGGTGGATAAGTAATCAATGGGAAACATTCAAACCAAACAGAATGTCTAATGTTGCAGCATTTCGAACATATGCGAAGAAATACACCAATCTGAAAGATGGATTTCTAATAAGATATGCAGATGATTTCAAAATAATGTGTGGAAGTTATAACGAAGCACAGAGATGGTATCACGCAACAGTGGATTTCTTAAAAACAAGATTGAAATTGGACATAAGTGAAGAAAAATCAAAAGTCATAAATCTTAAGAAAAACTCATCAACATATTTAGGTTTTAAAATAAAAGTCGTTCCAAAGGGGAAGACCAGATATGGTTATATAGCAAAGACTGATATGAGTGACAAGGCAATTAAGAATGCAAAAAGCAATCTAAAAGCCAAAATAATTAACATTCGAAAAGACAACCCAACAGTGGCAATTAAAAACTATAATTCAGCCATTAGAGGAATACAAAATTATTATTGCATAGCAACAAATATTTACAACAATTTAACGGATGTGAATTACGCTCTCTTACCAACCATAAGAATACGTCTTAGAGACATTAGCAAAACAATTCCATTTAAGGAAACAGACATTAATTTTCAAAAACAAACAATGGGTATTCAGAAAGAAACAAAAATTGTAACCATAGGAGATATGTGTTTACTCCCATTAACGGGAGTTCACCATAGGAGTCCTATGAATTTCTCTCAGGAAATAAGTAATTATACTTCAAAAGGTCGAGAGAAAATACACAAGAATTTAATGCTTATTACACAAAGAGAATTTGAAGCCATAGCTAAAATGAGAGACCCAACAGAAACAATAGAATTTAATGACAATAGTTTATCAGCATATGTCATTCAGCAAGGAAATTGTTACATAACGGGTAAGAAGTTAGATGTTAGCCATATGAAGTGCATTAGAAAGAAACCTTTAAAAAAGAGGGGAACTAATAATAACGGAAATATAATCTTTATAAATTCAGATGTGTACAAGGCAATATTTACGAGAAAGATGGTTGAAGCCCAAGGTTTATTAAGAAAATTTAAGTTGAATGAAGAACAATGGAAAAAAGTTAATTATATAAGGCAAAATTATGATTACCAAAAGGTTTAGACAATAAATAATTTGCAAATGTATGATGGCACGCCGTATGAGGCGAAAGTCTCACGTACGGTGTAGAGCAGGGGAAAAGGTGGAGATAATATCAAATCCTTACCTATTGCTATAAATCCTTAGAAGCTGCGGGCAGATGTTAAAAAATAACGGATATAACCTGAAAGTCATTAATCTGTTAGAGATGGATAAATCAGACTGTTACAATCCATTTTCCTATATCAGAGAGGAAACAGATGTGGTCAAGCTGATTACAAACCTTATCAGCAATACGACACCAAAGGGAGCGACACCAAGTGATCCGTTCTGGGAAAAAGCGGAAGGATTGTTCTTACAGGCTATCTTTTACTATGTGTGGCTGGAGGTACAGCCGGCAAAGAGAAACTTTGAGACAGTACTTAAACTTCTTGGAGAGGCAGAGGTTACAGAGCAGGGGAAGGCATCAAAGCTCGATGTGCGTATGAAGTTTTTAGAGGAAAGTTCTCCGCTTGGAGCTAATCATCCGGCAGTCAAGCAGTACAACAAATGTATGAGAGGTGCAGGAGATACCGTCCGTTCCATTATCATCAGTGCCAACTCAAGACTTGCATTTCTTGAGAACAAGCAGGTTTTACGATTACTCTCAAAAGATGAGCTTAATCTGTCTGATATCGGCATTGGAGTAAATGGTGATGGGGAGACAAAGACAGCACTCTTTTGTGTAATCCCTGATAGTGACAAATCCTATAACTTTATTATTGGACTACTTTATACGCAGATATTTCAGGAACTGTACTATCAGGCGGACTTTAACTGTGGCGGCAGACTTCCAATTCATGTGACCTTTATGTTAGACGAATTTGCGAATGTCGCATTGCCGGATGACTACTGTTCATTGTTATCGACAATGCGAAGCAGGGAGATTTCAAGTATTATCATCATACAGAACTTTGCCCAGTTGAAGGCACTTTTTAAGGACACCTGGGAGACAATTCCAGGCAACTGCGATACTTTCATCTACCTTGGCGGCAACGAGCAGTCAACGCATAAGTACGTCTCAGAGCTGCTTGGAAAAGGTACGATTGATAAGAAGTCAAGCGGTGAGACAAAGGGCAGACAGGGAAGCTCTTCAAGGAATTATGATGTATTAGGCAGGGAACTGTTTACACCCGATGAAGTCAGAAAGTTGGATAATAAGAAGTGTATTATTTTTATCCGTGGTTTTGATCCTATCATGGATAATAAGTTCATACCATTCAATCATCCGATGTTTAACCAGACAGCAGATGGCAAGGGAGAGCCTTATGTTCATCAGATAAGGGGAGCAGATAATCTTATCGGTCCGCCATTTGAGATTTTATCGGATAAGGCAGTAAAGCATTATGAAAAGATGAAGGACAAGGGCGAGAATGTGTATATAGATTCTCTTACCTATGAGCAGTTTATGATGCTTGGTGATGCAGAATTAAGCAGAAGATTCTCTATGCAGGATGAGGCAGAACAGAAAGCAAAGATTGACAGAGAACAGGCAAATGAGCTTGAGTATGTTGATGAATCGCAGAAAGCAGATAGTACAGCAGCTGCCAGTGGTTCTAGTGGAAACGCTGGTGGTAAGCCTGTAAGAAATCCTGAGAGGGAAAAGCCTAAGTGGGAAGATACGATTACGAATCGAATGCTGCACTGGTCATATACGCCGGAGCAGAAAGAAGAGGTGAAGAAAGCACTTGCCGCAGGAGTTCCGAAAGCAACGATTCTTACTTACTTCTATCCGGAGGTAACTGTGGAGAAGATGAGTTCATATCGGAAGAAGCATTAAATGATATCGCATAGGCACAGGAAATGTGATATACTGTGCCTATGTAAAAAGAATGTGTTTTACAAATCGCAATTTTCTCAGGAGGCTATAAATATGATTGGAAGAATTTATCATGTTGGCTTAACCGTTTCTGATATAGATCGCTCCATTGCTTTCTACAGGGACATTCTCGGGCTTGAATTTCAAGGCGAACTTTTTATGGAAGGCGAAGAAACAGATAAAATGTTCCGTAAGAAAAATTGTAAAGCAAGGGTTGCTTATTTGAATGGTTCGAAGGCTATTGAAGCACCACCAGTCGAATTGATTCAGTTTGTAGACAGCGAAATCCATAAAGCACAATCGGATTTGTTTACAACCTCTATCTCAGAAGTGTGCTTCTACACGGATGATATTGATTCGGTCTACAAAACCTTTATCGAAAATCATGTGGATTGCTTGTCTGAACCGCAGTATTTCGACTTTAGAGCAGATGGATTTGGGGAAAGTCGAGCTTTTTATTTTAGAGACCCGGATGGCATTATTCTTGAAATGATGCAGCCGCTTTGATGAAAAATCATAAGTACAGGAAAGTGGAAACTTCAAGTTTGTCTGACTCACAACAATTTAATATCAAACTAATACAAGCACTTTAGCCAATATGGTTAAGGTGCTTTTTTGCACCTTGAAAGGATGTGGTCACAGCTAAACACATCGGGGAAAGCCCGATTTAATCATTACAACAGGCATTGCCTGATCATATAGAGTTACTTTTAACAGCCAGTTAGGGGATTATCCCTGCTGGCTTATTTTTTTATCAAAAAGGAGACAAACAACATGAGAAAAGAACAGATTATTACAACTAACAACAATCAGATGGAGGAGAAAGGCATGAAGAACAGATTCATTCACTTTAAGAAGAGGTTCGTTCCGGCATTATCTGGGGCACTTATGGGAGCAATGCTTATGAGCACTACTTGTTTTGCAGCAGGTACAGGTACTTCCGCAGTAACACAGCCGCTTGAGAACTTAAAGACACTTATCATTGCAGTCATTGGTGCGGTTGGTGTCATCATTCTTGCAAAGAATGTCATGGAGTTCGCACAAGCCTACCAGCAGCAGGATTCATCTACCATGAACTCCGCTCTGAAAGGAATTGTGGCAGGTGTCATGATGGCTGGTATTTCAACAGTTCTGACATTCTTAGGCTTCTAAGATTGGGGAAATGCATTTCCCCTTTTAGTAAAAGGAAAGAGGTGAATAACAAGTATGGATATTTTTAAGCTTGGAGACAAGATCCTTGCACTTCTTGAGGCGGTGTTTGGGTTTTGGAACAATCAGATATCCCTGGTCTTTGCAATGCTTGGACAGTCACCGGTCAGTTTCAAGGGCGGAGGTCCCTGGGCAGTCATTGAGGGTATAGAGCCAGTCTTTGTAGCAGTCGGCTCATCCCTCGTTGTGCTGTTCTTTGTTATCGGTTTCTGCTCGGAAAGCATTGATGTAAAAGATGAGATGAGGTTTGAATCAATCCTGCGTATGCTTATCCGACTGGGACTTGCAGAATGGTTTGTTGCAAATAATGTCACGATTATGAAAGCGTTTTTTACTTCCATAGGAAATCTGGTGGGACTTATATCTGCCGGGACAACGACGCAGCTTGCCATTGACAGTACACAGGCAGACATCATTAAGGGACTCGGATTTGGTGAGAGTCTGGTAATGCTGATACTTACAGCTTTGCTTGCAATCATCATTATTATCTGTGGATTCTTTATCATTTACACAGTGTATTTCAGGTTCTTAAAGATACTGATTATTGTGCCGCTTGGTGCGATTGCATGCTCCACAATGGCAGGAAACAGAATGGTCAGTCATACAATGGCTACCTACTGCAAATATTTTCTTTCGTGTGTGTTTGAGGCAGTAACGATGGCACTTGCGATTGTGGTATGTAATGCATTTATCAATGCAGGGCTTCCGGCATTTACAGGAAGTTATGCTGACTGGGCACAGACGCTTATATATCTGTGTGAAATGACATTTACGATAGCAATGACTGTTGGAAGCGTGAAGGGTGCACAGACACTTACAAGCAAGGCATTTGGATTATAGAAGGAGGCAGAAATGGATAATGAAAAGAAACAGGTTACTTATAATTCAAGCATAACCGGAGAAACGCAGGTGACATTTGATATCCAGCAGTATATGAATAACAGGGCAATGTTTATCGGTCTTATGTGTAATGAAGATGGATATGAGGAGCCTTTTGGGGATGTGACTGTGAATTTGTCGGTTGCAGCACCAAATTACTGCGGATATCTGAATGTGAATGACATGCCGGATATTGAAAAGTTTATTACAGACAATGACATTGGAGAGTTTACAGGATTCACGCAAAGGAGCGGTTTCTGCGAATATCCGCTTTATCTGTTCAATGTAGATAAGCTTAGAGAACTGTGTCCGGATGGAATGGATAAGTATGAGGCAAATATCGGAATGACAAGAAAGCCGGAGACAAAGGATTTATCAAGATAGGAGGCAGGGACAATGGTAATCGAAGTAAACAAGGATATTGACCGCTATCAGGAATCGGTTGCAATGGGACTTACTGCAAGGCAGCTTATATTTTCCATTGCAAGCGTAGTGGTTGGTGGCGGTATCGTCCTTCTTCTTTACAAGTATATCGGTCTTACGGGTTCTGCTTATGTGGCAATTCCCTGTGTGGCACCGATTGCTCTTGGCGGATTTTATTCCTTTAATGGGATGAATTTCTACGAGTATATGGGAAAGAAACTGCACTTTATGTTTGGCAACAGGGCGCTTACCTATGTATCAACAGAGGGAGAACCTGCAATAAAGCAGTTAGAAGCAGAACAGAATGAACAGGTAAAGAAGAAAGGCAGAAAGGCAGAACAGGAGACTGTAACAGCTGATTCGGCTGTAAAGAAGCAGAAGGAGTTTGAAGCAATGAAGAAAAAGACGAGAAACATGTTGCTTGGACTTGTCGCAGTCATTGTGGCGGCAGTAGCAGGCATTGCAGCATATAAGGCAATGCATTAGAAACGAATAGTATCTGACCGCAAGGTCGGGAACATAGCCCGCAGGGTGAAGTTCCCGGCGGGCTTTCATTATAAGAAAGCGAGGTTAGAGACATGGGTTTATTTACAGACGGATTTAAGTTATTAAAGAAGGCGAGTGAGCCTTTGTATAAGACACCTAAATCCATTCAGGAAACCATAGAGATTATGGCGGTGGCTGAAAATGGCATTTTTGAAGTAAGCAAAAATAAGTATTCCAAATGCTACCGCTTTCAGGACATCAATTACACGACAGCAACCGAGGATGAGCAGATCAGCATATTTGAGAGATACTGTAAGTTCTTAAATTCGCTGGACTGTAATTATAAGATTACGATCAACAATAAGAACAAAAACATGGATGAACTCCGTGATAAGGTTCTGATTGCTGAGAAAAACGATGGCTTCAATAATTATAGAAGTATCTACAATGACATCATTGAGGAGAAGATTATTGAGGGCAGACAGGGGATTGAGCAGGAGAGATACCTGACAATCACGATTGAGAGAAAGAACTTCGAGGAGGCAAAGGCACAGTTTGCAACCCTTGAGGCAACGATACACAAGGCTTTCATTGAGCTTGGTGCGGAGATTGTACCACTTAATGGCAATGAGAGACTGAAAGTGCTCTATGACTATTATCATCTTGGAGATGAGGGCAGCTTTGATTTTGATATCAAAAAGGCAAAGAAGGTTGGGGCAGATTTTAGAAATGATCTGTGCAATGGGATGGTGAAATATTTCCCAGACCATTTTGAGGATGAGAGTAAATTCTGCAAGGCACTTTTCATCAAAAAGTATCCGAGCAGTTTGTCAGACAGATTCATCAATGAGATTACTTCCCTTCCAGTTCATTCCATCACGAGCATTGATGTGGTGCCAGTTCCCAAGGATCTGACAACAAAGGTGCTTCAGAAGAAATACCTTGGTATTGAGTCGGATATCATTAAGCAGCAGAGAGTCCGTAATAAGAATAACGATTTTTCTACGGAAATCTCATATGCCAAAAGAACGGAGAAAAAGGAGATTGAGGAAATCATGGATGATGTCCGTGAGAATGACCAGTGCCTTTTCTTTGTGGGAGTAACCATTATTCTTATGGCAGAAAGCAAGAAGGAGCTTGAGAGTGTATGTGAGACAGTAGAGACTATCGGAAAACGTAACAGCTGCACGATTGACACACACTACTTAAAGCAGAGGGAGGCACTCAACACAGCACTTCCGATTGGTGTAAGACAGGTGGAGACAATGCGTACACTTCTTACCCAGTCACTTGCGGTGCTTATGCCATTTAATGTGCAGGAATTAAATGACAGCACAGGGAACTATTATGGCATCAACCAGATCAGCAAGAATGTGAATATCGGTAACAGAAAGAAGCTCATTAACGGAAATGGCTTCGTTTTCGGAGTGCCGGGTTCCGGTAAATCCTTCTTCTGTAAGATGGAGATGGGCAGCGTATTCTTGTCGGGTGATGATGAGATAATCGTCATAGATCCAATGAACGAATACTTTGATATTGCTGAGACTTATGGCGGAACTGTAGTAAATATGTCTACCTACACGGATAACTATGTGAATCCGCTGGAGATGGATGTATGGAGCCTTGATCCGAATGATTCCAAGGGAATGGTAAGAGAAAAGGGCGAGTTTATGCTTGGACTTTGTGAGCAGTGTATCGGGGACAGCTTAAATTCAAGACAGAAGTCAATCATTGATCGTTGTGTGAGAAAGCTGTATATCGACATTGCAAGGAGCAAAGAGAAGTATATCCCGGTGATGAGTGATTTTTACGATATCCTTATGGCACAGCCGGAGGATGAGGCAAAGGACATTGCATTGTCTTTGGAGCTTTTCGTAAATGGTTCACTTAATATCTTCAATCATCAGACAAATGTGGATGTGGATAACAGATTCACAGTATATGGCATCAGGGACTTAGGTACGGAGCTTAGTCCTATCACAATGCTTGTCATGATGGAGTCTATTCAGAACAGGATTGTTGAGAATGGCAAGAGAGGCAAGGCAACATGGCTCTATATTGATGAGTTTCACGTCCTGCTTAATTCCGAGTATTCTGCAAAATATCTGCAGCAGCTCTGGAAGAAAGTAAGAAAGCAGGGAGGACTTTGTACCGGTATCACGCAGAATGTCGTCGATCTGTTGCAGAACTATACAGCAACCACAATGCTTGCAAACTCTGAGTTTGTGGCACTCTTAAAACAGGCGAATACAGACAGTTCCAAGATGGCGGAAGTTATCGGGGTATCAGAGGCACAGCTAAGATTCGTAACCAATACTGCATCGGGAATGGGACTTATCAAGTGTGGCTCGGTGGTGATTCCGTTTGATAATCAGATTAGTAAGGATACAGATTTGTACAGGCTGTATAATACCAACATTCATGAGAAGATTGCGGAACAGAAGAAAAAAGAAGCAATGCTGCAGTGATAACAGATGAATTTTTATAGAATCTATAGTATAATCAAGAGGTCGGATGAATGTCCGACCTTGATGATAATAAATTAGATATTCCCTATTTTTAAGAAAAAAGCATATAAGATTCGATATGAAAAATAAATAAGGAAGCAGTTCTAAAATGTATCATTTGTACCGGAGAACATGTGGCTGGATTTTAAGATATGCATATCGTACACTTTGATGAGAATATGTTGATTTGGGATGCAGCGGACCTGGATGCATTTATGGAAATGTATGGTGTGGAAGCAATTTCCAAGGAATATTTGTAATTATTAGGGAAAAGAAACTTTGAATTTAACGCTTGAAAAAAGGAGAAATAAACATGGCAAAGAAAGAAGAAAGATTTGAAGTTACATTTAGAGACGGAAGTCAGCTTAAGGATGAAGGAGTTCGCCAAATCCTTGTAGATAAAGAGACTGAGGTTAACTATCTTTGTTGGAAATCTGGATATGGAGCGGCTATTACACCTCTTCTGGATTCAGAAGGAAAAGTCATAGTTACAAAGTAAAATCGGTAGTTATGGAGGTGAAAAATGTATTTCACAGACGAAAAAGACTATATTATGCGAATGATAAAAGAAATGGTAAGAGTATTATTTTCTTTAATGTTTGGGAAAAAGTATGTTTCTGTTGAACTTGAAAAAGAAAATAAATATGAAGTATCAGGGAAAAATTTGAAAGATTTTCTTGATATGATTGATTCTGGGGAAATTAACGAAGCAGAGAATATACTTTTAGATAGCATTGATTATACAGACAGAAATGAGGTAATGGCAGCAGCTCTTTTCTACCAATACCTTAGTGAGAAGGATAGTGAGTTTTTGAAAAATAACAATTATACAAAAGAAGAAGTGCTTTCTGGTTTTAAGCAATTACTTATGCAGTCAGGATATACTGATTTGCTATGTTTGGTCAAAGATGAGGAGTAATGTAGAAAATTCAAAGAGATAAGAGTGATTGGTTGAAAGGAGAAATTGTATTATATGTTCTATGATTATATGATCTATATTGTTTTTGACTTTATGATGGCAGTGATTATGTTTTTGTTTGGAATGTGGTTTTATAAATCAGAAGGAAAAGCTGCTAATTTCTTGTCGGGTTATAATATGAAATCAGCGGATGAACGAAAGAAATACGATGAGAATGCTATGTGTAAGGCATATGGAAAAAGAATGATGTTTATGTCAGTTCCTTTTATTATTGGAATAATCATAGATATCCAATATCTAGGAATTGGTTGTTTGATTGCATGGGGGATATGGTTTATTATGTTTGTTTTGTTGCTTATTGATAGGCATAAAAGAGAACGTTAAATTCAAGTTTTATGTTGCTTTTAATAATTGAATATTGAATGATTTTACATAGCCGTTAAGGAGTAATTTTTGCTCCCTAGCGGCTTATTTTATTTTTCAAAGTAGGAGGTGAGAAAATTGAAAATCAAAAAGGTCGATGACAAACCGATGGTCATTCACACCAAGGAGAAAGCCAAGATTCATGCCCACGAGCCAAAGGGAGCCAAGATTAAAGGCAGCAACATCTATACAGTAGAGAGAGGTCCTAAGACAGCTGGTGCAAAGGTAACTGATACGGATAGAAAGAAGTCCTATCGCAAGAGCACCATTCATCAGTCAGAGCCGAAGAATAAGGGATTATCAAGATTTAAGCGAAACTATAGAGAATCAAACACTTCCATCAAGACCAAGAACACCAATCTTCACATTGCAGGAAGAACAGGTGCACTTACAGCCGGGGCAGTAACAGAGCAGATGGAAGGCGGGCAGGAAGTATCGCAGGCAGCATATCTTGCATATGAAGCAAGCCAACCTGTTACCGGAACTGCTTCCAAGGGGGCAGCACTTTTCAGGAAAAAGGCGGCAGCCGAGGCAAAGAAGCGTATCAAGAAGGTAGAGGCAGGAAAGAAGCTGGCAAAAAAGACAGCAAAGAAAGCTGCCAAAGATACAGCCAAGACGGTAGCTAAAGAGACGGCAAAAGAAACAGCAAAGACTACTGCCAAGGTTGCAACAAAAACTGCGACAAAGGCAGCTGCTACAGCGGCAGGAACAGCGGTTGCACCGGGAGTTGGTACTGCAATCGGCATGGCAGCCGGATATGCTGCAGGTGTGTCCATAGAGGTCAAGGATGAAAAGATGACCAACCGGAGCAGGAAGATAAAATTCTTTCTGGATAAGATGAAAGCACAGGAGAATCAGACAGACAGCGTGGCAAAACTGGTAAAGGATCTGATTGTGCGAAAAGCGATTACCTGGGTAAAGGCAGCTGTACCGATTATCGGATTGGTGCTTTTATTACTTGTTCTTGTAGTTGCCATGATTGCGGTTCCGGTTATAGCGGTGATAGCAATCCTTTACAATTCTCCATTTGCTTTATTTCTGCCACCACTTGAATCAGGAGATACCGTGCAGACAGTAACGAGTGCTTATGTGCAGGAGTTTAACCGGGATGTGAATACGAAAGTGAATGAGCATACCGGATATGACCTTGGAGAGCTTGTATATGTGGATTATGAAGGTATGGAAGAAAACCCAAGCAATTACTATGACATCATGGCAGTCTATATGGTCAAGCATGGTATCGGAGATACTGCAACAGTCATGAATGACATTTCAAAAGGCTGGCTGCAGGCAGTAGTAAATGATATGTGTTCATACACCACAAGCGCAGGAACAAAGGATGTGGAAGAAACAGATGCAGACGGTAATGTAACTACTGTCACGAAGTCGGTTCTGTATGTGAATGTCACACTGAAATCGTACAGAGATATGATTTCGGTCTATGGATTTAATTCTGATCAGGTGGAAATGCTTGAGCAGATCATGAGTCCGGAGTTTATGGGACAGCTTGGATATGCCGGAAGCGGAAGTGGCGGCGGAGGCGGAAGTCCGGGAGTAAGCTCCATGACTGAGGATGAAATCAATGCCATCCTTAGTGGAATTACAGACAGCAGGCAGAAAACAGTCTGCTCCTATGCACTTCACAGAGTTGGCTTCCCTTATAGTCAGGATTTAAGAGACAGCGGTAACTATTATGACTGCAGCTCCTTAGCCTATTATTCATGGAAGGATGCAGGCGTGGATATTAGTTACGGTGGGGCAACCACAGCGGCAGCGGAGGCACAGGGACTGGATGAAGCCGGAAAGACAGTCTCCTTTGATGAGTTACAGCCGGGAGACCTTATCTTCTACAGTTTTACAAGCAACGGAAGATATAAGAACATCAGCCATGTGGCAGTATATGTCGGAAATGGCAAAGTGGTAGAGGCACTTAATGAAAGTCTTGGTGTGGTTTACCGTGATGTGGCAAGCACAGGAAAGATTGTTGTGATAGGAAGACCATAACAGGAAATTTGCAGAGAGGGCATAGTCCCTCTCTGAGACTGGAGGTAAGAATGGATTTAAAAGATATGATACTGGTAACAGAAAACGACAGGGGAACAGAGACAAATATGCTGATGACTCTGGATGATTATAAGAGTTTTATAGCAGTTGATGACATGTCAGAGCTTGCAGACAATTTGTTGCAGCTTGGAAGAACACTTGGTGAAGCAGATAACTTCGCAGAGTATTACAGGGCAGCAAATGTAACTTTATCTGCGAGATTCTGTCTGGATGATATTCAGCTGGGACATTTTCTTCAGGGGTTTTATAACGATTCCAAAGAATTTCGGTTTGATGAAGAATCCAGTTCTTCTGAATGTGTTGCAAAGCTTAAGGAGATTGGAATGACCGATAAGGGCTGGGTGGATGATTTTAACCTGCATTATGAAATGGAGAACCGCTCATTTGAAAGGGGACAGACATTTCATAACTTCAATGACCATGATTACATGGTGCTTGAAGCATTATCACCAAGGAATCTTGTGGTGATGGATATGAAGTCAGGTTCCCTTACAATCGCCCTTGGTGCGACAGAGTATAAGCGTTATCCCAAGGATGAGAAGCCTACAAAGGACAATACCACAATCGGGGTATCGTGGGAGCATGGCATTTATCTAGGTTCCACACTTTCAACTACAAATTTCAAGGCATACAAGAGGGAGTATGGCACACCGGAAAAGATAGAGGATATCTATGATTACAGGGCAAAGCTAAAGCAGAAGTTCTATTTTTATCAAGATATGTCAAAGGATGATGATGTGCCAAAGAAGCTGCAGAATGACTTCCTTCACCAGATGTATGAGGATTTCGGAACGATTGAAGAAGACTGTTTTTACGACAGGCTGGAAGATGGAAAGTACGATGAAGGCTTTAAGGAAAGACAGGTAAAGGAAGAAAAGAGCCGGTGATGAGATTTTTACAGGAGGCGATATCATATGGAACAGGAATTTGATGTTGAGATAAAAGAAGTGCTTTCACGAGTACAGAAAGTAAAGGCAGAGTCGCTTGACGATGCCATCAATAAGGCAATGGATATGTATTATGCAGAGCAGATAGTCCTTGGAGCAGAGGACATGAAGGGAGTTGATTTTGCACCTATCAGCGAAAGTCAGCTCCCTTCTTCATTAAAAGAAAACGGAGGAAGAGCAAGATGACAAGTGATTCAACAACAGTAATTAAGAACATGGAGTTTTTAGTAAAGGAACTTCATAAGGAGTGGGACAGATCGGGTGCTTCTAAGGCATCCGTTATTATTTCCATTGAGGAAGTAGATGGTATTAATGATAAGTTAAAAGAGATTATCTATCAGACACAGAAGTCAGTCGATGAGGATGAGCTGACATTTAAACAGAGCATTGCAAAGTCCAAGGAATGCTATGTGCTTCTTCGTGTGGTGCGTAAGATTGCAAAGAAAAAGGATAAATGCGAAAAACAGGCAATCGACAATGAATTTGCAATCGAGCTGGATAAGGATGAGTTAAAGCTATTTAAGGGATTGTTTGCAGAGATGTTTAAGTAGAGGAGGACAAAGGTATGGGCGTTGATATGAAGGTCAAAGCGATATACGATTCTGAGATTGGTAACATCACCAGATCAGAAAAGAACTGGAAGGATGTGTTAAAGGTCGCAGGTCAGTTATACCGCTATGAATTTGACAATATCGTTATGGTAACAGCTCAGAGACTTCCGGAAAAAAGCACACTCATGGCAGATTATGATACCTGGAAAAAGGTGGGAAGATATGTAAAGCGTGGTGCGAAAGGCTGCGCTATCTTCCCATCAAGGGCACTGAATCCACGCATGAGGTATATCTTTGATATCAGTGATACCGGAGGAAAGAATGTTAAGCTGACATGGGACCTTGAGGGAGAAAATCTTAAGGATTATGTGGATTTTCTTGTGTCAGAAGGTCAGATTGAGCAGTACGATAACAGTGACAGGGAGTCTCTAAAAAATATATTAAAACAGTTTACAGGAACAGATGTTTGGTTTATAATAAAAGAAGAGTTCGGAGACCGAATGACCGAGCTTATGCAGCTATCAGGTAGTGTGATAAAGGAAGAAAGTAAGAAACGCAATGGCTTACAGCAGGAAATGGACATGGAGCAGCTTGTATATGCAAGTGTCATGTATGCTGTAGGGACGAGATGCGGATTTGACTTATCTGTGCAAGAACAGGATTTTAGTCAGATCGTAAATATCAAAGACGAAGAGATCATTTACCGTCTTGGTTCCATTGTATGCGATGTCTCCTGTAGTGTTCTTAGAGAATTTAGTTGTAACTTAAAGGCAATCGAGAGCGAAAGGAGAATTGGATATGTTAGAAGAAATGACTTACAAGGAAGTGGACGGACTGCTTTATCCGCAGATAGAGATGCCGGACGAGACGGAGGATCTCACGAAGCTGGGCAAATACGGAAGGATGGCGATGAGTTATCTTCAGGAGAACGAGCCGGCAAGATACAAGACGCTGATGAGATTCGGGAAGATGTACGAGAAGATGTCAGCGGTAGAGGAGGAAGCGAACCAGCTGTACGACCAGCTGGAGATGCAGTATCTGGCGAAGCACAAGCCACAGAATCCGTCATCGACAATGGAGATGTGGAAGATAAGAGAGCAGGCGAAGATGCAGGCAGAGGAAGTGGTACTGAATCAGATAGTGATGCGATTCCACTAGAATCAGATGATACAGAACTGAATAGGGAACTTGATGAAATCAATTCATTGGGTGTTAGTAAGGAAGCCGAATATACACAGGCTTCCTTTTTTTTCGACCAGAACGGGCAGGCAAGCATTGGCACCATTCATACTGAGGACGAAAACAATAATCAGTTTATGCGTCAGTTCGAGCAGGACAGAAAAGCTGCATTAGCAGGTAAATACAATTACCTGAATCCCAAAAAGTCTGCAACAGTACCAAGTGAATATATCAAACAGGTGCTTATGAGAGGTACAGGTTTTATCGGTGGCAAGGGCAGGGTATGCAAGATTTTTGAAACTGAGATTGATGCAGGAACCAGGGCAAAGCGTATCAAAGCAGAATATGGTCAGGGAGGTGCAGGCTGGCCGGTTGACGGACTGGGACTGCACGGATATGACACATTTCATGGGAACAGACTGCGTTTTCAGTGGCGAGATGAGGATGGAGAGGTTGAAGGATATGTTTCATGGAAAGATATCGAAAAAGAGCTTGGCGTCCTTATTCTTACAGGGGAATACCAGCCTGAGACACCTCGTATTGATGAGCTTGCGATGGACGGACTCCGTGAGGATGATGAGGTCATTGATGCCGAATACCGGGAAGTGGAACCGGAAGAGGCAGAATCAGAGATTGATGATTATGCAATACCGGATGAGCCGGAGAGCTATGCTTCTAACAGAGATTATGTAAGTGCAAAAGGCATGATACCACAGGAAACTGCCGATGAAGACCGCATGGTAACACAGGCAGAATATGGTGCTGAGATAGAAGCTGAAACAACTGAAAAAGATCCATCAGAGCTTCAGTATATTACACCGATTGATTATGCAAAGCGTATTGCAGAGCTTGATGAAGACCTGCGTGATGCGGCGGAGATTCTTGTAACAGATTGCAGCTGCTACACTCCGTTTAGGGCATTCCTTATGGATGTGGTGCAGTCTGATTTTGCATTTATGCCCAATAAACTTGACCTTATCAGGGATATTGCATTAGGGACAGATAATGCAGAAAGAAAAGCATATTCCAACAATAAGTATGGTCTTGTGGAGTACTCAATCAGAAGCGGATATGTGAAGATCAGCTATAAGAACAGGAATGGTGTGCGTAAGGAAGGTGCACTTGACTGGCGTGAGTTATATGAAATCTTATCTTATATGGTAAAACAGCCATTTTACTGCGGAGAAGACCAGAAAAGGTATTATCAGGAGACAAAGCAGAAAGCTGACCGGGATAAGATGAATCCGGTCTATAAGAGATTCTTTGATATCGAGGATAGTGTAAAAGCCAATCGTCTTGAAACCAGGGAAAGAGCAATAGCGAATGGCTGGGATACCAAGATTGATGAGAATGGACATGTAGTTTCAGATGATGCGGCGCAGAAAAAGCACAACTTCCACTATAACCTCTGGGAAATGGAAAAAGGCGGAGCCAAGACCAGATACCAGTGGAATATGGATGCAATCCGCACTCTAAAGCAGATTGAATCAGGAAACAGGCTTGCCACACCGGAGGAGCAGAAAGTTCTGTCGAAGTTTGTCGGATGGGGCGGACTGTCACAGGCATTTGACGAGGAAAACGCAGGCTGGAGCAAAGAGTATGCAGAGCTGAAAGAACTTTTATCTGATGAGGAATACAGTGCTGCCAGGGCAACAGTAAACAATGCCTTTTACACGTCACCGGAGATTGCTTCATGCATCAACTCGGCACTTATGCAGTTTGGATTCAGAGGCGGCAATATACTGGAGCCGTCTATGGGTATCGGTAACTTCTTTGGAAGCATGCCGCAGGCCATGCATGAGAGCAGACTGTATGGAGTGGAGCTGGACAGCATTTCAGGAAGAATTGCAAAGCAGCTTTATCAGAATGCCAATATCAGTATCACAGGATTTGAGAATACCACATATCCGGATAACTTCTTTGATGTGGTTGTCGGAAATGTGCCATTTGGTGATTACAAGGTATTTGATCCAAAGTACAACAAGTATAACTTCCGTATCCACGATTATTTTCTGGCAAAAGCACTTGATCAGGTAAGACCGGGAGGCATGGTTGCGGTGATTACCACAAAGGGAACACTTGATAAGACAAATCCTACTATACGAAAGTATCTGGCTGAAAGAGCAGAACTTGTGGGAGCAATAAGACTTCCAAATACTGCATTTAAAGACAATGCAGGAACCGAAGTGACAGCAGATATCCTGTTTTTGCAGAAGAGGGAGAGAAAGATTGATATTGAGCCGGACTGGGTACACCTTGGTGTGACTGAGAATGGCATTGCTGTCAACTCTTATTTTGCAGAGCATCCGGAAATGATGCTTGGTTCTATGGAGTATGACACAAGAATTTACGGACAGGACAGCAGATATACAGTCTGTGTGAATGATGACGAGAACTTCAATATGTATGAAGCATTAAACAAAGCTATCGGTAATATCAAAGCACAGATGACAGATTTTGAGAGAGTGGCAGACGAGGCGGAGCAGACGGAGGAAGTTATCCCGGCTGATCCGGATGTGAGAAACTACACTTACACATTTTATGAAGGAAAGCTCTATTACAGGGAAAATTCCGAGATGGTAAGAAAAGAAGTATCACAGACTGCCGAGGAGCGAATCCGAAGTCTTGATGAAATCAGACAGATAACAAGAGAGCTGATTGATATCCAGATGGATGGCTGCAGCGAGGAGGAGCTTTCTGATAAGCAGAGACTTCTTAATGTGAAATACGATGCCTTTATAAAGCAGTATGGAGCCATTACCTCAAAAGCAAACAGAATAGCTTTCAGAGATGACAGCGACTATCCGCTTCTTTGCAGTCTTGAGGAAGTAAACGAAGACGGGGAGGTGAAAAAAGCGGATATGTTTTATAAGCAGACGATTAAGGCAAAAACTGTCATAGATAGGGTTGAGACTGCCGTGGAAGCGTTAAATGTATCCGTCAATGAATTTGGATATGTAAATCTTGCCTATATGCTTTCTATCTATGAGCCGGATATTACAAATGCAAAGGAAGTGCTTGCAGAAAAGTCCGGACAGGCAGCATATGAGATAACGCTAAGTGATGATGCTTTGGCAGAGCTTAGAAGGGCAGTTCTTGTGGAAGAGCTTGATGGACTGATTTTCCTTAATCCTGACCGCTACAACGAGAATAATCCGGACATCGGCTGGGAGACAGCAGACGAGTATCTTTCCGGAAATGTGAGAGACAAGCTTCGTGTGGCAAAAGCTATGGCAGCGGATACAGACAATCCACAGGCAGAAAGATTTGCAGGCAATGTGGCAGCGCTTGAAAAGGTGCAGCCGGAGTGGATTGAAGCATCAGACATTGATGTAAAGATTGGCACGACATGGATTGAACCGCTTGATTATGAGCAGTTTATCTATGAACTTCTCAATACGCCAAGGCGGGCAAGGGCAGTCAGAAGTCAGTTTTACAATACAGGCATACAGGTACACTTAAATAAGATGAGCATGGAATGGTTCATTGAGAATAAAAGCATGGATAAGCATTCAGTGGCAGCTACTAAGACTTATGGTACAAGCCGCATGGATGCT
The DNA here is from genome assembly GCA_902362455.1 of Eubacteriaceae bacterium. Classification (GTDB taxonomy): domain Bacteria; phylum Bacillota; class Clostridia; order Lachnospirales; family Lachnospiraceae; genus Bovifimicola; species Bovifimicola ammoniilytica. Next base: position 112,662 of record CABIWJ010000009.1, read on the forward strand.
TATTCTATTTTTGAGGATACGCTGAACCTAAAGACTGTAACAGTCAGGGACAGGATTGATGACGGTGATGGCAAATATCATTACGAAGTCAATAAGAATGAGACAATGCTTGCAAGGGAAAAGCAGAACATGATTAAGGAGAAGTTCAAGGAGTGGCTGTTTGCAGAGCCGGAGCGTAGACAGAAGTATGTGGAGTATTACAACGAGACATTCAATAATATCCGTCTGCGTGAATATGACGGAAGCCACTTACAGTTTCCGGGAATGAATCCGGCGATTGAGTTAAAGCCTCATCAGAAAAATGCTGTGGCAAGAATCCTTCTCGGAGGAAATACGCTTCTTGCTCATTGTGTCGGTGCCGGAAAGTCCTTTGAGATGATGGCTGCCTGCATGGAGCAGAAGAGACTCGGACTTGCCAATAAGACGATCATGGTTGTTCCAAAGCCGCTTATCGGGCAGACTGCATCAGAGTTTTTAAGGCTTTATCCGTCAGCAAATATTTTAGTTGCCACAGAGCGTGATTTTGAAAAAAGCCGCAGAAAGCAGTTTGTATCAAGGATTGCGACAGGTGACTATGACTGCATTATCATGTCTCACTCGCAGTTTGAAAAAATTCCGATCTCAGCAGAGAGAAAGGAAAGAATGCTCAATGAGCAGATTGATGAAATCAGCTATGCGATTGATGAGATGAAGGAGCGTAACGGGGAGCGTTGGACTGTAAAACAGATGGAAAGCCAGAAGAAAAAGCTGGAGGAGCAGCTGAAAGCTCTATCTGATGAGAGCAGGAAGGATGACCTCATTACCTTTGAGGAACTTGGAGTGGATTCCATTATGGTGGACGAAGCACATAATTTTAAGAACCTTGCGATTTTTTCCAAGATGAATAATGTGTCAGGTATCAGCAGCAGTGGAGCTAAGAAGTCAACGGATATGCAGCTTAAATGCCAGTACTTATCTGAGATAAATGATGGCAGGGGCATTGTATTTGCAACAGGTACACCAATATCCAATACCATGTGTGAGATGTATGTCATGCAGCTTTACTTACAGAAAGCGGCACTTGAAGAGATGGGGATTTATCACTTTGATTCATGGGCAGCGAACTTTGGTGAAGTGACAACAGCACTGGAGCTTACTGTAGAGGGAAGCGGATTCCGTTTTAAGAGCAGATTTAATAAGTTTACAAATCTGCCGGAGCTTATGAATATCTTCCGTGAGGTAGCAGATGTGCAGACAGCAGATATGCTTGACCTTGATGTGCCAGCACTTCGTGGAGGCAAGCCTATTATTGTGGAGTCGGAGCCTGACTGGTATGTAAAACAGGTCATGGAAGACTTTGTTGTGAGGGCAGAGCGTATCAGAGGCGGTGGAGTAGATCCAAGAGAGGATAACTTCCTAAAGATTACCCATGAGGCAAGACTTCTCGGAACAGATGCAAGGCTGATTGATAAGGATGCACCAAATAATCCGGATGGAAAGCTCAATAAGGTAGCGGAGAATGTCTGGAAGGAATATGAGAAAGGAAATGCCAACGGTCATATAGGCTGCCAGCTTATTTTTTCGGACATCGGCACACCGGGACCGGATAAAGACTTTACCATCTATGATTATTTGAAGGAAACACTTATCCAGTATGGTATTCCGGCAGATGAGATAGCTTTTATCCATGATGCCAAGACAGATGCACAGAGGGATGCACTTTTTAAGGAGATGAGGACAGGTAAAAAGAAAGTTCTTATCGGTTCAACAGATAAGTGTGGAACAGGTGTCAATGTGCAGACACACCTTGTTGCAATGCACCATGTCGATTGTCCGTGGAAGCCTTCTTCTATTGAACAGAGGGAAGGACGAGGCATACGACAAGGCAACGAAAATGAAGAGGTGGCAATCTACAGATATGTCACCAAAGGAACCTTTGATGCATACAACTGGTCACTCGTCGAGAATAAGCAGCGTTTTATCAGTCAGGTTATGACAAGCAAGGCTGTAAGCCGAAGCTGCGAGGATATCGACGAGGCTACACTTTCATATGCAGAGATCAAGGCGGTTGCTACAGGTAATCCTTTGATCAAGGAAAAGATGGAGATTGACAATGATGTCCAGAGATTAAAGCTCTTAAAGGCATCCTATGATAATCAGAGATATGGCTTGCAGGATAACTTTATGATCAAGTACCCGAAGCTCATTAAGACAGCAACCGAAAAGCTTGCCAATGTAAGAGAGGATGTAAAGGCAAGGGATAAAGAGCTGATTGATAATCCGGAATTTGCCATTACCATAGGCAAAGCAACCTATACTGAGCGTGTGGATGGTGGAACGATGATGCTTGAAGCAATCAGCAAATGCAAGACCGGAGAGACAACTGCAATCGGTAAATTCCACGGATTTGAGCTGCTTGTGGAAAAGAACTTCCTTGGCATCAATTATATGGTGCTTCGTGGAAAGACCGAGTACAAGGCAGAGCTTTCCACAAGTCCTGTCGGCAGTATGGTGAAGCTGGAAAACCTGTTCAACGGACTCCATGAGAACATTGATTTCCTGGAAAAGAAGATTGAGCAGTACCAGAATGACCTTGAAGCATCAAAGACTGAGTATGACAAGCCATTTGCGTACAGCAAGGAACTGGAAGAAAAGCTGGCAAGGCAGTGTGAACTGAATGCCCAGCTTGACCTTGAGAACGCAAAGGCTGTGGATGCAGACCTGAGCGGACCGGAGGAAGAAAGAGAAGCTGATGACAGAATGGAATCTGCAGCAATTGTAGCAGAGGATAAAGGTGCTTATCCATCCGACAGAGAGGGCAGAACACGATAGGAGAGTGAATAATATGAGCATAAGAAAGGTGGTCGCAGGACTACTGATTACAGCAGGGATTGCCATTATGGCAGTCCCTTTTTTCTGGCGGGCAACCGGAGAAAAACAGACAGAACAGCTCATAAGTGAATTTGAGCAGACATTGGAGGATGATTACGATGAAGAAACAGATGTGGAGGAAGAGCAAACCTCCATTAGTGAAGAGGATGAAGCCATTCTTAAAGAAGGCGGTGTTATCGGTATCATTGAGATACCGGGCATAGATATCCGGTATCCGGTAATGGAAGGAACCACAAGTAAAGTGCTTAATGCCGGGATTGGTCATATAGAAGAAACAACAGGGATTGGGGAGAGTGGCAACTGTGTATTGTGCGGTCACAATGGCAGCAGGTATGGCACATTTTTTACACCACTAAGTCAGATATCCATAGGTGATGAAGTGATGATAACCGTCAAAAACGGACTGAGGCACATCTATGAGGTAACAGAGACAGAGGTAGTAAATCCATATGATAACAGCATCAAGACACAGAGTACAGAAAAAGAATTAACTCCTTTTACCTGTTCCCAGAAAGGAACCATGCGATTTGTAGTCAGGTGCATTTATAAGGAGGCGGTGATGGATGAATAAGAGATACCGGTTAGGTGAAATAGAAGAGGCAGTATCGGAAATGGAAGAGTTAATCGGACTTGAGGATGATATTGCAGAGATTGATGATGAATTTCAGATAGTCGTAAGCGGCTGGTCTGTATATGTCGAAAGCATGAATCTGACACTCAGACAGGGAATAGCCTGCGTATGGGATGCGGAGGAAGGATTATTTATGCCTGATTTTGATGTGACTATCGTGTATGAGGGGAACATTGAAACACAGGAGTGGCTCTACTATGAGCAGGACGGAATGGTCGTTACACTTGGCAACTGGTTAAATGGCAGATTGTCTTGTGAACAGATAGAACAGCTTTGGTGTGAGCTTATCATACCAAATCAAAACAAAGAACAAAAAGAAAGCGAGGAATAGCATATGAAGTATTCAATTAAGGTAAACGAAGTAAGGGCAAAAGAGGGCAGCAATATCAAAGGAGCAGGAAGGCATCCCGGGAGAAGGCTGTCGCAGTGGTTTCTGAGCTGAAGGCTATGAAGCTGCCGGAGGCTGCGAAGAAAGTAGCGGATGGCATTGAGGAAACGCTGACCTACTGTGACTTCCCCTCTGAGCATTGGGTGTATGTAGATCCGAACCAACAATGTGATCGAACGGATGAACCGTGAGATCCGGCGCAGGACGAGGGTAGTCGGTGCGCTTCCTGACGGAAACTCTGCGCTGATGCTGGTCTGCGCACGGCTTCGTCATGTAGCCGGAACCCAGTGGGGCAGCAAGAAATACATGAATATGAAGCACTTGGAAGCCATGGAGCAGGAGCCACTGGTTGGATAAGTAGCAGCCAGGTCACAAAGCGTCAAGGGCAAGACAAGCGGCGTACCGCCGCCCTTGACCCTTTGCGCCCTGCCTGCTGAAAAGTAACCAAGGGGCGGTTAAGCCGCCCACTGTAATAGATTTCTACTAGAGCCAAAATCAATTTTGCGCATAACTCTTGACACTACCTCCTACGGTGTTGTTTTTACTATCCTATCCGGTTGAATCCGATGCCTTGTCTATCATACACGCTGTGCTGCTTCATCAGAAGCTTTGGGTGCGATCAGATCACCTTTCTTTTTCTGACGATGGCAACAACAAGAGTTACGATGTTCCAGAGCAGGGATGTAACCGAAACGGATACGGCTGCGGTAGCAAGGGGCTTGGAAACGCTGACTCTGTCGCTGATCGCGGAAATATTGCCTGCGTCAAGCGTTGTATTATCGGTCAGCGTAAGGATCAGATTGCCGTCATCGTCAATGCGGCAGCCCTTGATTCCGATGCCGTCTTTACCGTCAGCACCGTCCTTACCGTCTTTTCCGTCTGTGCCGACGATCTTGCCGAGGTTGGTAACAACCCCGTCGGTAAAGGTGATGATAAGATTGCCGTCTGCGTCAATATGCGCTGACTGAATTCCGGTTCCGTTCAAGCCGTTTGAACCATTTGATCCGTCTTGACCGTTTTGACCGTCCTGACCGTCCTTGCCTGCGTCACCCTTGTCGCCCTTGGCTCCGGTGACATTTCCGAGATTGTACACAGTGCCGTCGGTCAGAGTAATGATGAGGTTGCCGTTTTCATCTACAACAGCATCCTTGACGCCGACACCGGCAGCGCCGTTGTTTCCGGCATCGCCCTTGTCGCCCTTATCACCTTTATCGCCCTGGTTACCTTTATCTCCGGTGACCTTGCCTGCGTTATGCACGGTGTCGTCGGTCAGCGTAATAATCAGGTCGCCGTTCTCGTCGATCGTCACCGATTTAACGCCTACGCCTGTAGCACCGGTTTCGCCTTGGTCGCCCTTATCGCCTTGGCTGCCTTTATCTCCGGTAACCTTGCCGAGGTCAAGCACGGTATCATCGGTGAGGGTAATAATGAGATTGCCGTTTTCATTGATGACAACGGATTTTACACCTACGCCGGTGTCGCCCTTATCACCTTGGTCGCCCTGGTCGCCTTTGTCACCCTTGACATCGGCTACAATAACGGTAATGAGCATATCGCCGTCCACCGTAAAGGTGACTTCGGTCTTATTGATTTCAGAAAGCAGCTCGCCGCCGATGTACCAGCCCTTGAGAATATAGGTCGGGTCAAGCGTTACGGTTGCGGTAAGCACCGTTCCCTCGCACACCTTGTCGCCGCTGGCGATTTTTTCACTGCCGTTCTTTACCGAAAGGATACAGCCGTCCAAAGTCATGGGGAATGTGACTGTATATTCCGGTATCTCCTCGATTTTCACTGAGATGTTGGTATCCGCCTTGATTGCGCCGGTTCTATAGGTATAGCTGCCGTCGCCGTTGTCGATCCACGAATCTGCATCTGCAAGGCGGTAGTTTTCCTTCGGCTTGACTGTGACGGTGATTTCATCGCCGTAGCGAACGGTTTTGCCACTTACGAAATCCTTGTCACCGTTTTTGATTGTCATATCTGCGTGCTTCGGGCTATCCACCATAACCGTGTATTGCTCGATTTCGGTGAAATACACCTGAATATCGGTTTCGGTATCCACCACAAGCTCATAATCATACTGGCTGTACAACTTGTCGTCGGTCGTTACGGTGTCAACCTTGCTGCCACGGGTAATGACGAGCTTCTGCACACGGTAATTTTCCGCCGCCTGTGCGGTAAGAGTAATTTTCGTGCCGACGGGAACGCCTGCGCCTGACTGATAGCCCTGCTTGGTCGCTACGGCACCGGTCTGTTCACCGCTTGTGGCAGAATAGGTCAAGCCTACACGCACGGGAACATCAAATTCCACACCGATCTCGGTGTCCTTTGTGATGGTCATGGTGAAGCTTTCGCCGCTTTGTCCCTTGGCATCGTCCGTCCATGCGCGGAACTTGCAGCCTGCGTCCGTCTTGACGGTGAAGGTCAGCTTGGAATTTACAGGAACATACACGCTGTTATTCTCATTCAGAGTAACGCTGTCGCCGTTTGTATCGGTGATTTCCACCGTGCCGCCCTCTGCCGGGATATTGACCTTTACAAGCCTGCCGATTTCAGAAAGACTTACGAATTCTGCCTCGACTGTGTATTTTTCGGAAGCAAGCCCCAATGTATAGCTGTTAGAGCCTGCCGCGTCTATAGTTTCGGTGGTGCCACTTGCGTCGGTAATTTTCCATGATTTCAGTCTGTAGCCCTTGCCGGGTACGGCGGTAAAGGTCACATTATCGGTAACCGTGCCGCCGGGGGCATTCAGAGGAACATCGCCCACCGCCGCGCTGACCGTACCAATCACCATGCCGTCTGCCGTGTAGGTATCGGTAAATGTGATCTGAGCGGAATTTATTGCTCGCTTGGTGGAAACACGCATATTGGCTTCACCGTTCAGAGTAAAGGCACATACGATTGTTCCGTCTTTTTCGGGTGTGAATACCATTGTTTCACCGCCGTTGTCGAGGGTAAGGGATACAAGCTCATACTGCCCGCTTTTCGGGGTGACCTTTACCTTGATGATTTCGCTCTCGCTGATCTCATCTCCGGATTGGATCTCAACATTGCCGAGATGCCGCACCTTGATGTCGGAAGCCTTTGCGTTATCCACTGAGTAGTTGACCTTATAGAACCTCTTTGCCGTGGTAACTTCGGCAATATTCGACCATGTGCTTTCCTTTTCTTTGCCGTCCACCTTGCAAACGGAGGTAACAGCAAAACCCAAGTTGGTATTGGTTTTCAGGTTCTCAATCTCATAGGATGTCGTATCGGCAGGAAGCAGATCGGAAATTTTCGTACATTCGCCGTTTTCCGCGCGATACACATAGTAACCCTCTACCTCCGGCCAGCCGGGGGTCTTGTCGGGCTGAGACCATGTAAGATGCACCGCATCATCTGCAAACAGGTTTGCCTCTAAATCATCTACTGCAGGAGCAGGTGTGCTGACATTTGATAGGCTGTAGCCGATAAAGACGGTCTTGTTGCCTTCCTCACCATAGAGGTGCCTGAACCACTGCCCCAGCGTCCAGTCAAAGGTATACTGCGTGTAAATGCTTGCCGGGATTCCTTCCTCGGCAAGAGCCGGGCCGTCAATGTCGTTGACCGCACCGATGCATCCCTGCGAGGAGGTTTTGGTGGTCGAAACGCCCGAACCGTTGCTGTAACTCAGACTTGTTTCAAAGCCCACATCGTGCGAGAATAGGATACCGTCGCCGAACACGCCGAAGCTGATGGAGAAGTTGAAGTAAAATCCGTGAGAAATCTCCTCGGAGACCGATTTGATATTGCTCTTGGAATAGGAAACCTCATTCAGACCTCCCGCATAGCCCATACGGATAGTGTTCTGGCTGAGCTGCTGAGCGCCGAGTGCACTGTATGCGCCCCAGCCCAACTGATTGTACATATAGGGGTTGCCCTCGTTGCCGTCCAGCCAGTTTTCCGCTTCGTTGATTTTTTCAAGACGGTAGTAGCAGGCTTCATCTTTGGAGGTCTTATCCGACTCCTTGGTGATGGCGCGATTGCCCTTTTTCTCCATATAGGAGTTGTATTCTTCAGCAAAGCTGTTGTAGTCGTCAATGCTCATCTGCTGATACACCGGCTGCTGCGGAATCGACAGGCTCATTGCCGTGCCATCAGACCACTCGCCGTTTTCGTCCAGCACCTCATAGCAGTAGACAAATACCGGTGTTCTTGCAACCAGTGCCGTGTTATATGCCTGCGCCTTGACAGTCATGGCGTATTCGGTTTCCAGCGCTTCAGTGTAGGTCTTGCTCCATTCAAGAGAATAGCCCGCTGAAATATTTAGTTCAAAGGGGGCAAGCAGTCCGCCATAGCTGTAGGACATACCCACGCTGTAGGAAACATTTTTCGAGGAAGATTGCTCCAGCTCGTAGCTTTCGGTTATGGTATAGTCGGTCTCGTTATTTGCCGAGTCGCCCAGCGCTGCAAAGTAGGGCGCCGCCTGCATGACCGCCTTGACCTCCGGGTCGCTGTAGGCGTAGCTTACGCCCTTGTAGCGGGCGATAACGCCATCCTGGTCGCGGTCGCAGGATGTGAGCACCATCTGTGCGCCGGTGCCTTTATAGCCGCCGTCAACTTTGTCGGGTCCCCAACCGGATATTGTTGTACTAAAGCCGGTCACAGTGCCGTAATCGGTCACATTGCCTTTACTGTCTTTTTTGTCATTGTTATATACGCCGGCGATCATGCACTTTTTAAAGGAATATTCTTTGTCATTGTCGCGGCAGGAGGCAACGAACACGATCTGCTCTCGGCCTGCCGTGTTGCCGTCAAAGTTGCCGACCACGACTGAGCGCATATATTCCTCTTTTCCGCCAAGGCCTTCGTCAAACTGGAATCCGCTCGTTGAAGCCTTGTTTAATTCGCCGGTAGCGGTGTTGTATGTATACAATGAGCCGTTGATAAAGATATACTCTGCGGCGTTTGCTCCGTTATAGGCAACGGCCTCGACCGCAAACTTGGTTACACATTCGTCTTCTGACCAGCCGTTGGCGGCCATGGTCTTGACCTCGGATTGTACGAATCCATTGTTCTGATTGCTGAGGAGTATGCTGTATGCAAAAGTATCTGTAATCCTCATCGACATCATAATGGGGTTATAGCCGCTTTTGCGCTGTAATGAATCTAGCTTTGCTCCGGCAACAACGAGGTCGTCGCAGCCGTCGTTGTTGAAATCACCGCAGGCAAGCCCCCCGTCGTAGACGGATGTCCATGTATTATATGTCGAGTCGTACCCGGTTACATTATTTATTGAATATTTTTTGTCAGGCAGGCTGTCTACAAAAGCCAGCCCCTCTCTTCTGCCGGTCTTGCCGTACAGTATTTTGACCTGCGGGGTCGGGTCAATATATGCGCCTTTAGAATTGTATGACAACACTGCCAGGTCGTCTATTCTGTCGCCGTTAAAGTCGCCGACGACCATATCGACCGTCAGCTTTTTCCAATGGTTAGCCAGTGTATTATTTTTTGAGCCGTTGATGGTATCTGCAACGCCCTTGTTACCACTAAGGTTGGTTTGATAATTATTAACATAATAGTCATTCAGCAGCTCATCTCCAAGCTGATAATACCCCGGACCGTTTTCACGGCGATTCAGCATGGTAAGCTCACCGTCGGCATATTCATATTCCTTAATAAAACAGCCTGCCATCATATTGGCGGAATAATAGTCCAGATCGGTAATGCGGCGTATCTCCTTTTTGCTGTTCGCCACATAGATGATAAGGGTATCCTTGCCGTCGTTGTCAAAATCTCCGGCTACAATATCAATATATTTGTTGGAATCATAACCGTGGATTTGCAGATCTCCGTCACTGTCAAACGCCCAGTTCATTTCGCCGACAACCTCTGAGCTGCAGAGCTTGCCATCCCTTGCGTCGTATACAAAGAGATAAACATTTTTATCCCGACGGTTAAGACCAACATAGGCAGCATGGTCGTTACGACCGGTGCCGTCCGGGTCAAACGATGCGGACTGTATCAGAACGCAGTTGCTTAAATCAACGAAATTCATGTTAGGCAGCGAACTGTTGGATGCAGTACGTTTACTATATACAAAGTTATACAGGTCACTTGCCGTTCCGACATCTGCTATCTTGCCGGTAATGTGATTGGTGTAGGTTTCTAAATAAAGCAGCTCGCTTTGCTCCACCATCGCAAATGGGCGGTCAACATCGTAACCGTAAGGGTTGGTTGTCTTGTCGTACCCGGCAGGTACAGTGTTTTTCATCAGCGAATTGGCTGCATCGGATGAAAAGGTCGGGCTGTCGCTGCTTGCGGAAAACGCCGAAAGCGGCAGACAGGCAACGATCATCACAAGCGCCAGTGCTGCGCACACTGCCCGTCGGATGATAAATTTTTTGTTCATAGCTCAGGTCTCCTTTGATAATTTGGTTTTGCTGTCCGCTACGACAGCAGATTCTGAAAGCGGATAAGCAAGCGTGGACATGATATTTCACGATACTTATACTATTATCTATTCTATCATAACAGGGGCAGTTTCGGTTGTGTCGTTTACGCTGTATTTCGGTCGTTTACGCTGTAAACGGTCGCTCGGGCGGAATACCCCTTGTAAAAACACGGATTTTCAAGTACAATAGTATACGGATAATTTTCCACATATCAAATGCAGAAAAAATGAAATGGGGAGGTGCCTCGTCGGAATGAAAAAAACTTTACGGTGGATATGTTTAGCGCTATTCTTTGCGCTTTGCATCGGTATGCTCTGCTTTTTGCAGAAATTCACGAAGCTCAATACATCCATACAATACCTTGAGTGGCAAACCGCCTACACGGTAGGAACAGACGGCACGGAAACGGAGCTGGATTATACCGTGTCGCCCGAAAAGGGAGACCGCTTTCGCCTGGAAACAGTCGTCCCGGCAAGCAGCGAATACGGCAATTTGGTATTTGAAACGGCAGGGCTGAATATGACCGTCAGCATAGACGGGAAAGAGGTATGGCAGTCGGAAACCGCGGTGCCGGAGAATGCCGTGGGTCAGACGCAGGCGATTATCCCTCTGCCGCAAAACACGGAGTGCCGCCTTACGGTTACCGGCACGGTGACTGACACAGCAAGCCTTATTTTCCCGCCGCTGCCGCGCTTTGTGCCGGTGGATGCGCAAGAAATCGAAAGCTACGCTTATGCAAACTACTACGGTATTCCTGCCGGTGCTACCGCTTTTATATCGCTGATGATTGCCGGGTTGTTCCTTTTGAGCGTGACACGCAAAAAGGCAGATTGGAGTCTGATACCGCTTTTCCTTGCCTCTGTGGGGCTTACGATGCAATGGATCACCAAAGGAATGGGACACCATTTTCTCAGCGACGGGTTGGTCGATTTTCTGAACCGGCAAGAGATCGGTATTCTGCTGCTCGTACTTTTGGTCGTTTATCTTGTGATGAACCGTCAGCGTAAATTTTGGAAATACTTAGGAATTTCCGCTATTGCCAGCGCCGCCGCATTGGGGGTTGCATACACGGTATCATTTTTCAGAAAAAGCTACCTTTTCAAATATATCGGCAGGTTAATTTCGGATGTTACGGAGCTTGCGGATTATTCGGGGCTTTTGTATTGGGTCACCGTTTGGATGGTTGCGGTGTGCGCCGTTATTTCCGCCTATGCCGTAATGCGTTCGATTATTGCACAGCAGATGGAAAGCAAAACGCTCCGTCTGCGCAACGAATTGATTATGAACAGCTATCGTGCGATGGAAAGCAAAGTGACCGACAGCGCCGCCATTCGTCACGAAATGAAGCATAAAATAATCGCTCTTGACGCATTGTATCAAAAGGGCGATATTGATGCGCTGGGGCAATTGATCGGGGATATAAAGCAGCAAAACGATCATTTGGCGCAAACGCAGTTTACCGAAAATTTCACAGTCAATACGATCCTGCAGGACGCCGCTTATCGTGCCGCCCAGTCGGACATCCGCTTTGAGGCGCTTGTTTCCGTTCCGCCGCAGCTTACCGTTGCGGAAAGCGATCTGTACGAGCTGCTTATGAATATGCTTGACAACGCACTGGAAGCCGCCGCCGAGGCGGATGCCGGAAAACGATTTGTCCGCTTTCAGATTGAAACAAAGAACGGCTTTCTTGCCGTTAAGTGTGAAAATTCGTATGCCGGCAAGCGCAGACAGGATGCGTACGGCAACTATGTCACGACCAAGAACGACGCCGAAATCCACGGCTTCGGCTTAAAGCTGATGAGCGCCGTTGCCGTGCGTTACCACAGCATACTGGATATTTTTACTTCGGAGAATCAAACCTTCACCGTTCAAACGGCGCTGAAGCTGCCGAAGAAATAAACAAAAACAAAGAAGGACACCGCTTTAAAATAAACGGAGTCCTTCTTTTTTGCTTGTGCGCCTAGCGGCGCACGTTTCGTTTGCGCGCCATGGGCGCGCTCTCGCAGGTGAAAGTCCTGAACATGCCCAGGTAGTGGGAAATGTATAGCTGAACAGCAAG
>CABIWJ010000010.1 GCA_902362455.1 Eubacteriaceae bacterium
CTCATATGACCTCGGATGTCTTGAATTGTTAAATCTTTTCAGATTTACTAATTAAGATATTTCAATGTGTAGTTTTCAAGGTACATTAGTTTTACGTGTTCCCGCACATATGAATCATTTCTGATTCAATGGAGACGGAGAGATTCGAACTCTTGACCCCCTGCTTGCAAGGCAGGTGCTCTCCCAACTGAGCTACGCCCCCATTTAATCTGGCAGCCACCTACTCTTCCATACCGTCTCCAGTATAGTACCATCGGCCGCTAAAGTCTTAACCATCGTGTTCGAGATGAGAACGGGTGTGTCCCCTTAGCGCATCACCACCAGAAATTTCGCGTGTACATAAGTAAGTGCATTTCGTATATTAAACAGTTGTTTCAGACTTGTCTGTAAATGACTGTTTAATGTATGAAATATAAGCGACGCAGTCGCGACCAAGAAAGCTGTGCTTTCGAGGTTTCACTTACATTCTTATTTTATATGAACACTCATAACCAAACAGTAACTTCTTTTCCATTCCTTACTTCTTCTTTCCTTAGAAAGGAGGTGATCCAGCCGCACCTTCCGATACGGCTACCTTGTTACGACTTCACCCCAGTTATCGGCTCCACCTTCGGCAGCTCCCTCCTTACGGTTGGGTCACTGACTTCGGGCATATCCGACTCCCATGGTGTGACGGGCGGTGTGTACAAGACCCGGGAACGTATTCACCGCAGCATTCTGATCTGCGATTACTAGCGATTCCAGCTTCATGTAGTCGAGTTGCAGACTACAATCCGAACTGAGACGTTATTTTTGGGATTTGCTCAACCTCACAGTTTTGCTTCCCTTTGTTTACGCCATTGTAGCACGTGTGTAGCCCTGGTCATAAGGGGCATGATGATTTGACGTCATCCCCACCTTCCTCCAGGTTATCCCTGGCAGTCTCTCTAGAGTGCCCAGCCGAACTGCTGGCTACTAAAGATAAGGGTTGCGCTCGTTGCGGGACTTAACCCAACATCTCACGACACGAGCTGACGACAACCATGCACCACCTGTCTCCAATGTCCCGAAGGAAACCTCCGATTAAAGAGGCGTCATTGGGATGTCAAGACCAGGTAAGGTTCTTCGCGTTGCTTCGAATTAAACCACATGCTCCACCGCTTGTGCGGGTCCCCGTCAATTCCTTTGAGTTTCATTCTTGCGAACGTACTCCCCAGGTGGAATACTTAATGCGTTTGCTGCGGCACCAAAGAACTATTGTTCCCTGACACCTAGTATTCATCGTTTACGGCGTGGACTACCAGGGTATCTAATCCTGTTTGCTCCCCACGCTTTCGAGCCTCAACGTCAGTTATCGTCCAGTAAGCCGCCTTCGCCACTGGTGTTCCTCCTAATATCTACGCATTTCACCGCTACACTAGGAATTCCACTTACCTCTCCGACACTCTAGTTTGATAGTTTCAAATGCAGTTCCGGGGTTAAGCCCCGGGCTTTCACATCTGACTTACCATACCGTCTACGCTCCCTTTACACCCAGTAAATCCGGATAACGCTTGCCCCCTACGTATTACCGCGGCTGCTGGCACGTAGTTAGCCGGGGCTTCTTAGTCAAGTACCGTCATTATCTTCCTTGCTGATAGAGTTTTACATACCGAAATACTTCTTCACTCACGCGGCGTCGCTGCATCAGGGTTTCCCCCATTGTGCAATATTCCCCACTGCTGCCTCCCGTAGGAGTTTGGGCCGTGTCTCAGTCCCAATGTGGCCGATCACTCTCTCAAGTCGGCTACTGATCGTTGCCTTGGTAAGCCGTTACCTTACCAACTAGCTAATCAGACGCGGGTCCATCTTGTACCACCGGAGTTTTTCACACTGTACCATGCGATACTGTGCGCTTATGCGGTATTAGCAGTCATTTCTAACTGTTATCCCCCTGTACAAGGCAGGTTACCCACGCGTTACTCACCCGTCCGCCACTCAGTCAATTGCATCTTCCACCCGAAGGCTTCTGTCGCAATTGCTTCGTTCGACTTGCATGTGTTAAGCACGCCGCCAGCGTTCATCCTGAGCCAGGATCAAACTCTCGTTAAAATTGTTTAATCCAGATTCAAAATAACGTTAGCTATTTTAATCCGACACATTTCTGTGTTTACTGTTTTTGGAAATCGTTTACACGATGTTCGCTGAAAATTTTTAGAATTTTCAGGGTTGGATTTATGTTACTGTTCAGTTATCAATGTTCATATTTTGAACTTTTGCTCGTTATCCAATTAATAACTCGCACTCAAAGTTCTTTTTCTTTTTTGTTGTTACTCTTTAGCAGCAACTGTGATAGTTTATCATGTTTAACTTATTATGTCAAGCACTTTTTTATCTTTTTTTAAGATTTTTAACTATCGAACGGAGAAAGAGGGATTTGAACCCTCGCGCCGCGCAAACGACCTACACCCTTAGCAGGGGCGCCTCTTCAGCCTCTTGAGTATTTCTCCATATCTGAATTTCTTCTATAATTCATATTAAATTGTTATTAAATCTATGTGCATCATCGTGACGCAAAGGTTATTATACTTGATTGACACCCCTTTGTCAATTATTTTTTATATTTAATCTGTATTTTTTATATATTCTTTTTATTGCTTTGATTTTATGGATTATATATCATTATATTTATATACTTACTATGCGGTTTACTAACTTTACATATATGTTATTCATTTATTTTCACTTTAATTCTTCTTATTATTTTATTTGTTTATTTTCGCTTAAATGATTCATATATATTATTCATTTATTTTCGCTTCTGTACTTCTTATATATTCTCCAATTCTTTCCTTTACTATGCATGCAATTTCTGTAGTTTTCATTTTATTGTATTCTTCAGGATAAATTGGTTTCAAATATGCCATTCTTACAGTTGCCTTTTTAATGGACTTACTGTCAAATACTTTGTATGAGTCCATTATTGCTACCGGTATAATTGGACATTTTGCATTTACGGCACTTTTAAAGCTTCCACCCTTGAAGTCTAATAGTTCATTACCTTTTCTGCTTCTTGTACCTTCTGCAAATATAACATAGTTTCTTCCCTCTTTTACTTCTTTTGTCATTGTATTTATTACACCCATTGACTGTCTTATATCATCTCTGTCTATAATCTGAGCCTGTAACAGTTTAATTATCTTCTTGATAAACCATTGGTTTTCAATTTCTTTCTTCATAACAAATGTTATAGGTTGCTTGTTTGTCTCTAATAATACTAAGGCATCAAATAATCCCTGATGATTTGGAAATAAAACATATCCATTTTCTTTAGGGAGATTTTCCTCACCATCGCTTATTATCTTAACATTTCCTGCACGATTTACTTTTTTAACAATATTACTTAGTACACGATATCTCTCTTCTTCTGAATATTTTTCTGTATTTCCATATTTACATATAAGATATAACCAATATGGAGCAATAAATATTCTCTTAATTATCATTAATATAATTCTTTCCATAATCCTACCTACTGTAATACCATCTCATACAGATTATTACCCTCTGAATCTATAACAACTATTGCCGGAAAATTTTCAACTTCTAATTTTCTTATGGCTTCTGTTCCCAAATCATCATATGCTATAACTTCACTTGATTTAATACTTTTTGATAATAATGCTCCTGCTCCACCAACGGCAGCGAAATATACTGCTCCATTTCTTATGATGGCTTCCCTTACTGCATCACTTCTTTTACCCTTGCCTATCATTCCTTTTAAACCTAAATCTAACATATCAGGAGTGTATTTATCCATTCTGCTCGCTGTAGTAGGACCGGCTGAACCTATAGGTCTTCCCTCTCTTGCAGGTGATGGTCCCATATAATATATTACATTGTTCTTTAATTCTATTGGAAGTTTTTCTCCTGCTTTCAATGTTTCATACATTCTCTTATGCGCTGCATCTCTTGCAGTATATATAGTTCCTGTTATATATACATAATCACCTGATTTAAGTGTTTTTATCTCTTCTCCATCAAGTGGAGCTTTTATATATTTTTCCATTTTTCTCTCTGGTCTCCATTTCGCAAAATATTATATTATTTTGAACATTATATTATTCTTGTTACGTGTCTGTTAACGTGGCAACATGTATTAATTGCAACAGGAAGTCCCGCAATATGTGTTGGATATGTCTCAATATTTACCGCAAATGCTGTGTTACTTCCGCCAAGTCCACCCGGACCTATACCCAATGAATTGATTTTTTCTAATAATTCCTCTTCTAATTCTTTAACATATGGAATTGTTGAATGTTCATTTGCATTTCTGGTTAATGCTTTCTTAGATAAAATAGTACATTTCTCGAAGTCGCCGCCTATACCTACTCCTACGACCATTGGCGGACATGCATTAGGACCTGCATCTTTGATAGCTGTTAATACTGCATTTTTCACGCCCTCAATTCCATCTGCCGGTTTTAACATAAATACACGACTCATATTTTCGCTTCCAAAACCTTTTGGAGCAACTGTAATTGTCACATCTTCTCCATCAACTATCTCATAATGGATTATTGCCGGTGTATTATCTTTAGTATTTTCTCTGATTAATGGATCTTTTACAACTGATTTTCTTAAATATCCATCAACATAGCCTCTTCTTACGCCCTCGTTTATGGCATCTTCTAACTTGCCCCCTGTAAGATGTACGTCCTGACCTATTTTTATAAATATTACTGCCATTCCCGTATCCTGACAGATTGGTATCATATCCTCTTCGGCAATTTTTAAATTTTCTTCAAGCGAAGATAATACTTTTTTACCAAGTTCATTTTTCTCTGTTTCGCATGCCTTGTTTAAGCATATTTTCATATCCTGTGACAGAAAATGATTTGCTTCAATACACATTTCTTTAATATTATCAGTAATTACTGATACGTTTAATTCTCTCATCTCTATACCTGATGCTTATGATATTTCTCATTATGTCTGACCTACTTAAGTCAGAACTGCATATCCTTTCCTTGTATTTTTTATATTTATTCTTGATATATTCAGAAATTTTAACTGATACATAGCCAATCATATATTTTTATTTATGAAGTGGCTGTGTATACACACAGCCACAAAAATAATTTATTCTAATTTTATTCTTTAGAGTTCTTATCTATAATATCTTCACTTATGCATTCTTAATTCTATTCATTTTCTGTATTATCTGCATTTTCAGAAGCTTCCGTTGAAGTATTATTCTCACTCTTTGAATCATCATCGATAAGTTTAACTATCTTATCTTCTATATCTCGTGGGTTATCTCTTACTTTTGCAATCTTGGCAACTTTAATATTTTCGTCTTTATCGATGTTAATTAATTTGACACCAAATGTATTTCTGCCAATTTCCGAAACCGTATTAACCTTGAACTGTATAATGATTCCCTCATTTGTAATCATCATAATCTCATGGTCGTCATTTACAGCCTTAACACCTACAACATATCCTGTCTTATCATTAATTCTGTAACATCTTACGCCTTTACCACCACGTTTCTGAAGTTTAAATTCATCAATTGATGTTCTCTTTCCAAGACCATTCTCTGATACTATTAATAATGAGTCACCCTGGTTATTCATCTGCATACCGACTATTTCATCGCCCGGCTCAAGATTCATACCTATAACACCCATTGAAGTACGGCCTGTTTTTCTGACATCTTTCTCATTAAATCTGATACACATACCATATTTCGTCACAAGGAAGATATCTCTGTTATTATTAGTTGTCTTAACTTCGATAAGCTCATCATCATCTTTAAGATTGATGGCCTGAAGTCCTGTTTTTCTCATATTTGCAAAGTCTATTAATGGTGTCTTTTTAACGATACCATTCTTAGTTGTCATAAATAAGAATTTTCTGTCACTGAATTCCTTAACTGGAATTACGGCTGAAATCTTCTCGCCAGGCTGAAGCTGCATAAGGTTAATTATAGCTGTACCTCTGGCTGTTCTTCCTGCCTCCGGTATCTGGTATGCCTTTAATCTGTAGGCTTTACCCATATTTGTAAGGAACATCAGATAATGATGCGTAGATGTCATAAGCAGGTCTACTATGTAATCATCATCAATTGTCTGCATTCCCTTAATTCCCTTGCCACCACGATTCTGACTCTTGAAATTATCTACAGTCATTCTCTTGATGTAACCAAGATTAGTTCTTGCAATTACTGTATTCTCATTAGGAATTAAATCTTCAACAGAAATATCATCTTCATCATATCCGATGGATGTTCTTCTGTCATCACCATATTTATCTCTGATTACTAATATTTCTTCTCTGATTACACCTAATAATTTCTTCTCATCAGCAAGAATTGCCTTTAATTCAGCAATCTTTATCTCAAGCTCTCTTAATTCATTTTCAAGTTTTTCTCTTTCTAAACCTGTCAATGCCCTGAGTCGCATATCTACGATAGCCTGTGCCTGTGCATCTGTTAATTCAAATCTTTCCATCAGACTGTCTTTAGCTATCTGGGTTGTTCTCGAACCTCTGATAATCTTAATAACTTCATCGATATTATCAAGTGCTATCATTAAGCCCTGTAAAATATGTGCTCGCTCTTCTGCTTTGTTTAAATCATACTTAATTCTTCTGGTTACTACATCTTCCTGATGGATTAAATAATAATTAAGCATCTCATATAAGTTGAGTACCCTTGGCTGGTTATCAACTAATGAAAGCATAATTACTCCGAATGTATCCTGAAGCTGGGTATGTTTATATAAATGATTTAAAACTATATTAGGATTAACATCTCTTCTAAGTTCGATTGCAATTCTCATTCCTGACTTATCAGACTCATCTCTTAGATCCGTGATACCGTCCACTTTCTTCTCCTTAACGAGTTCTGCAATCTTCTCTATAAGTTTTGCCTTATTAACCATATATGGAAGTTCTGTGACAACGATTCTGTTCTTACCATTCTCCATTGGCTCAATATTAGTAACCGCACGTACTTTTATCTTTCCTCGTCCGGTTCTGTAGGCTTCTTCTATTCCTCTTGTTCCTAATATCGTAGCTCCTGTAGGAAAATCAGGACCTTTTACGATATCAAGAATCTCTTCAATCTGTGTTTCCTTATCTTCAATTCTGTTGTCGATAATCTTAACGACACCATTGATTGTCTCTCTAAGGTTATGTGGTGGTATATTTGTAGCCATACCTACGGCAATACCACTTGTACCATTTACTAAAAGGTTTGGAAAACGTGCAGGTAATACAGTTGGCTCCTTCTCTGTCTCATCAAAGTTTGGAACAAAATCAACTGTATTTTTATTAATGTCTGCTAGCATTTCCATGGAAATCCTGCTAAGTCTTGCCTCTGTGTAACGCATGGCAGCCGCACCATCTCCATCGACTGAACCGAAGTTACCATGTCCATCTACGAGTGGATATCTGGTTGACCATTCCTGTGCAAGATTAACCAACGCACCATAGATAGAGCTGTCACCATGTGGGTGATATTTACCCATTGTGTCACCTACGATACGGGCGCATTTACGATGTGGTTTATCAGGACCATTATTTAATTCTATCATCGAGTATAATACTCTTCTCTGAACCGGTTTCAAACCGTCTCTTACATCTGGTAATGCTCTGGCTGCAATAACACTCATGGCATAATCGATATAAGATTTTTCCATAGTCTTTTTTAAATCAACCTCATGGATTTTATCAAATTCTTTTTCGTCCATTATATTATTTACTACCTTTCCTTTTTATAGTTAGTAATTCATTTTTAATACAAATCATTATTTCTACGACGTTTGTGTCGTAGAAATCGCGGGCAAAATTTCATATTTTGGCCTGCGATTATTTTTAAGGCTAGATATCTAAATTAGATACATATTTTGCATTTGCTTCAATGAACTCTCTTCTTGGCTCTACCTGGTCACCCATAAGAGTTGTGAATGTCAAATCTATCTCTGACTGGCTTTCCTCATCGATGGCAACCCTTAACAGTATTCTCTTCTCAGGATCCATTGTTGTCTCCCATAACTGCTCTGCATCCATCTCACCAAGACCTTTGTAAAGCTGAATCTTATTATTCTGGTCTCTTCCTACTTCTGACAGAATCTTATTAAGTTCTTCATCACTGTATGCATACCATACCTGCTTATTCTTTTCTAATTTGTAAAGAGGTGGCTGTGCAAGATATACGTGTCCTTCTCTTATCAGATCAGGCATAAGTCTATAGAAAAATGTTAAAAGTAATGTTGCAATATGAGCACCGTCTACATCGGCATCGGTCATAATTATTATCTTATGATATCTTAATTTTGAAATATCGAAATCTTCATGTATTCCTGTACCAAATGCTGTAATCATTGCCTTAATTTCGGCATTACCAAGTATTCTGTCTAATCTTGCCTTTTCAACATTTAAGATTTTACCTCTTAGTGGAAGTATAGCCTGGGTTGCTCTTGAACGTGCTGTCTTAGCTGAACCTCCGGCTGAGTCTCCCTCGACTATATATATCTCACAGTTTTCAGGATTCTTATCTGAACAGTCTGCTAATTTACCTGGCAGGCTTGCACCCTCTAATGCTGTTTTTCTTCTGGCTAAATCTCTTGCCTTTCTGGCTGCAGCTCTTGCTCTCTGTGCTAAAATTGATTTCTCACAGATAAGTTTAGCTACGTTAGGATTCTGCTCAAGGAAATATGTTAATTTCTCTGATACTACTGATTCTACAGCACTTCTTGCCTCTGTATTACCAAGCTTCTGCTTAGTCTGTCCCTCGAACTGTGGTTCTTCAATCTTGACACTTACTATTACCGTAAGTCCCTCTCTTATATCTTCACCTGTAAGATTCTGCTCACTGTCTTTTAATAATTTATTACTTCTTGCGTAATCATTAAATGTCTTTGTAATGGCACGCTTAAAGCCCTCGATGTGAGTTCCTCCTTCAGGTGTATTTATATTATTAACGAAACCATATGCATTTTCTGTATATGAATCATTATGCTGCAATGCAACTTCTACTGCTACTCCATTAACCGTTCCCTCACAGTAGATTATCTCCGGATATAATGGTTGTTTGCCCTTGTTTAAATAAGTTACGAATTCCTTTATACCGCCTTCGTAATGAAATACTTTCTCTTTCTTTTCCTCTCTGTCATCTCTAAGGATAATCCTAAGATTCTTAGTAAGGAAAGCCATCTCTCTTAATCTTATCTTCAATACATCATAATCATAAATCGTCTCTTCAAATATCTCTTTATCAGGTAAAAATGTTACACTTGTACCAGTCTGCTCTATAGGACATTCTCCAATTACCGTAAGCGGGCCTGTCGAATGACCTCTTTCGTATCTCTGTCTGTGAATCTTACCCTCTCTGCAGACAGTAACTTCTAACCATTCACTAAGTGCGTTAACTACTGATGCACCTACACCATGAAGTCCTCCGGATACCTTGTATCCTCCACCACCGAACTTTCCACCTGCATGAAGAATCGTAAATACTACTTCTACTGCCGGAAGTCCTGCCTTATGATTTATTCCGACAGGGATACCTCTTCCGTTATCCTTTACAGTTATTGAGTTATCTGCATTAATCTGTACATCAATTTCCGAACAATATCCTGCAAGTGCTTCATCTACAGAGTTATCTACTATCTCATATACAAGATGATGTAAACCTTTAGATGATGTGCTTCCGATATACATACCAGGTCTTTTTCTTACAGCTTCAAGTCCCTCTAGTATCTGTATCTGATCTGCTCCATATTGATTGTCTACGTTACTGTTTTCACTCATTTTTCGTTCTTGACCTCCTCATACAGTTTATATGTTCCATTTATAATTCTATAAATTTTATTTACATTTACTCTGTTTTCTATAAATTCGTCTAATCCGGTACATGTAACAATTGTCTGTATTCCGTCTAAACTCTCTATTAACTGATTCTGTCTGTTACTGTCTAATTCCGACATTACATCATCTAACAATAATACAGGCTCATCATTAATTATCTTCTTTACCAGTTCAATCTCTGATAGCTTTAATGAAAGTGCTGCTGTTCTCTTCTGTCCCTGACTTCCATATTTGCGGATATCCATATCTTTTATATAAAATCCTAAATCATCTCTATGTGGACCAACTGTGGTTGTCTTAAGTTTTATGTCTCTGTTGCGGCTGTCTGTAATCTCTTTTAATAGATTTTCATATATCGCATTTGGTTCATATACCAGATGAATACTTTCCCTGCCACCAGATAATCTGTTATGTATGTCGCAAATGATTTCATTTATCTGATGTATAAATTCTTCCCGCCTTTTTATGATTTTATTACCATAATCTGCTAATTGCATATCCCATATGTCTAATGTGGCATACAGACTATTGTCATAATTAAAGCTTAAATCCTTGAGAAGCTTATTACGCTGGGTTAAAATCTTGTTGTAATTAACGATATTATGAACATAGAATTTATCAATCTGGCATAATTCCATATCAATGAATTTTCTTCTTTCAGCAGGACCATTTTTAATAATAGCTAAATCTTCCGGTGAAAAGAATATTACATTAACTATGCCAAACAGCTCGCTGACTTTCTTAATCGGCATACCATTTATGGCAATTCCTTTAGACTTTGATTTTTTAAGATGGATATCAATCCTATATGGAACATCATTCTTCTTAACAATTAATTTGATATGAGATTCATTTTTACCAAATCTTATTATCTCGCTGTCCTTGCTTCCTCTGTGAGATTTAGCTGTCCCACACATATATAATGCTTCTAAGATATTTGTCTTACCCTGTGCATTATCGCCATAGAGAATATTTGTTCCATCATCAAATTCCATATAAAGATTTTTATAATTTCTATAATTTTCCAAATTAACAGATTCTATTATCATTTATCTAACCAACTATTTTAATTTCTTCACCGTTATAACTTACAACATCTCCATCTCTCAATTTTTTACCACGCTGGAGTTCAACTTCACCATTAACCTTAACTTCACCATTAATGATTACAATCTTTGCCTCAACTCCTGAGCTTACAAGACCGGCAGCCTTAAGCGCCTGTCCAAGTTTAATAAATTCATCATTTAGATTTATTGTATACATAATCTCACAACACTTTCTGTTTAAATTCTGCCTTAAACATTTGATTAATTATTAATTACATTGAAATTTACAGGAAGTACAAGATAGATATAAGACTCATCATCATTCTTAATAAAGCATGGTGCTTTGGCATTAAGAAGATAAATTGTAATCTCTTCATCATCAATTACTCTTAGTGCATCAATAAGGAATTTAGGATTAAAGCCAATCATAATATCCTTACCCTCTTTTGTAATTGTAATATTCTCATTCATTGAACCCATTACGGAATTAATCTTAAGTTCAAGTTCTCCGTCCTGAATTGTAATAATAATTGGTTTCTTGTCACCCTCCTTGATAAGAAGTGTGGCTCTGTCGATACAATCAAGAAACTCTTTTTTATTAATATTAATCTTTGTCTCATAATCTGATGAAAGCATCTGATTAATCTTAAAATATTCTCCCTCAATTAATCTTGAAACAACTACTGTATTATCAAATTCAAATACAATGTGATTCATTGTAAAGAATATTCTGACCTCGTCATCATTACCGCCATTTAAAATCTTACAAATCTCTGTAAGTGTCTTACCAGGTACAATCGCACTGATTGTATCAAAGGAATCTTTAAGTTCTACTTTACGAATGGAAATTCTGTGTCCATCTAATGATACAACCTTAAGTTCGTTACCATTAACTTCGAAAAGCTCACCTGTCATAATCTTGTTATTATCATTATCAGCTATTGAGAAAATAGTCTGTCTTATTATTTCTTTTAATGTAAACTGTGAAAGATATATAAATTTATCTTTTTCAATCATTGGTAAATAAGAGAAATCTTCTCCTGACTTACCTGCAATATTGAATTTGGCTTTCTCACATGTTATAAGCATCTGATAATTATTGTCTGTAGAGATAGTAATTTCACTATCAGGAAGTTTTCTAACTATTTCAGAAAAAATCTTAGCATCAATTGCTATCTTACCTTTTTCGATTATCTCACCTTCAACAAGAGTCTCAATTCCTAATTCCATATCATTAGCTGTAAATTTAATCTCATTAGTAGATGCATCAATTAATATACATTCAAGAATAGACATTGTAGTTTTAGATGGAACTGCTTTTAAAACTATATTAACTGCATTTGTCAAATTAGATTTTTTAAAAACCAACTTCATTGTGAATATCTCCTTCCGGGCTTTATGCCCATATATATATATATAATTAAATTTAGTAGTATTAGTAATAGGGGCTGTGGAAATGTTTAAAAGTGCCTCAATCCCTTTAAATAAGCTATTTTCGAAGTCTGAAAAATGTGTTAGCAGTATGTTAATCACACTTGTATAAGTCATATTTTGTCAACATAGGCAATTTTGTGAAAAAGGATTAAAAAATTTAATCAACATCAAATTCACATGGTTATGAACCTCACAAAGCCATTAATGTGAATAAATTAGTTAGGCATCAACTTCTTCTTAAGGACCTCAACTGTATTCTTAATCTGGTCATTAGTATTAATATCAGCCGCAATCCTATCATATCCATGGATTACGGTTGTATGATCACGTTTACCGAGAAGTGCACCAATAGCTGACAGAGATTCATCAGTTAAAGTACGGCAGAGATACATAGCTATCTGTCTTGGAATAACTATATTCTGACTCTTCTTCTTAGAAGCTAAATCAGTCTGTGATATATTAAAATGTTCAGCCACCATCTGTATAATTAATGGACATGTTATCTCATTAACAGTATTAGGAGAGATGGAATCTTTAAGAACTTCTTTAGCTAATTCTATATCCATCTTAAGTGGTGAAATCTTAGAATAAGCTACTACCTTAGTAAGAGCTCCCTCAAGTTCTCGGATATTGGATATAATATTAGTAGCTATATATTGAAGTATCTCATTGTCAATATCATATCCCTCAAGTTCAGCTTTCTTCTGTAAAATAGCCATTCTTGTCTCATATTCAGGGGAAGATATATCTACTGAAAGTCCCCATTCAAAACGTGAACGTAATCTTTCTTCTAATGTAGTCATCTCTTTAGGAGGCTTATCAGAAGAAATAACTATCTGCTTCTTAGCTTCATATAAAGTATTAAATGTATGGAAGAATTCTTCCTGACATCTTTCTTTACCTATAATAAATTGTATATCATCAATAAGTAAAACATCTATATTTCGGTATTTATTACGGAATTCCATAGTTGCATTCTGGTTTTCATTACGAATTACATTAATAAGTTCATTTGTAAATGCTTCACTTGTAACATAGAGGACTTTGGCATTGGCATTATGTTCTAATATATAATGAGCTATAGAGTGCATAAGATGAGTTTTACCAAGTCCAACACCTCCATATAAGAAGAGAGGGTTACATATTTCACCAGGTGCTTCGGCTACTTTAAGTGCATAAGCCTGGGCAAAGTTATTACTTCCACCTACGACGAATGTATCAAAAGTATATCTTGGATTAAGGTTTGCTTCAGCTATTCTGGCTTTAAGGTTTGCGTCGGATGCTGAATCGTGGCTTTCTAACTTACTGTCTACTGAATAATTGTCCAAATCATCAGGAGAAATGAATACTATTTCATATTCTTCCCCAAGAAATTCAGCTATTGTTACCTTAAAATATTTATAGAAACGCTTATTAATGTAGTTAACGCCAAGGCTTTCTTCAACAACAATAGTAATTACCTTATCCTTTACTGAATGTACCTTGAGTGGTTTAAGCCATGTATCAAAGGAAACATCAGCAATATCGTATTCATATTTAATATAATCTAATATTTCGTTCCATTTACTTTGTAAAATCTCTAACATAAATCAAAACCATGCCTTTCTAAGCTATAAATTCGGCTTTTTCTATTCTGTATGAAAGTTGCTGGATTGTCAGATTATATATGATAGAAAACAATCCTTTTAAACTTTAAAAAAACTGTATTGTTGAAAAAAGCGCAAAGTTACAGATATATTTATTTTATAACATAATTGACAAATTTTCAATCAAAATAATAAGATTAATATTATGTATTGTTTATTAAAAACATTATATATAGAAGAAAGAAAAAAATAGTTAAATTAACAAAATTGTGGATAAAGTTGTGGATAAAGTGGAAAACTTTTTAAATAAAAGATAAAATAACCCTAAAATAGTGGTTTTTTATGAGGTTGATAATGTTATATGAAAAAATATTGAAGATGTTAATAATTAATGTTAAGATATTAGAAAATTAGTTTACAATAATATTCTTGTTAATAATGTATATTTTGTAATACACATTATTAAGAGGGACGAGATATCCCTAAAATAAAAGAGATTTTTTAAAAATATGAACGGTTATCCACAAGTTATCCACAATTTGTGGATAAAATTATGTAAATTATTTCATAAGTTATGTAAAGTGGACAACTTTTTATAAATTAACTTTTATTAGGGATAAATCATTGAAAAAATGCTTGACTTATAAGGCTTCATACCATATAATTGTAACGATATTTTCCAATTTGATGTTTTAAGCATTAACTTTTGAGTCTTATCACCAGGTTAATGCATTGAACTATATATGAAGAGGAGGTGCATGTGAAATGAAGATGACATTCCAGCCTAAGAAGAGATCAAGATCTAAAGTTCATGGTTTCAGAAAGAGAATGAGTACTGCAAGCGGAAGAAAAGTTTTAGCAGCAAGAAGATTAAAAGGAAGAAAGAAATTATCAGCTTAAGATTAAGACCGCAGTTATGTGGTCTTTTCTTCTTTAATAAAGAAAAGTAGTATTACTTTTTATATGGTGGTTTAAGTGAAAAGATTTAATTCGATTAAGAAAAATGAAGAATTCAGATACATTTATAATAATGGTAAGTCATATGCTAACAAAAATCTTGTTATGTATGTAATAAGAACAGAAAATAATAAAAACAGAATTGGAATATCGGTTAGTAAGAAAGTTGGCAACAGTGTTGTACGACATCATCTGACAAGACTTATCAGGGAAAGCTTCAGATTGAATGAAGAAAAGTTCCAATATAATGTAGATATTGTAGTAGTAGTAAGAGTTCAGGCAAAAGATGCCGAATACAAAGAAATACTTAGTTCGTTTCTGCATTTATGCAGATTACACAGATTATTAAAAGAAGAGATGGTGTAACTTTGAAGGTAGTTAGCGATATTTTTAGAGCAATATCAAAATTATTAAAGAAATTTCTGATTTGTGGAATAAAGTTTTATAGAAAGTATTTGTCACCACTTAAGAGACATACTCATTGCAGGTTTATTCCAACATGCTCACAATATGCGTTGGAAGCAATTGAAAAATATGGACCCTTTAAAGGTACGTTTTTGGCTTTAAAAAGAATATTAAGATGCAATCCGTTTTCAAAGGGTGGTTGTGATCCTGTCCCATAAAGGAGGAGAAAATTGTTTAATTTTATTTTAACCCAGAATAGTGCGCCTATTATTGGCTGGTGTGCTAAGTTGCTAGGTAAAGTAATGGAAGGGATATATGTATTATTTAGCAAAGGTCTGAATATTGAGAATATCGGTTTATGTATTATCATGTTCACATTAATTGTTAAATTATTAATGATTCCTTTAACAGTAAAGCAACAGAAGTTCTCAAAATTATCTACTTTAATGAATCCTGAACTTCAGGAGATTCAGAAGAAGTATAAAGGTAAACGTGACAACGAATCAATGATTAAGATGAATGAGGAAACTCAGGCTGTATATGAGAAATACGGTACATCTCCAACAGGTAGTTGTCTGCAGTTATTAATCCAGATGCCAATTATGTTCTCATTGTATTACATTATTAGCAGTATTCCAGGATATGTTCCACAGATTTATAATTACTATGTGCCTGTAAGTAAGGCAATCGTAGCTGATTATGATTATTTTAATTATATGGACAAGGCATATGATAAATATGTTGTTGGTAAAGATGGAAAAGATGAATATAAATATATAGATGATATGCTTGATTCATTTACTTCTGTTAAAGAGAAGAAAGTTGTAGATGTTTTAGCTAAATATAAGACATCACAATGGGATGATTTAGAAGATTCATATGCTAATGTTGACAGTTTTGTAAATGAATTATCAGTAATTAAAGATGATCAGTGGGAAGAATTTATAGCTGATGCTGATAAGAGCGAAAAAGAAGATTTAGAAAAATTTGTTGAAGCAGTTAAGAATAAAGACGTTTCAGAATATATTGACTCAAGCGAATCAGAAGTTATTAAATCAAGTGAAAAGAAAGTAATGAAGATTAATGAGTTTGGACCAATTAACTTAAGCCAGTCTCCAAACACAATGATGGGTATTGCAATACTTATCCCTATCTTATCATTCTTAACACAGTGGTTAAGCGTAAAGATTTCAATGAGTGCCAATAAAGAGCAGATGGCAGAGAATCCAATGGGTAATTCAATGAAAGTAATGAATGTAATGTTACCTTTAATGTCAACATTCATCGCATTTACGGTTCCTGCAGGTCTTGGTCTGTATTGGGTATGTACAGGTATATTCCAGATAATTATTCAGATTTGCATAAATGCATATTTTAAGAAAGTAGACGTTCAGGATATTATTAAAGCTAATGTAGAGAAGGCAAATAAGAAGAAAGAGAAAAAAGGAATAGACGTTAATAAAGTAGCATCAGCAGCTACTACAAGTACAAAGTCAATTAAGAGCAAAGCTAACGTAAATACTAAGAAAGTTAACAGTCAGGACGTAAAATATAAACCAGGAAGTATGGCTGCAAAAGCAAATATGGTTAAAAATTACGAAGACAAAAACAGAAAGTAGGGAAAGGTTATGGAGTTCAAGGAATTTACAGGTAAAACTGTTGATGATGCACTTACATCAGCAACAATAGAATTAGAAACTACAAGTGATAATTTAGAATACGAAGTAATAGAAGCTGGCAGCAATGGTATTCTTGGTATTGGTAAGAAACCTGCTAAGATTAAGGCAAGAAAGAAAGTTACTATAGAAGATGCTGCGAGAGAATTTCTTGAAAAAGTATTCAAAGCAATGAATCTTATTGTAAACATTGATATAAATTTTTCAGAAGAAGATAAGACAATGGACATTAATCTTTCAGGAGAAGAAATGGGATTGCTCATAGGTAAAAGAGGTCAGACAATCGACTCTATACAGTATCTTGTAAGTCTTGTAGTTAATAAAGAAAGCAAGGAATACTTAAGAGTAAAGGTTGATACTGAAAATTACCGCGAGAGAAGAAAAGCAACTCTTGAAGAATTAGCTAAGAATATTGCATACAAGGTTAAGAGAACAAAGAGAGCTGTTTCTTTAGAGCCAATGAATCCTTATGAGAGAAGAATTATTCATTCTGCACTTCAGAACGATAAATATGTAACAACAAAGAGTGAAGGTGAAGAACCTTACAGACATATTATTGTATTACTTAAGAAATAGTAATATAATAGAGTTAGTGTTGTAATATGACATTAACATCATATAGAAGAAATACATTTATTATGATGAACCCGATATGAACTTACATTCTTATCGGGTTTATCTACCTTGAAAAAATATACCAGAAAGGTATGGTTAATATATGTTTAAGAACGAAACTATAGCTGCTATTTCAACAGCAATGAGTAATTCAGGCATTGGAATAGTAAGAGTAAGCGGCGAAGATGCCATAAGTATAGTAAAGAAAATATTTGTTCCTTATAGATCAGGTAAAGATATAGAAAAAGTATCTTCTCATACTGTTCATTATGGAAATATAGTTGAAAATGGACGAATAATAGATGAAGTTCTTGTAATAATTATGAAAGCACCTAACACATATACAAGGGAAAATGTAGTAGAGATAGACTGTCATGGCGGTGTATTAATTACTAAAAAAATATTTGAATTATTATTAAGAAATGGTGCAAGATGCAGTGAACCAGGTGAGTTCACTAAGAGAGCATTTTTAAATGGAAGAATAGATTTATCACAGGCAGAAGCTGTAATGGACGTAATTAATGCTAAGAATAATATGGCATTAAATGCTTCAATTTCACAGTTAAAAGGTAACATCAGTAACGTCATAAAGGATATAAGATCAAAAATTATTTATCACATTGCATTTATAGAGGCAGCATTAGATGACCCTGAGCATATGAGCATAGACGATTACGGTGAAGAATTGAAAATAGATGTAGAGAAGATTATCTCTACTTTAGATAAATTATTAAGCACATCAGATAATGGTAAGATAATTTCTGAGGGTATTAAAACAGTAATTTTAGGTAAACCAAATGCAGGAAAATCATCTTTAATGAATACTTTATTAGGTGAAGACAGAGCAATAGTTACTGAAATTGCGGGTACAACAAGAGATACTTTAGAAGAAACAATGAGCTTATCAGAATTACACTTAAATATTATAGATACGGCAGGAATAAGAGAGACAGAAGATGTCGTAGAGAAGATTGGTGTAGAGCGTTCAAAGAAGATAGCAGCCGATGCAGACTTAATTATATATGTGGTAGATGCATCTGTTCCTATGGACGATAATGATAAAGAGATAATCAGGCTTATTTCCGATAAAAAATCGATTGTTTTATTGAATAAAACTGATTTAGAGTGTATAGTAACAAGTGAAGATATTAAGAAGATTATTGATACAGAACCAATAGAAATATCTGCTAAAGATAATATTGGAATAGATAAACTTGAAAATAGAATTAAAGAGATGTTCTATGATGGAATGATTTCATTTAATGATGAAATCTATATAACTAATCTAAGACATAAAGAGGCATTAACAGAAGCAATTGAAAGTCTTAAGATGGTTAATGAAAGTATAGATAACGGAATGCCGGAAGATTTTTATTCTATTGATTTGATGAATTCATATGAAGTGCTGGGTAATATTATAGGTGAATCGGTATCCGATGACCTTGTAAATGAGATTTTCAGCAAGTTTTGTATGGGTAAATAAATGAAAGGTCGTAAAGAACAATGTCAAATGTGTGTGAAGAATATGATATAGTCGTAGTAGGTGCAGGTCATGCAGGTTGTGAGGCATCGCTTGCCTGTGCAAGAATGGGACTTAATACAATAATGTTTACAGTAAGCGTAGATAGTATAGCTTTAATGCCATGTAATCCTAATATAGGTGGAAGTTCTAAAGGACATCTTGTACGTGAGATAGATGCATTAGGCGGAGAAATGGGTAAAAATATTGATAAAACATTTATCCAGTCGAAGATGTTAAATGTGTCTAAAGGTCCGGCAGTACATTCATTAAGAGCGCAGGCTGATAAACATAACTATACACATGAGATGAGAAAAACCTTAGAAAATACGGATAATCTTACTATAAGACAGGCTGAAGTTACAGAACTTATAGTAGAAGACGGCGTAATAAAAGGTGTTAAGACATTTTCAGGGGCAACATATTATGCTAAGGCAGTTGTTCTATGTACAGGAACATATTTAAAAGCAAGATGTATATATGGAGATGTGAGCAATCCAACAGGACCAAACGGATTACAGCCTGCTAATCATTTGACAGATTCACTAAAGGCAAATGGAATAGAGATGTTCAGATTCAAGACAGGAACACCTGCAAGAGCTGATAAACGTTCAATAGATTTCTCTAAAATGGAAGAGCAGTTCGGAGATAAAAGAGTTGTCCCATTCTCATTTTCGACGGACCCTGAATCAGTACAGAAAGAACAGGTGTCATGCTGGCTTACTTATACTAATGAGGAGACACATAAGATTATCAGAGATAATTTGGACCGTTCACCATTATTTTCAGGAATGATTGAGGGAACAGGACCAAGATATTGCCCATCCATAGAAGATAAGGTAGTTAAATTTGCTGACAAAGACAGACACCAGGTATTTATAGAGCCAGAAGGATTATATACAAATGAAATGTATCTTGGTGGAATGTCAAGTTCGCTTCCTGAGGACGTACAGTATGCAATGTATAGAACAGTAAAAGGTCTGGAAAATGTTAAAATAGTAAGAAATGCATATGCAATTGAATATGATTGTATTAATCCTATGCAGTTAAAACCTACATTGGAATTCAAGAAGATAAAGGGTCTGTTTAGCGGTGGACAGTTTAATGGAAGTTCAGGATATGAAGAAGCTGCAGCACAGGGTATACTTGCAGGTATTAATGCAGGACTGTCAGTAAAAGGAGAAGAACAGGTAATATTAGACCGTTCACAGGCATATTTAGGAGTCTTAGTCGATGACCTCGTTACTAAGGAGAATCACGAACCATACAGAATGATGACTTCAAGAGCAGAATATAGATTATTATTAAGACAGGATAATGCTGATTTAAGATTATCTGAAATCGGTCACAGAGTAGGTCTCGTAAGTGATGAAATGTATGAAAAGGTATGCAATAAGAAGAGACTTATTGAAGAAGAGATAGACAGACTTAATAAAATCAATGTCGGTGCTAATCCTAAAATGCAGGAATTCTTAGAAGCACATAACAGCACACCTTTAAAGACAGGAACAACATTGGCTGAATTAATAAAGAGACCTGAATTAGACTATGATATGTTAGCAGAATTCGATAGTGAAAGAAAAGAGCTGCCAAATGATGTAATAGAGCAGGTTAATATAAATATTAAATATGATGGATATATTAGACGCCAGATGAAACAGGTAGAGCAGTATAAGAAGCTTGAGAATAAGAAGATAAGTGAAGAAATAGATTATGACGACGTAAAGAGTCTTAGAAACGAAGCAAGACAAAAATTAAAGTTATGTAAACCAATTTCAATTGGACAGGCTTCGCGAATATCAGGTGTAACACCAGCAGATATATCAGTTCTGTTAGTATATATTGAGCAGTTCAATTATATGAAGAATAGACAAAACAGAGAGAATAGTGAGAATAAAGAAAACAAAAACAAAGAAGATTAGTTGTTTAGTTGGAATTAATTTAATTGAAATAAGTAAAAATATGATATGGAGCAATAATGGAATATAATCTTGATTTATTAACAGATACATTTAGAAAAATTAATATAGAATTATCAGACAAGCAGGTTTCGCAATTTATCAAATATTATGAGATGCTTGTTGAGAAAAATAAAGTGATGAATCTGACTGCCATAACAGAATATGAAGATGTTATAATAAAACATTTTGCAGACAGTCTTTTATCTTATAAGGTAATCGACTTAAGTAATGTAGATAGTCTTATAGATGTCGGAACAGGAGCAGGTTTTCCGGGAATTCCACTAAAGATAGTATTTCCACAGATGAAGATTACATTATTAGATTCATTAAAAAAGAGAATTAATTTTCTAAATGAAGTTATTGATGAATTAGGACTTGAAAATGTTGAATGTATACATGGAAGAGCTGAAGATTTTGGACATGATGCAGAATATCGTGAACAGTATGACTTATGTGTATCAAGAGCAGTAGCTAATCTCTCAACATTATCTGAATATTGTCTGCCATTTATCAAGGTAGGCGGTAAGTTTGTATCATATAAAGCTGCAAATATTGATGAAGAATTAAATAATGCAAAAAATGCAATAATGAAGTTAGGTGGAAATATTTCAGATACTAAGACTATGGAATTACCAAATTCAGATGAAATAGAGAGAAACTTTGTTATAATCAATAAAATCAGCAAATTGAGCAACAAGTATCCAAGAAAATCAGGTATACCATCAAGAGAGCCATTATTATAGAAATATTATATTATTATAATATCATCGAGAGGTTAAGTAGTAGAAGTAGTAGACTATTTTTAGCGACAATTAGAATTATTGAAAATGCCACACTATCATAGTATAGGAGAGAGTTGAATATGGAAAGTATTTTAGCATTTATCAAAGGTGAGAAAAGTAAAAATGAAAAAAGTATAAATGAAATAACAGAAAAAATAAATCAAAATCTGTATCAGATAGAAGAGATAGAAAATATGGTTGTAGAACTGAGTAAAAATATAGATACAACATATGAAATCTTTTCACCAAATGATTTTGACAAAGATAATAATGTTGTTGAAATAGAAAAGTTAAATCTAAAGAAAACAGAATTAAATATCGAGATAGAAGCCTTACGTGATAAATTAGACAATTTAGAAAAACAGAAAAGTAAAATAGATGCTTCCTTAGAAGAAATATATGATATAGAAAAGCAACTGGCTAATAATGTTAAAAATACAAAGTATTTAATAGATAAAGAAGTAAAGAAAACAGAAGAAAAAAATATTAAGAAGTCTACATTAATATTAGAACAGCAAATTAATAAAGACAACCATTACATATCTAATATTGTTAAGAAAGATATTGAAAAAGTACAGAATAAAATCGAGCTGTGCGAGAACTTGATAGATATGGACTCTAACAGAGCAAAATTAGAAATTACAAAAATAAAAGAAGAACTTTTATATATTGAAAAAAAAGTAAATGCTAAAATGTTTCACGTGAAACATTCAGAAGATGACTCTGAAAAAATAGGATTATATAAAAATATAAGTGACTTCATAAAAGAATATCAGAAAAAAATTAATATGAAGATATCTTTTAACTATAGTGGTTTAAAGATACTTGATAGTAAATGGAATGTAATAAATGTTATAAGAATTATAAAGGAAGCAATTGATAATGCAGAAAGTCATTCAAATGGTACAATTATTAATATTAATATAGTAATTGATAAAATAAATGTTGAGGAAAATGATTATAATATAGATGATATTTCAACAGATAGCAACCAAGTAGAAAGTGAAATTAATAATGGTGATTTACACCAGATTAATTTTTTGGTTGGAGATGAAAATAGATATAATATAAATATTGTTATTACTGATAATGGTGATGGTTTTACAATGCAGGACGATAATGTTCTATTATCTAATAATCTTAATGGAATATCAATAATGAAGTATAGAACATCATTATTAAATGGAATGATAATAGTAGATTCATCATTAGGTATGGGAACTACAGTTAAACTTGTTTATCAGGTAAGTTAATGTAGAAGAAGTAGTTAATGTTAATATGTGTTAAGTCAAATTTATTTTTAAATATTATGGTAGATGGATTAGACGGTAATGTTTCACGTGAAACATTACCTCTTTTAGTTTAGAAATATTAATAAAATTACTGTTAGATTAGTTAATAATATAGAATGTAGAAAATAATAAAATTCTTTTATTTAAAATTTTAATGGTGTTTAGTTATTATGTAATTTAATCTGTTAAATAATTAATAATAGTAGTATAAAAGGTAAACAATGTTTCACGTGAAACATTTACTCTGATTTATTAAATATTGCACAATAAATTTAATATTTTTATATTTTCTTTTACTAGATTAATAATTATATACGTGATATAATTATTTTCTGAAAGAAATATATAAGGAGTCGTGCAGAATAAATCTTTCAATTAATGGGATTAAAAATGTCAGTAAAATGATAAAATACAAGAATATTTAATCCAAATTCGTGTTGATTATCAACGAATATTATTTATAATATGCATGAAATGATATGGGTAGAATAATTGCTATTGCTAACCAAAAAGGCGGTGTCGGAAAGACAACAACATCTATTAATTTATCAGCGTGTTTAGCAGAAGCAGGTAAAAAAGTGCTTGTAGTTGATATTGACCCACAGGGAAATGCTACAAGTGGACTAGGCGTTGAAAAAAATGAACTTGAAAATACAATATATGAATTATTTGTTGGAGAATGTGAGTTATCTGATTGTCTTATCGAAAATGTATTGGATAATTTATCAGTTTTACCATCAAATGTTAATCTTTCAGGTGCAGAAATAGACCTTATTGGTATAGAAAAAAGAGAATTTTTATTGAAAAAATATATAACACCGATAAGAGATAATTACGATTTTATAATTATCGATTGCCCGCCATCTTTAAATATATTAACAGTAAATGCAATGACAACAGCAGATACAGTATTAGTTCCAATTCAATGTGAATATTATGCATTGGAGGGATTATCACAGTTAATACATACAATTAATCTGGTTAAGCAGAGACTTAACCCTGAGTTAGAGATGGAGGGTGTTGTATTTACAATGTATGATGCCAGAACTAATTTGTCATTGGAAGTTGTTGAAAATGTAAAGAAAAATTTGAAACAGAATGTTTACAAAACAATAATACCAAGAAATATCAGATTAGCAGAAGCACCAAGTCATGGTTTACCAATTAATTTATATGATTCTAAATCTGTAGGTGCTGAAAACTATAGATTATTGGCACAGGAAGTCATTTATAATGATGAGGGTAAAGAGTTCGATGTAAATTCTTTTGATAGTAGTATTTTTGATAAGAAAGAAACAAAGAAAAGTAAACTATCTAAGTTAATAAAGAAAAAGTAAAAGTAAAAAAAAATAGATTTTGAACAATTTTAGATATTTGAAATATTAATAATATTAAAAATACTATTAATTTTAAATATTTCTAATATTAAGAATGTTTCACGTGAAACATTTTTGATGATATATTAGTAATATTTAAAATAATAATTATTGAATACTAACATAATAATAATTACTAAATACTAAAGAAATGAAAATATAATAATAAATATAACATAAATAATAAACATAAATAATAACATAAATATAGTATGGAGGATTGTATCTCTATTAATTAAATAATATTTAGATATTAATAGAATACATAGAATAATAAAGTATGGCAACTAAAAATTCAAAAAAAGGACTAGGTAAAGGGTTAGATTCCTTAATACCTACAATTGATGCAGAAGAATTAAGTATAAAACCTGCAAAAAAAAATAATAATATAGAGAAGAACGATGGAGTATTTACTGTTAAAATTAATTCAGTAGAACCAAACAGAAATCAGCCAAGAAAGACATTTAATGAAGATGCTTTAACAGAGTTAAGTGAATCTATAAAGCAATATGGAATAATTCAGCCAATAGTAGTTCAGAAAAAGAACGACTATTATGAAATAATAGCCGGTGAGAGAAGATGGAGAGCTGCTAAACAGGCAGGATTAAAAGAAGTTCCTGTTATTATTAAGGATTATAGTGAACAGGAAACAGTGGAGATTGCTTTAATTGAAAATATACAGAGAGAAGAATTAAACCCAATTGAAGAAGCTCTGGCATACAAGAGATTGCTTACAGAATATAATTTAAAGCAGGATCAGGTAGCTGAAAGAGTATCTAAGAGCAGAACAGCAGTTACTAACTCTATGCGATTATTAAAATTAACTGATGAAGTACAACAGATGGTTATAGAGGATCTAATATCAAGTGGACACGCAAGAGCCTTATTACCAATTGAAGATAATGATTTACAGATACAATTGGCAACAAGAATTATGGACGAGAAACTCAGTGTTAGAGAGACAGAGAAACTTGTAAAGAGTATATTAAATAAAAAGCCAGAGAAGAAAAAAGAAAAGGTTGAAAATGCATTTGTATATGAAGAGATTGAAAATAAGATAAAAGAAATAGTTGGTACAAAGGTAAAAGTAAATCATAAACCAAATGGTAAAGGTAAGATTGAAATAGAATATTATTCTGATAAGGAACTTGAAAGATTACTAGATTTATTTATGAGTACACAGCAATAATTACATAATTACTATATAGTAAGTATATAATAAGTAAATAATAAGCATATAGTAAAGTACAAGAAAGATAGCATTAAGTAATAAAATTATATGTTAATAAGTATATTTTACAGTGGTAGTAAACAAATGCAGAATATAAAAAATTAATCAGAATACAATTAGTTAAAATAATAGAAAGAAGAAATTAACAGATGAATAGTGAGTTATTGAACAAGATAGGAATAGGTGAAATTGATCCTGCATATTTTATTATTGGATTATTAGTTATTTGTTTAGGTTTATTAATATATATAATAGCCACAAATAAGAAAATTAAGACATTGAATGAAAAATATAAGAAATTTATGAGTGGTAAAGATGGAAGGACACTTGAGAACATAATTGCTAAGAGATTTTCACAGGTAGACGAATTAATAGACCTTGATAAAACAAAAGATGAGAGACTTGATGAAATAAACGA
This sequence comes from Eubacteriaceae bacterium, assembly GCA_902362455.1. Lineage (GTDB taxonomy): Bacteria > Bacillota > Clostridia > Lachnospirales > Lachnospiraceae > Bovifimicola > Bovifimicola ammoniilytica. The sequence goes on from CABIWJ010000010.1 coordinate 26,133, forward strand.
GAATCTTCAGATTGCCTTCCAGAAAATTGGAATTGTCAAGTATGATGCATTTAACGAGATGGGTGGAAAATTAAGTTTTGCATTAGCATTACTTAATAAAGAGAATACTGGTTTTGTAATTAATGCAATGCATAGCAGAGAAGGCTGTTATACATATATTAAAGAGATAATCAGAGGAGAGTCATATATATTATTAGGTGAGGAAGAAAAAGAGGCAGTTGATAAAGCTATAAATTGTGATAATTATATGGAATAATATTAATATTATATATGATAAGAATTAATATATAATAAGAGCCGAAGAGATAATATAGAATAATAAATGATAATAGAATAATACAGTATTATGGAAAAAGGGACTTGAACCCTCACGCCAAATATTGCGAAAATATTGTTAAACAGACAGGCGGTATAATTGATGCATAATTTTTTTGAAGCAATTGGTTTTAGTAATCGTAAAGATGGTAAAGAGAAAACATTAATTAGAAATATAGTAAAGAATACCATAAATGATTACAAAGAAAATCATAATTATAAAGTAGAAGCTAAAGGTAAGACTATGGAAGTCGGAATCAAATTTGGTGAGTATATAGGAATGTATATTCAAGGCGAATTTCTAGAAGATGGTGAATTTGAAGTTGATTCTGTATTTCCATATGTAAAGCCTATGAGTTATGAAAAATATAAAAATGGAATAACTATTGAACCAAATGTATATAATGTTTCATTTTCAGCAGCTTGTGATACATTAAGTGAGAATGGAATATCAATAATTTTTTATTTGCAAAATGGCATTGAATATATGAATTATAAGGATAAGCTAAAGGATGATTATGAAATAGGACTTGCAGGACTCTCTATGTCAGGAAGAATTATTCTGCCTACAAATGTTAACAAAGACTATATAAATAAATATGCTGATAAGAAGAAAAATAAACAAAACTTGTTTATTGAAGCAAGAGATGGAAACCAGGATGCAATGGAGTCATTAGCCTTTGACGAAATGGAGATGTATACAAGAATAAATAAGAGAATAGAGAACGAGAACTTATATTCTGTAATAGATACATGTTTCATGCCATATGGTTTGCAATCTGACAAATATTCAATAATTGGAAGAATTGTTAATATTCACAAATGCAGAAACAGCATAACATTTGAAACCGTCTATATATTACATTTAGAATGTAATGATGTAATAATAACAGTTGCAATTAATGATAAGGATTTATTTGGTGTTCCTGAAATTGGAAGAAGATTCAAAGGAATAATATGGTTGCAGGGACGAGTTAAGTTTAATAAGTAAAAAAATATATATAAAGTTATGTAAACTGGAATTACTTGACGATGAATAATATATATGATAAAATTTGATATGTCGAAATTGTTTCCGTAGCTCAGCTGGATAGAGCGACCGCCTCCTAAGCGGTAGGTCGGGTGTTCAAATCACCTCGGGAACGCTTAAATGTAATACTGCAAACCTTTAGTTTGGGTTTGCAGTATTTTATATAAAGATATTATATGGTAAGTGCTATGTAAATGTATGATAAATGCAGCATAGTAAGTATTATGTGATAATTATTATGCAGTAGGTATTATATAAAAATTATTGTAAGCAGATAGAATGTGGTGCAAATATGAATTATATAGTGTTAGATTTAGAATGGAATCAGGCAATTAAACAAGACCATAATTCACAGTTATTATTTGAGATTATAGAGATTGGTGCAGTAAAATTAGATGATAATTTTAAGAAAAAAGGTACATATCAGAAATTGATAAAGCCTGAATTATTTAAGAAGATACATCCAATAGTCACCGGAATTACGAAATTGCAGGATAGAGATTTTACTAATGAGAAGAATTTCAAATATGTTATTAAAGAGTTTTTGAGATGGTGCGGTGACGATTATATATTCTGTACATATGGTAATCAGGACTTGTATGAATTGCAATGTAATATGAGATACCATAATGTAGAGATACCATGGAAATATCCTTTTAAATATATAGATATACAGAAGATTCTCAGTGTAGAATATAAAGAAGAAATCGAACAGATGTCGTTAGAGAAGGCAGTCAATTTCTTAAAGATTAACCATAAAAGCGTATACCACAGAGCATTAGGCGATGCAATGTATACAGCAGAAATTCTATGCAGATTAGATAAGGAAAATATAAGAAAATATATTTCAATCGACCATTGTTGTCTGCCAGAGACAGAGAGAATAGCAAAAGATATTGATTTAGGGACAAATAATGAATATATTACACCTATATTTCCTAGTAAAGAGGAGTTGTTAGAGAATACAAAGCTTCACATTACCAGATGTCCGGAATGTATGAAAAAATGCCGTAAGAAGATAAGATGGTTTTCAGATGGGTCGAAATATCTATGTGTAGCAAAATGTGAAGAACATGGTCTGTTAGAGGGTATAATCAATATTAAGAAGTTATATAATGAAGAGAAATACTATGGAATAAGAAAAGTATATCTGATAAATGAAGAGAAGTATAATCATATAGTTGGCAGAAAAGAAGCAATTAAAGAGAAGAGAAGGCAAAAGCGTAAAACACAGAAATAATAAAATAAGAGGAAAGAGATATGCGTAAAAAGACATTTGTAGTTATTAAATATATAATCTGCTTTCCTATATATGTTTTGTTAGTCATATTTGGATTTGTAGGTGGTGCAGATTCAAGGGATATATGGGACAATATATCAAAATGGATTAATAAGTAATAAAAATTAATTGATTAATTTTTAAATAAAAAACTTAGAATAATAATTAAGAAAAATACTTAATATTATTCTAAGTTTTTTACTTACTAGGAAATTTCGTTGAAATTGTCCTAGTAAGTAAAAACGCTCCGCAAGGATCGCACTGCGGCGGAGAATGTCGCAAGCGACATTCTTTATTCTCATTATTCGTTATCCGGAAGTGATTGTTTATAATTCTCAATTAATCCATCAAGTTCTTCTAAGAAACAATCAACACAACCATAGAAAGAATCATTATTAGTAGGATCGTCGAATTTATTACGGATAGCTGAAAGTTCATCGATAGCGGCTGTTAATCTCTTTCTTCCTGTATCATTAAGATATAAGAGATATCTGCTTCGCTCATTTTCTTCAGCAGTATTTTTTCTTAATACAACCTGAATATTAGGTTTCTCACCGATGTATCTATAAGTTATGGCAGGTGAAGCATGATTAAACATATGCTGAAGATATGTTATATCACCGGTAGATTTGTAATATCTCCAGGCGTAAGTTTTTCTCATTGTCTGGGCACCAATTGCGGATATTCCAACTGATTGACCGACAGCTTTAAATACTCTGTATGCCTGTTCTCTTGATAAAGGTGCAGTAGAATTAGTGTGACCAAGTATAAGATATCCATCAGGATCCTTGCCTTTGACTAATTCATCGATAATTTTCTGGTCTTCTTCAGAAAATTCATAAGTTGTCATTATCTCTCTGGCACCTATGGATACAGAAATAGAAGATTTGCCTTTAACATCTTTATTCTTTAATTTAAGTATCTCCTGAAGTGCCATACCTGTTCCAATACCTATCTGAAACATAATATAATATTTATCGTCTACTTTTCTTAATGCCTGTTTAAATCTTTCTAAAGTTTCATCGTCCTTTATTGGTGCTACCCAACCCATAATATTACCTCTTTTCTATTAAAATTCTATTAAAATATTAACGTATGCCTGAACGTTTCTGACGTCTGCGTCTTCTATTACGACGTCTACGTTTTCGGTTAAAGTTTTGAATAACTCTTGTATATCTTATGACTAAGATTATAACTGCTATAATTATAATTATTGTCAGCAGAATCCAGATATTTATATTTATGGATCCCTTCTTAGGCTTGCTTGTATTAGATTTGGTATTCTTCTTTGGACCAAATTCAAATGAGTTATCATTTGAATTAAGAACAAGAGAAGTTCCTCCGACATTCTTGTCCGCATAATAATAAGCTATATTAGCAATCTTACCATCGGTCTGTTCTGAAGAATCTAAAAAGTCTAATTCAGATTTACAATCTGCAAGCGTAACACCTTTAGGAAGTACAACATTTCCTTCTGTACCTAATTCTATAAGAGGTGTACTTGAACCAAAAACAGTATCGAGTTTGTTAGTTGAATTACTAAAAGAGAAATTCTTTTCATTCTCCGATACATTTGAAAGTGAGAAATTATTAAAACCATAATCTAATAATAACTTTGTGTCATTATATACATTTGCACCGTTAGAACGCATAACAACACTTATAAGTGTCATACCATTACGTCTTGCGAATGTAACAAGTGTTGTGCCTGACTGATCAACATATCCTGTCTTACCACCTAGGATTCCTTCATAATAAACAGGATTATTAGGAAACATCATCTGATGTCTGTTAGCTATAGGCAGAGTCTCCGATTGCTTATTAGTAGCAGGAATAGTATATGTAGTATTAGATTCTATTTTAAGAAATTCATCATTAGCAGCCGCAGCTCTCGTAATCATAGCCATATCATAACAAGTAGTGTAGTGGTCCTCTAAGAACAAACCATGAGGATTGGCAAAATGACTGTCTGTAGCACCTGCCTCTTTGGCACGTGCATTCATCATATCTGCAAATACAGAAATAGCAACTTTTGATTCATCATATTCCTGGCCGGATGCCTTAAGTTCGGATATCTTCTGGGCATAAGCATCACTTTTTCTTGCTACATATTCGGCAACAGCATTAGCTGCTTCATTAGCTGATTTAAGCATAACAGCATAAAGAGAATCTTTTAATGATAGTAATTCACCTTCCTGTCTGGCAATGTGAGCTGCACCAGATTCTAAGGAATATATGTCATAGTGATAGTATTCAACCATATCTGAAAGATTACCATTCTCTAATGCTATTAATGTAGTTAGAATCTTTGTAATACTTGCAGGATACATCTTCTTGTGGCAGTCTTTATCATATAATACTGCACCTGTAGATGCTTCAATCAGAACTCCGGTTTCAGCATAAATGTCGGGGTAGGCAGGCCAGTTTTGTTCACCGTCTGCGTAAACATTTACCTCTGAATTGTGGATAAACACTGAAAAAATTATGGTTAATGTTAATAAAACACTTATATATCTGTAAAATGCAGGAGAAGAAGATGTTCTGCATCCGTTATTTACTTTATTCATAAGGAAAAATCTGCCTTTCAATTTGATAGATATTATTATACACAATATAAAATAAAAATGCAACTAATTAATGTTACGTTTTATATAAAAATATTTTGTTGCATAATATATAGATATATTGTTAAATATGTTTAAACAGAAAAATGACCATACCTCAATTGAAGTATGGTTATCTCTCGTATCAGCCTGATATTAAAATATCATTTAAGTATATTATCGGCTTTGTTTGCTGGAATTCATACGCTTAATAACCTTAAGTCGTGTAAATTCTTCACGTTCTTTTTCTTCTAATGCATTTGAAATAGTAGTGGTTAATTCCTGATATGCAGGAATTGTAATATTCTGAAGTGCATTAGCACGCTTCTGCGTTTTCTTAATATTGTGAGCAAGACGGTAGGCAGAATTCTCAACCATAGACAGTTCAATGGTAAGTTCTTTAACCTTTTCGAAACCATGCTTTGCAGCATCTAAAGATTCTCTGGTACTGTAAAATGCATAGTCAGGAGTATCTTTTCTCTCATTGTCATATTCGACAAGAGGAATTTCAGTACCCATAATACTACGTGTTTTAATCTTAATGGAATCTTCGATAGGAATTGCATATGCAAATGCATTTACTTCGTTAATTCCCATTTCAATATTAGCTTTTTGCAAAGCCTTATATGCTTCTGTATATGTGTTATCAATTTTACTCTGAATACTCTCTGCCTTTGAGATAAGCTCCATTAGTTCACGAATAAGTATGTTTCTTTTCTTATCCATTAACTCATATCCCTGTTTAGCAAGAGCTAAAGAGTTTTTTGCAATTATAAGGTTGCCCTTTGTGGGGAATGTATTTGGATTCATATATACCATACCTTTCTCAAATACAATTAATTAAGCTCTAAATCATCTGTATAATTATCATAATACTTATCAAGAATCTTGGTATCGATTCGGTCTAGTTCTTCTTTTGGCAGCATATGAAGTAATTTCCAGCCCAAATCCAAGGTAGTGATGATATCTCTGTTCTCGTAGTCTTTCTGTCCTACAAAATGACGTTCAAATGCGTTACCAAATGCAAGATATTTCTTATCAGTATCAGAAAGTTCATCTTCACCGATTACTGATGCTAAGGCTCTTGCTTCACCAACTTTCGCATAGGATGAGAATAACTGGTTGGCAACTGACTGGTGGTCGTCCCTTGTGAAGCCTTCACCGATACCATCTTTCATAAGACGTGAAAGTGATGGCAGAACATTAATTGGAGGATAGATTGACTGACCATGTAATGTACGGTCTAGAACTATCTGTCCCTCAGTAATATATCCTGTTAAGTCAGGAATTGGATGAGTAATATCATCATTAGGCATTGTAAGTATAGGAATCTGGGTTACAGAACCCTTACTGTTGTTAGCTATACCTGCACGTTCATAGATAGTTGCAAGTTCACTGTATAAATATCCGGGATAACCTTTACGTGATGGAATCTCGCCTTTTGAAGATGAAACCTCACGCATAGCCTCTGCAAATGATGTCATATCAGTTAAGATTACAAGAACGTGTTTACCTTCATCAAATGCAAGGTATTCAGCAGCCGTTAAAGCAACCTTAGGAGTAATAAGTCTTTCTACAACAGGATCATTTGCAAGATTTAAGAACATTACAACGTGGTCAGATACACCACTTTCATCAAATGTCTTTCTGAAATAATCAGCTACATCATGTTTAACGCCCATTGCACCAAAGATTACTACAAGTTCTTCGTCAGAGTCATCTCCAAGAGAAGCCTGTTTAACAATCTGTGCTGCAAGTTCATTATGTGGAAGACCATTTCCGGAGAAGATAGGAAGCTTCTGTCCACGAATAAGTGTTGTAAGTCCATCAATTGCAGATATACCTGTTCTGATGTAGTTACGTGGATATTCACGAGTTACAGGGTTAAGTGGCTTACCATTAACATCCCTCTTTATATCTGAAATGATTGGTCCCATACCATCGATTGGTTTACCGATACCATTAAATGTTCTTCCTAATATGTCTAAAGAAAGAGGAATCATAAGTGGATGTCCTGTAAGTTTTGTATGGGTATTTGTAAGTGACATATTCTCAGAACCCTCAAATACCTGGATAATAGCCTTATCTTCGTAAATCTCGATAATTCTTCCAAGTTTCTTATGAGGATCATTATCTAATGTAAGTTCAACAATTTCATCATATGCGGCATTAGAAACACCTTCTAGTGCTACAAGAGGGCCTTTTATTTCACTAAGACCTAAATATTCAATAGCCATTTTCTAATACCTCCTATCCATTCTTTCTCATTACTTCATCATAGAATGTATCAATATATTTCTTATAATCATCAAACATTTCCAAGTGGTCATTTGGAATGTCGTATTTGATTGCTATTATTTTCTCGAAAATATCATTTTCTTTTAATACACTCATTGGCATACCTAATCCGATAAGTGCGCGGGCTTTATTATTGAGGTATAAAATTGTTCTCATCATAAGATTCTGCTTCTCAAGTGATACGCAGGTATCATCTTTATGGAAAGCATTCTGTTGTAAGAAACCAAGACGTATAACACGGGCAATTTCAAGTGTCAGCTTCTGGTCATCAGGAAGAACATCACTACCAATAAGTTTAACAATCTCTATAAGACTGCTTTCCTGGTTAAGTATTGCAAGAATCTCATTTCTGTTAGATACGAAATCGTTTGCAACATTTTCATTATACCAAGGTGCAAGGTCTAATAAATATTCTGAATAACTTGTAAGCCAGTGAATGGCTGGGAAATGTCTTGCATAAGCAAGTGATTTATCAAGTCCCCAGAAACATCTTACGAAACGTTTAGTATTCTGTGTAACTGGTTCAGAGAAGTCACCACCCTGTGGAGAAACAGCACCGATTATAGATACTGAACCCTCTGTACAGTTAAGATTCTGTACATAACCCGCTCTTTCATAGAATGCTGATAACTTACTTGCAAGGTATGCAGGGAAACCTTCTTCAGCAGGCATTTCTTCAAGACGGCCTGATAATTCACGAAGGGCCTCTGCCCATCTTGATGTTGAGTCTGCCATAATTGCTACATGGTAACCCATATCTCTGTAATATTCTGCAAGTGTAATACCTGTGTAAATACTTGCCTCACGTGCAGCCACAGGCATATTAGATGTATTTGCAATAAGGGTGGTTCTATCCATAAGAGGATTACCTGACTTAGGGTCAACTAACTTAGAGAAATCTTCAAGAACCTGTGTCATCTCATTACCACGCTCACCACAACCAATGTATACGATAATGTCAGCATCTGACCATTTAGCTATCTGGTGCTGTGTCATTGTCTTACCTGTACCGAAACCACCTGGAATAGCCGCTGTACCACCCTTAGCAATAGGGAAGAGTGTATCAAGGATACGCTGACCTGTAACAAGTGGCTTTGTAGATGGGAAACGCTTGTTAATAGGACGTGGAACTCGAATTGGCCATTTCTGCGTCATTGTAAGTTCTAAGTCTGTACCATCTTTCTGTGTTATGGTTACGATAGTTTCATTAATAGTATACTCACCATCAGATACAACACTTTTAACTGTACCTGAAATATATGGAGGAACCATACATTTATGAACAATAGCAGAGGTCTCTGGAACTTCAGCTATTATTGTGCCACCCTGGACTTCATCACCGGGTGCTACTGTAATATGAGTATTCCATTTCTTAGAAGTATCAAGGGAATCTACACTGATACCTCTTGAAATATAGATACCGGACTGTTTAGCAATATCACTTAATGGACGTTCAATACCGTCGAATATGTTGTGAATGATACCGGGTGCAAGAGTAACGAATATAGAACTACCTGTAGAATATACAAGGTCTCCGGGTTTAAGACCTGAGGTCTCTTCATATACCTGGATTGTTGTCATCTCAGATGTAAGTCCGATTACTTCACCGACTAATTTCTCATCACTAACATAGACCATTTCGCCCATTTTAAATGCGGTACGACCTTTTATGTAGATGACCGGTCCGTTTATACCATAAATTTTACCTGTTAATTCATTATTCATGGAGCAACCTCCTAAAATGTAATTGTGTAGTCAGTTTTTATTTCATTTATTTTGTAATTAAATGAGTTGTCTACAAGAATATTTCTGGCAGGAATAATTGCTCTCATTCCTCTGCCAAAAGAATATTTGCTTATAGATATGGCTACACCTGTTTTAGCTTCGAGATAATCTTTTTTGTCAGCATCTAAAGGGTCAATATATATTGTAATATCTGATTCAGGTGCTATTTCAATAGAAGATTTTATCTCATTTACCAGAAGATTCTTATAATCCTCTGTTTCAAAATAGTCATTTAACATTTTCTGTACTTCATCAAAAAGTAATTCTTTTAAATTATCTTTCTTATGAGTAAGTTTTCTTCGAATATGCTGCTGTTGTAAAGAAAAATCTTTACTAAATTCACGTCTGATGCTTTCCATCTGGGTATGTTCCTGAATCTCCCATTTCTTAATAGCATCTTTTTTATAATTTTCAAACTGTATATTTAAGCCTTCTTTATATTCTTCAACAAGACTGGCTTTTTTCTGCATGGCAGAATTCATAGAAACTTCCATAAAGTGTTGTAATTTATCGTTAATATTCATATTGCCTCGCATTCTGCCACTTAAAAAATGTGGCTAAAACATTAAAGTTTAAGTCCTATGGCTTCACTTACATAAGATGTAATAAAGTCGCTGCGACGTCCGCTGCCATGTCTGTCAGGAATCTCGACAAGAAGTGGTTGCTTACGGTTAAGCTTTATATCATCTATGATTTCAGGAAACTCAAAACTTAATTTCTCTGTTATGAGAATAATACCAATCTCTTTATCAGATAAGGCATTATTTAAGGCATCTTTTAATTCGCCTTTTTCGTGGACGACTACGCCTTCAATACCGGCTAGTCGCAACCCTGTCTGGGTATCTACGTTATCACTGATTAAAAATATCTTCATACTGGTCTCCATTCCGGAGCGTTTTATGACAGGACAGACATGAAATTACTCAGGATTTAAGTAATTTCATGTTGTATAAAATAATACCTGGTATTATTTTACATTTGTCTCCACTCCTGTATCTTACAATTTACTTAAAATCATGAATGAGATAATAAGTCCGTAAAGAGCAACACCTTCGGCAAGACCTACGAAGATAAGTGATTTACCAAGGATACTCTGGTCTTCACTAATTGCACCAAGAGCTGCACTTGCTGCACTTGCAACGGCGATACCACCACCGATACAAGATAAGCCTGTAACTAATGCTGCACCGATATAACCAAGACCTGTTGCAAGACCACTTGAAGTAGCTGTAGTAGTAGCTTCAGCGGCTGAAACATTACCTGTAAACATTACTATCTGTGAAATAATTAAGATGCCGAAGAAAGAAATTATATTAATAGCGAGGCTCTTCTTATAATGACCTCTTGATTTTTCTCCAATGGCATATGCTCCAAATGGAACTACAATACTAAGAATAAGTGCGATTGCTAAAGTGATTTTTACTGCTAACATAAATTAATCCTCCTTAAATTCGTAAGTTATTCTGATAATAATCAGTTTTATTTATTTAGATTTTTCAGTAGAAAAACTACTTACATGTTTAAATGGTTTAAATTCTCTGCCGCTGCCGCTGTAGAATCGGCTGAACATTTCGTAATACTCAAGACGTAATACCTGAATACCAACGATAAGTCCCTCAAGACAGATTACAAATAAGTTACCAAGAACTATTACTACCCAGTTAGGTGATGAGCTTTCAGCTTTACCTAACATAAGTACAACTTCCATCATAGATGCATGGCTGACTGCGAATGCACCAATACGGATAAATGATAATGTATTTGAAAAATAACTTAACAAAACTTCAAATAATTCGAAGAATGTCTGGGTAATGAACATTCCAATACCTGTCTTTTCTTCCGGTTTTGTCTTAGTTATTAAATGTGTAAGTGGTTCTTTAAGTGCTATTAATATAAGAGGTACACCAAACATTATGGCAAGTACAATACCTGCAGGAACTTTCTTGTGAGCCATTAATAATGCCACAACAGCTACAAGTGAACCATAGAATACAAAACCTGCGAGTGCGTTTGTATCAAAGAAAATGTTCTCTGTGTCTTTATTCTTAATTGCATTTGTTATATGGAAAATCATTGTTACTAAGATAAGGAACATACCAAATCCTATCGCAACGACAAACACTGTATTTAATCGTCCAATAAGTGGAACACTTGACATTGCATCAACTGGCTTTAACCATACCGCGTGGATTACATCTTCAAAACCGAATATACTTCCGAACATAAAACCGAAGAATGTTGAGAATATACCACATGTTCCAATAATTGCTGCAAGGTCCATCTTCTTAAAGTAGTACAGAAGAAAGCCAGCAATGACTAAAACTAATCCCTGACCGACATCACCAAACATTGCACCAAATATGAATGAATAAGTGAGTGCAACAAATATTGTAGGATCTAATTCGTTATAAGCAGGAAGTCCATACATCTTAATGTACATCTCGAAAGGTTTAAAAATCTTAGGATTCTTAAGCTTTGTAGGAGGTGTCTTGTCTTTTCTTCCTGAACGGTCCTCTACGATACATACGACATTATCATCATCTTTAATCTCACCTATGAATCTGTCGCAATCTTTTTCAGTCATCCAGCCACAAATGATATAGAATATTTCGCCATCATTATTCGTGTGGGTAGCCATCTTTCTTACATCAAAGTTCTCATATGCAATCTTAATTCTCTCATATGATGTAACAATTGCATTTTGTTCTTTTTGAACTTTGGCTTTAACCTGTTCATTAAGTCCTTCTATCTTAACACTTAAATCATTAATTCTATTAGTAAGGTCTTCACAGGCTTTCTCGGGGGTTCCGTTAACTTCATCAGGGATAAATGTTCTCTCAAAATGCATTGATGTATAAGTTGCATCAATTTTATTAGCTTCATCAACAGGAACGAAGTAAACACCCCAGACATATTCATTGTCTGTAAGACATTTTTCAAAAACGGAGTTATCGTTATTAGACATATAATCTTCTAATTTTGAAAAATATTCTTTAGGAATTCGTCCAAATCTGAATTTGATATGTTTAAGATGTAAAATACTGCTTATATCATAATTCAAATCCACAAATGGATTAATCTTATTATATCTGTCCTCTAAGTTCTTCTTAATTTCTTCAAGTTCAGCAATCTTATTCTGATATTTACGAACCTGACGGCTGGTCTTAGATATAATGTTATCTGCCATCTCGACAGTAATGTTATCTAAATATGTTATATCCTTTGTATCTATATACGTAAGAAGTTCCTTTCCTTTAGATAAAAATTCTTTATACGGATTCGCCTCTAAATAAGGGGAAACATAATTAGATGATTGTAATTCCAACATAGAATTTTCAAGATGTATTTCATATTTTGATAAATATTGATTTATAACTCTGTCGATATCATCATTAGGTCCGGTGATACTGACGAATTTCATCTTTTCAATCAACTCATTTCACCTCCGAATTATACAATATATCGTTTATCTCTGATACCGGAAGTGAATACCTTACACACTCGGTAAGAGATATTAATTTTGCTATCTCCTGATTCTTTTGGTGCAGATATGTATTGACACATGCAAGAGAATAAGGATTGTTTCTAAATGATAATGAATATATTTTATTCAGGTAAGTTTCATACATAGTTTCGTATGAATTATCATTTAATTCACTATCGTTATATGTTTTACCATAGTAAGTTGATTTAAGCATTTCAGACATAGCGTTTATGTTATCCACATTTACAAGCTGTTTTATCTGAGCTTTGCTTAATTTATAATTTACAGGTATGAGCATCGAATATATCTGTGCAGGTTTAAGATTATAATATTTTTTACTTCTGTATATCCATTGAAGATTTAAGAGGTCTATCTTATAACCATAGGCTTCGGTTATGACTTTATGGTCAATTCCTTTCAGATATTTGTCACGACTGTTCCACATTGTCTCGAAATATAATAAATCTAATGCAAGCTCGTAATCAAATAATGATGGATTACTTCCCAAGTCGTGTATATGCTTCAAAGGTGCTGCATATTGTGTATTACTTATTGCTAAAACACATTCGTCTACTGAAGTAGATTTTGATATGGCATCAAGGTCTAAATCAGAAAAACGTTCAAAATATGGCTTTATAACAGACAAATCCATAATTACTTTATGCTTATCTGTCAGTTCGCGAAACACCTGTTTTAAAATATGTGTTTCATATCTCATAAAATATATTTCTAAATATTTACGTTGTTTGACGGAGGCGAAATTATAAAGCTTACCAAAATCTTTATAGCTGGATAACAATAAGTAGCGTTCTAAGTCACCACGATGCAATCCGTTAACGTCAACACTACTGAAGATGTCTTTATAAGATTTTAGGTTACCAATATAATTAACTACTTCTGTTACTGAGGACAGTCCCGCCATTTCAGTAAACATTTCATGAGTAATGAGATTGCTTTCCATTGCACGAACTTTAGTTGTAAGGCCACTGTAAGCTAATAGATTACTCATCAAATCACTCCTTTATAAGCTCGGCAAAAATATCCCCGGCCATCTTTGTGTGATTGGTTTTAAAAGCATCGTCTAATTTCTGTAAATCTTTTTCTGTGTTTGCTCGCATCTGCTTGAGAATCTTGTCATTGTCTGCCTGAAGTTTCACTTTGAATTCTTCAATGTGTTTTTTAACATTTTCTTCAAGTTCTCTGTCGAGAGACTCTGTTTTCTCAGACATCTCCTTAGCATAATCTTCCTTCTCTTTATCTGCTGAAGTAAGTATGCTTTCAGAAGCACTGTCTATCTTGGATAATTCGGAAATAACTTGTTCAACTTGATATTCCATGTATAATCACACTCCTTTTTCAATCCAATTATACGCATAATACACCTTTAAAATAAAAATTTCAACCACTATTTTGAAAATATGCTTATTGATAATTTTCAAAAAAGGACTTTTTTTTTGAAAGATAATAAGGTATCATTTTAGTATATATAATAATTCAGTATATATAATAATATATCAGAAACGAGAGAAAGCAGGTATAATTTAGTGAGATTAAGAAATGTAAAAGGTTCAAGAGAAGCGATAGCAGAAAGTGAATTTACCATAAATGATTTTGCAGAGTATAAAGGAAAATGGAATGAAGTGTTTGGCAATGATAATCCGATAAGAATTGAAATCGGTATGGGTAAAGGTAAGTTTATAACGGAGCTTGCATTACAAAATCCGGATATCAATTACATCGGAATTGAGAAGTATTCAAGTGTTTTAATCAGAGCAATTGAGAAGAGAAAGGACATAGAACTTAACAATCTCATATACATCAGAATGGACGCAGTAGAAATATGTGATGCATTTGAAAAAGGAGAAGTGGACAGAATATATCTTAATTTCTCGGATCCATGGCCAAAGGACAGACATGCTAAGAGACGTCTTACATCTAGACAGTTTTTCGCCAGATACGATGAAATATTAAAACCTGATGGCAAAGTGGAATTCAAGACAGATAACAGAGACTTGTTTGATTTCTCTTTAGAGGAAATACCTGAAACAACATTTAAGATTGATGAATATACATTTGACCTCCATAGTGATAAGGAAGCCGATATCTATAAGGGGAATGTGATGACTGAATACGAGGAGAAGTTCGTAGGACTTGGAAATCCTATCTGCAAGCTTGTAGCTTCGAGAAAATAACCTCTTGCTTTTTTACTTACCAGGAAATTTCGTTGAAATTGTCCTGGTAAGTAAAAAACGCTCCGCGAGGATCGCACTTCGGAGGAGAATGTCGCAAGCGACATTCTATATTCTATATCATATGTGTATATGCCATATGTCAAAAAAGTATTAAATGAATACATTATAATAGGAAGATATAGGTACCATATGAAATAGATATACTTAAATTTTTTCGAAAAATACAGAGATTAGATATATTTTTAAGGGTAATTTTATTAAGTATATTTTTTAGAAAACATATGGAGTTGTGAAAAGGGGAAAATTATGGGTAGAAAATGTTTTTTTTGTAAGATTAGAAGATGTGGCAGAAGGAGATGTTGTCACAGGCATTTTGATGAAAGATGGTTCAACAGGTGTTGCTGCAATTTTAAGAAGTCTATGGACGAAGTATATAATTTACTTAATCCAAAGTAGAAAATATTTTAGATTATTTAGGATAATAGATATCAAGGTTCCATAAAGAATAAAAGATAGTGAAAATTGAGAATTATAACTTAGAGATATAGGACAGAGCGTTTGATGGATGGGGATTAGACATCAAATACTCTGTTCTATATCTCTGTTTTGGCCTATAACTCTATAATTCGCAATTAGGTATATTTCGGATTAAATTTTCAACATCTTATTGTACTTTTCGGTATATTTTATAGGTTAAAGTATTTTTTAATCTTAGTTTCGACCACATTTTTAGTAACGGCTTCTTCAAGTCTGCCTAACACTTTACCGTCTTTAATAAATAAAAGTGTTGGTATTGATAAAACACGATAGTCAAGTGCGACCATAGGATTTTCATCAATATTAATTTTGCCCATCTTAATTGAATTAATATATTTTTTTTCAATTTCATTTACAACAGGTGCCATAACCTTGCAAGGCATACACCAATCTGCATAAAAATCAACAATTACAGGCATATCTGATTCTAAAACTTCATTTTCGAAATTATCTGCATTTAAAATTTTCATACTATTCTCCAATCCGCATATTATAATTTATTTGACTGTTACATCTTCAACAGTAATATTTTTTTCAGTAAGTTTTCGGTTTATTACCCTGTCTGTAAGGAATGCGATTACCGCAACACATGGAACACCTAGAAACATTCCGATTGGTCCGGCAAGCCAGCCGCCTACAGTTATGGCAAATATTATCCAGACAGGACGAAGTCCGGTGCTTTCTCCAAGTATCTTTGGACCGAGATATAAGCCATCAAATTGCTGTAAGGCAAGTATCAGTACACCGAAAACTAAAGCATATTTCCAATCAATGGTAAGTAATATAAGAACTCCTGGAACTGCACCTATAAATGGTCCGAAATATGGAATCATATTTGTAATACCTACGATAACGCTTATAAGCATTGAGTATTTAAGACCTAGAATGTTCATAAACAGAAAGCACAGGAATCCTATTATGGTTGAATCAATTGTTTTACCAACGATAAATTTTCCAAAGATTTTATTACATTCGCTTAATGTCTGTGATATCTTATCAGCATGTGACTTCTTGAAGATAACATATATTACTTTTTTGCAATTAGTAAGAAGTCGCTGCTTATCGATGAGCATATAGCAGGATACCATAATTGCTATAATCAGGTTAATAACCCATGAAATAACCGACATAGAAGTATTGTACAATAATGGCAGAATTGTATCAAGAGAACCCTGAACAAATTCAATTATTTTTGAACTGTTATCCTTAACAACTGATGTAATATATTCTATATCCCAGGTTGGATGTTCCTTACTGGTTTTATCAAGGAAATTAACAAGTTTGTCATAAGAACCCTGCACACCATCATAAATATTCTTAAGACTTGAATATATCTCAGGTACAATAATAGAAATACATACTCCGATTATTCCAAGAACGATGACATATGAAAATAGTATTGATAAAAATTTTCTGATTTTATCGGATTTAATCCTGAAAATTTTCTTAAGTAACTTGCCATCTATTAATTTAACAAGAGGATTCATTAAGTAAGCAATAAAAATGCCAATTAGAAATGGTGAAAGCACATCAAGAATTTTGTGTACTGTCCGAAGTGTAGAACCCCAGTTCCATATAAGTTTAAATGCTATAATAGCAACTATAAAAGTAATAAGAACATACATAGAAATGGTGTAATATTTCTTGTTCTTCTCGAATTTGTGTTTATCCATTTTTACCTCCACTTTAAAATTTGAAATTTATATAATAAATACTGAATATATAGATATATAACAAAATATATACCATATCAGACATTACATTTCTATGGTAAAAAATGTCTGAAATATAAAATAAATTATATATAAAAGTATAACATATAAACGGAAGGTTGCAAAATAAATTTATGATAAAGTTATGGAGTTATATCACCTTGTAATGAGATTATTCCATAAAAATAATATAACATAAAATATAAGTAAAAATTAATCAGTGAACACAAAAAAAGCACCTGCCCCGGAAGTCGAGCTTCCAAAACTGGTACTTCTAGTGCGCCTCCAGGGGTTCGAACCCTGGACACCCTGTGTGACCTGATGAATTTTATTTAATTTTATTTCGCCTCAAATATTGTTATATTATGTGTCACAATGCCTTTATTTATCAGCAGTTCAGGTGTTATAACCTGTTAAAGAAATTTAGTAACAAAATATAATATTTTTTAAAAAGTAGAAAATTTTGTGGGCAAGATTTTTGTTGTTGGAGCCTATATTGTACAAAAGTTAGTTTATAGAAATTCGGTTACTGAATTTATTTACAATAAATTTTTAACCTTGTTAACATGAGTTATATCTCTAATGTAATTACTATTAACTACATTGATTTTTAACAATTTAATGAAAGGACATACTATATGCTGTCTACTGGTGAGCAGTGGAATCCGAGCGATCTTTACAAAATCGATATGCCTGTAGCTCTTGTTGAAAAGCAAAAAGCAAAAGCTATCAAGTAAGCCAAGAAACTATTACAACGTGAAGGATTGCTTCCTCCTGATGAACCATTAGCTTCTTGATCTAATTTCCTAACTCTATAACACTTCAAAAAGTTGCCTGCCTTAGACAGCTTATTTAAGTGTGCCTATTTATGGTCTTCCTCTACTTTCTTTCACACTAAACCTCCAAACTGTGTAATTTTATCTTACATCAGTTTAGAGGTTTACACAAACTTTGGGACGCTCCCGAACTTGCATTAACGCCCGATGGATTACAAAATTTTGTAGATTCTATAAGAAATTTCTTTTCAATTTTAATTAATTATTGCCAGTCCTATAATTAAATGGGACTGGCAATAATATCGTATTCTAAAATACCTTGATTCATAAATCATGATTACATTATTTAATAACTTGCTTTATTTATCTTCTATTGTCTTTTTTTATTAAGTCAAAGGATTTCACATAACTTTTATTAGTATTATTTTTCATTAACTCCAATAAGTAATCATATTCAATTTCCGATTTATGAAGTTTTTTATAATAGTCCTTTATTAAAGCAGCATAACCACTTGCTATTGCTGTAGACTGTGATGTTCCACTCGAAATAGTCGAAATGAGCTTATCATTTTCAACAGTCAAAGATTCAATGTCTACACCTGGATATTTAACAATAGACTCCTTCTTATCCATCGTTATATTACATTCTTCCCATAATATTCCTTTTTCGTTAATACTTTGTACAGCAATAACTGTCTCCAACGAAGCTGGAAATAATAAATCTTTATTATCATAATCTCCTGCCGCTGCTAATATAGTAATCCCTTGTCTTTGCATTTCTGCAATTTGTTTAACTACTTGTTCACTATAGTTCATTCCTCCTAAGCTTATATTAACAATTGTAGCTTTTGAATTACTAATATACTGTAAAGCTTTCAACAAATAGTCATTATTTGTTAATCCTTCATCTGATATCGCTTTAACAATTATTATTTTTGCTTTAGGAGCTATTCCATAAACTTCATTGTAACCATCTCCACACGCAATGCTAACCATTTCTGTTCCATGACCATTATAATCATTTGTATTTCCTGAGTCATCAAGAACATTATATTTTCCCACGATTCTATCGCCTAGTTTCTTTGCATATGCATCAGAAATTCCTGAATCAATAAACGCAATAGTCTGTGAATCACCTTTTGAATATTTTAGCAATTGATTATAATTCATTTTTTTTAAGTACCAATTGGATTCATTGTTACTTGTTACAATCGTTATAACTGCAATTCCAACTCCTACAAATAGTAATATTCCTAAAATTATTATTATTATTGATAAAGGCTTAAAATTATTAATTGGCATAATACTTTTTTTCTTTAGAAAAAATATTACGCAGATAATCATGCATATTAAAAATATATACTTACCATATATACCATATTTATTGATTATTTCTATCATGATTTTTCTCCTCATGTTTATTGCTTCTTTACAGTAAATATGCCAACCCATGTGAAATTGATTATAACACCTCTAGAACCATTTTTTGCATCAATTCGCGTAGCAATTAATCCAAAATACCCAGCTCCAACCGCTGAGAGTCCGCTTATCAATGCTGACACTGCCGCTGACCCCTTTGAAATCAGCCCTTCCGGTGCCAAGGCGGCAGCAGCAGTATATGATGCAGTTCCTCCTGATACCATCCACGCAGAATTGCTTATTGTATTAAATGTGCTTACTATTTTCTTAGCACTCTTCTTGCTTGCATATCTTTTGATTCCCCACCATTTAACTACAACTTTATCAACATTTCCTCCCTGAATAGCTAAATCTTCATTTATTTCATATACTGTTCCGTTATCTGTCACGTCATATTCTTCAGTTTGTAATAAATCATTAACTTGTTCCATCCCGGCTAAAATTGCCTCATAGTTTTCCTGACCAATCTTATCTATTTCCTTTTGAGAGATTTCAAGCACAAATTGACCGTTTACAACCTCAACATCATCATCCAACTCATCAATTAACTCATCAAAAGTTATACCATATTCCTCTTGCTCATAATGATTCTGCGCATATTCTCCTGAATCTGCATACACGGACACATTAATATTACTAACTGTTATTGCCATTGCTAGAGTAATTGCTATAATTTTTGTCACTTTATTCAATAATATCTTCTTCATGTAAAAACCTCTTTCTTTTTCTAATAGAGTACTTATTAAATGTTCTTTAATTTAATAGATACATTTGCTATGTATAAAATACAAATTTTTTAATGTTTCGAAACGCTTATTACTATATTTCTTTATCATTACAAATTCAATAAATTTTACACAAACGTTAAAAAAAACGACATAAACGTCGTTTTTTTTACATAGATGCAAACTTTTTCTTTGCTGCAATATATCTTTTTTTCGTCTCCGTGTATTTCCTAACACTAATATATGCCTTCTTACCCTTCACAAAATATGCAAACTCTTTATCTAAATGTTCCACACAATTCAAATTAATTAGAAAAGATTTATGACACTTGAAAAAACCATACTCTTCCAGTTTTGTTTCCAAATCATTAATCTTCTCACTGCATTCATAACATCTGTCAATTGTATTAATAACACAGCCTCTTTTATTGGTTTCTATAAATAGAATATCATTAACCAAAATATTTTTTGTATCATTTCCATTTGTTCCCGTCAATGAGAAACTGTTTTTTCGATTAATCTCTCTTACTTTTTCAAAAGCTTCTTTTAATTCCTCTTTCATTTTTGTTTTATCCACATACCGGAATGCATCCACCAGATAACCTTTTCTTGCACAATTCAGATGCGTTGTCAAAATTATAATGATGCTTTCCGAATATTGTTCTTTATAATTCATTATAGTTTCAAAGCCATCCATTTCCGGCATGTCAACATCCATTAATACTACATTATATTCTCCGTTATTTTTGATAAATTCTACACCTGATTCAAAAGTATCTATTTTATCCGTTTTCTCTGTATAGCCTTTTACAACATCTGAAGCCAAATTCCTCCATTTTACTTCATCATCAACAATTGCTATTTTCATTTTTCTATGCCCTTTCTTCATTTTTTAACGTTATGGAAATTATAAACTTATCATCCACAATTTCTATATCCATCAATCCTTTGCAATCCACAACGCTATCCTCTACATTTTTCATCCCCCATCCATGATATTCTTTTTCACTTTTCGTTGTCTGCAATCTGTTCTTATCCAGTTTATCGTTAATACAATAGTAATTACCTATTTCTACAATTATTTCTTTTATCGTATATCGGCATATCACCCATATTTCCCTTTTCGTTGTTTTATCTGCTGCCTCTATTGCATTGCTCAACAAATTAAAAAATATTGTGCATAAATTGTAAGCACTAATATTACACTGTGAAGGAAAATGCCCGGCTACATTTATTTTTATATTTTTACTCTTTGCTTCTACAAAAGCTTTATTTAGAACAGCATTAACGATATCATTTCCTACATTAATGTTGCTCCCCAGATTATCTACTTTTCCAATAATATCCTGAAAATACTCCTCAAACTCTTGGTCTCTTCCTTCTTGCTTTAATTTATTTAAGAAATAAAGATGTCCTCTGATATCATGTCTGAATTTTTTTGTTTCCTTTTCTCTCTCATTCAGATATTCATACTGTTTTACCTGTTCCTCAAGATACTGTTTAATAATTAATTCTTTTTCTTTGTGTATATTTCTTGAAACCAACAGTAATATTACACATGCCATTTGTATCAATAGTCCTATGGTTACCGATATGTATATAATGATATATGCAATTTTATTTTGATATGCAATTTCCTCAAGAGTGACACGGGTCATCAACGCTAATATGCAGAAATCTGCAAATAAATTTAATGTAAAAAGAGCCAGATACTTTATATGAACCTTTCTTATGCCTTCATCTGTTATTCTTCTTAAAAGTATACTTACCATACTAATAAAACTCAATGATAACAATGCCGCAAAAAGATTTTCTAAAGAATCATTATTATAATTCATGACTGCGCTTGCTATATCTACCAGTAAAATTGACAACATGTCAAGTATTTCTACAATAACAGATACCCATATAGCACATACAATTATTTTCTTATTATTTTCTTCATAACATATTTGCATGATTATTACAACGCATAACAAATAGATTATTAATGCGATTGTCTGGTTTTTTATCACACTAATAATCAGTGAAACAACAACGGATACTATCAGTATTTTTAGATACCTATATTTATCACCTGTTTTTTCTCTTAACTTCAAATAAACTTTACATATCAACACTATTCCTAGTATATGTAAAATATCAGTAATGACTTTACAAAGTATACTCATTATTCCTCCCAGATTGTAAAATATAATATATAATTATAGCATATTTTATGCAATCTGGGAAATTTATGGTTATTTGCTTAAAACCAACTAAAAAACCACTTATACCATCTTCCAAACAAAGGTAAATCCTTTCCGTATATACTTTTGTATTGCCCGGACAACTGATAGGATACCTTTTTTATTTTTTCTGTAAATAGTTTTTGCACCAACGTTGATTTATTTTACATAAACGTTTGATAAGTTCATTATATCTTCTTCAATTTTTTCTTTCTCCGCTCTTGCAACCACTTTTCCTTCCAGTAACTCATCCATTTCTTTCATAGTTACATCAAACAACTCTGCATCAAATTCTTTACCGTAAATATCCGTAAGCTCGACTCTTGCCTGCGTATTCATCTCCGATCGGATTTTATAACGTTCTTCTGAAACTTTTTCTGTATCCTCCGGCTCAACTTTATCCTTTGCAATATCATATTCCGGATATGCAATAGCCTGATTCCTTTCAATCTTATCTGCCATCTTTTCCAGTCTTAATATTACATTGCCATACCGCTCTTTATTTTCGATACATTCTTCCATTTCATACATGGAATACATCTTATAAAATTGTGGCAAATCCCTTAACTGTCTGTCTATCTGATAAAGCTCCATCTGAACTTCTCTTAACGCTTTCCCTGCCTGTTCCTTGCGTTTTTCCTTTTCCTTTCTGGCATTAACCACCGTTTCATAGGAACGCTTTTCTTCGTTTAATCGTTCTCTCTTTCTAATCAGGTCGTATGCTCTTTTAATAACATCCATATCCTTTGGAACAAATTTTCGGAACTGTTCAATCTTTTTATCATTATCCTTTTCTGAATACATAATGCACAAAAGATTTTTTCTTAACTGTTCCAGATTTCTTGCAACTTTGATGACTTTATCCTTAACACTTTGTGCCAACTGCTTTGCTTCTTCCTTGAGTTTTAAAATCCCTTCATTGCAGAACCGAATCATCTTATTAACCATTTTGATGTGTCTGTTGGCTTCCCCTCTGTCAGTTTTAATGTTCTTTTTCTCCATCTGGGATGCCACAGTTCCCAAATGCTTTGTCGGTAAAATTTCAAGTCCCTGCCGTTCATAAGAACGGTGGTCTATCCTCTCATCATGTCCTGACTTTTCAAGATATTTGTTACACTCCGCCCAGCTCATCCTCCATTTTTCAACGTTCCCCCTGTCATTCCAGTCCGTTGTCGGAACGGATTTGCATTTATACTGACGTTTCTTTTTGTCATAAATTTTCTCTCCATTCTCATCAAGAATGTACTCTTTTTTCTGCTTACTTTCCCAACTTCTATCTTCATTAAACGGTCGGACTGTAAGCATGATATGAGCATGGGGATTACCGTCACCCTTATCATAAAAACAGATATCTGCAATCATTCCCTTGTCTACAAAGTTGCTATTGCAGAACTCATTTACAAGATTATACCCTTCCCTGAATTTCAGTTCTTTTGGTATCGAAACCTCTATTTCTCTTGCAAGTTGTGCGTTCTTTGCTTTTTCAACTTTTTCAACGGCATTCCACAATCGGGAACGGTTATAATATTGAATTGGAGCATTCCTTGATAATAAAATCTCTGTCATCACTACACCACGTTTTTTTGTGTAATCGTGAGTGATGCCATCGTAGTCACTGGTCATTTTTTCACTGCTTCTGTATGCAGCGGCTACAACGGCAGATAGCAGCCATTTTCATTTCCATTGTTTGAGACATACTTATGCGACTACTTTAGTGACAGCAGGAGCAAATGTGAAGGAAGTACAGGAGTTATTAGGACATTCTGATATTAAGATTACGCTGAATACTTATTCTCATGTAACAAGACAGACGAGAAAACGAGCTGTCGGAATCTTTGAAAATGCAATTCATGGAGTGGGATAAGAAAAAATTTTGAAAATTAAATCACACTGAATAGAGCATAGATAAAGGGCTTGCCCACAGATTTGTATGCAAATTTGTGGGCAAAATCGGATATAGACAATATGTGAACAAAAATGAGAGTTAATTTATTTTAATCTAAAATCTCGCAAAAGAGGCTAAAAAGTAGTGAGAAACAATCCATGAGAACGACAAGCTCGAATCCGCTTCGCTTCTTCTCGCTTCTGCGGCATTCGCCGCATTTAAAGGGAAAACAAGCAGTCGCCTGGTGAACAAGTTCCTCGTTCGACACTCATTTCCCCTTATCCTTCTCATTACAACACAAAAAAAGCACCTGCCCCGGAAGTCGAGCTTCCAAAACTGGTACTTCTAGTGCGCCTCCAGGGGTTCGAACCCTGGACACCCTGATTAAGAGTCAGGTGCTCTACCAACTGAGCTAGAAGCGCATTTTTTAACGCGAAGTTTATTATATCTTAACATTAATAAAAAAGCAAGTACTTTTTGTGAAAAAAATGAAAAATTTCAAAAAATTTCATATAGTACAAATACAATATATTAATTCTGTATTCTTTCATCAATATAATAGTCAACTTCAGGTTTATAGACTCGACCCACAGGTAGTGCCACACCATTTATATGTAGATATCGGGTGGTTTTGTCATAGCTGGTTATAAATGATTTGTTAACAATATATTTTTTATGGATTTGTAAAAAGGAAGAATCTAAAATATCAGTTAAATCAGCTATGCAGTGGCGGATATAGTGAAAATCACCATCAACGGTATGAAACATAACACCATGATTATATGATTCTGCATAAATCAGCTTCTCAAAATAGATTACAATATAAACACCATTAAAATCCTTAATAGTAATGGATTTTGCAGAAGGTGCCTTAGGTGCAGACAAGTCATCAAGTGTTTTGAAAATAGCTGATTTTGAATATGGTTTCAATATATAATCAAAGCAGTGAATAGTATTTACGGCATTATATATTTTATCCTTATACCCTGTTATAAATAGTATAGGTGTTGATTGATATAAAGGATTAGCTCGTATTGATTCAGCAAGAATTAATCCATCAGTTTCCGGTTCTTTTGTAAATTCAATATCAAGAAAAAATATATCTATCGTATTATTTGTAAATAAAGAAGTAGCAATTATAGTATCATTAGCAATGAAAAAATTCCATGAAGAATTATATTCTGAAATTATCATTTTCAATGCTTCTGCCTGTAAATTATCATCTTCTACTATTAAAATATTCATATTAATCTCCATTTCCTCAATACAATGCATCTTTAATATAAATGAGTAAGCAATAAATAATCCTATTGATATTATTTCAGCCCCATTTCATAGTTGTATAGTACATATGATAAATCGATATTATACAACAATAGTAAATTTAATATATTGTTTATGTTCAAGAATTTCATTATCCAGAGTTATTGTTCCATTGTATTCGTCAAGTGCATTTTTCAGGTTAAATAGCCCGTAACCATGAGAGTTTACATCCATATTTTTCGTAGTGTAGCCCTTTTTAAAGAAATTTTTCACAATCTCCGGAGTAACAGCTGGTCCGGGATTAGATATTGAGAAATTAAGCTTATTATTACTACAGTTAATATCTATATAAATTATATCATTAGTATATGAATTTTCAATTGCGTTGTCAATTAATATACCTAATAATTCGACAAGAACGTACTCGGGTACAATAGTAATAATATTAAAGTTATGTATATTATAAGAAATATTAATTTGCTTAGCAACCGCTTTAAGGTGTTCGGTATAAATAAATCCGGCAATTAATTTAAGATTAAAATCCAATAGAAAATATGGAGTATTTTCATTAGATAAAACAGAGATATTTTTGAGAATCTCTGATTTTAGTTCATCAGGATTATCGCATGTAAGAGCAAGGGAATTAAGTGCATTTAAGTCATTTTTATATTGATGTTGTCTGGCACGTACCTGGTCAACTAATTTATCAATTACGGGTAAATATTCATTATATTGTCTGATAATCTGCTCCTGGACAATAATCTTATGTTTTGAGTTGATTAAAGCAATATTAAAAAGTACAGCTATAACAACATAGAAAAATATAAGTGGATAATAAGCAATTGTTAGTTTTAAATCGACCTTCGAAACCGTAATAACAACAAATAAAGCAATGAAAATATTAAGAATTACAGCATTAAACCAAAAATCCCTTTTTAGGATAAATTGGTAAATAGGACTAAAATCAAGAAAATGAGTTGCTGCTAAAATAATTATCAATGAAGCAATATTACCGAAAATCATTGTCGAACTATTAGAAATATCCGTTAACAGAAATCCAAAAGGGACAATTAGAAATGCTCCTAATATAGCAAACATTGAATACGAAATAATAACAAGATATAGCGTTTGCAAAAATTTCTTCCTGTATATTACATATATAATCAGAAATAAAAATGGAATAGTAAAGATTCTTGAAATAAATGTATTAGTAAAATATTCAATTAGTACATATGACTGAAAAGATAATGAAAATAAAATTAATTTAGAAATATTAAAATGTATATGTTCCTTTGCCATATTTGAAATTAATAAACAAAAGCAGATGATTTCTATAATAATATTAAATTCGTTAAAAATTATATCAGTAAACATTTCCATTAAGCAAAATACCTCCCTGAAACCATATTGAGAATCAATAATGTAAAAAATTGATAATGTATTAAGATTAACCAATAGTATATTCGATTTTAAAAGACAGGTCAAATCTAAAAAGTTGTCGTTCAGGGCATGAGAATTGCAGTTCAGGGCAGATTGATGTCAAAATATAGAATTTTAGAAAAAATTATGTTATTAGTAAGGGTATGATGAATAGAATAAACAGACATATTACGGACAACTATATAAGGAAAATTAAAGCATCGAAAAAAACATCGAAAGATGCGAAAGAGATGACTGATATTGACTACGAAAGAATATCATTTGGACTTAGCATATTGCTTAGTAAGGTAGAAGAAACATTACTTATAGGAGTATTTTTTGCTATAAGAGGAAGTCTTAAGGAATTAATTATTTCAATGATTGTGCTAAAGGCAATAAGGCTGTATGCAGGTGGGATTCATATGAAGAAAGAATATCAGTGTTTTATAGTTACATTCATATATTTCTATAGTGTAATTTTTCTGTCAGAAAAAATATATCTATCATCAGAACTAAGTATTATATTACAGGCATTTTCGTATATGGCAGTTTTAATTCATACACCAATTGAGTCGAGATTAAGACATATAACGGATAAAAAGAAGATTATTCTGCTAAAAATTAAAGTGACAATCAGCTTTATACTAATCTGGATATCAGAGATTATTTTGATGAAATACAGTAATCTTATAAGCTGGTCATTAATCCTTATATTAGTGGAAAATATTGCGTATGAGTGCATAAAACTGTTTAGAGATGTGAAGAAAAAGGAGGCTACTTATGAAAAAGAACTATGAAAAATTATTAGGCAAATGTTATTAGCTGTTTTGATGGTATGAGGTAAATAAAAGTTATAAAAATAAAAAAATTGTCGTTCAGGGCATGAGAATTGCAGTTCAGGGCAGATTGAGTCCGAATTATAGAATTTCAACAAAATTTATGTTATTAGTAAGTGTGTGATGAACAGAATACGAAGAAGATGTACATATAATATTCTAATCATCATATAAAGGTATTTGAATGTAAATACTTTCATTCAAAGCAGTTATAGTAATTCTGACTTATGCAATTATAAATTGAATCAGAGTCGGAAAATGTAATTGCTCAGAAATATTAGGACAAGGAGGTGAAATCTATGATGAACATAAAAGAGAATATCATTAATCTCTTAAACAATGCATCAAAAAAGACAAGCGATAAATTCGTTATTGGAGATGAATGTTTGGCTTGGTGGGGTGAACCTGAAGTATCAGAGAAGTTAATGAACTATTATAATCAGAAAAATGAAAATGAAAGGTAGGAGACGTATGAAGAAAGCTTATAAAAAAATAATTAGTGGAATGTTATTAGCTGTTTTGATGGTTGGTGGATTAACAAAGGTAAATGCATATGCAGCAAGTGATGATTGGTATACATATTATAATGATGCTAGAAATAAGCAATTAAATAGTTATTGCACAGTATCATACTCAAGAGGCAAGTATACAGCAGAAATTACATCAATTGGTGGTAATGGATATAATAAAATTTTACCTATGAATGGAACAAAATTTAGTGGGTCATCAGGTATGATTGTAAGTAATGCTGCAAAAAAAGCAAGTGTAACTGTTGTTGAAAGTTCCACTAATGGAACAGCACAGTTTTCTGTTAGTTTAAATAACTATTCGAAGCCTACACATATATATGGAACAATAACAAGATAGCTATGCATTAACATAGGTACATAATTAATGAAATTGATTCTGTACCTATAATATTCAGACATGGAGGATTAGTGTGAAGAAAAAAAGTATAATATTTATTTTATTATTAGTAAGTGTATTTATAGTGGGATATATTTCATTTAATTTATTTAATAATAAAAAAGACAAATCAGTAAAAGATAATAATACAGTAAAAAATAATAATAACATAGAGTATATAAGTGTTGATGAATTAAAAAATGGAAGATATGACAGTAATAAAATAAAAGAATATAAATATAACAATATTTCATATGATAATGATTTATCGGTCATTATCCCATCGGTTGATAAAATTAATGAAATATCCGTAAAAGGTGTATATCCTTACAAAAATATAAAAGATCCTAAGGAATTAGTTGATGAAGAGATAAAGTTTATAAAGCATTATATAGGAACAGACTATGATGAAAAGTATTTATATGATATGATTGGATTAGAATATAAGGAAATGATAGAAAAGATAAAAGAGGGTACATATTTTGATAAAGATAATAAAGAGATGCCGGGACTTACATATTACATAGAAGATGAAAGTAAGCCATATAAGTATGCGCATGTATATGCGGGATTTAATATAATATGGTTTGATAAAGGCGAGATATATTCTTTAGAAAAGGATAATAAGAGTGCAGAGCCGGAAAATGTTTTTGAAGTAATAAAAGAATATGAATTAGATGGAAACATTGATGATGAATATCAATTAAAAGATGGAACTGCAACTATTAGAAAAGCAATAGAAAGAACAGAAAAATATTTCAATGAAGAACTGCCTTATGAAACAAATAAAGAGGTAAAAATGAAAGTTTGCCATGTTAAAGTATTGAAGGTCTCAGATGATTTGAATATTTTACAGTTTTACTTAGCAAGAGAATATCAGGGAATACCATTTGAATATGGCGGAACTGTCTGGGATACGGATAGTGATGATAAATATGCTAAGGACAGGGCAATAGCATATATGATTAATACAGATGATATAGATGTATATTGTGGTACTTATGATGGAAACACAGACAGGGTTGAGGCAAAAGAAAATCTTATAGAAAATATTGTTTCGCCAGAAGAGGCATTAAATATAGTGTCAGATAAAATAGGCAATAACTCATCATATACCATCACAAAAATAGAAGTAATATATAGGCTTAAGATTATAAATGACACTTTAAGCGAGGGTACAGAACATACAGGTATTCCTTGCTATAAAATAACTGGAATAAATAGTAATGATTCAAAAGAGACATATTTTTATGTGGAAATGAAAAATGGAAACATATTATATGCAAGAAATAAGAACATCTTTTAGAGACATAAATTAGTAAAAATAAAGGAAATATACAATACAGTATAGGGTAAAAAGCAGTATGAAGAAAAGATACATTATAACCGGAATTACAACCATATTAGTTCTGTTATGGGGCATATACATAGGTGGATATATTATAAAGAATAATAAAGAAATATCATATTCGAATTATTATAATCAGGTTGAAAGAAATGACGATTTAGAATATCTGACACTATCAGAAATACGAGATAAGAAAGATGAGGCTATTAATAAGATAGAAGAAGGTTATTATGAAAATTTACATGGTAAAGATGTTGCAATAAATTTAGCAGAAGAAGGTGTGGATAAATTATATGAGATTAAAGAGACGGAGAATACGGAACCGTATAGAGGAATTAAGGATGAAGAAACCATATTGGAGGAAGAGGTTAAGGTAATTGAACATTACTTTGATATGGATACTCTGGATCCGGAGGAACTTATAGATGTATCAACTTTAACTGCCGAGGAAAATGGTTATATCTATATTACTTATGATGAGTTAAAAGAAAAGATTAAAAATGGAACTTATAAGGCTAAGGAAGAGGTAAAATATAATTTACCAAGTCTGGCATACACTAAAATATGGTCGGACAAGGGTGATAACAGATATATTTATGTATCGCCGGAATTCAATGTTACACTCATAAAAGGAAAATTATATGAAGTTACATTCCGTAATAAAGAAAATGGTTTTCCGGAAGATCCGGAAGAAGATTATGAGCCTATAGAGATATATTATCCAAATGATAAGAATTTAGATGACAGTTACACATTATTCGATGGAAAATCAATCACAATAAAACAGGCAATAGATTTTACGGAAGATTATTTTAATAACAGACTTCCATATGATAGTATGCCTGATGTTAAAAGGAAAGTAGCAAAAATAGAAGTATTTGAAGTGGAAGAAGGAAAGATATGTCTTGAATTCTCTTTAACAAGATGTTATGAGGGATTAATATTTAATACAGGAACTATAAATTCTGTTGGTGTAATAAGTAGTCATAAAACTGATGATTTTAAGGCGATTATGGTGGATACGGATGACATTGATGAATATATAGGTAATCCTAATAATTATAATAAATTAATAAAGACATCTAAGGCTATTACAGAGATAGTATCACTTGATAGTGCTTTACAGGCATTATCAGAGAATATCGGAAGTAATTCCAGATATGAGGTTAAATCAATTGAGATGATTTATCTTAGAAATGCATTAGATGGAAATATACTTAATACTGAAAATTGGGAAGGCAAGCCTGCATGGAAAGTGGAATGCACTAATGATAATGATGATACAAACTATATTTTTTATGTTGATATGCAGACAGGTAGAATACAATATGAAGCTGTAAATTAATTGAGAAGAAAACGAAAGAGGTGTCAAATGTTTAGAGAAGAACTAACTAAGATATTAACAAATAAAGTTTTTTATCTGGCAATTGCTGCAGTTGTTGTATTGCTGTTATTGGGAAATATATATACATCACCGGAGACGGGTGAGGAATACACCGTTATTGGACTGGCTCTTGATGATGAAAAAG
This sequence comes from Eubacteriaceae bacterium, assembly GCA_902362455.1. Lineage (GTDB taxonomy): Bacteria > Bacillota > Clostridia > Lachnospirales > Lachnospiraceae > Bovifimicola > Bovifimicola ammoniilytica. Next base: position 57,702 of record CABIWJ010000010.1, read on the forward strand.
AGGAAGTCATAGGTATTGGTGATTTACATGCAAGAGACATTATGATAACAGGTGTTCCGGGATATTTAGAAATGTTTGTACCAATAATTGTGGCTATTCCTTTCATAATAGGAGTATGTGGTGAAAAGAAGAACAGCATTACAAGGTTTGAAATAAGCAGAGTCGGAAAAACCAGATACATAACAGGAAAATATATGGCGGCAATGTTTTCAGGAGGCTTGATAGTGCTGTTAGGATATATTATATTTTGTCTTATCATATATTTTATATTTCCAAAAGGAACCGGGATGAGCATACGGATTGAAAATGATTTTTTGAAAAATAAAAGTGGATTAACTTCAATGTTGTATAAACAAATAGGTATAAATGCACTTATAATAATGAAGTTCATAAGAATGTTTCTATATGGTGCAGTATCGGTTATCTGTGCATTTGGAATATCAATGATAAACAGGAACAAATACATAGTAATATCGATTCCGTTTATGTTGAACTATCTGTTTGAAAAATTTGTTCAAAAGGGTAAATATCCAAAACTCTATAATGCATTAGTGACCAATATAGAAGAAGTATATATTGTAGATATGAAAGAAGAGTTAATTATTTTTGGAAGTATAACAATATTAATTATGGTCTTATGCAGAATCTATATAGGAAGGAAGTGTGATTGTGGAGAAGAATAAGTCAGGATTATCCTTTCATATGATTAGAAATGTTGCACAGACAGAATACATTAAATGGATATGTAATCCGAGAATTCTTATTTTTATGATATTATATGTGTTTTTATATGATTACATTATTCAGGAAATGTTAAAGGCAGCTCATAAAATGGGAGAAATGCTTATGGTATTTGAACCATTTATTGCGATGACTAATTCATCATTATTAATAATGGTTATTCCGGCTGTATTCATTGTACTTGTAAGTGATTTTCCTAAAACAGATGGTAATACAATGTTTTACATTTCAAGAGTCGGCAAGAATAACTGGATGTTTGGACAATTGTTGTTCGGAATAATGGCGGCAGGTTCATATTTAATGAGTATATTAGTTATTTCCGTAACACTTGTTGTAAGACATTCGTTTGGTAAAAATATGTGGAGTAATGTAATTACATCATATACAAAAGCATTTCCGAACGAAAAGATGGCAAGGATTCCGATGCTTGTAAATGGAAAGCTGTATAACAATATGACACCGGTTCAGACTGTTATTTTAACCATAACGTTATTAATGCTATATCTTATGGTTATGGAACTTATGTTATTAGTAAGCTTTTCAGTTGGCAAAAGAATGATGGGAATTCTTATAAGTTATACAATTATAGGAGTAGGAAGTGCATTGTGTGGACTAAAGAGTAAAATACAATGGGTATTTCCGTCGGCACATTCAATTGCATGGCTGCACTTTGATGATGTTTTGAGAATACAGAAATTTAAAATTTCATATTCATATATTTATTTTATAGTACTGTTAATAGTACTGTTTGCAGTAAGTTTGGTAACTGTAAAAAGATACGATTTTGCAAAGATAACAGATATGGAGGATTAGTGTGAAAAATCGAATTGATATGTAGATTTTTCACACAGCTAAAGGTGTCGCAGACGTCACCTTTAGCTATTATCGCAGAGCAAAATTTGAAATTTTGCTCGCGATTCCTTCGACGTAAACGTCTGCGGAATGGAGGATTAGTGTATGAGTCAGGAAAAGAAAGATTATGCAATTCAGGTTAACAACTTAGGATTAACAATTAAGAAAGATACGATACTTTCAGATGTAAATATTAAACTAGAACAGGGTAAAATTCATGGACTTGTCGGAAGAAATGGTTCTGGTAAAACTATGCTTATGAAATGCATATGTGGATTTGTAAAACCTACGTCAGGTGATATATATGTTGATGAAAAGAAGATTGGTAAAGATGTCGATTTTCCACAAAATGTAGGAATTATTATTGAGACACCGGGTTTTATACCTTATTACAGTGGATATAGAAATCTGAAAATACTTGCTAATTTAAGAAAGAAAATTGGGAAAGAAGAAATACTTGAAATAATGAAGAAAGTAGGATTAGAGGGTGCAGAAAATAAACTTGTAAGAAAATATAGCCTTGGAATGAGACAAAGACTGGGACTTGCCCAGGCAATGATGGAGAAACCGAATATTTATATATTAGATGAGCCTATGAATGGTCTGGATAATGAGGGTGTCGAAGATATGAGAGGAATATTAAAAGAACTCCGAAAAGAAGGTAAAACTATTCTTTTAGTTAGTCATAATAATGAAGATATTCAGACATTATGTGATGAAATATATGATATAAATCATGGAAAGGTCTCAAAGAGAGATAAGGTAGAGAACTGATATTTTAGTATTTATATGGTATTTATAATAGTAATGAAACATTGATTGAGCATATTAATTAAGGTTTTATTAATAATATACTAATGTGCTGATGCGAATATTTATTACTTTGTATTGCTTGTAATAATCAAGTCTGCTATAATATATACAGTTATGATTTGCGCAAAGTACCTGCATTAGTAGAATAGAGAGGAATTTATTAATGACAGTATATTTAGTGGATTTTGAAAATGTTCGTTCAGGAGGACTTAGAGGCGTTGAAGAGCTTAGTGAGGGTGACAAAGTAGTTATTTTTTACAGTAAAAACGCAGATGCAATAACTTTTGATGTACATATGTTACTTAGCAAGAGTAAAGCTGAGATTGAAACTTTCAGAATACTTAGAGGTGGAAGAAATTCATTAGACTTCCAGTTATCAACATATCTTGGATATCTGGTTATGGAGAATAGCTATAAGAATATAGTTATAATCAGTCAGGATAAAGGATTTCTTTGTGCAACAAGTTTCTGGGAGGAGAATCAGGAGCTTTGCAATTGCAATATCAGACTTTGTAAGAGTATTGCTACTTCTGATGTGGAGAGCAGCACAAGCGATGAATTTGATGATGGTCTTACAGGTAAATTCATTGAGAAAATAGATATGAGAAAATCTCCATTTATGCAGAATAGTAATAGCAATGATAACGACAATAATGATAGTTCAACAGAAACTGAACCTCAGGGACTTGTAAAACAGTCTTCTAATAACAGAAACTCTGCCGAAGGAGAGACACAATCATATGAGAGACATTCAGACAGAGGATATGATAAAGGATATGGCAGAAGATATCCTGAGGATAAACAGACTATTAAAGATAATCAGTCTGTACCGGGAAGATTTGTTGAATATAAAACAGGTGATTACAGATCATATGGCAATTATCAGAACAATTCTTATAGTTTAAACAGACCTAAATTTGCCGGTAATTCAAATAGTTCATATAATACGAACAGACCAAGATATAATGGTAATTACAATAATTCATATGGTACAAACAGACCAAGATATAATGGTAATTACAATAATTCATATAATACGAACAGACCAAGATATAATGGTAATTATAATAATTCATATGATATGAACAGACAAGGCAATACTGATAATTATAACAATTCATATGATATGAACAGACAAGATAATACAGGTAATTATAACAGCTCTTATAATCTGAATACAGAAGTAAAAACTGAAGAAGTTAAAACAGAAAAAGTTAAAACTGAAGTAAACAACACTATAGATAAGAAACCAAATCTGAATATTCAAAATCCTACATCAAAAAATAAGATTTTTGCAGCAGAAGTAAAATTAAATATAACGGATGATATTAAGAATATTATAGGTGATAAGTATGAAGAAGATGTTGTTCCTGTATTAGTTGAAACTATTGGTAAATCAACAGGAAAACAGCACTTCTACAGAATGCTTGTAAGCAGATTAGGACAAGAAAAAGGTCATGAACTTTATATGATGATTAAAGGGCAGTATGCAAATTTAAAAAGAAAATAAATTAAGGTGTGATGTTTCACAATATTTAAAGCGTGAATATAACACTAAATAAAATGGAGATGATAATAATGTTTTTATATAGAAGAAAAACCAGTACGGAATTTAAATACATAAGATTTTTTCTAACAACATTATTATGCATCTGTTTATGTATATTTCTGCTATTATGTAGCAGAGAAAAAGAAAAAATTACAGGTACAGGCGCAAACATAACTAAAAATAATTACCTGGTTGTTGATTATCTGAATGTGGGTAAGGGTGATTGTATGTTGATTCAATCTAAAACGCACACATATCTGATAGACACAGGATACGAAGAAACAGCAGATGAGGTTACTGCATTTCTTAAGAGCAAAAATATAAAGAAATTAGATGGAATGATAATTACTCACTATGATAAAGACCACATAGGCGGGGCGAAAGATATAGTTAAGAACTTCGATGTAAATGTTATCTATATGCCTAAATATGATGGTACAGGAAGTATTTATCAGAAATTTATGGACAAACTTAATAAATGGAATAAGTTAAATCTGATAAGTTATGTAACAGATAATATCAGAATAGAATTTGACGGAATTATAATGGATATCTATCCTGCGAAAGAAACTTTTAATGAAGATGATAATAACAATTCACTGGTTACAAAGATAGTGAATAATAATGATAGTTTTTTATTTACGGGAGATATTGAAGATGAGAGAATATCAGAGTTGTTAGGTGATTCAATGATTAAGGCAGATGTTTTAAAGGTACCTTATCATGGCAGATTAGAGGATAATACCATACAGTTTATAGACGAGTCAGCCCCTGAATATGCGATAATTACATGTGAATCAGAAAGTAAAGTATCGACAAGTCTGATATATGAATTGGAGAAATTAAATGTAAAGTATTATTTTAATTGTAATGGAAACATCAGATGTGATAGCGATGGGACTAAGAATATTAAAATAGAACAAAATAAATGACATCAAAGGAAGCGACTTACAATGGGTAAAGAATTGAAAACAAATGCGATGCGTATTTTAGATAGAAATAAAATTAAATATGATATAAATACTTATGAATGTGATGAATTTATAAGTGGAACAGATATTGCTGACAGACTTGGACAGAATTATGATGAGTCATTTAAGACTTTAGTGGCAGTAGGAAAAAGCAGTAATTATTTTGTATTTGTAATTCCTATAGATAAAGAACTTGATTTAAAGAAAGCAGCTAAAGTGGTCGGCGAGAAGAATGTGGAAATGTTACATGTTAAGGATATTAATAAAGTGACAGGATATGTAAGAGGTGGTTGTACACCTATTGGTATGAAGAAGCAGTATAAGACAGTGTTGCATAATAGCATAATGAATTATGACAAAGTGATTATAAGTGGTGGACGAATAGGAACACAACTTGTTCTGGCACCAGAAGATATAGTTAAAGTAACATCAGCAATTATTGAAGATATATGTATGTAGAAAATATGAAAAGGAAAGCAGGTGGTAAGTGTGTATATTTTAGAATATGAAGTATGTGCAATAATATTAACATGTATTATCCTTGCTGCCTGCATTATGGGAAGAATAAAACATGATTCACAGTTTAAAATCTACGTGAGTATGCTGGTATATCTTCTTGTTACATCAATTACAGATTTGTTATCGGGATATTTTATAAATCATATTGAGAAATATAGTATATGGTATATATATATTTTAGAGTATATATATTTTATATTTAAGATGCTTATGATAGTAATGTATTGTTTATATAATCTCGAAAGTGCTGAAAGTTGCTACAGAAGAAATCGTAAGTTATGGGTAGTAATTACAATACCGGCTGTGTTTGGACTTGTGTTGTTAGCTATTAATACATTCACAAATGTTATTTTTAAAATTGATAAAGTGAATGGGTTTGTAAGAGGAAAACTAATTGGAGTCATATATGCCATAAGCATATTTTACATTGTATTTGCCATATTTTATATTAGAAGATTTGATAAAATCATAGAAAAATACAAATTATATAATATAGAATTCTTTGCAATAGTAACTATATTATCAGTAATTATACAGTGTGTTAATCCGAGATACCTTGTAGAAAGTTTTGGCGAGGCGATATGTTTCTTAGTGTTGTACTTTAATGTGCAGAAACCTGATGATCTGATAGACGGAAGAGTGGCCACATTTAATCGTAAAGCATTTATGGACCGGGCAAAAGTATTTATTACATCAAAGATTCCATTTAATGTAATTTCAGTAAGCATTGAGGATTATGAATATCTTGAGAAAATATTTGGTAAAGACTGCATGAGTGATTTTGAAATTGATTTAGCAGATTACCTTAATTCTAAGACAAAAGATATGAAGATATATAGAGTGTCTGACTATATGTTTTACATTGTATCTAATGTAAATACATATGAGCAAATGAAGGACTTAACAGAAGAAATACTTAAAGACTGTGACAGAGTATGGATGGTTGGAGATCTGGAGATACCTGTAATAATGGACATTTGCCTTATCCGTTATCCTGAGGATGTATCAGAATTAGAAGAACTATTTACCTGTACTAATTATTTTGCTAAGGAAGATCATGGCAAGGAAAACAGAGTAATAATTGCAGGAGATAATGAATATTATAATGGAAGAAGAAAAAGCAAGGTTAAATTAGCAATACATAAAGCCATTAAGAATAAATCATTTGAGGTATATTTTCAGCCTATTTATTCAACGAAGGATAAGAAGATTAATTCAGCAGAGGCATTAGTAAGACTTAATGATGAGGAATTAGGATTTATTTCACCGGAAGAATTTATACCGATTGCAGAGGAAGATGGTTCAATTATAAGAATTGATGATTTCGTATTAGATGAAGTATGTAGATTCGCAAGAACCAATGAATTATATAAAAAGGGCATAGAATATATAGAAGTAAATGTGTCTGTTATTGAATGTATGAAACACGATATGGCTAAAAGGGTTTCTGATAAGATTGAAAAATATGGACTCCATCCGGGACAGATTAATTTAGAGATAACAGAGACAGCCACAGTTAATTCACCTCAGATGTTAGATATTAATATGAGAAAATTAGTTGAAGGTGGTGTACAGTTCTCGTTAGACGATTATGGTACAGGATACTCAAATATTAATTATCTGATAAATCTTCCATTTCATCTTATCAAAATGGATAAGACTATAGTATGGTCATCATTTAAAAATGATAAAGCAGGAATTGCACTAGATAGTAGTGTAAAAATGATTAGAAAGTTAGGGTTCCATATTGTGGCAGAAGGGATTGAAACAGCTGAACAGGCTGCAAAATTAGAGTCTATTGGTTGTGAATATCTGCAAGGATATTATTATTCAAAACCATTATCACAGAAGAATTTTTTAAACTTTTTAGATGATTAGTAAGGCCAAGAAGTCCGTCTATGACACATGCTCTCATATTTCCTTAATCGGGTGTGTGTCATATATTTTATTTTTTGTTATAAGGGTTAAAAAGTCTTTTCTAGGATAATGGTTATAATAAAAATAGATATAGATATTTTCAGCCGAATTTTGTATAATATAAAGAAGCGTGTGTAATCGTTTTTTATATTACCGCAAAATAACAATTCAGGAGGAAAGAAAATGAAGGAACTTGGCATTCAGTCAGAAAATCCGTCAGATGGAGCAATCTATGATATCAAACAGTTAGGTATTTCTAAGACATTATTATTGGGTATCCAGCATACATTTGCAATGTTTGGTGCAACAGTATTAGTTCCAATACTGACAGGATTATCAATTTCAACAACATTATTAATGGCAGGACTTGGAACTTTATTGTTTCATTTAATAACAAAGGGAAAAGTACCTGCATTTTTAGGTTCTTCTTTTGCATTTCTAGGAGGATATTCAGCCGTTAAGGCAATGGACTTTGGCGAGGGAGTTAATGCATTACCATATGCCTGTGGTGGTGTATTTATAGCCGGACTTGTATATGTAGTGGTAGCCGCATTGGTTAAAGTATTTGGAGCGAAAAAAGTAATGAAATTTTTCCCACCTGTTGTAACAGGACCAATTATTATAGCCATAGGTCTTATACTTGCACCATCAGCTATAAATAACTGTAAAACAGACTGGCTTCTTGCAATTATAGCAATAGCCATTGTTATCGTATGTAACATATGGGGTAAAGGAATGGTTAAGATTATTCCAATTATGCTTGGAGTAGTTGGAACATATGTAATAGCAATTATTCTTGCTAAATATGGACATGGAACAATTGATTATGCAACAATCAGGAATGCTGCATGGGTTGGACTTCCATTAAAAACAAGTGAATTTATGAAATTTGATGTAAGTGCAATTGTAGCAGTTGTACCAATTTCATTGGCAACAATGATGGAACATATCGGTGATATATCAGCAATCGGAGCAACCACAGGTAAGAATTATATTGCTGATCCGGGACTTCACAGAACGCTTTTAGGTGATGGTCTTGCAACAAGTTTATCAGCAGCATTTGGTGGCCCTGCGAATACAACATATGGAGAAAATACAGGTGTACTTGCATTAACCAAAGTGTATGATCCGGTTGTTATGAGAATTGCAGCACTTTTTGCAGTTATGTTATCATTCTCACCAAAATTTGCAGCTGTAATTCAGGTTATTCCATCAGCAATTATTGGTGGTGTGTCATTAATCTTATATGGAATGATTTCCTCAATTGGTGTAAGAAACGTAGTAGAAAATGCCGTAGATTTTACAAAGAGCAGAAATCTTATTATTGCAGCGGTAATATTAGTAACATCTCTTGGCATAGAATATCAGTCAGTAAGTAATGCAGCAGGTGAATCAGTTATTGCCTCAGGTATTACATTCAATGTAGCCGGTGTAGCAATTACATTATCAGGACTTGCAATTGCCGCAATAGCGGGAATATTATTGAATGCAATTCTTCCAGGAAAAGATTACGAATTTAAAGAATAGAAAATATAGAAGCGAGGTAAAGGTATGTACAAAAACTATGAGAATGTAACTATTTTAGACCACCCATTAATTAAGCATAAGATTTCAATGCTTAGGGATAAGAATACAGGAACTAACGAATTCAGAACTATAATAGAAGAAATCGCTATGCTTATGGGATATGAAGCACTTAGAGATCTTCCAACAGAAGATGTAGAGATTGAAACTCCTATTGAAAAGTGTACGACACCAATGATAGCAGGACGAAAACTTGCAGTTGTACCTATTCTTAGAGCTGGTCTTGGTATGGTGGGTGGAATACTTGCACTTACACCAAGTGCAAAAGTAGGTCATATTGGTTTATGCAGAAATGAAGAAACTCATGAGCCGGAGGAATATTATTGTAAGCTTCCAACTCCAATTGAAGAGAGAGTAATCGTTGTAACAGATCCTATGCTTGCAACAGGTGGTTCAGCAGTTGCCGCAGTTAATTTCATAAAACAGCATGGCGGAAAGAAGATAAAGTTTATGTCAATAATTGCCGCACCAGAGGGAATTGACAGATTAATGACAGCACATCCTGATATCCAGTTATATGTAGGTCAGTTAGACAGATGTTTAAATGAAGATGCTTATATTTGTCCTGGACTTGGTGATGCAGGCGACAGAATATTTGGTACAAAATAATTTAGATAATTATGGGATTAAGGGAGCATATTACCTTAATTCCATTTTTAGGTTAAAAAAATATATTAAACGAATCAAAGGAGAAAAAGAATGTATTGGAAGCTGGCAATAGTTTTTGGAATATTTCTGATAATTGATATACTAGGGCATATATTCCTGAGAATAAGACGAAAAGCATTTGAATGGATATTAATGTCAACAATTATTATATTAACCATCGGTTCAGTGACGATGGGTATTTTGAATACAGTTAGGAAAGATAAGTCGGATGCTTCAGATTTATTTGTGGCATATAATTATCTTATAGATGGAAATATATCAAGTGCGGAGGTAAAACTTGCTACAGTTGGTGGCGAGTATGGCGTTAAAGCAGAGGTTTTAGGCGTTATATCATCATTAATAGAGCAGGATTATATACAGGGATATTTTAAATCAGAAAGACTTTTAGAAAGTGGCGAACTTAAAGATATTGATAAGAAATATGTTAAAAAAGTTCAACAAATTTGTAAGGAAGAAATAGGCCTGGTTGGAGAATCAGAAGAAAAATATACGGATTATAAGGATTATCTTGCTGATTTAGAGGATATACAGATACAATATACTGCTTCAGGCTCATATAATGTTAAAACTGAAAAGACTGAAGAAGCTATAGAAATAGCGAAGGATTATATGAATGAGATGAAATTCTCAGACAAACAGCTTCAGGATTATACACAGGACTATGAAATGGATAATAAATTGTATGGTCAGGATATTTCTGAAATTACTGAAAATGATTTGAAAGATATAGAGAGTGAATATGGTAAAAGTGAGGATGTATTAAGACTTTATTGTAAATATTACATATATATAAAAGATTATGAGGCAGCTAAGAAAGCAGCTGACAAGCTTATTAATAAATATAGAAATGAAGAGAACTATGTTATATATACTGACGTTATTGCGCAGGAGGCATATTCTAAAGCACAGTTAAATACTGATAATGTAATGACAAGTGGTGACGGTATTAATAATTCACCAGATGACAGGTCAGATTATGCAATAGACAATGGTACTGGTAATGATATAGATAATAAATCTGTAGATTCTGAGGTTAGAAAATTAATAGAAAAGGCTGAGAGGAAATACGAGCAGGCGAAGAAATTAGAAGAATATAATGATAATATTACAGATGAAATTCAAGCACAGATAGATAAGCTGTTATCAGAAGCAAATGATTTGTATACAGAAGCAAATTATGTGGACGTAAAAAGGGCAATTAATTATATTCTTGCAAAAAGACCTAAGAATGGTGATGAAACAGGAATGTATAATCTGCAGCTTGCCAAACTGTATCTGATTATAGGAGACAGAGAGACTGCTAATAAATATTTATACGAGGTAATAGATAATAGTGTAGATATTTCAGATAATTCAGCCATAAAAGAGGCACTCGATGAAGTAGTTGAGCAATATAATAAGTTAACGACAGATGAATATAATTCAGAATTAAATGCTGTCGTTGATGCGTTGATTGATGCACAGACAAATGGAGTGGTTCCTTCTGATGAAAGCACAATTAATGGCTCATTTAATTCATATGTTACTAACACACTCAAATATGATAAATTGAATATTCATATAAGCAGAATTGATAAATCTGAATATCCAAAGATAAAAGCATATGTGAATATCAATGGTGATAAAGAGGGTAAAAATGAGTTAGCATCAGATTTTAAAGAAAACGATTTTACATTAATAGATACTTTATATGAAATAGATAATTTTAAAATATTAAGCGATAAATCAAGCAGTAAAGTAAGCATTGCGATAGTGATGGATAAGAGTGGAAGCATGTTAGGTTCACCAATAGATAATGCTAAGATGGCTGCCGTTGAAGCAGTAAATTATATGGAAAAAGAAAATGAAAAGATTTCAATAATAGCATATGCTGATGGTGCTGAAAATGTGCAGAAACTTACAGATTCACATGAAAGACTTAAACGTGCAATTAACAGCATAGAAAGTGACGGAGGAACTAATATTGCCGGTGGACTTAATGCCGGAATTGATGAAATAAAAGATGAAACAGGAAGCAGAGCTATAATACTTATGTCTGATGGTCAGGACGGAAATACGGCTGCCATGCCGGAAGCGATACAGAACGCAGTCGATGAAGGGATAGCTGTATATACAGTAGCATTTGGTGATGCTGATGAGGAATATATGAAAGACATTGCTGATAAGACAGGTGGTAAATTCATTAAAGCATCAAGTTCGTCAGAATTATCGGACATTTATCTGACATTACAGAAATACATAGTGAATAATTACTGTATAGAATATACGGTAGAGAAAAATGTGGAAACAGATCCAAGAAATCTTATGGTATCAATTGATGAATACAGTACATCTGATAACAAAGATTATTATATTAAGGAAGAAAACAAACCATCTGATGAAGGTAACAAAGATTCAATTGAGAAAATCGATGAAAATACATTGGGAATATCGTCAATTACTCCAGGTACAACCTGTATAAAAGATGTAACAAATGGCATAAGTGTTACGATTACAGGTGGTGGTTTTGAAGAGGGAATGAATATTTCCGTAGGTAAAATTCCGCTTACGGATATCAAAGTGGAAAGTAAGACTACATTAACAGCCACATTAAAGGGTACAATTGAACCGGGAAGATATGATATCCAGATTAAGACATCAGATGGAAGATTAATTATTGCTAATAAAATGTTTAGCGTATTCAAATCAGGTACAACCAAGTCCATAAGATTAGGTGGAAGTACCATTACTGCTGATGCAATCGGACAAATTTCAGATAACAAATTATTAGCAAGTGGAAATGTTATGCTAAATGGTTTTGTACATAGTGCAGGCGATATGGAGATAACCGTAAATGGAATGGATAAAGACATTGACTTAAATGCAAATTCATCTGTATATGTAGGCGAAAGCGGTACATTAAGCGGCAATTCCAAACTATATGTAAGTTATAAACAGATGTCAGAAGCAAACGGACAGAACTTCACAACACTTGTTATGGGTGGTAAGGACTATGTTATTCAAAAACACAGATATTCTATAGATGTAGATTCTTCTTCGGCAGGTTTTGATAATAATATTTGTGACTTTGATTTATCAATTCCACTGATAATGGATGTCGATGTTGCAGAAGTTAATCTGTATTCAAACCGTCTGCAGATAGATGTTAAGAGCATAAGATTAGATGAGATAGTTAAAGACGTTAATAAATCATTGAAGCATAAAAAAGGTGCAAATGAACCGGAACCAACACCTGTTTCAAGAACAGATGCCAATAAATTTGACATAAAAGATGCCGGAGACATTGGAGTTTCCATTGCATTAACACCTGATGGAATAGAATTTGGTGGCGAAGCCGAAGTAAATGTGAATGACGCATTACAATTTGGAACATTTGGAATAAAGTCCATAAAAGTTAAATTAAACTCCCTTGATGCAGATAATGAATACTGGAGTATCGGTGGAGAAATTGATTTTAGCAGACTTATACCTGGTTTTGGAGGAACAGGCATAGAGGGACTTGAGGGTTCATTGTCATCATATTACTGGTTACCTGATAAAGTAAGTATAGATGCTTCATTGAATCCCGGAATACCGATATATAAGATTATTGAAATCAATAAAGTCGGTGGCTCCCTTCAGGGAATGAGTACAGGATTATTAAAGCTGTATGAAAGTATTGTATCACCTGAGACATACAATATTATCGGTACAGATATAAAGTCAGATGCTTATGATTATCAGGACGTAGTATTGGCAGCTAAATTAGGTGCTGAAGCTAATATATTTAATACCATAGATGTAAGTAATAATAAGCTATTAAAGAAATTCAAGGACTGGGGCGAAATAGGTAACATTGATGGCAAAATAGAGATTAATTTCTCAGAGCCGGAATTCGTAATCGGTGCAGATATGTCATTGCTTGGTTCTGAAAAAGCATCGGCTGAGGCTAAGATTAATAAAAGTGGACTAGACATTTCAGCAAATGTTAAGTTAAATATTTCAGGTTTTGGAATGGAAATATCAGGTGGTGCTGATGCAGACTTAGGTGGAAATCTGTCAGGTGCATATATGAAGGCCGGAGTAAATGGTAAACTTGATTGCGCACCACTTAGTATTCATGCAAATGGTAATGCATCATTTAAAGTTGAATTTGAATGGGATTTCAAATATGCAGCAGTTACAGTTAATTACAAAGATGGCAGTGTGAACAAAGAGGGAACACTCTGGTATGATGCAGATGGTGGCCCATTTATCTGGAATAAAATTGGTACATCATCAAATTAATGTAAACGTCTGCGGAATGGAGAAAAGTATATTATGAAGAGAATAGTTAAAGTGGCAATTGTTTCTATGTTATTTACGATTTTACTTTACGTTAATGCATTTGCAGAGACGAAAGAAGTAAAATTAAATGTAGATAAGGATTATACTAATGCGATATTTTATATAACATGGGATAATGTAGAAGAAAAAGGCTCAGTTGAATTAATTTCGCCTGACGGTAAAGTCTACAGTAAAGAAAAGACATCGGATAATGTCTACGAGGCAAATGGCGAAGCCATAGTAAATGTCGGACAGCCTGCTAAGGGCGAATGGACAATTAAAGTCAGCGGAGATAACTTAGGTGTAGTTAAGGTGGAAGCAGGACAACTCCCTAATTCTATGGTTATTAATTCATTTAGTGTCGAGGCAAAAGATGATAAATACATAGCTAAGTATTCTATAAGTGATTGTCCTGAACAGGTACAGATAGAAGTATTTGCTGATACAGATAACGAGGGTTTTGACGGAGAAAAGGTATACTCAGGAACTGGTGGGCCAAGTGGTGAAGCCGAATTATCATTTGGCAATCTTAAGCCTTGTGAATATCATTTTTATATACGTGTGTCTAAAGATGGTGTATTTAAAAGGGCATATACAGACTCAGTAATAAGTATCAGCCGTAAGGACAGCCAGAAGAAAGTTAAAGATGTTAAAGGTGGAAAATATAATGATGGTTATTATATAAGCTGGACAAATGAGAATGAAAATGACAGAAAAACAGTCTATGTCTGGGATAAAGATATGAACCTTATATCTGAAGTGGAAACCGAAGCAGGCGATACATTATATTATGGAGATTTTAAAGACAGTGATGAAAAGGTATATTTAGCCGTAGTAGATGGTAATGACTGTAATTATGATAAAATCGAAGTAAATAGGGATACAACCGTAGATGCAAATGTGGTGTATGATGTCGAAGAAAATGCTACAAATCACAAGTTTATTATAGCCGATGTAACTATAAACGGCAAAGCTGTAATTGATGCATGGTTAAATGATGAGCTTATGCTTGAGGGAGAAACTGAATCAGGTAAATATAGAATTAATATGAGTGATGGAGACAATGTAGTTGTATTCAGAATAACAGATGAGAAGAACAATGTAATTACATTTACTAAAAATATCTATGTAGATACAGTTCCACCGGCACTTTCAATAGCCGATGATATAGATAACAGCATTACATCTAAAGATTATATTTACATAAGCGGATATTCTGAAGAGGGTGCAGTGCTTACTCTCAATGGAAGAGAAATTGAGATGGAAAAAGGCTATTTTAATGAAAAGGTCAGACTTAAACTTGGTAAAAATGCCATAAAGCTTGTGGCAATTGATGTCGCAGGTAATGAGTCTCAATATAGTGCAACAGTCACACATGAGATGAGTAAAAGCAACAGAAGAAAATTGTATATAATTACAGGCGTACTAATTATACTTGTTGTGGTATATATGATTGTATTTATTAAAGGAATAAAAAGACGCAGGAAAAAGTAAATTGGAAATGTATTAAATTAAAATGAAAGGAATTGCGATAGACAATATGTATGAAAATATATATGGTTAAGAAGCAGTATAAAGGTAATAAAAATGGTAATTATAATGCTGATAATCAGCCTGCTTGGAACACTTGCAGCAATAGGATGCACTTCGTATGCAGTATATATTACATCTCAGGTATCCGGAGAAAAGTTACTTACATTGAATAGTGAATTAGGATACCGTTATGCAACTACATATAGAGATTGGCAGGTCTATGCAGCTATTTCAGTTATTGCAGCAGTAGTATTATGGATTATATTCATATTTATATTAGTAAAAAGGCATAAGAAAAGAAGAAAGAAACAGACGGAGGCGGTAAATAATGAAGGAAATTAATATTAATGAGATTAATATTAATGAGATTAAGGAAGAACTGTCAAAGAATAGTGATTTGTATGGTTATATTTTAGAAATATTTGATGGCGATTATGGTTGTGAAGAGCGTTTAGAGGGTGAATCCTTGATGGTCAGCGTAAAACTTCTTACCAGAGATGGCGAAGTGTATGTTCGTGTGGAAGATGAGAAGCTTACAGAGAATGGGTTAGACGAGGATATGTATGTGAAGAAAGGATTAATATAATTATATATAATATTGCTGAAAAATGTTAATGCTAAGGTAACAATATTAAATATTTGTTAAAGAAGTAACGAAAAGTAACGAAAAATAACGAAAAGTAACACCGAAAATCAACTATTGTTTCTGAATTAAATTTTCTACAATTACGGTGTATGGAAATTATAATCCAAATGCGGCAAGTACATATGCACAAAATAATTATGATGACACGTCGTATATATATTGGGACATGAAGAAAAAATATAATAAAAATTGTAATACGTTTTATAGAATAGTATTTAAGTAAATTAAAATAATATTTGGAGGAAAATAAACGAATGAGTAAACGCAAAATAATAGTTATAGCTATAATTATAATACCAGTTTTAATATTTATATATTTCAATGTAATTAAGCCTTGTGAAATAAATGAAAATAAAATAGAAATATTTATATCAAGAGATGATGAAAATCTGGCTGGAGAAGAATATGATGACGAAATATTTAATGCATTAATTGATAGATATGAAGGAAAAAATAGTAGTGTTTTTTTAAATGATGAACAGCTGGTTAGAAAAAATAGAAATTTACCATCGGATAAGACGAAAGATTATGGAACAGTAATAATTTCGGTGGAATTCAAAAATAATAGTATATTTAATTTAAAAGACATCATAGGAAGTGTTACTAATGAAAAAGATGATAGTTATGTATTATATTCAACAGGTGCTTTTGTATCAGAAAATATAAAACCATTAAAAACTAAAAAGGACACAGAGATAATTTGGTTAACTATGTATATGGGAGATATGTCGGATGAGGAAATTCTTGATTATATACAAAGACTGGATATAGAAGTATATTACAGCAGTAAAATGTTGGGAAGTAATGATGAAATAATATCATTAAAACATGCCAAGTTAAGAAAATAAAATTTACAGAATGAAAGGAGACATATGATAATAAAGGTAAATAATATGTGTAAAAAATATGAAAATGGAAGTATAATGACTGACATTTTTAATAATTATTCATTAGAGATAAAAGAGGGTGAAAAAATAGCAATAATGGGAGCCTCCGGCTCAGGAAAGAGCACATTATTACATATATTAGCTGGATTAGAGGAGTTTCAGGCGGGAGAAGTAATAGTAGATGGAATTAATTATATAAAGACAAATTATAAAAAAATAGAAAGTATGCGTTTAGAAAAGTTTGGATTTATTTATCAGAAATTTTATCTTATTGATACACTTAATGTATATGATAATATAATTCTTCCGGCATTAGCATTACGAACGAACTTTGATAAGGAATATACAGATGAATTATGTGAAATATTAAAAATTGAATCAAAAAAGAACTATTATCCATCGCAGTTATCTGGGGGAGAACAACAAAGAGTGTGTATTGCAAGAGCATTAATTAATAGACCTAAAATTATTTTTGCTGATGAACCAACGGGAAGCCTGGATAAAGAAAATAGTAATATTGTCATGAAATTGTTGTGTGAATGTTGTGAAAAAAATAATCAAACCTTAGTTGTTGTAACACATGACGAAATGGTATCAGATTATTTGGATAGAAAATTAGTGTTAAGTCGCTAAGCGGGAGAAAATGTTATGAAGAAATCAATTAATAATTTATTGATTAAAAGTTATATGAAAAAGAAAGATTTTCTTATATATATAATAACAATATGTATATTGTCAATTTTAATAATCAATTTTTTAAATACGGCTTTATATATTGGTGGAGAATATCTTAAGAAAATTGCAAAAGAAAGTTATGGAGAATATCATTATAGTATAGGATATTTGGACAAAGAAACAGCAAATAAAATAAAAAATGATAAAACACTTTATAAAGTGGCTCAAACTCAGGAAAATTTTACAGAAGACGAATATTTAATAGCATGTGATAATGAATTTACAGAAATAACAGATTGCAAACTAGTAAAAGGGAAGTTTCCGGAAAGTTCTAATGAGGTATTATGTAACATTAATTATTTATTTCAGCTGGGTTATGAATATAAAGAAATGATAGGGGCAAAAATAACAGTTGATGAAAATGATTATATTGTTACAGGGTTAGTAGAAATGCAAAGTCTTATTGATTCAGAGTATAATGGCAGGCTTGTAGTTTTTAATATGAATTATATAGAACTACCATATGAGTATAATGTTTTTATTCAATCTTTCTCAGATAATTTTAAAGGCAATAAAGAAAGTCTTATAAAAAAATATAATTTAAATAGAAAAACAATTTTTAATAATGGAAATGTATTGAATATATCTGAGCGTGATGAATGTAATCGTCCAACTGCTTTATTAAAAATAGGATATATAATTCTATTTTTAATTACAGGTTCACTTTTGGTATTAATTAATTCTGTATTTATTTTAGCATTAGGACGAACAGCGGAAATGAATGAATTATATCTCAGAATAGGAATAAATAAGAAAAAAATAGTATATTCGTTGATAGAATGCGTAATTGTTTGCTACGGAATAGCTATTTTGGTATCGATATTGTTTATAATTTTAGTTAAGGGAAAATGCTCATTTTCAGATTTTAACGGATATTTAAAAATAAATTTATTAATACAACTTGTATTTATTATAATAGGTTTAATTACAAATATATCTTTAATATTGAAAAAAATATATAAAGATTTTATATTATTTAATAAAAAAAGTAGAAGAAAAAGTATAAAAACGGGTAGTCAATTAGTAAAGAATAGAGATTTATATATTCAGCTGGCAAAAAATATTCATTTATTTAATTGGAAAAGTATGTTTATATTAATTTTACCAATATGTATTTCTGGAATTATTTTCATTTCAGTTTTGTTTTACATAAATACTAAAAGGGTAAATTTTGCAAATTATAATAATTATGAATACCAAATTACATATAGTGGAAATGAGGTAGCAACTAAGGAAATAGAGATATATATAGATACTATAAAAAGAATAGAAGATGTCGTTAAAAACACTAATAATTCTGAAATTTTACCTTTATATATAAAAAACTCACAGAAATCTTATATTGAAAAAAACACTATATCAAATCAATATCTGAATATATTAGAAAATTATGATACACAGTTTAAAAGGCAGATGTCTAAATCTGATAACAGGTATTGTACGTTAAGAATATTAGTGATAGGTATAGAAGACAAGTACTGTGAAAGTATAGGCATAAAAAAAGAAGATTTAAATAATTTGAATGAAAACGAATGTATATTAATAGGTAATATACATTCATATGGAATAGGAGATGTTAGTAGTGGTATAAAAAAAGGCAATAAAATAAAAATGGATATTATAGAGGATAATGAAATATATAATAAAACATTCACAGTTAAAAAAATATATGACGATTTAAAGTTAAGTATAGATGATAATAATAAAATTAAAATTATTATTCCAAAAGATGTTTTTGTTAAACAATATGAAGAGCTAATAAGTTATTCGTATCCTGATATAGTATATTTAAATTGTAGTAATAATGATGATATATTAAATAGTATCAAAGGTTGTCGGTATATAACATTGAAAAATATAAAAGAAGAAAATCAATTGATAGATAGTAGAAATCGAATTATGATGTATATTGCTATTATTATATCATTAATAGTTGCATTGCTTACTATATTAAATATTATATTTGTAATTAGTAATAGATTTTATGATATTAAGAAAATGAGTAATATTTTAAAAATTATAGGAGTTGCAAGTAGAAAGATAATAAAAATATTTATAATAGATATAAGACGTATATTTATAATAGGATATGTGATAGTTGGTTTTTTATCTGGATTAATATGTTATAAGATACTAGAAATTAATATTAGTGTGATTAATTATTTGAAATATTATTATCCATTTAAAATAATGGGGATACTAGCAGCAATATATATATCTATATTCATTTTATTTATATATTTTTTGAGAAGAAAAATTACAAATGGAGATATTATAAGAGAGTTAAAAGAAGAAAATGAATAAATTATTGTTATGGATATAAAAGGGGAATCCTGAGATTAAAAAATGTTTCTCAAAATTCCCCAGATTACCAAAAGTACAATCAGTAGAATCAGAATTACTGTTTGTGCTTTTGTTGTCTTAGCATCGTTAAAACGAATATATCTGTAAATCTGTTGTGCAATTATAAAAACAATTACAGGAGATATTATAAACAATAGTTTGTTATAATGATATGCTGCCACGAAATCAAGTCTCATAAGAGCGAGACACATACGTGTTACACCGCAACCCGGGCATTGCAGACCTGTAATTCGATAAAAAATACACGGTATAGCAAAACCAGTCTTTCTTACGAAGATTCCATAAGAAAGACCGATTAATAATAAACTCAATATGTATTTGCAAATTTTAAAAGCTCTGTTTTTCATATCCATTACAAATATCTATAAGTTACTTTGCAATTCATTTTATAAATGGTTAAGTTCATTCTGAATTAAGCAATATGAAACAATTGAAAGACCTAAGATAGCTAAGATAAGGTATAAAACACCTGAGTTATCTGACATCTGGCCTCTTGCACACTTAACAGCGTCAATTTTTTTACCTGCCTGGTATAACCAGTACCAAAGGTAAATACTACAAGTAATAATTGAAAGAACAAGTACCATAGCACCTGATGTAGAATTATCACCTGTTAGTTCGTTGATGTCATTTGCCATTGCATAGAGCCAATATAAACCGTAGATTCCACAAGTAACAATTGACAGAATAATGCATACTGCAATATTTCTTTCTCTCATAATTCAAATCCTCCTTAAATTTAGATTAAAAAATAATAAATTTCCTAAACATTATATAAAATGTAAAAGGTTTTGTCTATATAAATAAAAACATTTTTTAGGGTTTAATGTAGCGGAAAATGTACGTTAGTTAGAATAATCATTAATTAATAATTGTATCAGATGGTATATCTATGTTATTATATATATTAGTAATTAACGTGAAATATGAATGAGTATTATTTGAAGCAGGGTAAATAACTACTGATAAGAAGTTACAGATAAAAGTTATATTAGTTTTATGTATATGTAAATGAAAATTATATAAGAAAATACTAAAATATATTTGCAGGGAAAGGTAAGGCTTATGGCAAAAACAAAGAAATATTTAATGGCATTAGACCAGGGGACTACAAGTTCGAGATGTATTATTTTCAATAAACAGGGAGAAATTGTATCATCAGCACAAAAGGAATTTACACAGTATTTTCCAGAAAGTGGATGGGTAGAGCAGGATCCTAATGAAATATGGTCATCTGAATTAGGTGTAATGGTTGAAGCTATGGCAAGAAACGGAATCGAAAGCGACGAGATTGCGGCAATAGGAATAACTAACCAGAGGGAGACAACAATATGTTGGGACAGAGCGACAGGCGAACCGGTTTATAATGCAATAGTATGGCAATGCAGAAGAACAGCACCGATGGTTGACAGACTTAAAGAAGATGGATATGAAGAGATAATTAAGTCTAAGACAGGGCTTATCTTAGACCCATATTTTTCAGCAACCAAGATAGCGTGGATATTGGAAAATGTTGAGGGTGCAAGAGATAAGGCAGACAGAGGCGGGCTTATGTTTGGGACAGTTGATACATGGCTTATTTATAAGCTTACCAAAGGAAAAGTGTATGCGACAGACTACACGAATGCAGCGAGAACAATGTTATTTAATATACACTCACTTGAATGGGACAGGGAGTTGTTAGAATTATTCAATATACCTGAGACTATGTTGCCGGAAGTGAAGAATTCATCAGAATTATATGGAATGACAGATGAGACAGTATTTGGTGGTGTTGTGGCAATTGCAGGTGTAGCAGGAGACCAGCAGGCAGCACTATTCGGTCAATGTTGTTTTAATGAAGGCGAAGGCAAGAATACATATGGAACAGGCTGTTTTCTTCTTATGAATACCGGAAGGAAAGCAGTTGTGTCAAGAAATGGATTACTTACTACAATTGCAATAGGACTTAATGGAGATGTTCAGTATGCTTTAGAAGGTAGTGTGTTTGTAGCAGGGGCGGCCATAAAATGGTTAAGAGATGAATTAAAACTTATAGATACAGCCGAAGAAACATATGATTTGGCAATGTCCGTAGAAGATAGTAATGGAGTCTATGTAGTTCCGGCATTTACGGGACTTGGCGCGCCATATTGGGATGCTTATGCAAGAGGTGCAGTGTTCGGATTGTCAAGAGGAAGTAATAAAGCACATTTTGTAAGAGCAACATTAGAATCATTGGCGTACCAGACATTAGATGTATTAAAAGCAATGGAAGAAGATTCGGGAATTAATTTGTCATCACTAAGAGTTGATGGTGGTGCAAGTGCTAATGATTTTCTGTTACAGTTTCAATCAGATATTGTCGGTACAGAGATTATAAGACCGAAAGTTATAGAGACAACAGCATTAGGTGCGGCGTATTTAGCCGGACTGGCAGTGGGATATTATAAAAATATAGAAGAGATTAAAGATAACTGGCAGCTTAGAGATACATTTTCTCCTAAGGCAGATAAGGTAAAGAGAGATAAGTTGGTCGCAGGCTGGCATGATTGTATAAGAAGAATCAGAACAGAGTAAGACAAGTCACTCAGAAAAGAGGTCAGTGCGAAAGAATTGTGCTGATGCGCCAATGCTTTTGCATAGCTATTTGTGCAGCAGGCACCACAAATAGCATCTATTGCGAGACAAATCTGAAATTTGGCTCGCGATTCCTCCGGCACGTTGTGCCTGCGGAATGGAGATTATTATGTGTGAAATCAGAGTAAAAGAATTCAGTTTTTTATCAAGTAACAAGTATACGGAGATACATGGAAAGATGTGGATACCGGACAGGGATGTGGAAGCGGTATTACAGATATCTCATGGAATGGCAGAACATATTGACAGATATGATGAATTTGCAAGGTATTTGGCTGCAAGAGGAATATTAGTTGTTGGTAATAATCATATGGGACATGGCAACTCTATTGTGAATAAAGATGATCTTGGATATTTTGCCATACCGATAAAGGGAATGA
Organism: Eubacteriaceae bacterium; assembly: GCA_902362455.1. Lineage (GTDB taxonomy): Bacteria > Bacillota > Clostridia > Lachnospirales > Lachnospiraceae > Bovifimicola > Bovifimicola ammoniilytica. The sequence continues at coordinate 80,786 of CABIWJ010000010.1, forward strand.
ATAAAAGAAAAGCAGAAAATTACAGTTCAAGTGCCGATCTTGTAAAAGATTTAGTCCATATAACTAAGACGGTCAAGAAACATTATCCGGGAGTTCCATATATTCTTCTGGGGCATAGTATGGGATCATTTATTGCCAGAAGGTATCTTATGGAATATGGCAATGAATTAGACGGTATAATTATAATGGGAACAGGAAACCAGCCGGAAGCTGTCGTTAATGCGGGACTTGCCATAACGAAAATGCTTATTATGGCTAAAGGTGACAGATTTAGAAGCGAACTTATCTATAAGATGATGTTTGGAGCATATAATAGAAAGATAGACAATCCTGTATCGGGTGATGACTGGATATGTACAAATAAAGAAACACTTAAGAAATATGAAGAAGATGAGCTATGTGGATTTAAATTTACACTAAATGGTTATGAGGCTCTATTGTCTACCATAAAATATATTATTAATAAAGAAAATATTAAAAAAATTCCTAAAGATGTTAAAATGCTTATAAATGCCGGCAAGGAGGATCCGGTCGGTGATTATGGGGAAGCGGTTAAGCAGGTATATGAGACATATACGGCACAGGGGGTTAAGGATATAACACTTACTTTGTATGATGGCTGCAGACATGAGATTCTAAATGAAACGAACAAAGATAAAGTGTATAAAGATATTTATATGTGGATAAATGACCATGTAATTCATAAGATTGTGGAATAGATTTATGGAAATACGAATATAATATAGATGGAGAAAGTAAATAATAAAAAGTTAATGGAGGGAGAAAATAGTGAGAGTGTTGATTCTGGATAGCAGCCCCATATTTCGTATGGGGCTTAAACAGATTATGACTCAAATAGGAAAAAACAATGGAGATTTGGTAGAGGTGTACGAAGGAGACAATATTTCTGATGGTGTAAATATTGCAAAATGCTATAATCCGGATATCATATTGCTTGATGAGAATATTGGTATTTCTGACATAGATAGTAGTATAATGACTAATATGGAAGGTATTATTACTTTGTTTAATAAGGAGAAAATAATTTGTAAATCTACAGAACCAGAGATGAAGTCAGGAAAAACTAAAAGTACTGAGGTTATTTTTTTGTGTGATAAAATGCAATGCGGTGGATTTGAAGATATAAAAATTCCGGAAATATCAGGATTAATTATGAAAAATGCTAATGAAGAAGATGTAATATATGCGTTGAATGTAATTATGCGTGGTGGACGATATTATTCGCCTGAATGTATTAAGATGAAGCCATCCGTATCGGTTCAGGATAATCTTACCAAAAGGGAATCTGAGGTGTTAAGCCTGTTAAAAGAAGGCAAGAGCAATAACGAAATAGGAAAGGAATTATTTATATCGGAAGCAACTGCCAAGAAACATGTTAGTAATATATTAGGTAAACTGGGGATGAAAAACCGTATGGAGGTAGTTATTGCAGTGAATAATGCAAGATTATGGAGGTAAATAATGATTAAGAAAAGAATATTCGCATTGACAGTTATGGTGTGTATAATTGCAATGGGAGTTGTATATGGAAAATGGACTAAACGATTAAATGTCGGATTGGAGACAAAGAGCGGTGTACTTAAATATGAGGTAGGAGATATTTCTGATTGTAAAGTAAGTATAGTAAATAATGATTTAAGATATAATGTCCCTGAAGAACAGATAGAGTTTGCTGAGGAAAGTAAAGAATTAGTAATAAAAGTATCGGCATTAAAATTAAAGGAAATATCAGGTGATTCAGGTAAAATTACAGGAATAAATATTAATTATGCGGCTAAACCATCGGATAAGAATACAATTTATAGCATAGATGTGGATAAAGAACCACAGACGCATATTGCAGAGGTATTTAGAGAAATCAATGCTTTACAGGATAATAATGAGAATATAAATAAATATATGGAGACTGCTTCAAATGGTGAAGCAAAAAATGCGCAGGAGGATGTAGTATCAGGTGAAAAATTGCCAGAGCTGATTAGCAGTAAAATAGAGTGCATTACAGAAACATCTTCCGAATATAAACTGGATAATGAAGAAAAGTATCTTGGAATCAGTCATAATACAAAATTAGAAGATTATGAATATAGAGTTGGAGATATTATTACCATAGAATATAATGATGTGATAGAACAACAGAATAAAGAAACTTTTATAAAGAAAACCAACATATCTGTGACAAATTGTCTATGGAGTCAGAAATTAAAGCTGCAATGCAGAATTCTAATTACAGAGTAAAGGTGAGCTAATAGAAGATGAAATTAATAATGTTAGGGTTATATCTCTTAGTGGCATTAGTGCCACAGGGATATACAAAGGGAATTAATTATGCAGGGATAAGTTCATACAGAATGAACTATGTGATATTGCCCACGATATGTATAATTTTGTTATTAATATTTGCAAAATGGTTCATGGAAGTTGAACCAATGAGCAGAAATAATGACAAAAAACTTGCAATATTGTGGGCATTTTATTTTGCGGCAATTATAATTGTCGCTAAAATGATAGTGGGTATATTTATGGGAACTCTTAGTAAGAACCCATATGACAGAAGTTTTAGAGGCATTGTAAGTAATTTGTATTATGCGTTACCACTTATAATATTTCGTGAAAATATCAGAAGCTACATAATTAATAAATGCACGCATTACAAAATGTGGTTTATAAATCTGTTATTCTGGCTGTCATTTGCGGGGTTAAACTTTATGGAAATAGAGTTACTAAGTGGCGTGGAAAATACGGTTATATACATGGCTAAAAATGTGCTGCCACTTGTTATTGAGGGAATATTTTTAAATATGATGGCTACATATGGTGGTGCAGGTGCATCGATTATATACCTTATTATGCAGGAATTAATGGAATGGTTGTTTCCGGTTGTACCTACATTGAATTGGCTGACAGAATTCGTTATAAGTATAGGCATCGGTGGAATTATTATTCTGATGTTAGGCGATCAGATAAGTGAATTTCAGGAAAAGCATAAGCGTAATTCGAAGAAAACACGTAGGAAACAGGAGAAGATGTTCGGGCAGATATGCGTAATGGTTATATGTGTGGTTATGATATGGTTCTTTGTTGGCGTATTCAGAATATATCCATCTGTCGTTCTGACTGGAAGTATGGAGCCTGACATTAAACCGGGCGATATGATTCTGATAGATAAGATAACAAATGAAAAGGGACTTAATGAGCTAAAAGTCGGAGACATTATTACATTTCACAGGGACGATATTGTAATTACACATCGAATAAAAGAGATTGTAACAGATGAAAATGGCAACATTACATTTAGGACAAAGGGCGATAATAATAGTGTGGAGGATACGAGGTTAGTAGAGCCTAATGAAGTTATGGGAAGATATATAGGGGTTATTCCAAAGATTGGATTACCGGTATTATGGATAAAAAGTGGGGAGGCGGTGCCTGATGGTGTGGAAAATTAAGAAAATATCAGTGGAAAAATGGATAAAATATGTCATAATGTGTGGAATATTTATTGGAATTGTTATTGCAATATTTCTAATTAACAAGGATATGAAGAAAAGTACAAGCAAAACGGTTACAAAAACGGTGTATGAATATACATACAGCCCGGTCATGTCATATAGTGTTAAACTCAAAGAGAATAAATATTATGATGAGGCTGTCAGAAATGAGGGCGAAAAGTACATAAGAAACCTTGTAGATTCCGTAAATGTGACATTTGGTGGGGATTTTCAGGGAAATACTAAGGAAAATATCACAGCCGAATATCAGGTAAAAGCTAAATTAGAGGGTTATCAGGTAGCTTCAGGAAATAAAGAGGTAATCTGGCAAAAGGAAATGCCAATCGGAGATGCACATACGGAGAATGTCAATGACTATAGCCTTAAATATAATTTATCTGAGGAAATAGATTTAGATAAGTATGAGGCAATGGTTACTAATATAAAAGGTGAGTTAGGAATTACATTATCAGTAAATCTTACGTTCTATATAGAAGGCAGGATAACCATACGGCGTAACGAAAATAATATAGAGATTCCAATAGCTTCAAGTCTTGAGATACCACTGAACAGTACATTATTTTCGATAAATAAAGAGACAGGCAATCCTGTAAGTAAACAGGAATATATAGAAGAACAGGTAAATATTAAGAAAAATTATAGTTTCATAATTATTTGTGTGATTTTCATAATAGCTGCAGTTATTAGTGAGATCCTCGTATTTATTATGATAGGAATAAAAGAGGAATTGCCTGAAGAACTGAAGAAAGAAAAGAGACTTCTTAGGAAATATCGCAGCCGGATGATATCACTTAGCAGTATACCAAAACTTGATATAGAGGAAATATACTTATTAGAAGAAGTTGGTGATTTGTTCCGGTTAGCTGATGAAATGGGGAGACCGGTAGTATATCTGCATGGAAAAGATAGGGAGATTGATGGAGGTAAGATATTCATAATCGATGGCAGGAATAAATATGTTTACTATATGTCAAAGTAGCCAAAAGTAGTATAAATAAGTAGACTTTAGTAGGTAGAAAGAAAGAATCAATGTGCATATAATACAACTATGGCTGAGAAAACAGAAACAACAGCCTGAGAAAATAATTATTTAAGGAGATTGAAAATGAAAAAAAGATTTATTGCAGGTGCATTGGCGCTTAGTATGGTATTAGCAGGAACAGGATATGCGTATTGGACAGATTCGCTGAATATGACAACTAAAGCCACAACAGGAAATATGGGAGTTAAATTCCTTGACTTAGGTTTATATGCACAGTATGCAGATGAGGGAAAAGGCTGGTCAATTATTGATGGTGTAGGAGATGATGGTTATATTGATTCAAATTATTTCCTAAGAGGTACATCAAATTATAATATAATCGCAAAAGAGGGTTCGGTAGAGGGATATTATAATGCAGCAGACGGCTATAATGATGTAAGCTTTGGTGCAAAACTTGTTACGCCTACAAAGATGAATGTTACAGTAGGACCATACAAGGCATTAGCTGTTGACGTAAGTGACAACATCGATATTTCAGTTGAAAATATTTATCCTGGCTATGCACAGGCATTCAGAACAGATATTGCAAATGTAGGAAATATTGCAGCTAAATTAAGTAAAATCAATATTACATCTGAGGGTGAAAATGTTGGAAATATCAAGGATATGATTGGTATTGCAATGTACGTCCAAAGAGAATACTGCGAAGAGACCGCAAGTACACTTGATGATGTAGTAGGTCTTGCAGAAAACTTTGATGAGGATGATATCTTTACAATGGGTGGTGTTGATTTCGTAAGATTATCAGCTCTTGAAGAGAAAGGATTCACACCTGAAATCGAAAATGAGAAGTTATTAACAGTCAGCAGTGAAAACAGAATGGACGTATTCTTCGGAGTAGCGATGGATCCTGATGCAGAGGGTGTATATACAACAGGTTCTACAGGTGTTATGAATGACAATGATGACACAATTTCTATGGATAAAGCAGTAGAAATCAGCATTGACTTCTTATGGGATCAGTTTAACGAGGGTGTTGGCAAAGATGCCCCTGCAAATATTTTAGAGAACCAGAACAAATAGGAATAATATATTTCTAAAAATACTGTGTAAAAATACATTTTCAAAAATGTGTGTAAAATATATTTGTTAGGAAAAATATTGTGCAAATATGTCTTAAACAATGAAGTGAATTGTGGATAACAAATGGTAAATATAAACAATATTGTATAAATATAATTAAATTTGTCTAGACTTGATAGTGCTTGTACTTTATATGTAAAGGATTCATTAAACAAGATGAATTACATATACATAGAGTATAAGCACTATTTTTGATTGGAGGTCTGAACAATAAAGAAATTATTATTTAAAACAGTAGGAATACTAATGAGTGGTCTGATAATTCTGTGCTTATGTCAGACAGTTAACGGAAATGAGGAATATGAATATGTTCTAAAATCGCAGGGGTTGAATGGGTATAACGAATTGGGAATTACTCCGGTAATAATGGAATTGTATAATAGAGAGGGTAAGAAATTAGAAGTCTATTGTGCAGATATGAATACCCCGGTGGTAAGTGGTTGTGGGTACAACTGTAAACCAATAGATAAATGTAATAAATTTGACAGGAATATATGTAAGCATCTTGAAAAGATTCTGAAAAATGCGTATCCATATATAAGCATAGAAGAAATGCAGCAAAGAAGCGGCATTAAATACATCAAAAAAAAAGAGGCGATTACAGCGGTTCAGTATGCAATATGGCATTACACTAACAATGCAGATATAGAGTCGGAGTATAGTGTTGTTAATGAGCTGTATAAATGGCTGATTAATTTAGATGTCGATGATAGTTCTAATGATGATGGAGAAAACAATGGTGGTAGGACAAATAGCGTATTTCTGGTGACTAATAATAGTGTAGCCACGCAGGTATTAATCGGAATCGGGGAGTTTGCTGAATCAGAAAGCTATGCTTCTAAAAAAAACAAGAGTAGTGTACCGGAAAAAAACAATACGATAAATGGAGAGGATAATAATATTAAGGCAAATGCACAGTATAGTAAAAGTCCAAAGACAGGTGACAGCTTTGTTAGTATAGTGGTTATTATGGGTGCGGCGCTTAGTATGGTAACAATATTCATTGTGTTGAGGGGTAAGAGAAATTAAGGGTTGGAGAACACAATAATATGTTGACAACTATAACATATTTCTATATAATTTAGTTAGTTTACGAGAGGATAAAGATAGATAGGAAATTGGTGGATTATAGAAACTAGAAAATATTATATAGTACTTTTTAAATTCGCCAGATGATTCTGGCGAATTTTTTTACCTCAAATTTCCTAATCCTTAGTAAATCAGAGTTATAGGAAATAACATTTGATGACTTTGATTAGTTATCAACACGTTTTGAACTATAACCCGTAAAACAATACATAGTAGAGGAGAGATGGAAATATGAACTTATTCAAAAAAAGATTGTTAAAGCGAATACTTGCAATTGTTTTAGTTATAACTACATTTAGTACAACTATTACGATTGAAAAGGCAAAAAAAGCCTATGCAAGTGCACCTAAGGGTTATACAACAATCTACTTCAAAGATGACACAAAAGAAAGCTGGATTGGCAATGATGGAGCCATTATTCAGCTGGTTGATAACACGGATGGACATGATTATTACATTATGAAGCAGGTAGATGATAATACCTGGAGCTGCAGGGTGCCTGCAAAGACTTATAATGTAACCTTTAACAGATTAAGTCCAAAGACAAAAGATGGAAAACAAGTGGCTGATATGTCACAGGTTGGAGAGGGATTACTTAGTCATAAAGATGACAATTACATACAATGGAATTCATGGAGTGCCGGAGGACGAGGCAGTAACAGAGATGATTACAGCAGCTGGCACAGCACATACCATGCTACCGTTCCTGAACATGGATATTGGGACGGAACTATGGTAATCGATAATGATTACTTTCATGAAGGAGATGTAATCTATCTTGATTTCTATGAATTTACTTCAGATAATAATGGAAGTGTAATTTATAACTGGGAGCAGAGTAATGCCCAGTTTTATATAAATTTTAATAAATATTCAAAGTCGGATAACGGCGGAAGAGATATAAATATTAAAAATGCAGACAAGGATGCAGTGTCTCCGATTAAATTAACAGATTCACCCGAAACACAGGTATTTCGCTATGTTGTAACGAAAGAAGATGAGGGTGCAACAGAGCTTAGGTTCTTCAGGGGAAATGATGAAAATTTATGGAATGAATCTGTTTTATTAAGATATAGTGATTACAAGCAGGGTAACAACTGTGCAAAGGTAAAGGGCTGGGATAATAATGGATACGTATGCCCATATGTGCCTAGAAGACATATGCTTAATGTTTATGATTTAGTCATTAAAACAGATGGTAACTTAAAAGTTAACAGAAAAGTAGATATTGATTTAGAACTTGATGCTCCCGAGGGAGAAGAAGATTATCTTAATAAAGAAAACACAGTTATTGAAATCAATAAGATTGACAGTGACGGAAATGTTATCGCAGGTTCAAAAGATATCTTCCTTTTTGATGACAGTAAAACAGAATGGAATCACAGGGAACTTATTTTCAAAGAAGCAGGAAGCTATAAGATAAGTGCAAGTGTTACAGATGGTTATGATACGGTAAATGCAGAAAAAATTATTACAGTAGCAAAAGATAATGCACCTCTTGCCCTGATTAATCTTTCAGCAGATGAGGGAGAGAATACAGATAATGAAGATGTATTTGTAAGAAACAGTAATGGAAAATCAAATATTACTGTATGTGATGAATCAAGTTCAGAAATTGGTGATGAAATTAACTACAGACATTACATATTATTCTATGATTCAGACAATGATAATATATTTGATGATACTGAAATTATAGATGAAAGAGATGGAGATGGAAGCTCATTTAACTATGAGTTAGATAATGTTGGTAAATACAAAATCGTACTTAATGTAAAAGAAACATTTACAGATACAATTCCATCATTAATAGATGATTCAGTATATTTATCAGGAAATACAGAAAAAGTATTTGAAATTACTAACCAGGCACCAAAGTCAAAGGTGACTGTAGAAAAAAGTAAAATTGCAGACATTATTTTTACAGTTGGCAGTGCAGATAAAGATGTATTGAATGCTTATTCAGAAGCAAGTAAGCTTGTCGAAGATAAGTTAAAGGAAAAAGGTATTGAAGCCAATATTACTACGGTAAGCACCTCTGCAATTACAGCGACAGATACATTTGCCTGGAAAGAGTATGACCATCCGGGATTTAATGACTGGGGCTATGTTCTTCCACATCATATCCAATATACAGGAAAAGATATAAAAATGGTTGGATATTATTATGCAGCATTTAAAGATTTTCTATATGTTGAAGATAATAATCCGGATAGAAAAGTATTTGATTTCGATTTACAGAGAGATGGTACTGACTGGCATAGCATGGAAGGCGGCGGATTCTTATTTAACACCGTAGTCTCAGAAGAAGAAAACTATATTCAGGGATATTGTATACTTGTTACAAGTAGTGGACTTAAATTAGTTAAAATAAATAAAACCAATTTAACTAATTTCAGAAATGGTTCATATGAATATGTTCAATATGCAGGAAAATTATTACAGACATTTCCTATATCAAATGTATATGCAAATCATCATTTTAAGATAATTATTGAGGACAATGTAATAACTGTATACGATGGTGATAAGATTATTATTAATCAGTATGTACTTGAAGATGACGGTGTTGCAGCATATGGATATGGTCCGATAATCAGCCATGAAAATCATGGTTGTTATCAGCAGTCATATTTCACATTTAAAAATATCGTAATGCAGACAATATCAGGAGAGAGCCTTTCTGATGTTGTTAATAAGCATCAGTGGACACCAGGAACAAATCATTATGTCATTAATTTAAGTGATGCAGTAATTCCTGAATTATCAGATAACGGAAGAACTGCAAATGTGGCGGCTGCATTATTATCAAAAGATGTTAAGTTTTATGGTATTGGTAATGATGTATCCATAAGTTCTTATAACAGATTAGTAGATATTATTGATAACAATGGCGAGAATACAAATATTTCTGTTAGTGAAGAAAGTGAAAAAACACAGGAAGAACTTGTAACAGAAGCTGTAAATCACATTGTTGCAGACATTGAATCTGATGTATTAAGCAAAGATTATACAATAGGAAACACTATTTCAACAGATGAAAAGGTTGAATATAAAGGTACTTATAGTGATGCTGAAAATGATAACAAGGGAAATGATGAATGGACATATATTTATGATCCTACTATATTCGATAATGATGGTGAACAGGTCACATTTATTCAGTCAGAACCAATGACAATGTTTGAAAATGTTGGTGCATATGCAGTTACTCACAGAGTCAGTGATGATCCGACAAAGGGAAATTCTGCATTGGCAGGATATGTGAAGTGGTCAGACACAGATGAAGTTGAAAAGTTAATTGTTGCGCAGACCAGACCAGTAGCTGAAATTAAGGCTGATATAATGCAGTCTGACAGCGATTCTAAGAAATGTATTACAAATATTTCATATTCTGCATATGATTCAGATCATCTGTCAGATGTTAAAAAAGGAATTATTGAAGAAAAATTCTATTATAAAGAAATAAATGATACCAAATGGACAGAGGGAAGATTTCCTGCACAGACAGATATGGGTAAAACATATCTTGTCAAATACATTGTAAAAGATTATGAGGGAACATATAGCAGACCGGCTGTTATCAGCATTAATACAAATGATTCCAGAGTATATACAAAGCCTGATGACAAGGAGCCGCCAAAGGTAACATTAAGTGTAAGCAAAACAGAAGTAAATATAGGCGAATCAGTTTATATCGAGGGATATGCTGAAGATAATTTTGGTATTTCTACTTTTGAAATAAAATGCAATGATGATGTAATCGGAAGTGGATATAACAGATACGAGCTTAAAGCAAATGAAGCCGGTGTTATTACTATTTCAGCAATAGCTACAGATATTGCAGGAAATGTCACAACCGAAACAAAAACAATTACTGTAATAGATAACAGAGATGTTACTCCACCGGAAATTATTATTACAGAACCTAAAGATGGTATTATATCAGGAATTGCAGAAATAAAGGGTTCAATTACTGATGACAGAAAACTTAAGGGCTATAAAGTTACAAGAACAAAAACAGGTGATGAAAATAGCGAAGAAGTTCTCGTAGCAGAAGGCAGTGAAGCAATTGTAAATGCTGTTATTGGAACAATTAATACAGACGAACTTGAGGAAGGTGTCTACTGTTATAGAATTACAGCAGAAGATGAAGCGGGCTTAACAGCAGAAGTAAGCTTTAATATAACAGTAGAAAAAGAAGAAGCTGATAAGATTCCTCCGGTTACAGCATTTACAAAAATAGCATTAGATGCAGAAAATAAAAATATTGTAATTGAGGGTTCAGTATCGGATGAAACAAAGCTTTCAGAATATACACTTAC
>CABIWJ010000011.1 GCA_902362455.1 Eubacteriaceae bacterium
CTATAATCCACCAATTTCCTATCTATCTTTATCCTCTCGTAAACTAACTAAATTATATAGAAATATGTTATAGTTGTCAACATATTTTTAATCAATGATAAATGTATTATATCCTGCTCTTCTTAATTTATCCTCCATTCTGACTGCATTATCAAGTACGGCAAATGCACCTGACTGTACCTTATACAGACCATTTTCAAGCACAATAAATGCAGGATATCCCTCATCTTTTAATTCATTTACTAACTCATCGGCATATTCCCTGTTTCTGTATGCCCCTACTTGTACTCTGTAAAGTTTCCTGTTGACTTCTGACTGGTTATTATTATGGTTATTATCATTAGAACTTCCCTCTATTTTGTCACAGCCTCCACCTATTGTCTCTATTATTCCCATAGCAATTGCCATCGCAATCTCATCAAAACTTTCATCAAATAATGCATTGTCCTTATCACTGTCAATAAAACCTGCCTCAACTAATATTGCAGGCATTCTTGTTCTCTTAAGAACTACCAGATTAGGTCTTTCTATAACGCCCCTGTTAATAAATCCCAACCTTGATAATCTAGAATTAATATTTCTTGCCATTTCAGCTTTAATTCCATTATCATTATATACAAGAGTTTCAACGCCACTTGTGGTATTGGGAACAGTATATGCATTTCTATGAATTGATACAAAGAAATCAGCATCAGAATTATTTGCTATAACAGCTTTCTCATATGGTGTATTATATACATCTGTTGTTCGTGTATATTCAACATTAACACAATTCTCCTGCAATATCCTGCCAATTTCCATCACAAGTCGCAAAGTATCATCTTTTTCTTTTCTTCCATTGTAGGTTGCACCGAAATCACTTCCGCCATGTCCGGCATCAAGTATTACAGTATATGCCATATATATCCTCTTTTTTTATATTTTTAATTATTCTATTCATATATTAAGTAAGGGTGTCTGTCTATTATATTAATACGCATAAATCTTAATCATTAAAATATTAATGATGATATCTGCAAAGTTTGCTATAATATATGCGATACGTACAAATTTTGACACTGTATTAATAATATGATAAAATATTTTTCGCTTTAAGCGAACATTTACGAAATTAAATAATGATTTTTTAATGAAAGGATTTAAACTATGCATCCATTATTGCATTTAGGACCTATAGAACTTCCTACATATGGAAGTATTATTTTCATAGGACTTGTAATCGGCGTTCTTGTAGCTGTTTTTACATCAAAAAAATATAATATTGAGAAACTTGATATTGTTTTATCGACTATTTTAGCAAGTGTAGGACTTATTGTCGGAGCAAAAATCTTATATCTTATAACTGTTATTCCTGAAATTATAAGAAATATAAGTTTTGTAAAAGGTCACGTATTAGAAACCATATCATACGCATTTGGCGGCTTCGTATTCTACGGCGGGCTTCTTGGTGCTTTATTTGGATACTGGTTCTATTGTAAATGGTTTAAAATTGATTTAGGTAAAGTTCTAAACATTATTGCCCCTGTTATTCCTTTAGTTCACGCATTTGGACGAATAGGTTGTTTTATGGGTGGCTGCTGTTATGGAATTGAATATCATGGTAAATTTGCTATACAATTTCCAGATAATGAATTTGTATCAGACTTAAGTGCTGTTCCACGTTTTCCAGTACAATTGTTAGAAGCACTTATTAACTTCATTCTTTTTATTGTTCTGATATTGATTGCACGTAAGATTCACAAAAGATATAGTATGTTTGGTCTGTACCTGATATGTTATGCCATCATTCGCTTTTCTTTGGAATTTCTTCGGGGAGATGTAGAACGTGGAATTGTATTAGGTGTTTCTACATCTCAATGGATTAGCCTGTTGCTTCTTCCTATTGGTTTCTATCTCATACTAAAAAAAGATAAAAAGGATATCTAATGATATTTGTTTAAATCGTCTGTATTAAATAAATTTGCATATGTATGAGTGAAGTTTGAATCGTAAAAATATCAATATCAAAACGGCTGTAATCAGATAGAGTATTAATATAATCCTCATTGATTACAACCGTTTTTTTACATTTTGTATTACATTTATTGTAATTTTTTTATTAGCTGGTTTTACTGGCCTGATGTCGAACTGTTGACATTTGAATTTTTGTTATTATCGTTATTATCATTATTAGTATTATTGTTTCTGTTATCTCTGTCTCCGTCTATTTTATCGGCAATATCATCTACTCCATCTACGATGTCATCTCCTATATCATCTACAATTCCACCATTACGGTCGTCTTTATGGTTTGTTTTATTAGTAGTATTTTCTCTGTTAGTTGCTGATGTCATTTCCTGACCATCGTTACCTGTTGTAGTGTCATTATTATTTTTATCATCTGTACCACAAGCTGTTGCGAAAATCATATAAGATGCTACAATAGCTGCAATAAGTAATATTTTACCTTTAAATCTGCGCTCTTTTTTCATTAAAATAAGCCTCCTAAGATTATATACTAAGAGATAAAAACTATATATCTCTTTATTAATATAACCATTTAGGAGACTTATTATAATTATTTATTCTGGAAAATAATGTTAATTTAATTATCCTATAACATCGCTCATATCGTAGAAACCTGCCGGCTGTTTTGCAAGAAATTTGGCTGCTTCAATGGCCCCTTTACCAAATACTCCTTTAGAATATGCTCTATGTGTAATCTGGATAACTTCATCAGGACCTGCAAATATTACATCATGATCACCAACTATTGTTCCACCTCTTACAGAAGAAATTCCTATTTCTTTCTTGCTTCTCTTCTCATGAATATTGCTTCTGTCATATACATATTTATATTCGCAATTTAATTGCTCATTAATAGTATCAGCTAACATAAGTGCTGTTCCACTTGGAGCATCTACTTTCTGATTATGATGTTTCTCGATTATCTCGATATCATAACCTGCATCTGAAAGTAATTTAGTAATATTACTAAGCACCTTCATTACTGTATTAATCCCAAGTGACATATTTCCAGATCTTAATACTGGTATCTCTTTACTCAGATTATGTGCAGCATAAATCTGTTCTTCAGATAATCCTGTTGAGCATAATACCAATGGTAAATTTCTCTTCTTACAGAATTCAAGTAGTTTATCTATAGCTTTAGCTGATGAAAAGTCTATTACAACATCGGCTGCAACATCACATTCATCTATATTTGTAAATACAGGATATGAATTCTCAATTGTGTCACAAATATCAATTCCTGCTACTATTTCTGAACCATTATCTTCTTCAACTAATTTAGATATAACCTGACCCATTTTACCATTACAGCCATGCATTATTATTTTTGTCATTTTAAAACTAACCTCTTTTCTATGTGTTTCTTATATGTTGTTTAGTTTATGATATTTTGAATTATTTTACATCAATTCCATAAGAAGTCATTGCGGCTTTTAATGTTTCTTTATGCACGTCTTCTATCTCTGTCAATGGTTTTCTAAGTGGTCCTACATTGAAGCCCATCATATTAAGTGCAGCTTTAACAGGAATAGGATTAACTTCACAGAATAATGCATCTATAACATTTAATGCCTCTAACTGTAATTTAAGACTCTCTTTAACATCTCCCTCAAGATATTTTGCTACGATATTATGTGTTTTTTCAGGTGCAATGTTAGAAAGAACCGAGATTACACCTTTTCCACCTAATGATAATACAGGTACAATCTGGTCATCATTTCCTGAATAAATATCAAATTCTAATTTATTCTCTCTGATGAGATTTGCAAGTTTAGCAACTTGCGAAATATTTCCACTTGCTTCTTTAATAGCTACTACATTAGATGCTTTTTTAGCAATCTTAATAGCTGTTTCAGGTAAAATATTGCAACCTGTACGACTTGGTACGTTATATAAAATAATAGGTACTTTTACACTATTTGCAACGGATGTGAAATGTTCAACAAGACCATTCTGAGTTGCCTTGTTATAATATGGTGTAACAATTAATAATCCATCTACTCCGTATTTTTCAGCTTCTGTTGAAAGATAAATAGCTGTTTCAGTACAGTTTGAACCTGTTCCAGCAACGACTGGAATTCTTTTTGCAACTTTATCTACTGCATATTTAATACATGCTAAATGTTCTTCATGAGTTAATGTAGAAGATTCACCTGTTGTTCCACAGATAATGATAGCATCTGTCTTGTTTGCTATCTGGTATTCGATTGTTTCTCCAAGTTTGTCAAAATTAACACTTCCGTCTGCGTTCATAGGTGTAACTATTGCAACACCTGCTCCTGTAAATATAGCCATAAAATCACCATGTGTTTCACATTACTATATAATATACATTATATACATAAATGTGAAAATGCCCGATAATTTGAACGACTGTGGGCTTCACTAATCCTTTTTTATTTTCTACCGTTCAAATTTTTTTACAAACGCTTTAAAATTTAAAAAGGAGCTAACCAAAACGGTCAGCTCCATAAATTCATATGATATTCACACGTCTGTAGCTCACCATCTCTATAAGATGACAGTCATATAGCTTTTAACCATATGCCCAAGATATATTCTCTCAGGAAGAATATTCTTTCGGCGTAACACCCTTTCACATGACTTCTTATGTGCCTGACACATCTGCCACATTACTGATATGATACGCAACCTCTACTAAAATATAATAATTTAAAACTATCTACTTGAATAATATCACTATATATATTTATTGTCAATGTAAATATGATAAAATTAGCACAATGCTTCTATGTTTGACACATAGTCAACATAATCTTTTAATTTCTCCGGCATAATCCTGCCAGTCATAATTATAATTGTATCATCTGATCTTGCATCAAGTATCGGATATAACTCTTCACATTCGATGATACCTTCATTAACTAAGGCTAAAACCTCATCTAGTATAAGAACGTCACACTCTCCAGTCACTAAGACTTTCTTAGCATAATTTAATCCGTTTCTCATATTAGTTATTTCTTCTCTTTTCTCGTCTTCCGAAAGATCGTTAAAACATATTTCCATTTTTTCAAAGCGAAAAAGCTTAATTTCAGGCTCTAGACGTTGAAAAAACCTGCTTTCATTGTCATTCTTCTCTTTCATAAATTGAACAACAATGACCTGGTTGCCATCAATAGCACTAAGTATACCTTTTCCTATGGCTGCTGAAGATTTACCTTCGCCATTTCCACAAAAAACCTGTACATATCCTTTTTCTGTCATTCCTATACCTCATCTATATAAGCAATAATCAATTTTGTATACCATAGCATATATTCTGATATTTTGCAACTCCGTATTAAAATGATAAAAATGTTTATTGATCAATATATTCTAATTTGCTGACAGATACTTCATATGCGGTATGCTTCTCTGTATCTGTTTCATTAATCTTTTTTACATAGTCCCTGCTCTGTACTCTTCCCCATATCTGTATTCTCTTACCAACTTCAAAGGATGATGCAAATCTTGCATTTCTTCCCCAGGCAATACATGGGATATAATCTGATTTACCATATGGTCTGTTTACTGCAATAAGTAAATCAGAAATTTCTCTACCAAGAGGTGTCTTTCTGTAAACTGGTGACTTGCATATGAATCCATCAAGGAAAATTTGATTTGTCTTTCCTGATTCTTCATTTTCATCAACAAGCTGCCAATCTCTTACAAAAATTGATAAAACCAACTTATTACGTGTTCCATCATGTTTATTATATGATCTGAACTGACCTGATGCTTCAACCAGATGACCTATATAGTTCTGTGTAACATCAACAAGTCTTTCTGACACCAATAATGGAATTGTGTCCGTCATATCGCTTAGTCTGTTGACTGCGACATCAACGGTATAGAACCCCTCACCAAACACCTGATGACTGTACCTGAATTCAGATGTAATTTCTCCTATTATACTTACTCGGTTGTTTTCAATAACCTTATCTACCATTGTATTTCTCCCTTCTGTAACCATGTTAGGTTTCTTAAATAATTTTATCTTTATCAGTATATGCATGCATATATGATTTTAGAATAATTTTTTTGATAATATGAAAATTTTTTATAAAATCTTATTCAAAAATTTCATACCTCACTTGAAATATATACGTTTTTGTTAAAAATTACAACCCCTAAATTTAATGATATTATATATTTTTCGGTTTTCTATTTGATAAAATGAAGAAATGTGTCGAAGATTATACTAATGATATAACTTAGAAGTTTATAGAATAAGTCGCCTTGCATTTATTTCGCCCCACCCCTGGTGATTTTTAGGCAGTCCAACGTCTATCGCAGTTTCATACATTTTCTTTTTAATCTCCTTATTAGTTAAATCCGGTTTACTTTCAAGCATTAAAGCAACAATTCCGGATACAATAGGAACAGCCATTGAAGTCCCACTCTTAGTTGAATATCCATTTTTATTATTACAGCTTATTATTCCTGTACCAGGACAGACAATTTCCGGCTTTACTACACATATTTTCGTTGGGCCTCTTCCAGAATAATTCTTTCTTCTGTCATTCCCCGATACCATATTATCATCACTTGCTCCAACTGTAATTACACTCTTAGCATTACCAGGTGCGGTAACACTTCCCTTATCTGGTCCGTTATTGCCGGCAGCCACTATTACAACAAAGCCAAGTTTCCAGAGTTCTTCAACTGCACTAACTAATCTTTCTGATTCGTTATCATCTGTTTTCTTAATAGAACCTACAGATATATTTACAATTCTTATATTAAATCTATCTCTGTTATCTATAATGAAATTAAGTCCCTTTTCTGCATTATCTATTTTACCATTCCCATTTTTATCAAGACATTTTAGCATTATTATCTTAGAAGCAGGGGCAATTCCCTTGAAACGTCCTTTTGATTTATAACCATTTCCTGCGATTATTCCTGATACATGTGAGCCATGCCCATTATCATCATAGGCTGTTTTTCGAATATTTATATAATCTTTAAAACATACTAAATTATCATTCAAATCTATATGATTAGAAATTCCGGTATCTAATACGGCTATACCTATATTCTTACCCGTAATCCCCATATTGTGGATATAATCTATATTAAAATGTTTTCTGATTCTGTCCAATAAAAATCACCTCATCAAATATATTAAATACATATATCTGCTTTGTTATAACGACAGACTTAAATTACGTCAATACGTTTAACTTTAATAAACAAATATGTTTTTATATATTAAATGAGGTGATTTAATTAATTGTAACTTGTTTTATTTTTTATATTCCCATGTCCGGATAAATACATAAATGTATTATCTTATAACATATGTGCTCTTAATTCTTCACCACTCTGAGCTGATAAATAAGCAGGTGCAATATCAAATACTGTCTTGCAACCTGTCTGTCCCTCAGCATTTAATCTTGCAGCAGCTCTTGCATATGCAATTAAAACAGAAGCTGTGAATTCGGGATTTGAATCAAGTTTAAGGCTATATTCGATAATGTGTGTATTTTCATCATTCCAGCCTGTTTTGCCACTTCTGATAACGAAACCACCATGAGGTATTCCGCTGTGGTTCTTCTTTAATTCTTCTTCTGTAATAAAATGAACTGTTGTATCATAATCAGCAAAATAGTTTGGCATATTCTTTATTTCTGATTCGATTCTTGCTTTATCTGCACCCTCTTCAGCTACAACGAAACATTCTCTTGTATGTTTCTGTCTTGTAGTAAGTTCAGGATTTAATCCGTTTCTTACAGCTTCAAGTGCGCTTTCTACAGGAATTGTATACTGTTTGCCATCTAATACGCCATCAATTCTTCTGATAGCATCTGAATGTCCCTGACTTACGCCCTTGCCCCAGAATGTATAATCACTTCCGTTTGTAAGAATTGCATTTGCATATAATCTGTTTAATGAAAACATTCCAGGATCCCAGCCTACTGAGATAATACCGATTTTACCACTCTTCTTAGCGACTTCATCTACGCCTGCGAAATGTTCAGGAATTTTTGCATGTGTATCAAAACTATCGATAACATTGAACATTTCAACATATTTTTTTGTCTGTTCAGGTAAATCTGTTGCACTACCACCACAAAGAATCATTACATCAATTTTATCTTTAAAATCTTTTACATCATTAATACTATATACCTTAACGTTTTCTGTCATAATTTTAACAACGTCAGGATTTCTTCTTGTAAATACAGCAACTAACTCCATATCATCATTATGTTTAATTGCACATTCAATTCCTCGTCCTAAATTGCCGTATCCAAGTATACCTATTCTTGTTTTCATTTTTACCTCCATGCCTGATGTATTTTACATTAGTACACCATTATACATATTTTTTTTACATATAAACTATATATTTCATCAACTTAATTGTCAAGTTCTTGTTAGAAGTTGTCCAAAAAGTATTGTCAAAAATAAGTTGTCCATAATGCATTGCCCAAAAGCATTGTTAAAAATAAGTTGTCCATAATGCATTATCCAAAATGTTATAGAACATTGTTTCAAAAGTAGTAAAATATCAACAGCCGGACAACTTCATTATAATTATCCATTCCAGAAGAAACTCCATTTATTTTAAGGTTGCTGTCGATAAATTTATCTGTAGCATCTGAAAGTGTATCTGTCGATACTAAAGATTTTTCTTCAATTTTGTTAAATACATCTTCTTTAACGAAAATAGTATCATCATATGCTCTCTTATCGATTTTATGCATATTCGCTTTCTCTTCTTCTGTTGCATATGTTTCGATATCGTCTAACAGATAATAAAATACACTGAGATACCCACTATATTGTATAAATTCATTATCTGATTCTATGCACGCGACAAATGAAAGATAATTTGCTTCATTTTCTCTTATATAGCCCTTAAGATGGCTTAATTCATGACAAATTGTGCTTGGCATATTGGAAATGTACATTAATTTGTTATAATTTGCTTCCATCGAAAATGGAAAATATATTCCAGCAAGATATTGCTGTGTCATTATATCTGAATAATATATTTCTTTAGGTGATGGATAATAGCCTGAAAGACAGGTAAATCTATCAGAAATATTTCTAAGTGCTGCCTTACATTCATTATAACTGTAATTTTTAATCAAATCGCCATCTGAATCTCTTTTCATTTTAGATGAAAGTTTATTAATGTTATCAACGACCGTATTGTATACATTTATCAGTCTCTCTCCATCTGATATATCTGAAGATAAATCTATGTCTTTATATAAAGTGTTTTCTATCGTTGTTGTATGATACAGAACAAAACAATTAAGTGTTTCTGTTGCATATATAAATATAAGGATATATACCACAATTTTAAAGTATATACGTCTTAGACTTTTAAGCCATTTATACTTCATAAAGCCAGCAATGAATATAATTAGGCCCATTAATACGATAAACACCCCCATTGTAATCATTACTTCGCCAACTGAATACCTGAATATATTTGTTATCCTTGAGAATATTGAAGATATATGCACAAACACATATTTTCTGTAAATATCTGCAAAACCTTTTATATAAACAGACATAAAATTAAGTACCGAAATAAATATTATAATTCCGATACATATAATTGTATTCTTTTTGAATTCGTGATTAATTAATTTTCTTAGCATATTATTATACAAAAAGATAACTCCATAAATATTTTGCAATATATATGGAGTTATCTGTATTTTTAAAAATTATTTTGCTGCATTAGCTTCTTTAATTTTAGCTGTTAACAATGGAACGATTTTGTTTAAATCTCCAACGATACCGTAATCTGCTACATCAAAGATTGGAGCATCTTCGTCTTTGTTAATTGCAATGATAAGGTCTGATTCTTCCATACCTGCAACGTGCTGGATAGCACCTGAGATACCGATTGCAAAGTAAACCTGTGGACGAACAGTTTTACCTGTCTGACCTACCTGACGGTCTACTGGTAACCAGCCATTATCTGTAACTGCTCTTGAACAAGAAACTTCTCCACCGAGAGCTTCTGCAAGTTCTTCAAGAAGTTTGAAGTTTTCAGCAGAACCAACACCACGACCACCAGATACAAGAATCTTAGCATCCATAATATCTACTGTCTCTGTAACTGCTTTGATAACTTCCTGAATCTCAACATATTTGTTGTTTTCAACTAAACCAGCATCAAAGTTAACAACTTCTGCCTTTGCACCTGGCTTAGGATCAGCTTTTTGCATAACACCTGCACGTACTGTAGCCATCTGAGGTCTGTGGTCTGGGCAAGCGATTGTTGCGATTGTATTTCCACCAAAAGCTGGACGAGTCATAAGAAGCTGATTATGTTTCTGTTCTTTACCAGGAATAGCATTGATTGGAAAATCACCAATTTCTAATGATGTACAGTCAGCTGTAAGACCTGTTGCAACTCTTGCAGATACAGTAGGACCTAAATCTCTACCGATTGCTGTTGCACCAACTAACATAATCTCTGGTTTGAATTCATTAATAACAGCTGTAAGAGCCTGTGCGTATGGCTCTGTTCTATATGTTTCAAGTGCTGGATTATCTACAACGATAACTCTGTCAGCGCCATATTCAGCTAACTTATCTGTTAAATTTCCAACATTTGATCCAAGAAGCACTGCTGTAACCTGTGTTTCTAATGGTTTTGCGAGTCTTCCTGCTTCTCCAAGTAATTCTAAAGCAATACTGCTTATTTCATTATCTACCTGCTGAGCGAAGACAAATACGCCTTTATATTCTTCTAAATTAATATTCTGCATTTTTAAATCTCCTCTCTGATTAAATAATGTGTTTTGTTAATAACTTATCCATGATATAAGATACTGATTCTTCTGCAGAGTCAAATGCAACTTTTTCACCAGCACCTTTACGAACTTTATCAGATGCTTTAGCAATCTTTGTTGGTGAACCTTTAAGACCAAGATCTCCATCATTAACATCTTTAAGGTCATTTCTTCCCCATACTGTTATTTCAGCATCAAGTGCATCAAAGATTCCACCTGGTGTCATATAACGAGGATCATTTAATTCAGAAAGTGCTGTAATTAATACAGGCATTTTGGCTTTAAGCATATGATGTCTGTCTTCGTACTGTCTCTTAACGATAACGCTGTCACCATCAATTTCTATACCTTCAGCATAAGAGATTACAGGGATTCCAAGATGTTCAGCAATCTGTGGTCCAACCTGAGCTGTATCACCATCGATAGCCTGACGTCCTGTAATAATAATATCATAGTCAAGATTTCTTAATGCACCTGCAATTGTTGTAGATGTTGCCCAAGTATCAGCACCACCTAAAACTCTATCTGTAACTAAAATTCCTTTGTCAGCGCCCATAGCCATAGCTTCACGAAGTACATCTTCAGCCTTTGGAAGACCCATTGTAACAACTGTAACTTCTGCACCGTACTGATCCTTTAATCTAAGAGCAGCTTCGAGACCTGCCTTATCATCTGGATTCATAATTGTAAGCATTGCTGCTCTATTTAATGTACCATCTGGGTTGAACTGAACTCCACCCTTTGTATCAGGTACCTGTTTTACACAAACGATAACTTTCACTATTAGTACCTCCTAAATTATTTGATGATGTTTGCTGCGATAACCATACGCTGAACTTCTGATGTTCCTTCATAGATTTCTGTAATCTTAGCGTCTCTCATCATTCTTTCAACATCATATTCTCTGATATAACCATATCCACCATGTAACTGAACAGCCTTTGTAGTTACTTCCATTGCAACTTCTGCTGCATATAACTTAGCCTGAGCAGCTTCAAGTGAGTAAACTTTCTGAGTTTCTTTTGCTTTAGCAGCTTTATATACTAATAATTTAGCAGCTTCTACTTTAGTAGCCATATCTGCTAACTGGAACTGTGTATTCTGGAACTGAGCAATTGATCTGCCGAACTGTTTTCTTTCCTGAACATAAGCGATTGTTGTCTCCAAAGCGCCCTCTGCAAGACCAAGAGCCTGTGCAGCGATACCAATACGTCCACCATCAAGTGTATGCATTGCGATACCGAAACCTTTACCTTTCTGTCCAAGTAAGTTTGCAGCTGGAATACGGCAATCTTCAAATATTAATTCGTATGTTGCTGAACCACGGATACCCATCTTCTTTTCTTTTGTACCAAATGTGAATCCTGGTGTTCCTTTTTCTACGATAAATGCAGAGATTTCTTTCTGCATACGGCCACGTTTTTCAACTTTTCCTGTAACAGCGATTACAATGTAAACATCAGCATATTTACCATTTGTAATGAAACATTTAGAACCATTTAATACCCATTCATTTGTTGCTTCATCAAATACGGCTTTTGTCTGCTGACCCTGAGCATCTGTACCGGCACCTGGTTCTGTAAGACCGAAAGCACCAAGCTTCTCACCCTTTGCAAGAGGTACTACATATTTCTGTTTCTGCTCTTCTGTACCATATGTTAAAATTGGGTCAATGCAAAGTGATGTATGAGCAGATACGATAACACCTGTTGTACCACATACTTTTGATAATTCTTCTACGCACATAACGTATGTTGAAACGTCACATCCCTGTCCGCCATATTCCTTTGGAACTGGAATACCAAGGAAACCATATTTAGCCATTTTAGCAACTGTCTCTGCTGGAAACTGTTCGTTTTCATCTGTCTCCTGAGCGAGTGGCTTAACTTCGTTTTCAGCAAATTCTTTGAAAAGATTTTTAGCCATTTCATGTTTCTTGCTTAAAGTAAAATCCATTTGTTTTCTTCCTCCTTAATGAGCATTACTGAGCGTCAACTGGTGTTTTTGTACGATCAGCATTGTATACATAAAATCCCTTACCAGATTTAACACCAAGGTTACCGCCACGTACCATTTTACGAATTAATGGGCATGCACGATATTTGCTGTCACCTGTTTCATTGTAAAGTACATCCATAATTGCAAGGCAGATATCTAAACCTACGAAATCACCTAATTCAAGTGGTCCCATTGGATGGTTAGCACCAAGTTTCATAGCAGCATCAATACCAGCGATATCTGAAACACCTTCCATTTTGATAAATGCAGCTTCATTAATCATAGGAATTAAGATACGGTTTACTACGAAACCTGCAGCTTCATTAACCTGTACAGGTGTTTTACCGATTTCTTTAGCAATCTCGATAATTTTAGTAACTGTCTCTGCTGGTGTGTTAACACCTGCGATAACTTCTACTAATTTCATTCTATCAGCAGGATTGAAGAAATGCATACCTATCATTGGACGAGTAAGACCATTTCCAATTTCTGTAATAGAAAGTGAAGATGTATTAGAAGCAAAAACACATTCAGGCTTACAGATTTTATCTAATTCGCCAAATGTTGTCTTCTTAACTTCCATATTTTCAAAAGCAGCTTCAACAACTAAATCACAATCTGCACAAAGATCTTCTTTAAGACCTGGTGTGATTCTTGATAAAACTGCATCAACCTGTTCCTGACTCATTTTTCCTTTTTCAACAAGTCTTGCATATCCTTTAGCAATCTTGTCTTTTCCGCCTTCAGCCCATTCCTGTTTGATGTCACAAAGTGCTACTGTGTAACCTTCAACAAGAGCGAAAGCTTTTGCGATTCCCTGGCCCATTGTACCAGCACCGATAACGCCAACTTTCATTTTTTTGCCTCCATTAGTTTAATATTATTGATAATTGATATCCATCATCTCTGATGGTAATTATAAATTTATAATAATGTCATTTGACACTATAATTAAATTTAGTACATTAATTATATTATTTATTCTGGAAAGGTACAACCTTTAATTTCTTTTCTTTATCTTTCTCAAGGAAGTTTCCCATTCCTGCTTTCTGGTCTTCTGTTTCGAAACAGTCACCGAATAATTTCTCTTCAATTACGATTGCTTCATCCATATTAACCTGTAAGCCATCATTAATTGCTTTCTTACAGTTACGAACTGCAATTGGTGCATTCTTAGCAATTGTCTCAGCAAGTTTCTTAGCTGCAGGAAGTAACTCTTCTAATGGATATACTGCATTAACAAGACCGATTCTTAATGCATCATCAGCTTTAATATTTCTTGCTGTATAGATCATCTGTTTAGCCATTCCAACACCAACGATTCTTGCAAGTCTCTGTGTTCCACCAAAACCTGGTGTAATTCCAAGACCTACTTCAGGCTGACCAAATACTGCATTCTCAGAACATATTCTGATATCACAGCTCATTGAAATCTCACATCCTCCACCAAGTGCAAAACCATTAACGGCTGCAATAACAGGGATAGAGAATGTTTCAAGTTTTCTGAATACATCATTACCTTTTTTACCGAAAGCTTCACCTTCAGCTTTTGTAAGTGTACTCATCTCTCCGATATCTGCACCTGCAACAAATGATTTCTCACCTGCGCCTGTAAGAATTAATGCTCTTATTGCATTTATATCAACATTGTCAAGTGTCTCATCTAACTCTGTTAATACTTGGCTGTTAAGTGCATTTAAAGCCTTTGGACGATTGATTGTAATAATGCCAACCATTCCTTCTACTTCATAATTAATGAATTCCATAATAAATTTCCTTTCTAAAACAGGCTGTACAGGAATCCGTACAGCCTGCAGTAATTGTTATTGTATCTTAAAAGTATTCAAGTGAATTCGTATGAATTAGTCTCTTTCAACGATTGTTGAGCAACCCATTCCACCACCGATACAAAGTGTTGCAAGACCTTTCTTAGCATCTTTAGCTTCCATCTCATGAAGAAGTGTAACAAGGATACGGCATCCTGAAGCTCCAACTGGATGACCAAGTGCGATTGCACCACCATTTGGATTTAACTGTTTGTCAACATCGATTCCTAAGTCTCTTCCTACTGCGATTGACTGTGCTGCAAATGCTTCGTTTGCTTCGATGATATCAAAGTCTTCAATCTTCATACCTGTCTTAGCTAATACTTTCTTTGTAGAATATACAGGACCGATACCCATAACTTCAGGTCTGCAGCCTGCAAGAGCGCCTGTTACCCATGTAGCCATAGGTTTAACACCTAATTCTTTAGCTTTTTCTTCACTCATAACAACGATTGCTGCAGCACCATCATTGATACCTGATGCATTACCTGCTGTAACAAATCCGTTAGGATTGATTGGACGAAGTTTAGCAAGACCTTCGATTGTAGAACCTGCACGAGGACCTTCATCTACTTTGAATTCAACTATTTCTTTTTTCTTCTTAACTGATACAGGTACGATTTCGTTATCAAATGCACCGTTCTTCTGAGCTGCTTCAGCTTTCTGCTGACTCTTTAATGCGAACTCATCTAATTCTTCTCTTGTAATTCCCCATTCTTCACAGATGTTATCTGCTGTCTTAATCATATGATAATCATTGAATGCATCCCAAAGAGCATCATTAACCATTGTATCTTTCATTACTGCATTACCCATTCTGTAACCGAAACGAGCCTTGTCTAATGCATATGGTGCCATAGACATATTTTCCATACCACCTGCAACTACGATATCAGCTTCTCCAGCCATAATCATATGAGCTGCCTGGTTAACACAGTTAAGACCCGAACCACATACAACGTTCATTGTAACTGCTGGTACTTCAATTGGTAAACCTGCTTTGATTGATGCCTGACGAGCAACGTTCTGACCCTGTCCTGCCTGGATTACACATCCCATGTAAACCTGATCTACCGCTTCTGGAGCAACTCCGGCTCTGTTTAATGCTTCTTTAATAACGATTGCACCTAACTCAGCTGCTGGTGTTGTGCTTAATGAGCCACCCATTGTACCAATTGCTGTACGACATGCGCCTGCTAAAACTACTTTTCTTGACATAAATGTAATACCTCCGATTTAATTTTAATAAGATTGTTAAATTTTTGTCAGGTTCAGACATAAAGACTATGTACCAAACTATCTTTGTTAATTTTATCACAATATATAAAATAATACAATCATAAATTATATTTTTATTTTATTTTTACAAATTAAAAAAATATAAGGAAACTGACCAAGCTATGCTACATAGAATTTAGTGTAAACAAAATTTGGAGGATTTAAAAATGAGTGATTTAGCTGCAACAAACTGTGGTGGAGGCTGTGGATGCGGAGACAACAATAACAACAGCTGTATCTGGTTAATCCTTATCCTATTATGCTGCTGTGGTAATAATGGAAACTGGGGTAACAACGGCTGCGGATGTGAGAACAATAGCTGTATCTGGATTATCATCTTACTTCTCTGCTGTGGTGGCAATGGAAATGGCGGCTGCTTCTTAGGCTGCTAATTTAAGTGATATTTCAAATATCATTATAATCATTTAATGTGATGGCTGACAATATAGCGTATTATTTGTGAAATGGAGTTAATTATGAAGAAAACAGACACAACTATAATAGAAACAGACACATCAATTTTCGAATATGATATGGACTGTATAAAATGTATGATGTCTACTAATACGTTTATATTGTTAGTCTGCATTAAATATGCATCAATTTAATTTTATTATCATATTTTTCATAAACTTTTCATAGTATTTAAAAAAATGAAAAACGCATAATGCAGAAATGAGTATCTGATGAGTTCAAACGATTTATTTTCAAACAAGCCACTTAATATTTTAAAGGCATCTCTGCCATATGTTCCATCTACTATGCAAAAAGTTATTTCCTATTATATAAAAATCGAGGAATTTAATATAATGAGAAATAGTTTTAATACCTCTCACGATAACTTGCTAAGTGCCTGCGATAATGGTTCTGATAATAATCATAAGAATAAACCTATTGAATTAATCAATGCCGTAAAGCCTTATCTTAATACCGAAGAAAAGAATTTAATCGATATGTTTATGAATATGGTAAATGCATTTAATATGTATAACACATATAAATCTTTAAATCTTCCTGCCCTACGTCCCGAGTCTTTTAATTTTAATAATCCGGATGGTCCAGTTTATAATTCGGGTAATAAATCTGACGCTTCTAACATAGAAAATGGCAGTTTTATTAATGGTACAGATTATGATAATGACAATCCTAATAACAAACAGAGTAATTCATCACCTGACAATATTCCTGCTAATATTGATATTGATGCTTTGAAGAATATGCTTTCACCAAGCCAGCGTGCAATGTTTGACACTTATTCTTCCTTGCTTAATAAAAACAAATAAAATCTTAATATGGAGAGTAATTTTATGGATAACTATAATAACATATCAGGAATTTCACCTGAAAAACTCAATCTTTTATCAGAAATTATAAGGCAGTCAGAAAATGTATCTTCCGAAAATCTCATACCATTTTTTCTGAATGCTGCCGCAACTGCCAATGCTAAAGGAATTAATTTCTCAGATGCCGAAACTGATGTTATAATAAATGCCTTAAAAACAAATATGACTAAAGAGCAGATATCTAAATTAGATACCGTTAGAAAATTAGCAAAAATTATATCATCGAATCGTGCAGGCTGATTTCCTGCACAATTTGATTCTTACGTACTATGAAAATTCGTTGAAATTGTTCTGGTAAGCAAAAACGCTCCGCAAGGATTGCACTGCGTCGGAGCAGAAAATGTTTCTATCGTAATCCGCCGCAGGCGAAGAATGTCGCAGGCGACATTCTTTATTCTAAATTAATTGTTCAAAATCAATTAATACTGAAACAGTCAGTGAAAATACTCAGACATCATACATACACCACTTGCCCCGGCATTTATCACTTCTTTCATATTATCTTTATTAATCCCGCCAACTCCGTACACTGGTATATCTGTCGATTTACAAATATTTTCAATAAAATCAAGTCCTCGCGGTACTTTACCTTTCTTACATTCAGTATTAAATATATGTCCTGCAATATAATAATCAGGTTTAAATCTGCATGTTTTCTCTATATCATTTATGGAGTGAATGGATATTCCAAATATTTCTATCTCTTTTTGTATATAATTAATAATATTATTAATCTCTGTATTGCTAACCCCGGTATAAATATTATTAATATTTTTATCAGCAATATCGTTTCTGATACTATTAAAACTGCTATTTCGATTACCAAAATCAGATGTTTCCAGCTTATCTAATGTATAAACCGGCATATGTACATTTCTGCATCCTGTATTATTAATTATTTCAAATAATTCAAAGGTATTTTGTACATTTCCAAGGTTCATAATTATTTTCGTCTGCGTATCAGGAAATATATTATGTATATGAAGTTGAATATCATTTACAAATTTTATATATTCTTGTATCGATAAATCTTTTTCTCTTATAATAATGTATCTCACATTATCTTCTAATGCGGTATCGATAGCTTCATCAAATGAACGATTCCTACAAAGTTTTCTGTTTGTGATAGCAATTATATTATTCATAGTATCAGACATAAATATATTCACTCATTACAGGTGTAAGTCCCTGTTTTTTTATTGCATTATATACCTCACTTACTGAACGTGAGTCAGAGATTTCAAACTGTTCATCACCTTTTTTCTCTTCTCCATGTCCGCCTACGCCTACTCCCACCCCTGCTGAAATCTTTGTTGCGGCAATATTTATTATATTATTTCTGAATCTTTCACACTCTCTTGTTGATATTGTTATGCTTGCAAATGGCATAAACAATCTGTAGGCACAGATTATCTGTAAAAGCTGTGGCTCATGGACATCTTTAGGATTAATCTTATCATTATTAATTATAGGCCTGAGTCTCGGACACGAAAATGCTATCTCTGCATGAGGGTACTTCTTTTGGATAAGATATGCATGTATTCCTGTTGCAAATGCATCTTTTCTAAAATCATCAAGTCCTAATAACGCTGCAAAACCAACTCCTCTCATTCCACCCATTAATGCTCTTTCCTGTGCATTAACTCTATAAGGAAAAATTCGTTTATGTCCTGCAAGATGTAATGTCTCATACTTATCAGAATTATATGTCTCCTGAAATACAGTGACATAATCAGCACCACATTTATGTAAATAAGCATATTCATCAGAATTCATCGGATATACTTCTAAGCCAACTAATTTAAAATATTTTCTTGCTATTTTACAGGCTTCTCCGATATATTTCACATTAGACATTTTCTTACTCTCACCGGTAAGTAAAAGTATTTCTTCTAATCCTGTATCTGCAATTGCTTTCATTTCCTTTTCTATTTCTTCGTAAGTAAGTTTCGCCCTATGTATCTTATTATGACAGTTAAAACCACAATAGATACAATAGTTTTCACAATAATTTGCTATGTATAATGGCGTAAACATATATATGGAATTTCCGAAATGTTTTCTCGTTTCTATCTGGGCTTTTCTAGCCATCTCTTCTATATATCCAGATGCAGCAGGTGATAATAATGCCGCAAAATCTTCTGCACTAAGAACCTCTTTACTGAGTGCTTCTAAAACATCGTCCTTAGTATATTCATCCGGATTGTATGCATTCATTTTGTTAATTACTTCATCAGCAATGCCAGAATCTATCACTTCCATATCAGGAAGATAATCCATATGATTAATTCGGTTTTCTTTTCTATTTTCTGCTATTTCCATATTTCCTCATTTCTGAGCGATTTCTCTTCTGCCATAAGTGCTATTTATTTTCGCTCCGAAACAAATAGCTATGTACAAAATACTCGTATCGAAGATTATTTTTCTAAAAATCCTGTAAGTGGTGATGATGCCTCCGAACCACTGTTTAACACACGACCAGTCTTGGCTAAATATGCACTTCTTCCGGCTTCAATGGCTTTTCTGAATGCTTCAGCCATTAAAGGAATGTTTTTAGCTGTAGCAATTGCCGTATTAGACATTATCGCAGCAGCTCCCATCTCCATAGCTTCGCATGCCTGCGATGGCTTGCCTATTCCAGCATCTACTATTATTGGTAAATCAATTTCGTCAATTAGTATCTGTATAAAATCTTTTGTACAAAGTCCTCTGTTTGTTCCAATAGGTGCTGCAAGTGGCATAATTGAAGCAGCACCCGAATCTCTTAATGCTCTTGCAACATTTAAGTCCGGATACATATAAGGCATAACTACAAAACCATCTTTCACAAGTATTTCGGTTGCCTTGATTGTCTCATAATTATCAGGCAATAAATACTTTGTATCTTTCATTATTTCTATCTTGATAAAATCACCACAACCTAATTCTCTTGCAAGTCTTGCTATTCTTACGGCTTCATCAGCATTTCTTGCTCCTGATGTATTAGGAAGAAGTGTTACATTTTCTGGTATATAATCAAGTATATTTTCCATACTTGTACTATTAGCTCTTCTAAGTGCTAATGTAATTATCTCAGCTTTCGCATTCTCAACTGCTGACTTAATAAGTTCTAGCGAATACTTTCCTGAACCTAAGATGAATCGTGAATTAAACGAATGACCTCCGATTACTAATTTATCATTTTCTTTTTCTGATATTGTCATTTTTCCACATAATCTGATTAGTTTTATCTATCAGATTCCTTTCTTAATTCATTTTTATATAAACTTTTATTTACACTTTTTTAAAATTATAAATCAACCTTGCCATCTGACAGAATCAGATTAGCTACGACATTTGCCTGATGCATAGCACAGGCACTCACCCGTGGAGACATAAGTGTTCCTTCAATTTCAATACCATTTTCTAAGTCACCACAGATATATAACCTATCTCCAAACTGTCTGGTTCTGATAAGATTAACGCTTTTTATACCTGCCATACCATTTCCGGAGATTATGATTTTATCTTCCGACTTTGATAATATTTCATCAATTATTTCAGATTTAGTCTCGCCTTTATCAAAGGCTTCACAGATTATCTTATAATCTCCTAGAATTTCTAGCACATTTTTTCTTGTAATCCTGGTATTTATAGTATTAACCTTAAGATATGGATTGATTTCTGATATTTCTTCTTTAATACATTCTGTCTTATATCTTCCGATGTGTTCTAATCTGTAATTCTGTCTGAATATATTTGTGATATCCACAACATCGAAATCTACCAGAAGCATTTCACCAATCCCCATTCTTGCACACGCTATAGCAATATTAGAACCTAATCCACCCAATCCCATAATTGCAACTTTTGAATTAGTTAACTTAGCCTGTCCCTCTTTAGTGTGCCTAATCTCAAGTGCTTTTTTTATCTCTTCTCTTGTAATTATATCAGCCACCTCCTACAAACGTCACTACTTCTATTACATCATCAGCACCTGGAACATATTTACCATACATATTCTTCGGTATTATGTTCCCATTACATTCAACTGCTACATATTTTATTTTATAGCCATTATCTGTTAATAATTCTTCAATATTCTTATATGTGGCAGCAGTTATTTTTCCATTTATTTTCATAATAATCCTCATTTCTGCTCCGCCGCAGTGTGATCTTCGCGGAGCTTTTTTGCTTACCAGGACAATTTCAACGAAATTTCCTGGTAAGCAAAAAAGCCACACAAAAAGATACACCCAAGGTGGTGTACCCCTTCGTGTGACTTTTGTCTGCACTCTGTGTGTTAAGATAGCATAATATTTTATATAAGTCAATATATAATAAGTCATATTTTTATTTTTATATTTATATCTCTCTAGTAATTCTATCTAAGAATTCTTTCTCTTTACTGTCTAAAAATGGAGAAATTATTTTATTGACATTTTTGTGATAGTCATTTAAGAGCATTTTCTCATGCTCATCTAACATATCAATATTAATTGCGTTTATGTCAAATGGTACTATTGTCAGGGTTTCAAATTCCATAAAACGTCCAAAATCATTTTTTTCTCTTTCTTTACATACAATCATATTCTCAAGTCGTATTCCGTATTTACCTGTTATATATACACCTGGCTCGTTAGATGTAATCATACCTGGTTCAATGACGGCACTCAGATTCTTACCTTTTCCAAGTCTCCATCTGATATTATTAGGTCCCTCATGTACATTCATAAGATATCCCACACCATGTCCTGTTCCATGATTGTAGTCAAGTCCTTTACGCCATAATGCACTTCTGGCAAGAATATCTAAGTTTGCACCCGTAAGCCCATATAGGAATTTCGCATCTCCAAGAGCTAAATTACCTTTAAGGACGAGTGTATAATTATCTTTTTCTTCTTTCGTAAGTTCTCCACAGGCTAGGGTTCTCGTAATATCAGTTGTTCCTTCAAGATAATGAGCACCTGTATCTATAAGAACAAATGATTTATCCTGCAATTCTATGTTTGATGCCTCATCAGGCGAATAATGTACGATTGCACCATGACTTCCATAAGCCAGAATAGCCTCAAAACTCTCTTCAATGAAGCCTTCCATCTTTGAACGTTCCTCTAGTAATTTGTTCGCTATATCTAACTCAGTAATGCCTTTACTGATATTTTGATTAAACCAATATAAGAATTTGACATATGCAATTCCGTCCTTAATATGTGCTTTGGCTTCATTTAGGACTTCTGTCTCATTTTTCATTGCCTTCATCTTAGTTGTCGGATTAACCATATTAAGAATCTTGCCTTTAAATAATTTCTTATATAACAGATAATTTATCTTATCAATGTCTGCAAGTATAGGTCTGCCTTTAGATATCAATATCATCTTAGGTAAATCATTATATATTTCATTATAATCCTTAATTTCAACATTTATCCCTTTAAGATATTCACTTATTTTAGAGACAGAACACTGATTGCAATAAAGTGTTATCTTACTGTCAGTTACTGTAAGATAGCTTAATAATAATGGACTATATTCTATATCATTTGCACGAATATTTAAAAGCCATGCTATATCATCCAAAGTTGTTATAATATGTCCATATACATTTAATTCTGACATTCTGTCTCGCAATCTTTCTATCTTAGATACAGCACTTTCACCACTGTATTCTTCATCAAGTATAAATGCATCAGAACCCGGAAGTTCAGGTCTGTCCTGCCATATCTCGGCTGATAGATCTACATCTGATACAATACGTACTACTTTACCACAATTCTCAATCTTTCTTCTAAGATTAATGACAGATGAAGCAACCATACATCTTCCGTCAAAGCCAAGAATCATATCATCTTCTAATCTGCTGAGCATAAACTCGTCAATTGTAGGAACACCCTCCATTTCCGCTCTGTATAAAACAATCTCACTGTCTTTTAATTCATCTTCTGCCTGCAGAAAATATCTGCCGTCAGTCCAAAGTCCTGCTTCATTCATTGTTACAATTAATGTTCCGGCTGAACCTGTAAAACCTGAAATGTATTCCCTTACTTTAAAATAATCACCTACAAATTCTGAACTGTGATAATCATCAGTAGGAATGTAATATATATCGATGTCGTGTTTTCTCATAACATCTCTTAATTCTTTGATTCTATCCATTTATTTCGCCACCATCTTGTTTATTCCATCATTTCAGAAGTATTTTCTTCTAAATGTTTATAATTACTTCCATAGAAAGTCTCTGGTTCTGTTCCGTTAACAACTTCAGCATATGCAGATACTTCGTGTTCATCGACAAATAGTTCTTCACTTCTTGCATCAACAGTTTGTCCAATTTTCAAACGGTATACAGAAACTGAACCATCATTAACCTTGAATGTTCCGAAGCCATCTTCATCAATTACTACATTTTCAGCTATATTTCTAAGTGCATCTACAAATGTAAGTCCTGCAAAATGTTTTCCGACATACATCTTCTTACTACCACCCTTTTCAACTGTCATTAAAACTGCCAGACCTGAATTCTTATATTCATCGACACCTTCTAAAGTCCAGCCTACAATCTTATCATCATCAAAATAATCGTGTAATCTTCCGTAGGCATTATAGGTTCTTAATTTAAGCAAGGTTTTCAAATCTTTAACAGGCTTTATCTTATCATGTGGTATTCCGTAGAAATCACCATAGAATACACATGGATATCCCTCATTTCGAAGTAAAATAAGTGAATACGCATGTGGTTTAAACCATTCAAGTACGAAAGACTCCAAAGCCTGACCATACTGTGTATCATGATTATCTACAAAAGTGACTGATAAGTCAGGTCTTGAACTTAATAATGTGTTCTTAAGGATATATCTCATATCAAAATAACCATTACTTCTTGATGCATGATACATATTAAAATGCAATGGAACATCAAATAATGAAAGTGTTGATTCAGTTTTCTCAATATATCTTTCCAGAATAGGTAATTCCGCATTCCAATATTCACCAACCGCAAATATCGGTTTATTAAATTCTTTTCTAAGGCTTGTCAGCCAATTCTTATAGAAATTGAAGTCAATATGCTTAACAGCATCTAATCTGAAGCCATCAACACCAGTGAATTCAAAATACCATTTTCCCCATCTGTCTAATTCTTCTACCACTTCCTCGTCACTCATATCTAAGTCAACGCCCATAAGATAATCATAGTTACCAAATTCACCATCAACATCACTATCCCATTCTTTACCAATGAATCTATAGATGCCATTTTCCTGACTTTTAGCATCATAGTCTGTTCCATGAAAATTCGTCCAGTCCCATTTGAAATTAGAATATTTACCATTTCGTCCCGGAAACGTGAATTTAGTCCATACAGTAATCTTTTTTTTACCCTGAATCTCTACATTTCTATCATTTTCATCATAACCATATGCAAAGATACGCTCTTTTTCATCTGCACCCATTCGATGACCTAATACAACATCAGCTAACACTTCTATATTATTCTGTTGCAAAGTTCTAACAGCCTCAAGATACTCATCTTTAGTTCCGTATTTAGTAGGTATAGTGCTTTTCTGGTTAAATTCACCTAAATCATACAAGTCATAAACTGCATATCCTACATCATTTATGCCACTTGCACCTTTATATGCCGGTGGTAACCATACCGATGTAATCCCGGCTGCTTTTAATACAGGAGCTTCTTTTGCTACTCTCTTCCAATGTGATGCGTCAGGTTTTAAGTACCATTCAAAATCCTGCATCATCGTTTTATTTCTATCCATAACGAAAACCTTTCTTTAAATCATTATAATTTAATTCATATATAATCTGTTATTTAATAATTTTTTAATAAGCTACTAATGCATTATCGATTTCTTTATCAAATGACATAATGTATTAATCCATAGGTCTTACTGAAACTTCGCCTGTAGACAGTTTTTCTATTCTTCCGTCACTGTGTTCGACTACAAGTGCCGCAGTATTATCATCAATATCTTTAACTAAAAGTTGTTCTTTTGGTTCTTTGTCTTTTATGTATACATATTTACCTATAAGCATTGATTTCTCTTTGTATTTATCCATAAATTTGTGTTTTTCTAAATGCTTGTAATATTTATATATATTTGACAATACTTCGGAAGTTATCCTTGAACGGAGATTTTCTATTTCATACTCTGCACCATCCATAAAACCTGCCGCTATATTTCTTATATCCTCCGGGAATTCATCTTTAGGTGTTTTTAAATTAATTCCAATTCCTAAAACTGCATAGTCAAGTTTACCATTCTCTAAGTTCAGTGATGCTTCTGTAAGAATACCGCATACCTTTTTACCATTGCAATACACATCATTAACCCATTTGATTTCTGTTTTGACATTAGTCAATTTCTCGATTGCTTCTGAAACAGCTACTGCGGCCATTGTTGTAATAAATAATGCTTCTGTTGATATAACCTCAGGTTTTAATAAAATACTCATATATATTCCACTATTCGATGGCGAATAGAAATTCCTGTTAAGTCTGCCTCTTCCATTAGTCTGTTCTTCTGCGACTAATATTTTCCATTCTTTTGCACCTTCTGAAGCCATCTTCTTGAGAACTGCATTAGTTGATGTTATTGTCTTATAGACTTCTATATCAGCTTTATCACGTAATTCCTTATTCAGATTTTTATTTATCTCTTCTCTTATAATAACATCGCTATTTTCTAACATACAATATCCCTTGTTATTTATTCCAACTATATTATAACCCTCTTTTGTAAGTGTCTTTACAGCTTTCCATACAGCACTTCTGCTAACATCTAATTCTTTAGCTATTTCTTCTCCTGAGAAATGTTGTCCTTTATTATTTTCTAAAATTTTTAAAACGTTATCTTTTACACTCATTTTTACACCAATCCTTATGTATTAAAATAATCGATTTTACTATTTCTGTATTTTACACCAAATCAACAAGTTTTTAAAGCCTTTTAAACTTAATTTGTTATTTAGGCTATCAAATCTTATAAATACTTCTTTAGTCGATTTTTTTCGTGTTTATACGACACTTTATATATTATGAAAATTATCTGTGGCTTAGTATATTTTATATTGCATTTTATAATACTATCTGTTAAAGTATCAAAAGAAGATGTTTTCTTCTTAATAATATTGAAGTGAGGTTTGTAAATGAACGATTTAGAAAATCAGGAATTAGAAAATGATGAGGAAGCTACTGTTACTCTTGAACTTGATGATGGTACAAGTGTTGAATGTGCTGTTCTTACTATTTTCCCTGTAGGAGAAAATGATTATATCGCACTTCTTCCACTTGAAGGCGAAGCTGCTGAAGAGGGTGAAGTATATTTATATAAATATATGGAATCAGAAGAA
The DNA here is from genome assembly GCA_902362455.1 of Eubacteriaceae bacterium. Classification (GTDB taxonomy): domain Bacteria; phylum Bacillota; class Clostridia; order Lachnospirales; family Lachnospiraceae; genus Bovifimicola; species Bovifimicola ammoniilytica. The sequence continues at coordinate 26,569 of CABIWJ010000011.1, forward strand.
GGCGAACCATCTTTAGACAATATCTTAGATGATGATGAATATGAAGCAGTTGCGGATGCTTTTGACGAACTATTAGATTCTCAGGAATATGATGAATTAATTCCTGAAGATGAACTCGATGACTAATTCCAGTCCTAAAAATTTTGTACCGTAATTTCAAACTAAAGAAGAGTGTCAAAGGTTCAATTCTTATTAAAAGAACCGAACTTTGGCACTCTTCTTTTTTATTCTCTTGTGTTTGTTATTATATATTTCTATACCTTAAACTGCAGTATATTATTATCTTCTGATTCAACCTTGCCTTTTGTTGACATATATGCACTTATTGTAAAGTCAATTGTATAATAGATAAATGCTACAAGTACAATCGCTTTGCCTATCTTAAACGGGATTTTCATTATTCCCATAAATACGACATTCTTAATAAATGCTGCATCTGCAACGGAATATAAGCCCCACGCAACACAACTCTCTAAGCAGAGTATTCCTTTGTAATTAAATGGTTTATTACTATAATCCCACCATAAACAACCAAATACCTTAATCATAATCTTAGCTGTCATAAATTCAACACAGGTTGCAAGACAGGAACCTAAGATAAATATTGTCACATAATGACCTGAGAAGCTTTTTAAAGCTGTATGTACAAAGATTCCACCAAAGCCATATATCGGACATATCGGTCCATGAATAAAGCCTCTGTTAATAAATTTCTTATTGCAATAAGAAATATAGATAGTTTCAACAACCCAACCCATAACACTGTACACTAAAAACCATAACGCGAAATTATAAAAATTTTCTCCAATTCCCGGTACTCTAACGTTCCACATATCTAAATCTCCATATTCTTAATGTATTTTTATTGCATTTTCAAAATCAGGCAATTTCTTCTTTATACGATTAACTGTTTCTAAAAAGCCACAATATTTATCTACATACATTACAACATAACCCTCCATTGTCTTAGGCGGAATTACTGTAAGCGGCCACATATGTTTAAGAATAATATCTCTTTCAACGTCATTTAGTTCAAAATATTTATCAGCATTATTAAGTGCTGTACGTGGATGAGTAAAACCATGGAAATGTTCTCCTGTATTCTTGCTGTGTGTATGCCAGTCATACAGGAACAAATCATGTAACAAACCACCTCTTGCTGCCGAAATATAATCAAAATTGTAATATTTACATATCTTATAACTTATATAAGATACTGATATGCAATGTTCTAATGTCGTAGTTGTTCCATGCTGGATATATTTATCCATCTCCTGAAACTTCTCATTATCCATTATATCATAGACACATTCCATATATCTCTTGTCATTAAGACATTCCTTACCAGTTAACCATTTTTCTGTATTAAGTTTCCTGATAATATCATTTTTTCTGATATCACCATAGATTTCTTTATTCATCAGAATTCCTTCCTACCAGCCAAGTAACCAATTATAAAGATTTTCATACTTCTTAGCTGAGTTAGCCCAAGAGAAGTCTGCTGCCATAGCTCTGTCTATTAGCTTATTCCACTCTCTCTTGTTATTATAATAAATATATTTTGCATAACGGATAATGTCAAGCATTTCGTGAGCATTATAATTCTTGAATGAGAAACCTGTGCCTGTACTTTCATATTGATTATATGGTTCAACAGTATCCTTAAGACCTCCCGTCTCTCTTACAATCGGAATAGTTCCATATCTTAAACTCATCAACTGGCTGAGTCCACAAGGCTCAAATAATGATGGCATTAAAAATGCATCACAAGCAGCATATACTCTGTGTGACATATCTTCTGAATAATAGATATTAGCTGAAACTCTATTGCCATACTTCCAATCATAATATCTGAACATATTCTCATATTTCTCTTCACCTGTTCCAAGGATTACAAACTGTACGTCATCTGTACATATCTCATCCATAACGCAGGCAATTAAATCAAGTCCTTTCTGGTCTGTAAGTCTTGATACAAGACCTATCATAAATTTATCTTTATTAACTTCCAGGCCTAATTGCTCCTGAAGTGCAAGCTTGTTCTTATATTTCTCTTTTCTGAAATTAATTGCATTATATTTATAAGGTATTCTGTCATCTGTTTCAGGATTATATTCATTATAATCAATACCATTTACAATTCCACAAAGTGAATTACTTCTGGCTCTCATTAATCCGTCAAGTCCTTCACCATAAAATGCAGTCTTAATCTCTTCAGCATAGGTCTCACTAACTGTTGTAATGAAATCTGCGTATGCAATACCACCTTTCAGGAGATTCGCATCATCATATACCTTAAGTTTATCAGATGTAAAATAATAATCTGAAAGACCTGAGTCAGCCTGAATTGTCTTAATATCCCATACACCCTGGAATTTAAGGTTATGTATTGTCATTATTGACTTCATATTCTGATAGAATTCGCCACCTCTGAAGCTATCTTTCATATATACTGGAACGAGACCTGTCTGCCAGTCGTGACAATGAACAATATCTGGCTTGAATCCTATAACAGGAAGAACAGATAATGCTGCTCTTGAGAAAAATGCGAATTTCTCTAAGTCATATTTCAAATCACCATAAGGCTTTGGACCACCAAAATATGCCTCATTATCTATAAAATAAAAGGTTATTTCATCATAAACTAACTTAAATACGCCAACATATTTACTTCTATATCCTATATCCATATAAAAGTATGAAATAAATTCTAACTTTTCTGTAAAATGCCATGGCATACTAAGATATTTTGGCAATATTACACGCACATCAAATTCATTTTTATCAAAGCATTTTGGTAAAGAACCAACTACATCTGCAAGTCCTCCTGTTTTAATAAAAGGAACTGCCTCTGATGCAACAAACAGTATCTTCTTCATATAAGCAACCAAACCTTTCTACTCTCCCTGCTTTCTTACGCAGGCAAAATGTCTATTAACATTAATAACGTGGCTCAAAAAAAGAGCTATAATAATATTCATATTTACATATAAAGATATTATAACTCATTTTTCATATCATTTAAAGTGTTTTTTATCTAATTACACTTATATTCTAATCTGATTTTATCAGCTATAAGTGCAATGAATTCTGAATTAGTAGGTTTACCCTTACCATTATTTACAGTATATCCGAATAATTCATCTATAGTATCCATTTTTCCTCTTGTCCATGCAACTTCTATCGCGTGTCTTATTGCTCTTTCAACTCTGCTTGGCGTAGTATTATTCTTCTTAGCAATTGTTGGATATAAAATCTTCGTTATCGAATTGAGCATCTCCATGTCATTAATTGACATTATAATTGCATCTCGAAGAAACTGATATCCCTTAATATGCGCCGGTACACCTACCTCGTGAATGATATTTGTAACATCACTTTCAAGATTTCTTTCTATGTATTCTTTTTTATTCTCGAATGAATTAATCTTTCTAGGCTCCAGACTCTTCTTTTTAATACTGTTCTTCATATGCTTTACACGATTTAATACCATCTCATTATCAAATGGTTTCATAATGTAATAACATGCTCCAAGGTTAAAAGCATCATCTGTTATAGTCTCTCTTCCAACAGCTGATAATACGATAAATGCAGGCTTCTTTTTCATAGTTGAATTCTTATTTATCTTGTCCATAACCGCAAGTCCATCAAATTTCGGCATAATTACATCTATTAATGCAACATCAGGTTCCTGTTTAGCAATAACATTAATTGCCTCTTCACCATTTTTTGCCTTACCAACTACCTCAATCTCTTCATCACTGCTAAGTAAATCGTCTAATATCTGCAAAATTCTTTCATTGTCTTCTGCTATAACAACATTAAGCTTTTCCATTTCCCCTTAATCCTCCTGTTTATTTCTATTTTTTAACATACATTATTATATATTTTCATACAAATTATTGCAACTGAATATCATCGTATAATTTCGACACAATTCGACTTTTATGTTTTATCTGTATTTGCCGATATTGTTTTCTAAGACTATTTATATGCTTTCTTTCATTTCACAATAATATTTTCCGATAATCTCCTTTAACTCAGTTGTGTTAAGAGGTTTTGAAAGATGTCCGTTCATACCCGCTTTAATACTGATTTCAATATCATCTGTATATGCATTGGCGGTCATAGCAATAATTGGAATGGTCTTAGAATCAGCACGTTCTAACTTTCTGATATAACGTGTTGCATCAAGTCCATTCATGACCGGCATCATTATATCCATTAAGATTATGTCAAATTCACCTGTCTCTGATTCGTTGAATATATCAACACATTCTTTACCATTTATGGCTTTCGTTATAATTGCCCCCTCATTTTCAAGCAAGAATTCTATTATCTCCATATTGATAGCATTATCTTCAACCACTAAAATCTTAGCTCCATTTATTGAATAATGACTAATATTATCCGTTATCTTAGCTGTTTCTTCAGATGTATTAAGTGCAAATGGGATTGTAATTATAAATTTAGTTCCCTTGCCAAGTTCACTTGTAAATGTGATTGTACCATTCATCTGATCAACTAATTCTTTTACAATTGCAAGCCCTAAACCCGTTCCTGTATACTTAGGTCTGACAGGAATATCCTCCTGTGCAAATGGTTCAAATGCTTTCCTTTGAAACTCTTTGCTCATACCGATTCCCGTATCTTCACAGATAAATCTTACATTTACCATTTTATCATCTTTATATACAATAGATCTTTCAAATTTAACCATACCATTTTCATTGTTATACTTAATGGCATTGCTGATTATATTCTGTAATATCTGCTGTAAATGTAAAGGACTTCCAATAACTAATATATGTTCTTTTCTGTTTTTTCCCCAGTCTATACTGATTCCACAATCAGATGCCCTTATTTCCAGCATCGGAATAATTGCATCTATTATCTCTTTTATATCAAATGATTTTTCTTCTAATCTAATCTCACCGGACTCTAATTTATTCATATCCAAAACACTATTAACAAGATCAAGCAAAAAACCTGATGCATCCATAATCTTATTAAGACATTCTATCTGTTTAGCTTCATTTCCGATATTATGTCTGCTAATTTCAACCATTCCTCGTATTCCATTAATAGGTGTCCTTATGTCATGACTCATTCGCCTGAGAAAATCTGTTTTTGCACTATTAGCTCTCTTCTCCTGTTCCATTGATTTATAGAGTTGTTTCTGATATTCTTTCAATTGTGCTAAGTTATTATTTGCAATCAAGTAATATATTATAGATAAAAGTAATAAAAATATAAGAAAAATAACCAGACTATAGAAAATAACTATTCTTCTTGTTTCAAATACTTTTTTTTCATTAAAAAAAGCAAATACCCTATACCCGTTTATTTCAGAACCTCTTCCATACCACGTCTTATTCTCTGTATTTAATTTAATCATTTTGTCTAACTCAATCAGATTATCAATGTTAAATATCTTATAACACATTTCCGTTTTAAGTCCACGTAGCCTTTTAGAATTAGATGCAACAATATTATCTTCATCTGTAACAACAATAATTCCGTTCATTTTAATTATACAATCAGCAAATAATGAATCTAAACTATATCCATTATCAGTTTTTGCTAAGTCACAGGCATTATATATAACAACTAATCCATTGGAACTTTCACAATAGCATGCTACAAAATCATAGCTTTCACCATCTCTTTTTATACGTGTCATATATGATTTCTGATGATATTTAAGGATATCGCTTACCATTTCACTATGTATTAAGTTATACCAGTATTCATAACCTTTATTATCTGTATTAGTTTCCATTACAACATTAAGACTATTATCAATAACCATAGCACCTGTTATATGCTGATCATCTATATAATCTTCTAATTCACCAATACCAAATTCACCATCTCGCAATAACGCATTATTTAATTCTGTATTCTTCTCCTGAATAACTATCAGGCTATTTGTTCTGTCATTTAATACTGTATTCTCATAATTATTAATATTCTTCTCCAAATACAGTATTGTCTTTTTAGAAATTTTGTCTGTCGCTTTCATATCACGATTAGTAAGTACAATATATTCTATAAAAATGATTATTACACCAATTAAAATCGCCAGAAAAAATATATTTATCTTCCTACATTTTCTTCTAGAAGCCTGATTTATTTCAACATTTAATTCTTTTAACTTTTTACTGCCTTTTCTCATATCTTAAATACTCTGTCTTTCCTTAATTCACTCTCTGTCTATATAAGCCTCTTGGGGACTTATATCATATTTATCTAAAATATTTTCAATCGTTCCATCTTTTCTCATATCTTCGAGTGTATCAGAAAGTTTATGTATTAACTCTTTATTTTTATAATTATTTAGAAATGCAACACCTAATTCAGATATATATAAATTCTCATCAAGGACATAATAATCACCATTATTTTCATCGATAAACTTATTCAATGTGCTTTCATGTCCTGCAATGGCATCTACATATCCCTCTCTTAAGCATGCAAATACTTCTTTTATATCAGAAAAACTATATACATCTTCAACTTCAGGTATTCTGTTATCTAATCTCTTTAGGAAAATCTCCTCTGGTTTTCCAGTAACCTGTACGGCTATTTTCTTATCCTTAAGTCCCTCTATTGTCTTTATATTACTTTCTGCACTGACCACTATAACCTGATGACTATACATATATGGTCCTGCCCATTGATACTCATTTTCTCTTCCTGTCATCGTATAACTTCCCCAGATGCAATCAATATTTCCTGCTTCTAATTCACTATCCTTGTTATCCCATATAATATTCTTAAATACCGGTTTGTATCCGATTCTTCTACAAGCCTCTTTCGCAAGTTCTACATCAATTCCTACTGTCTTTCCCTGCTCATTAATAAAATAATATGGGTCATAATTATCACTCCCGATAATTAACTGTGGTAAATCAACATCACTTTTTCTCTTTTTATTCTTATTGCAACCCACACACAAACACATAGCCACTATTCCGACACATATCGCAAATATATATTTTCTCATATAATCCACCTTTTTTAGTATTTTCCCATTTTACCATAGTACATTGATACATAATCAAATTAATTTTCTTAATTATACTTATAAATTGAGATATTGTCTATAATTTATCGACAAATTATAGGCAAAAATTTTACATAAGCTCGTAAAAACCTTACTTGTCCAAGCAAGGCTCGTAAAAGCTCTGCTTTTCCTCGCTGCGTGGCTTTCGCCACATAAAAATCAGAAATATAAGTTCATCTTGTGAGCAAGCTCACGATGACTTCTATTCCTGATTTTTGCTTGGACTCAATGTTTTAGCATATTTTCTATAAAAATGCCGTAGCCTTTAGTTGAATTGTTTATGAATACATGGGTTACTGCACCGATTATCTTACCATTCTGTACTATCGGACTCCCACTCATTCCCTGAACTATGCCACCTGTCTTATCTAAGAGCTCTTCATCTGTAATCTCGATAACCATTCCCTTATTTTTATGGCTGTTAGAATAGTCTACCTTAATTATTTCAATTTCATAATCCTTTATAGTTCCATCTACAGTGCATCTTATGATTGCTTTTCCTTTTTTTACGTCCTGTTTAAGTCCTATATCCATATACTCAAATGTACATTCATTTATAAGCATTTCATTTGCCTGTCCAAAAATCCCATGATTAGTATTACTATTTATTGTTCCATATTCTTTGTTTTTTTCATAAGAAATAGATCCTAACAAACCACCAGGACTTCCGTTTTTTCCTTTTTTGATTCCCCATATGTCAGCCTTATATAAAATGCCATTGATTGAGCCAAGTAGTTTACCGGTGTCCACATCACTTATACCATGTCCTAAAGCACCGAATTTACCATCTTTTGTAATAAAAGTCAGAGTTCCTATTCCCTGCGAATCATCTCTTACCCATATACCAATCTTATATTCATTATTTCCAACACATACAGGTGTTACTTTAACTTTTATTTCATTGCCATTTCTTCTAATTCCAAGAATAATATCCTTACTTCCATATTTGTTAATTAAAAATGTTAATTGTGATTTTGTATTAACTTCTATATCATTTAGCGAAAAAATATAATCATTTTCTAAGATTATATTTTCTGCCGGATAGCTTACATTACCGTTTGAATCTGTCACTTTTCCAGTTCCTATAATCATTACACCATTTGTCTGTAAATATATACCTATGGGAATACCACATGGCATAATCTGTGTTTTATCAATCACATTTACTTCCACAGTTTTTGCAGGAATTAATCCAAATATTTTCGTTTGTAAATTGTATTTTTCACTTATAAAATGTCCACTACTATTATTAGATTTAGAAGATGCTTCAACACTTTCGGCTTTAATTTCAAAGGATACCGGAAAATGTAAATTAATTTTTGCATCCTCTGTTGAATACACATTTATCTCATCTGGTATATTATCATTTAAGTATTTATATGAATATATTCCCGTAAAAAAGATTCCAAATATAAATAATCCAATTAATGTCTTTCTATATTTTTTTAATCTCATAAAAACACTCCATTCCATATAATATTTATGTGTTCTATAAATTATTATATGATAATGGAGTGTTTTCAAACTGTTAATTGTTAACAAGACTCTTCATTTCTCTTGCATTGTCTAAAACTGTTTTGGTTATTTCCACACCACCTAACATTCTGGCTAATTCATTAACGGATTCTTCATCATCAAGAAGATAAATATTTGTTTCGGTAATATTGTCTTTAACTTCTTTCTCAATAAGATAATGATTATCAGCCATTGCTGCAATCTGTGGTAAATGCGTTATACAGATAATCTGATGAATTTTACTTATTTCCTTCATTCGCTCTGCAACCATCTGTGCAGTTCTTCCACTTATTCCGGTATCAATTTCATCAAAAATTAATGTTTCAATATCGTCTCTCTTAGCCATAATAGTCTTTATACCTAACATTATTCTTGATAATTCACCACCTGAGGCTACTTTACTCAATGGCTTTAAATCTTCTCCTGGATTAGTAGCAATTACAAATTCTATATCATCTCTTCCATTTTCCCTGAAATGTTCACATTTGTTAAATTCGATATTAAATCTTGCATCTAAGAAATTTAATCCTTTTAACACATTTTCAATGTTATCTGCTAATACACTTGCATTTTTCTTTCTTCTTTCAGTTAATTTTTCACTTAATTGATCAAGTTTTTCTTCAGATACTTTTATCTTATCTAAAATAAGGTTCTTTCTATTCTCTAAATCAATAAGTTTATTTAACTTTTCTTCCTGTGAATTTCTGTATTCTAAAATATTTTTAACAATATCATTATGAACTTTTTTCTGTTCATATTTTTGTCTTAAGCGGTTAAGTTCATCTAATCTTTGTTCAACAGCTATTGTCTCCTCTTCATCGAAAGACATATTATCAACGTATTCCTTTACAGCTCTTACCGTATCCTGGCAAATGCTTTCTAAATCCATAAGACTTTCAGTTATTCCATCAATATCTTTGTCTAATTCACTTGCACTCTGTGCTGTTTTCAAGGCATTACTTATGCGGTCTGAAGTTCCATCAAAACCGCCGCCACCTAATAATTCATATACCTCATTCATCTTAAAAATTATATCTTTTGCAGATGACATCTTCTTATAAGCTTCTTCAACTTCTTCATATTCGCCATATTTAAGATGTGCATTATCTATTTCATCTATTTCGAACTGGCAGAATGATATTTCCCTGTTTCTTGCATCATCATCAATATCATACTCTTTAAGTTCATCTTTAAGGCTCTGATATACCTGATATTCATTTTTGAGCTCATTTTTTAAATCTTTGATATCTTCTTCTGCAAAATCGTCCAGGATTACTAACTGTTTATCTCTCTTTAATAATGACTGGTGGTCGTGCTGACCATGAATATCAATCAATAATTCCGTTACATTCTTAAGTGCTGAGACATTAAAAGTTTCCCCATTTACTTTAATTGTACTTCTTCCGTTCAAAATTTTTCTAGAAATAATCAATTGTCCATCCTCTTCAATGCTTACACCCATATTATGTAATTTATCGACAATATTTCTATTCTGAAGTGAGAATACTAATTCCACTAATGCCTCTTTTTTATCATCTCTTACCATATCCTTAGATAATTTCCCACCGAGGGCTATTAAAATCGAACCAATAATAATTGATTTACCCGCACCTGTCTCACCTGTAAGTATATTAAGTCCCTCATTAAAATATACATCAGCTTCCTTAATCAGTGCTAAATTTCTTACATTTACATTAATTAACATATTTTCTCCATTCTGTAAGCACTTTTTAAACTCTTTCTAACAGTTTATTTAACTTATCCATTACAATCAAAGTATCATCTGTACTCTTTATCGCACACATTATCGTATCATCACCTGCTATGCAGCCGACAATTTCATTCCATTCCATAGCATCTAATGCTGCTGCGACAGCCATCGCCATTCCCGATACAGTCTTAATAACTAAAATATTCTGTGCCATTGCCATTGAAACAAAACCATCCTTAAGTATTCTTATATACTTATCATTCATTTCATAAAGATTGCCCTGCAATACAACATATTTCTGCTTGCCATCAACAGACTGCTTTATCAGTTTCAACTGTCTTATGTCTCTTGAAACAGTTGCCTGTGTAACATTATAGCCACATTTATTAAGTAAATCAGCTAATTCATCCTGAGTTTCGATGTCATACTGATTAATTAATTCAATGATTTTACTGTGACGTTCTAATTTCATCTTTGCTAACCTCCATTCTCTAAATATATTTGAAATCAAAAATCTGAGTTTATTAATTCATTTTATTATGCAGCACTTCAACAAAACTCATTCTGTTTAATTTCATAATCTTTGTGCTGAGATGCGATTTACTAACCTCTATTATATCTCCTGCTTTCAATATAAACGAAGAATTTCCATCGAAATATGCTTTAGTATCATTATCATCCGAATGTCTGTTAGAACAGATTTCAATTTTAATATCCGAATCAGCTGATAATACTATACTTCTCTGACTTAGTGTATGAGAGCAGATTGGAGTAATTACCATTATATTTGCACACGGTTCTAAAATTGGTCCACCCGCCGAAAGATTATATGCTGTTGAGCCAGTTGGAGTAGCAATAATTACCCCGTCTGCACTATAGAGATTTAAGTATTCATTATTAACATAGATTTTAAAATCTATTACCCTTAAGTTACCAGCTCTGCCAAACACTATGTCATTAAGAGAAATATCTTTATATACTACCTTGCCATCTCTGTATACTGAACCACTTAACATAATTCTTGACTCTATTTTGCATTTATTATTCATAATCATTTCAAGGGTTTCTTCTAGATTATCCTGTTCAATTTCAGCAAGGAATCCTAAATGTCCCATATTTACTCCGATTAATGGAATATCTAAGGTTCTTAAATCTCTCGCTGCCTGAATAAGTGTTCCATCTCCACCTATTACAATAATACAATCTGTATCTTTATCCACGTCTTCAGGATTAGTGTATCTCATATTAACATTTTTCTGAGTTGATGGCATCGAATTTACCTTGCAGTCCATATTATGACTTTCAAGAAAACTCACTATTTTCTTTGTTGTTTTAAATTCATAATCCTTTGAAACATTAGAAACTATATAAAATTTTTTCATCTATTCTCAATTCCTTATATTGGTTAAAGTAACATAGCATATATTTTAGAATATATCATTGTATATAGCTATATATCTGTATGATATTTTAAACCTATATGTAGTTTTTATAACTATATGTAGTCTTAATGCATAACAGATTAAATATTTGTATTTTATTTATCAAGTGTATCATGGGCTTTTTCGACAATTTTATTAATTAAATCTAAATCTGTTTTATTAATAGTATCTGCATTTTCTCCCTTTTCAATATGAAGTAAATATTCTATATTTCCTTCAGGTCCCTTTATAGGTGAAAAATCAAGATTTAATACATTAAAGCCTATGCTTTTAGCAAACTCGACAACCATTTCGATTACTTCTATATGTACTTTCTTATCACGTACAACACCCTTTTTACCGACTTTCTCTCTGCCTGCTTCAAACTGCGGCTTAATAAGACATACAACCTGTCCATTGTCAGCAAGAAGATTTCTTACGGGTCCTAAGACTTTAGTAAGTGATATAAACGATACATCAATTGATGAAAAATCTATTAAATCAGGAATATCTTCATTCGTTACATATCTGATATTCGTTTTCTCCATACATACAACTCTTTCGTCCTGCCTTAATTTCCATGCAAGTTGTCCATGTCCTACATCGATTGAATACACTTTCACTGCACCATTTTGAAGCATACAATCCGTAAATCCACCTGTCGATGCACCAACGTCCATACAGATTTTGCCATCTATGCTTACCTCGAAATTCGCCATTGCCTTTTCAAGTTTAAGTCCACCCCTGCTTACATATTTAAGGGTATTTCCCCTGACTTCTATTATGGCTTTTTCATCAAATGTCTGTCCAGCTTTATCTTCTCTGTTATTATTTACAAACACATTTCCACTCATTATTATGGCTTTTGCTTTCTCTCTTGACTCTGCAAAACCACCTTTAACAAGCAGTACATCTAATCTTTCTTTCAATTTAAAACCTCCGTATGCTTAGTCCATATCAATATTTTTCTGGATTTTATTCAAAATTGTTTCTTTATCAAGTCCTATTTCACTCTTCAAAATCTCGATATTACCATGTTCTACATAGACATTTGGTATTGCAATATTTATCACCTTATATTTTAGGTTCATATCTCTTGTAATTCTTAAAACTCTTTCACCAAAACCACCATTTAATACATTTTCTTCCATGGTAACGATTAATCTGTGGTTTTCATTCAGATTTTCTAATAGTTTTTCATCAACCGGCTTAACAAATCTTGCATTTACGAGTGATACACTATAACCTTTTTCTTTTAATGCCTCTCTTATTTCGATTGCGACCTCAACCATTGAGCCTACTGCTAATAATGCAATATCTTTTTCTTTATATATTATTTCACTTTTACCATATTCTATAGGCGAATTAAATTCTTTAAGGCCATCATAGGCTGTTCCTCTAGGATAACGGATTGCCAATGGGTGATTAAAATTTCTTGAATATTCTATTACTGCTGCCAGCTCATATCTGTTCTTCGGAGCAAATATATTCATATTAGGTATATTAGATAAATATGATAAATCAAATATTCCCTGATGTGTCTCGCCGTCAGCACCTACTAGTCCTGCCCTGTCTACCATAAATATAACTGGTAGGTCCTGAATACATACGTCATGTAATATCTGGTCGTATGCCCTTTGTAAAAATGATGAGTATATGGCAACATATGGCTTCATTCCTGCTGCTGCAAGTCCTGCCGCATAAGTTACTGCATGTTCTTCTGCAATTCCAACATCAAAGAATCTCTCTGGATATGTCTGCATAAATTTCTTAAGACCGGTTCCATCAGGCATTGCTGCTGTAATTGCTGCAACAGCCTCATCTTCTTTTGCAAGTTTAACAATTCCTTTTGCAAATACATCTGTATATGTCGGTTTCTCTTTCTTAGTAAGTGGTAAACCTGTCTGGATGTTAAATGGCTCTACTCCATGGAAACTTGATGGATGCTTTTCGGCAGGAATATAACCCTTACCTTTCTTAGTAATTACATGAATTAATACCGCATGGTCTAACTTCTTAGCTTCACTTATTATCTTCACTAATTGGTTAATATTATGTCCATCAACCGGTCCAAGATATGTTATTCCCATATCTTCAAATAACATTCCGGGAATTACCAACTGTTTAATACTACTTTTTGTCTTCCTGATCTTAGTTACTAACTTGCCACCGATTGCAGGAATCTTATTAAGAACATCAACTACACCATTTTTAAGTTCATTATATGCTTCTCCGGCTCTTAGATTGCTTAAATATGTTGACATACCGCCTACATTTTCCGAAATAGACATATTGTTATCATTAAGAATTATAATAAAATTACGCTTTAATCTGGCTGCATTATTAAGTCCCTCATATGCCATTCCACCCGATAATGCACCATCGCCGATTACTGAAACTACTGTCCCTTTTTTTCTCATAATCTCATTTGCTGTAACTATTCCAAGTCCCGCTGAAATTGATGTGGAACTATGACCTGTATCAAAACAGTCACATTCATTTTCTCTTCTCTTTGGAAAACCACTCATTCCACCATAACTTCTTAATTCATCAAAGCCTTCTTTTCTTCCGGTTAAAATTTTATGAGTATATGACTGATGGCCAACATCAAATATTATCTTATCTTCTGGCAAATCTAGTGCTAAATGCAATGCCATGGTTAGTTCAACCACACCTAAGTTAGATGCTAAATGTCCACCGTTCTTACTTATTACCTCTATTAGAAAATTACGAATTTCATCTGCTAATTCATCATATTCTTCTTTAGGTATATCCTTTATATCGTTAACTTTATTAATTTTATCCAGAACCATACTGTCACCTATTACTTCTTTCTGTATATCAAACTTTCTATTAATTCAGTTAAGAATTCATTTTTGTTATCAAAACTGTCGATAATTCTAAGTGCTTCTTCTGATAATTCTTTAACTTTCTGCGATGCTCCATCAATTCCTAAGAGATTAACATATGTAGATTTATGATTTTTCTCATCACTTAGAACATTCTTGCCAAGTACTTCACTCGTACTTGTTACATCTAAAATGTCGTCCTGGATCTGAAATGCTTTACCTATATAACTTCCGGCTTTCTCAATTAACTTAATGTCATTTTCTCTGGCACCTGCTAAAGCTGCTCCCATCATCATCGAAGCTTCTATCAATGCACCTGTCTTTAATTCATTAATATAATCGAGTGTATCTATATCTATCTGCCTATTTTCATTTTTAATATCTACAACTTGTCCACCGATCATCCCAAATACGCCTGCTTTTCTACTTAGAATATCAAGTGCCATTAATGCATTCGCAGTATTTTCACTGTCTTTGACACCTTGAATACCTGTCTCAAAAGCATAATTAAGTAAAGCATCGCCTGCAAGGATTCCCATTCCCTCGCCAAATACTATATGAGTTGTCTTTTTACCTCTTCTATATTCGTCATTATCCATCGCTGGCAAATCATCATGTACTAAGGAATATGTGTGAATCATTTCAATGGCACACATAAATTTATCAGCTTCTTTGTCATCACCGCCAAAAAGTCTTAAACATTCTAATAACAGCATAGGCCTTAATCTCTTGCCGCCTGCTAATATACTGTAATTCATAGCATTAAAAATTTCTCTCTGAAGATACTTTTCATCATTTTCATCGCATAACTGTTTATTTATTATTTCTTCTATATATTCTACACGATTTAAAAGTTCTTTATTAAAATCCATTACTCGTTATTACCTCCGATAATCTCTAATTGTTTTTCAACCTTGTCGATTTTGTCGTTACAGGTTTTACATAACTTTATTCCCTGATTATATAATTTGAAAGATTCTTCTAATGAAATATCTTCTCTATCCATTTTTGCAATTATATCGCATAATTCATCTAATGATTGTTCTAATGTCTTAGCTTGAGCCACGTCTGACCTCCATAATCATAATTTCATTTAAAATTCCGAATCAAAAACTGTTTTATCTATAACTTTTACCTTTGCATTACCATCTTTTAAGACGATTTTAAGTTCATCATCTGCATTTATTTGCTTAATACTCTTCACAGGTTTGTTCTTATCATCTGATATATAAGCATATCCACCTGATAATTTATTAAGTGGAGATAAACCATTTAATCTCTCTGTTAAAAGTTCTAATTGATGTCGTCTTTCAGATGTCTTTCTATTAATACTGTCGTAAAGTCTTATCTCTAAATCTGCTAACCTCTGTCTTTTTGACTGGATATTGTTAGCCGGAGACATCTTATTTAATTTCCATAATAAATCATTAACTGTATTTCTATAATTTCTGATTTTAATATCTATCCGGTATCTCATATTTTCTTCATATGATGAAATTTTCTCACATAATTTATTATATTCAAAAACAACCAGTTCTGCTGCTGCTGACGGCGTCGGTGCTCTCATATCTGCCACATAATCAGCTATTGTATAATCTGTCTCATGTCCGACTGCTGAAATCACAGGTGTATTGCATTCAAAGATTGCCCTTGCAACCTTTTCTTCATTAAAAGCCCATAAGTCTTCGATTGAGCCACCACCTCTTCCGACAATAATAACGTCTAAGTTCTTACTATCTAAGCATCTGATTCCATTTACAATTGTATCTGCTGCACCATCACCCTGAACTTTTGCAGGATATAATACTAATTTTATATAAGGATTTCTCCTCTTAGAAATGTTGATTATATCCTGGATTGCAGCACCTGTACTGGCTGTAACAATTCCAACATTCATGGAGTATTTAGGAATTTCTTTCTTATATTCATCAGAAAACATTCCCATTTCTTCTAATTCATTCTTAAGTTCAATGAATCTCTTATATAAATCTCCGGTACCCTCTTTTTCTATCTTATCAGCATATAACTGGTATTTTCCATCGCGTTCATATACATTTATATTACCCGATACAATTACTTTATTGCCCTCTTCCATTTTAAAATCAAGTCCTCTTTTCTTCCCGGCAAACATAACACAGGAAAGAAGTCCGTTTCTATCCTTGATTGAAAAATATATGTGACCTGATGAATGATATTTACAATTCGACACTTCACCTCTTACTGATATATTATTCAGCAAGAAATCCTGATTAAACATATTTTTGATATACTGATTAGCTTGTGAAACTGTATATACACTATTCATTATAATAATTTAGCTAATACACCATTAACAAATGATGAAGATTCGTCTCCGCCATATATTTTAGCTAATTCTACTGCTTCATTAATAGCAACTGCCATTGGTATATCATCATCATATTTAATTTCATAATACGCAAGTCTTAATATTGTTAAATCAACATAATTAATTCTGTCTGTTTTCCATTTTTCTGCCTTAGAATCAATTACTGCATCAATCTCAGGAATCTTAGCAATTACATCTTCCACTCTTCGCTGTACATATTCCATATCGAATACGTCTATCTCCATTTCAGGGTCTTCAAAAAACAATTTCTCCTGTTCTGTCATCTCATCTTCATTATAGAAGAATGAACGGTATAAAAGTTTAAATGCATAAGTTCTTAATTCTCTTCTTGTCATAAGGTTATTTACTCCTAAATTTACTTGATAAATAATAGTATATACACTATAAAAAGGGTGCCACTTCTGACACCCATCATCTTAGTTATTCTGTTCTACAATTATATTAGCAATTCTTATATTTACTAAATTAACAGTAAGACCTGTCATATTCTCAATAGCTGATTTTACTTTTTCCTGTACCTTTACTGAAACTTCTTTAATTCTGTATCCAAACTTAACATTTAATGCTAAATCAACTGTGACTTCATCATTTTCTAAAACAGCCTTAACACCTTTTGCTAAATTCTTCATACCAAGTTTAGCTACAAGTTCATTTGTAATATTACCATACATCGATGCAACTCCTTCAACCTCTGTTGCTGCAAGACCTGCTATGATAGCTACTACATCATCTGCTATCTGTACTTCACCAATCTTACCATCATCATGTATTGTATGTGTCATTCTATTGTCTTCCATAATTCTTTGCCTCCAATCATATGTCCAGTATCACATTTATTTTATCCATACTATATCTTATTATAACAAAAACAACAGTAATTGCAACTAATTTTCGTCTGATATCGGTGTAATTACGATATTAGCTGCTGATACATTGGTTTTTCGCTTAACTACATCTTCGATCTTTGCTCTTTCCGTATCCGACACTGCTGTCATATTTACCACCACATCTACATTTTCATCTCCGATACTTACTACTGCACCATTAAAACCTTTGGCTTCTAGAAGTGTTTCAATCTCATTTTCTAATTCGGCTACTTCAGTAATATGTATCATCTGGTCTGTAATCTCTGCTTTCTGTGCTTCTGACAGATTACCACTGTTAATCATATTAAGAAGAGTTTCTTTATTCTGTGCCCTTAACTGTTCTCTGTTAAGCTTTGCATTAGCTGAAAATGTCCCTGCACTTGTAAATATTGCATCGCCCGGTTCACTTTCGTTATTATTCTCATTCACACCTTCAGCCTGCATATCACCGCTTTCGTTTGACACATCACCATTTGCATTAGCAGTGTCACCATCTATATTCTCATCATTACTCGGTATATCATCTGTGCCACTTAACAATGAATCTGATTCAAATTCCTTTGATGCATCTGCTGACACTTCATTAAGTGTGCCTCCCATATTACTTGTTGTACTGTCATCAATACTTTCTTTTTCTACCTTATTAGCTGTCTGCTTAGCTACATTCCTTTCTGTATAATTCAGATATCCTGCAACTGCAATTAATATGGCAAGTGATGTAATTATAATCTGATTCCTTCTTACTACACTTTTCAACTCCTGCTTACCTCCTGTTTATATTTACTATCTCATTCCTATTACTGATATTTTATGTGATGAAATACCAAATAATGCCTGTGCAATCTCAGATATTTTCAAAACATTATCAGCATTATTGCCACCCTCTGCGATAACTGCTATTCCCTCTATTTCCGGTGCTTTTTCCTTAGTTACATATGGTATTTTATTACCATCACTCCCCTCTTCATATACAACAACTCTATCCTCCTTGTAACTATTCTTAGCATTTACAATACCCGATGAGTCTGTGCTATTTTCATCATTTTTCTCATAAGACACTTCTGTAAGTATAATCTTCTCCTCTGTTGCCTTAAGTGTAATCATAACATTTACTTTTCCTATTCCATTTATTCTAGAAATAAGATTCTCTAATCTTTTTTCTAGCCTTTCGCAGTAATCATCTCCTGATATTTCTATATTTTGCGAGCCTGCTCTCTTCATGATTTCAGTCTGTTTTGAACTCTTAATCTTCTTATCAGGTGATGGAAACATTACTAATACAACACCACATATTGCTATTATAAGTAACTTTTCCATTCCAATATTCTTAATAATGTTATTAATATTAATCAACTTAATTAACGGCTTTTTTTTCTCCTCCAATTTATTTTCCCCCCATCTGTACAACTTTAAATTCTAATATTCTATAATATTAATTTTTAGTACTTAATTTCAATAACCTCTTTATCTATGTTATATTTTTCTAAAATAATGTCATCTATGTAAATTGTTGTAGCTTCCCTAAGGTTCTTGTCATAATTCATATCTTCAAATTCAATAAGAAGTTTCTTGACGCCCAGCCTGTTATCATCATCTACTATAAGACTAATATCAACGTCACTTACCTTGAATCCTTTTTTCGTTAAAAATGTCACAATATCTTCACTTACTTCTCTTTCATAATCTGAAATTGTAATATCAGCAATCTTCTTATTAAGATTTCTGAGTGATTTATCTAATTCTACAACCTGATTTTTCTCATATTCTTTAATAAATGCATTATAAAGTTCATTACCGTCATTGTATCTGAATATGGGTTTCATAACAATTATAATAATTATTATTCCCGATATCAGTTTTAGATACCTTTTATAGTTGTCTCCTGGTATAATACAGGAAACAATATTAATAAATATAGTAAATACAGCTATTTCCCTTATTACATCCTTAATAAAAACACCTCCTTAATTTCCCATACAGACGATTGCAATAGTTATAACAAACATAAGACTGACCGAAAATACAATTCTTAGCATAAGTATTGCTCCCTCTGAAATTCCCTCCATACACTTTATAATTCTGTCATCTGATACCGGCTGTAGAAATGCATTTGTGAACTGATATGAGAATACGAAAATCACAATTTTAACAATCGGTATAAGGACAATCATCATAAGGACAATTAATCCGGCACCACCTATAGCACTTTTTAATATATTTCCCGTACCATATATCAGACTTGCAATATTTCCTGCCGAATTGCCCATCCCCGATACAATTCCAAGAACATTTGTAACCGTTGTATTTCTAATGCCATCACTAACCGGAGAAAACATCTGCCTTATAACATTGATAGCCATAACAACACTTAACATTGCCTTTACCGAAAATGAAGTTATATTTTTAATCAAAGTACACGCCTTCGATAGGTAATCTTCTGAATGTAGATTACTGACTATACTTAGAACTACATATATATCAATTATTGGCAGCAATAACTTAAGGCAGCATATATCAATTATCGTAATTACTACTAATGCCATCTGATAATATGAAGCAGCATAGACCTGTCCGTCACTAACACCCACACTTACCATATATACCGGAATCAATGCTTTCATAAATTCTGTCATTCTCTTAATTGTCATATATGCAAGTGCTGACAATGCAGTAAATGACGTGATTACCAGCGAAATAATAACCATATAACAGACTATGAAACCTGTGTCCGATACCTGGCTATTCTTCAAAACTTTCATGAAATTCGTAAGAATTGCCGCTAAAATTGATATATACAAAATCTTCTTTAACACTCTGAAATTATTTATTATCTCATCAAACAGAACATCTTTAACATACGTCCATATCTCTTTTAGTCCTCCATTCGCATCACCCAGCATAAAATCATTTGCAATCTCCTTAAAATTAATGTCTTCCAAATCCTCATCATTGTTAATAAACTCCTCAATATCATCAAAGTCAAATTCATTCATAACATCCATACTCCCGGCAAAAACTTTTTGATTATCAATAATCAAAATGAAAGTTGTCAGCAGAATAAATGCAAATGTTCTTCTTATCAATTCTTTCACACCAATCCTCCAATCAAATCTATAAGATTAAGAAAGACTGGCAGGCTTACCACCAAAATCGATAATTTACCAAAAATCTGTATCTGGTTTGCAACCGTGCCAAAACCTGAATCTTTACATATATCCGAAGAAAATTCACATATGAATGCTATTCCTGCAATCTTTAATAAGACCTCAGTATATTGTGCTGATATTTCAAGCCTGTCTCTTATTATGTCAATCGACTTAAATATCTGTCCTAATTTTGAAATGCCAAAAGAAAATACTAATATAGAAGCAATCAGCATTATGAAAACCGCATATTCTTTTTTGACTTCTTTAAACTGAAGTGCGATCAACATACCAGTTATACCTACCATTGCTACCTGAATTGTACTCATTTATCACTCCACCTTTATTCTATCTTTATTTTATAACGGACTCCTATAAAGAAAATAATGATTTAATAGTTTCAAACAACTCGTATATATATGGCACAATCCAATATAGAACTAATATAAGTCCCGCAAGACTTGTTAAAAATGCGTGTTCCTCTCTTCCACTATGCTTTAATATCTGACTTATAACTGAAACTAATATACCAACTGCCGCTATCTTAAATATAATATTTACATCCATATTACTCCTCATTTCATTTACACTATGATTAAGACAACTAAAATACCACCCATAATTCCAAGTGTTCTATATAATTTACAATTATCTCTACATCTTTTATTATTATCTTCTATGTCGGTATCTAACTGTTCTATCATAAGATTAAAATATGATATCTGCATTTCCTTATCCAGAAATCCAAGTGTATTGCCCAAATCCTTTAATTTTTCTATATGTTTCTTACTAAGCATGAGTTTACTAAGTTCTTTATCTACTCCCTCATTCCATATATCGGCAACCGTTTTACCCTGATATTTATCTAGATTATCAGCTACATAGAGCAGGAATTTTTCAAACACCTTGTCAGATTTTTTTAAAATATTTCTAAGTGCCTGTGGCATAACTGTATTATTGTATCTTATTTCTCCACGTAGAATAATGAGTAACTCTTTTAATTTTTTAAGCTGGACATTCTGAAGTATCAGATTCTCACTTGCTTTAAAACCAATTCCTGTTCCGGATATAATCACTAAAACCGCTCCAATAAATTTAAACATTTCCATTCCTCCATCTCTCAATTTCTACAAATCATTCTCTACTAATTTATATCTTTCTGCTTTATTACATTTATTAATAAATATATATTTCTGGAATATTTTTTCCTTAATCATATCTCCAAGAACAGGTTTACTTCTTACATCTTCTAAATCATCACCATGGACTGTACATATGAATCTGCAGCCACAATTTATCCCCTGCCTTATTGCCTTAATATCTTCTTTAGAACCTATCTCATCAACCGCAATAACCTTAGGCGACATCGTTCTTATAAGCATCATTATTCCTGCCACCTTTGGTATTCCATCAATTACATCAGTTCTTATTCCTACATCATTCTGTGGTATTCCAAGATAACAGGCCGCTATCTCGCTTCTTTCATCAGCAATTCCAATATTTAATCCTCTGTAATAACCATTATAACCATTACTTATATTTCTTACCATGTCTCTTAATAATGTGGTCTTGCCCCGGCCAGGCGGTGAAATTATTAATGTATTATAGATACTATCTCTATCTTTATAGATTTTTGGAATTAATCTGTCAGAACAGCCAATCATTTCATGAGCAATTCTTATATTAATAAACGAAATATAACGTAATGTTTTTACTCTATTATTTTCAATTATTGCCTTGCCACAGATTCCAATACGATGTCCGCCTGCAACTGTTATGTAACCTTGTTTTATTTCCTCTTCATACGCATAAATTGAATAATTACTAATATATTCCATCGTCTCCCTGATTTCATTAACTGTAACTATATAAGCATTTTCATAAGTCAACGTAATCTCTCCGTCAGGATTAACAAATCTCTCCATATTATCAATAATAACCATTAGTGGTTGTCCTGCCCTGAGTCTTATTTCATTAATTCTGTCTGCCTTATTTATTACATTACATAATATTTTCCGTAAATTAATTGAAAATATTCTTTCTATCCCTGTGACACTCAAACCTTTCACTCCTCCATCTGAACCTTTGTCCTTTTCATAATATATGTATACATATATGCTTTAATTACACAAAAAAAGAAAAACCCTGAATATTCATATGACAACATCTGTTAATCAAACAATGTCAAATGTCTTAATCTGGGTTTTTCTATATTAAAATCACATATTTTCTCAAATGTATAAGAGCATCAAAAGTCCCTAAAAGTTTCTAATCAGCTAACATCATTCTGTCATTTGCGAATTCTCCACCGCTGACATCTTCGAATTTCTTAAGCAAATCAGACACATGAAGATTCTTCTTTTCATCTCCGGCAACATCATAGATTATTTTACCCTCATGCATCATAATAAGTCTGTTACCCATTTTGATTGCATCTTTCATATTATGTGTAACCATCATTGCTGTAAGATTTTTAGCCGTTACTATTTCTTCTGTTAATTCTAATACCTTTTTTGCTGTCTTTGGATCAAGTGCAGCTGTATGCTCATCTAAAAGTAATATTTTTGGTTCCTGCAAAGTAGCCATTAAAAGTGTAAGAGCCTGTCTCTGTCCACCGGATAACAAGCCAACTTTAGATGTCATTCTGTCTTCAAGTCCAAGTCCTAAAGTCTTTAACTGTTCATGGAATAATTCTTTTTCTTTCTTAGTAATTCCCCATGAAAGTCCTCTTTTCTTACCACGTCTATAAGCAAGTGCCATATTTTCTTCTATCTCCATTCCAGCTGCAGTACCTTTCATAGGATCCTGGAATACTCGTCCTAAATATTTAGCTCTGGCATATTCTGGTTTTGTAGATATATTATCACCATCAAGGATTATTGTACCTGAATCAATAGGATATACACCTGCTATCATATTAAGTGTAGTAGATTTTCCAGCTCCATTTCCACCTATTATAGTAACAAAATCGCCTTTATTAAGCTGAAGATTAACGCCACATAATGCTTTCTTTTCATTAACCGTTCCACGATTAAATGTTTTTCTTACATTTTTTAATTCTAACATTATTTCGAAGCCTCCTCTTCATCCTCAAAGCCAGGGTTGTACTGACTTCTTATTTTAATCTTTTCTACCACAATAGGAACCGATAAAGCAATTGCAATTATAACAGCTGAAATCAGTTTCATGTAGTTCGCATCAAGATTCAACTCAAGAACTATAGCTCTGATTACAAAATACACTGCTGAACCTACTACTACCGAACATAACTTTCCGCCGAAAGATTTAAGCCAGCCAAGTAATACTTCACCGATAACGATTGCTGCAAGACCTATAACGATTGCACCTGTACCCATATTTATATCACCATATTTCTGGCTCTGTGCAACCATACCACCTGCAAGTCCAACAAGACCATTGCTAATCATAAGTGATAATAATTTAGTAAATTTAACATTGACACCTAATGCTCTAATCATATCTTCATTATTGCCTGTAGCACGTATTGCACTTCCAAGCTCTGTTCCAAAGAACCAATATAAGAAAATAATTAACACAATTACAATCACTAATCCGACAATTAATGTTGCTGTCGACTGGTCTATACCAAATTTCTCAGAAACAAGAAGAAAAATTGATTTAATCTTTTTCTTATCTGCTGTTTTCATAAGTGGTGTATTAGCTCTGCCCATTATCTTTAAGTTAATAGGCCATATACTAATCTGTGTAAGTATTCCTGCAAGAATGGCAGGTATCTCAAATACCGTATGCAATATACCTGTAACGGCTCCTGCTAAAAGTCCTGCAAGAAAGCCAATAAATAATGCAAGTACAGGATTCATACCATTGTACATAAGTGCCGCACATGTACAACCACCAAGAGAAAAACTTCCATCTACTGTTAAATCTGCTATATCTAATATTTTAAATGTTATGTATACACCAAGTACCATTACTGCCCATAGAATACCCTGGGAAATGGCATCTGGCATTGCACCTGCAAAGAAACTCATTTGTATTTTTCCTCCAAATTTTATTAGCTATATTATTTTCCAATATCTAAGCCTGAAACATCAATTCCTAATTCCTTAGCTATCTCTTCATTAACCTGTAATTCACATTTAGCTGCATCAAGATATTCTATCGGCATATCTTCAGGTGATGCTTCCCCTTTAAGAATCTTAGCTGCCATCTTAGCTGTCTTCTTACCTAAGTTATAATAATCAATACCATATGTTGCAAGACCACCATTATCAACCATACCTGATTCACCAACAATACATGGAATCTTATTCTCTGTAGCAACCATTGAAACTGTTGACATACCAGCTGCAATCATATTATCTGTCGGAATATAGATAGCATCTACTTTTCCTACCATTGATTCTACGACTGTCTGAATCTCATTTGAGTTAGATACTGTATATACTTTATATGTCATACTATTTGCTTCGATTTCTTTCTTAGCAATTTCAGCCTGGAATAAGGAGTTATCTTCTGCTGAATTGTAGAGGATACCTACTGTCTTACAATCAGGAATTAACTGTTTTAATAATGAAATCTGTTCTTTAATAGGCGTTAAATCTGATGTGCCTGTAACATTTGTGCCCGGTTTATCGTTAGAATCTACAAGTCCAGCTTCAGCAGGATCTGTAACTGCTGTAATGCAGATAGGAATATCTTCTGTCTTACCTGCTATTGCCTGTGCTGCAGGAGTTGCGATTGCTAAAACCAAATCTTTTTTATCATTTACGAATTTTGATGCTATTGTATCACAAGCTGACTGATCACCCTGTGCATTCTGCTGATCTATTTTAGCATCAATACCTTCTTCTTTAAGCCCGTCACAGAAACCCTTGTTAGCTGCGTCTAATGCAACATGCTCTGTTAACTGTATAACCCCAACGTTATACTTTCCTTTTCCTGATCCCGAATCACTTGATGAACCGCAGCCTGCAAGCATACCTGCTACCATGGCTGATGTCATTGTCATAGCTATAATTTTCTTTAATTTCATATTTTACCTCTTTCTTTTAACGCTTATAATATTTTCGATTACGAACGCGTTGTATTCGTAACACGTTAATGTATAAAAGTATCATAAAACACCTTATAATTTTACAATGCTTTGTGCAAATAGTCAATATTTAAAAGGCATAGAGATTATTAACTTAGGAACTTAACACCTAAGATAAAACTTATCTTCTCAAAACGAACTTATTCTGATGTATTTTTAGGCATAATTATACAATCATCATCAATCGTACAATCAGGCGACAACTCTCTAAGATAGTCTAATACATCTGTCTTATTCTTCTCATCTTCTAAATACAATGTCTTATAATTACTCTGCATACAAGGAACGTATGTCATTGACTTTAAACCGCTAATATCAATTTTCAAATTAATCATTCCATTATATTTCGTCTCACCATTAAACCAGAAATCACCAAGACTATATACAACTGGCTTACCATCTATATATTCCATTCCCTGAAGAACATGAGGGTGTCCTCCTATTATGGCATCTACTCCCGAAGCAATCATCTTCTGTGCAATCTCATGCTGGTATGCTTCGAAGTATTTACTGTCCTCCGTTCCCCAATGTATGTATGCTATAAGATAATCACATTGTTTGTCTGCACTTGCAATTACTTCATTTAATCTTGTATCATCATACATAAGAAAAATACCTGCTGAATCTTCTTTAGCTCCCGGTGTATATCTTACCTTTTCTGCACGACTTGCTGATACGAACCCAATCTTAATACCATTTACCACGTAATATACTACTTTCTCGGCTTCATTCGAATTTCTTCCACCTCCAACTGTTGTTATTCCTGCATTTCTAATTATATCAATTGTATCTTCAAATGCTTCATGTCCGAAATCGTATACATGATTATTAGCAAGTGATACTATATCAGCTCCCAATTCATTAAGGATTTTAACTCTTTCAGGTTTCGCCCTGAATGTGTACATTTTCCCAGGTATTGCACTTCCCCTGTCACTTATGGAGAACTCATTATTAAGCATAAATATATCCGCCTCGTTACATTGTTCTATTATCTTCTCACTTATGCAATCCTTTAGTCCTGAAGTGGTATCATAATAATCTAATACAAAACCATCTTCCGCAAGGCATATATCTCCTGCAAATAACAGACTGACTTCATCCGTCTTTTTTGCATCCTTATGTATATCTTCTTTATCTTCAAGAAATTCATCACATAAAACAAACAGGGATTTCCCTGTCTGAATATAAAAATCCCTGTTTATATTGTTACCACTTAAACCCAGTTCACTTACAACCTTTAAACTGTACTGTTTAGTAAACCATTCCACGAAATCTTTTGTTGATTTATCCGATTGTTTTATTTCCAGATATTGTTTTACTATATCTAACTTATCTATAAGTTTATTTTTTGAATTATCTAATGTTGTTACTTTAAAATCATTTGCATCTTCCTTACCATCCTTAGATATTTCTATATTATTTTCAGTACTGTCTCCAGATGATTCATCAGCATTTTCTTTTATTGCATTCTCATCATTTGATGTAATACAATAAGTATTAACCTGGATACTTATTGTATTGAGTTTATCATTAAATATACCTAATATTGAAATAAGAAAAATAACTATTATAGATACAATACTAATTGCTTTCCTGTTGTTCATCTATATCCTCCCAGAATATGTAACTTCCTTTTCGATTTTTCTTCATAAAGTATAATGCCTTGTCTGCTTTCTGCAGTGTCTCCATAACACTTTCGTTACTTGCACTATATGATATAGCTATACCAATTGAACATGAAACCAATTTATTATGAGGAATATTTACATCTTGTTTTATATATTTACTAACAACATCAACAAATCCATCACTAATTTTGTTATATATGTCATCAGCCACCTTGAATACCTGTTCTTTAGAAACATTATTCAATACAACAACAAACTCGTCTCCACCATATCTTACGGCATATCCGATTTTATTACTAACACTACTAAACACCTTAGCAAATTCTACCAATACCACGTCTCCGACATCATGACCGAATGTATCATTATAGTATTTGAAATTATCAAGGTCAGCATATAGAATTGCAATAGAATTATTACAATTACTATGTTCATCTATCTTCTTAGCAAAACCCTGTCTGTTATATAGTCCGGTAAGCATATCTGTAATTGCTAAAGAGTTAAGTTTCTCATTAATTTCTATAATATTCTTTCTGGATTTAATTCTTTCAATTCCACTTGATAGCTGTATTATAGCAGTTTTAATGATTACAAGATCATCATCTGATAAAAATATTCTGCTTCTTCTGAAATTCTTATGCATATTAACTGTTGCTAAAAATACAGAATTAACTCCTTGTTCATCCATAACAGGAACTCCTACCAGAGTAACTATTTTATTCTTGCCAAATAATGATATAATTCTATTAAATTCTAAGAATGACTTATCTGTTCTGTTAACAATAAATGATCTCTTCATAAGATTCATAAAATCAAATATATCATTATATGAAGCTGATATATCTTTTCTTAACTCCTTGTATAATTCATCTACATCATCTTTTTTTCTCTCAAGCATAAGGATACTATCAAAATTAAAATTATTTTGTAGCGTTATCATTGTATTCTCTATCAATGTACCTGTATCATTATCCTCTTTATTAAGCATCTCTTGAAGGAATGACAAAAATTTAATATCTTTCTTACGTTCTGATAACTGTTTCTCCTTACCTACATTATATGATAAGTCAATTAAAGACTCGAGTGGAACATTTAAAAGTCCCGAAGTAACAGGTCTTGAATTTATATTTTTGCCATCAATTATATACATAATGTTCTGCATCTTAACTACGTATCCATTTTCTCTACAATAGCTTAATCCATTTTCTAAAACTTCAGATGCTTTGGCTTCGTCACCACATTTTTTACAAAATCTGTAATATTCTGTGGTAAAGCTTGTAATAATATAGAACATAGCACCCTTGCATACTTCAAAATATGAGTCAGCTGCCTCAAAATATTCTCCCGCTTGCTCATAATCTCCATTATTAACATTTAAAATACCATTTATAAAATTGTAAATCATCAAATCTTCATGCCAATATGCATAATCTACCTCTTCTCCCTCATCAGGATATAGCAAGTGACTTATTCTAATCTCCATATTGCTAAGACATTTATATGCACGATATTCATTACCAACCATATAGTAAGAAAATGCCTGCAGACCATATAACTTAGACGCATTACATATCTGTATGGTTTCAATCTCAAGGTTGTCTAACATCTTAAATATTGTATCAAAATAATTGCATGCCGATATAAAATCCTGAACACAAATACAATTAATCGCCATATTATAAAGTGCTTCTGCAATTCCCTCTGCGTTCCTATTCTTAATCAGAATATCTATGGCATTACTGAAATATTCATTAGCCTTTGTATGTTGTTCAGATATTATACTGTTATAACCCATTCCAAGATACAGGTTGGCTCTTCGTCTTAAGTCACCGTCAAGCATATTAATCTTTAGCTTCTCATTATAGAATCTGCTGCCACATTTATGGTAACCTTTCTCTGAAAACAAAACTATATATTTCGTATAAGCAGATGTTAAAAAATTATAGTTACCTAACATTTTACCTACAGCAATTCCATTCTTAAATGTCTCTGATTCCTTACAATTAATAAAATGTCTGATTGATTCATCATCATTATCATATCCAAAAATTGTATAATATGCGTAAGTATTAAGATAATTATATTTTTTAAGCTTTCTTAATATTTCTTCATTAACTCTTACCTTGCTGAAATCTACTGTGAACACATCTCTCCAACCACTAAATTGTGCAGCTTCCCTTATCATCTCTGCATTGAATTCCAGATTTTCATCACCTAACTTCTTAGAGATTGCTATACATCTGTCTGCATATTTATATGCTAAATCTGACTGTGTCATATTCATCTGAGCAAGTCCACATATATAATTATAGGTATAGCTCTCATATAAGTCAGTCTCCCCGTTATAGAGTGGCAGCATCTTCTCACAATTAAGCATTGCAGAATTATTATCATCCTCTAAAACATTACAAAGTGACCTGATTACATAAAAATCAAACTTATCCTTATTCTCTATATTAAGTTTTTCTTCTGCAATCCTGCTATTTATTATTCCCATATAATGTTCAGCATCTTCTAATGCTAACATAAGGTAAAGGTTTCTTAATTTAACCAGGTAGTCTCTAAAAAAACGTCTGTTTGGTATAAATGTCGAACGATAATTACCATAATCTAATTCTTTATCACTCTTCCACTCAAATATTATATTCATATCCTCTGCCTTATTAATCATCTTATTAAAGTATTCTTCAATATAAGAAAGTGGAGATTGTAATTCATTATATATAATCAGTAACTTTATATTAAGTCCTTCGATATTATTCATTAATTCATTAATAACTTTCATCGATGACTTTCCTGCATACTGGAATCGGTCAAGTACAATAAGTAATGGTGTTTTTAGTGATATATAACTATAACATTTGATAATTGACTGTATGAATTTCTTCATCTCATAATGAACCTCTGATGTTATAATCTGTTCCGTTCTATGTGCCACGCCTGTTGAAAGGTAAGAAACAAATATCTCTTTATGGAGTGAATATACATCGCATCTGTCTATAAATTCACTTACGTTCATATCATTCGAAAAAAACTTCTGGTAATAATATCGTATACCATTTATTAATGGTTCATAAGGTTCTTTAATGTCATTTTTAGAATATCTATGATATAAAAGACCTTTCTTATAGACATCACCAACAATTTTCTCAATATCTTCAAGTCTCATATCCAACATATTATAATGTTTCACAAACATTATCTTCTCTGTTGACATATTATCATCAGTCACATATGAATAAAATAAATTCTTAATATAATTTGTGTGATTCAAATTCATCCCTCACGGTCCATATAATGTATTTATCAAAAGTAGTAAATGCTACTATTATTTCTATTCTACTATATTTTTAAAATATAATCAACTTATCTTTATTTCAAATCCAGGCATAAGTTTTAATATTTTTATAACTATATGTTGTGGTTTCCTATTGACACCGCAACTAAATGTTGTATAATAATTTTATATTTTATTACTTATCGAATTGAGATAGTAATTTGAAAATAGTGTGAAAAATAATGCAGATGCGATTATTGTTCACACGGCTATTTGTTTCTGAGCGAAAGCAAATAGCTTTATGGCAGATGAGAAATCTCCTGTGCAAATTTCTCATCGCTTCATCTCAATAAGTTGCTCAGAAATGGAGATTCCTATGAAAATAATTAAACGAAGCGGTGCAGAAGTCCAATTTGACATAAGAAAAATATCTGCCGCAGTAAAAAAAGCTAATGAAGGTGTAATTGACAGTGAAAAACTTACTAACGAACAGATTGAGATAATCTCTGAAAACGTCACTAAAATATGCAGTGATATGGAACGTTCTCTTAATGTAGAAGAAATTCAGGATTTAGTAGAGAATCAGATAATGAATGAGAAAGCATTTGCAGTGGCTAGAAATTATATTACTTACAGATATAAACGTGCATTAGTAAGAAAATCTAATTCTACCGACGAACAGATTCTAAGTCTTCTTCAATTTGATAACGAAGAAGTTAAACAGGAAAATTCTAACAAGAATCCTATGGTAAACAGCGTACAGCGTGACTATATGGCAGGTGAAGTAAGCAAGGATATAACAAAAAGATTCCTGCTTCCCGAGGATATTTTAGATGCTCATGAAAAAGGAATTATACATTTTCATGATGCAGATTATTTTGCACAGCATATGCACAACTGCTGTCTTATTAACCTTGAAGATATGCTCCAGAATGGAACTGTAATAAGTGAGACCACTATTGAGAAACCTCACAGTTTCTCAACTGCCTGTAATATTGCTACACAGAGCATTGCTCAGATAGCAAGTTCACAATATGGTGGTCAGAGCATAACCCTTTCACATTTAGTTCCATTTGTACAGGTAAGCCGTGAGAAATTTCGTCGTGAGGTGCGTGACGAATTCATTGCAACCGGTATTGAAGCTACTGAAGAAACGATTAATAAAGTTGCTGAACTCAGAGTCAGAAAAGAAATTAAACAGGGTGTCCAGATGATTCAATATCAGGTCATAACCCTTATGACAACTAACGGCCAGGCTCCTTTCATCACAATATTTATGTATCTTGATGAAGTTCCTGAAGGACAATTACGTGATGACTTAGCACTTGTGACCGAAGAAGTTCTTCGCCAGCGAATAATAGGTATTAAAAATGAAAAGGGTGTATATATTACTCCTGCTTTTCCTAAGCTTATCTATGTTCTTGAAGAAGATAACATACATAAGGACAGTAAATATTGGTATCTTACTAAGCTAGCTGCCGAATGTACTGCTAAGAGAATGGTTCCTGACTACATATCAGAGAAAATCATGAAGAAACTTAAAGATGGTAATTGCTATCCTTGTATGGGCTGCCGTTCATTCTTAACTGTATATAAAGACGAGAATGATAAATATAAATTCTACGGAAGATTTAATCAGGGAGTCGTTACACTTAACTTAGTCGATGTAGCTTGTTCATCCGGTGGAGATTATGATAAGTTCTGGAAGATATTAGATGAACGTCTTGATTTATGCAAACGTGCACTTATGTGTCGTCACAACCGTCTTAAAGGTACTCCATCAGATGTCGCACCTATCTTATGGCAATATGGTGCATTAGCGAGATTAAAGAAAGGTGAAACCATAGACAAGTTATTATATAATGGTTATTCTACTATTTCTCTTGGATATGCCGGTCTATATGAGTGTACTAAATATATGACTGGCAAGTCACATGTTGACCCTGATGGTAAGACTTTCGCACTCAAAGTAATGCATTGTCTTAACGATGCCTGCCATAAATGGGCTGATGAGACAAATATTGACTTCAGCCTTTACGGAACACCACTTGAGTCTACTACTTATAAATTTGCTAAATGCTTACAGAAACGATTTGGCAAAATTCCCGGTGTAACCGATAGAAACTACATTACAAACAGTTATCACGTTCATGTAACTGAACAAATTGATGCATTTACCAAGCTTAAATTTGAATCAGAATTTCAAGAATTATCCCCAGGTGGTGCAATCAGTTATGTCGAAGTACCAAATCTTCAAAACAACCTAGATGCCGTACTGGAAGTAATGAAATATATCTATGACAACATAATGTATGCTGAACTTAATACTAAGAGTGATTATTGTCAGGTCTGTGATTATAACGGAGAAATTCAGATTGTTACTGATGATGATGGTAAACTCGTATGGGAATGTCCTAACTGTGGTAACCGTAATCAGGATAAAATGAATGTTGCCAGAAGAACTTGTGGTTATATAGGTACACAATTCTGGAATCAGGGACGTACACAGGAGATTAAAGACAGAGTATTACATTTATAATTATTTGAGTACATTTAAAGACACACACTTAAACCGATGTATCCGGCTTAAGTGTGTGTCTTTTGAATGTACTCAAAATTTGATTCAAAAAAAAGATATCTTACAAATTTTCCTGACCATTTTCTTAACCAAAAAGTTCTGATAACTTATCCGCAATATCATTCTTTCTACGTCTGTTATTCTTGCGACTAACCGATTCCATTACATTATCAATTCGTTTAAGCACCGTTTCTCTTACAAATGGTTTAGTTATATAATCACTTATACCTAAGGATATCAGTTCCATCTGAGATTCTTTAGACGAATCTGATGTCATTACGATAACTGGAATGTCTTCATATTTTTCATCTTTCTTAATGATACTTAAGAATTCTTTACCATCCATATACGGCATAATTAAATCAAGTATTATTATGTCAATTACTCCCGATTCCTTAAGTTTAATTAAGGCATCATTTCCATTCTCTGCCTCAACTATATCATATTTATCGCTAAACATTTCTGCCAACATCAGTCTGTTAAGTCTGTAGTCATCGACAATTAACATTCTTCCTTTGTTTTTCTTCTTCTCGCCATCTACTTCCTTACGATAGATACTGAGAATACTATCTATCTCTTTCTGTGCCGTGATGTCATTAAGTGTACCAAATAAAAGGTGTTTGTTTCCTATCTTCTGTATATATTGTAATCTTAACTTTACCCACATATTAGTACCATTATTCTTAATTCTTTCATATTCAGCCTCTGCAATTTTCTTAGTTCTTATAGCCGTCTCAAATGCACTAATTACATTTTCTTTGTAATTCTCATCTATTATAGAAATTGCATTTTCTATCTTAAGTGCAGTATCTGAGCTTCCAAACATATCATAAAAACCCTCGTTAACTCTTAATAGTTCAACATTTCCATCTGAATATTCATATATTACTATTGTCTGAAGATTATTACCAAATATCATCTCCATTTGAGGGTTCTTCTCAAATAGTGCATTTATATTTATCTGCTCTGAGTCTTCTGATTTATTCTTGCCCGATTCATTGTTATGAAATTCTTCATTCGAATCTATTAATTTCAGATAATCCTCAACTGGCATAGGTGATGCGAAATAATAGCCTTGAACATAATCACAGCCAATACTTCTTAAGAATCTCGCCTGTTCATAAGTTTCAACACCCTCAACTACAACTGGAAGATTAATCCATTTAGCCATTCTTATTACTGAAGCTAGAATATTATCTCCCCTGCCCGGTATATCCGTATTGGATAGAAATCTCATATCTACTTTAAGTATATCGACAGAGATATCTTTTAAAGTATTAAGTGATGAATAACCACTTCCAAAATCGTCCATTAATATTATGAAACCATATAACTGTAATTTAGTGATAATGTCCTTGATAACAACAGGATTTTCAACATATGCACTTTCTGTAAGTTCAAGATTTAATAGTGCTGGTGGTACATTATATTTATCAGTAAGTCCCTTGATAATATCTACTATCTTAGGATTATACATATTCACTCTTGAAACATTTACTGAAATCGAATAAGGTGTTCTTCCTTCGTCCATCCACTTTCTAAGGTACTTACATGCTTTCTCCCATACGTAATAATCTAATTTAGATATATATCCATTCTTCTCTAAAACTGGAATAAATTCACCCGGCATTACCATTCCCTTGGTAGGATGAAACCATCTTACTAATGCCTCTGCACCATATGGCTTATTATTCTCCAAACTATATTTAGGCTGGAAATACAAATCAAACTGTTCCTTTTCAATAGCACATTTCATATCATTGATTATTTCCTGCTCATGAATAATAGCCTTACTCATCTTATCATTATAAAATGTATAGAACTTAACATAATTGCCTTTGCTGTAATTAGATGCTAATGTAGCCCTGTTAAATATAGTCTCCATAGGAAGATTATTGTCCTCAATGACATATAACCCCAGGTTAGGAACAATATCATATTCAGGATTATATTTAGCTAACATATTTCTTATATCTGCAATACGACGTAAAATAGTTGATTCATCATATCTGTGACATATTCCAAATACATCAGATTCAATTCTTCCAAACGTCGCATAAGGCATAACCGAATAAACATCCTTTAATTGCTTACCGATATATACCAAAAGCTTGTCACCCTCATTATATCCGAAGAATGAGTTAACCATCTGGAATCTGTCCACATCAAACCTTATAAATACAAATTTCTTATCATTATTACACCTTAACATCTCTCTTGTCACGTCATAGAATTTCTTTTTATTATACATTCCCGTAAGGGGATCATATTCTGCAATATATTTAAGTTCATTAAATGTCGATAACTGACTTCTGTATATAGCATTTCTTAGTCTAGCCTTAACAATTCCCTTATCATATGGTTTTCTTATATAATCCCATGCCCCCATATTTAAAGCCCTTTTCTCATTATCAATTCCCTCAAGGCCTGTTGTAATGATTATAGGAATATTTTTCCAATCACAATT
Organism: Eubacteriaceae bacterium; assembly: GCA_902362455.1. GTDB lineage: Bacteria > Bacillota > Clostridia > Lachnospirales > Lachnospiraceae > Bovifimicola > Bovifimicola ammoniilytica. The sequence continues at coordinate 62,538 of CABIWJ010000011.1, forward strand.
CTCATTGATAATCTTAAGAAATTCAAACCCATCTAAATTAGGCATACATAAATCAAGCAAAACAGCCGAAACTCCTCGGCAATGCTCCTTAATATATTCTATGCCGCCGTTACCATTATCAAATTCATGAACCTCATAATTGTCCTCTAAATATGATACTAAAATTTTTCTGTTAACTTGCTCATCATCTATCACTAAAACTACTTTTTTTTCATTCACTGTATACTTCCTCCTAAATGTCCAAAAATTGTTCATTTATTGCTTTCGACGTTCCGTTAAGAGATTATATGTTTATAATATTCTCTTAGCTATATAGTGTAAATTTTACCATATTTTTATATTTCTTACAATGATTTTTGTATATTTTACACAATTAAAGCAAAAGTCAGAAAATCAGAAAAATAAAAGCGGAATATTCTCGTTTTCAAAGAATATTCCACTTTTACTATTTCTTTTTAATTGCCACATTCTATACTGATTTTATTAAACTCATCTAATAAATCATCTATTTTGACATTCTTCTTATCTTCACCCTTAATATCTAATACAACGTTTCCTTTATGCATCATAACAAGTCTGTCACCATATTCTACTGCATATCTGAGATTATGCGTCACCATCATTGTTGTCAGTTTCTTCTCTTTAACGATTTTATCTGTAAGCTGCATAATTATTTCAGCTGTTTTAGGATCAAGTGCTGCTGTATGCTCATCAAGAATAAGAAATTCTATCGGTGTAAGTGTAGACATTATAAGAGCCATCGCCTGACGTTGTCCGCCTGATAAAGCACCAACCTTGACATTTAACTTATCTTCAAGTCCAAGATTGAGTTCTCTTAGCATTTCCCTATAGTCTTCTTTTCTCTTTTTATTAATTCCACTTGAAAGTCCGTACATTTTCCCTTTGTTATCTGCCAAGGACATATTTTCAAGAATAGTAAGATTAGGCGATGTTCCCATTGCAGGATTCTGATATACCCTTCCGATTATCTTATGTCTTATATGCTCCTTCTTATTAGTTATATCTTCTTCGCCAATATAGATTTTACCGCTGTCTACTGGAATACTTCCACAGATTATATTAAGCATTGAAGTCTTTCCTGAACCATTACTTCCGACAATTGATACAAATTCTCCGTCTTGCACCTGAAAATTAAAGTCTTTAAACAGACACATCTGGTTGACTGTACCGGGATTATAATATTTATTTATATTTTTTAACTCTAGCATTTTAATCCTCATTTCTGAGCAACTTATTGCAAAAAAGCGATGATAATTTCGCACAGGCGACTTCTCATCTGCCATAAAAGCTATTTGCTTTCGCTCAGAAACAAATAGCCGTGTAAAAAATAATTGCATCCACATTTTTTTTACACTATTCACCTCTATTTAGCCTCTTCTTTGATGATTTTAGGCTTATTTTTAAACATATTACTGATTATTAAAATTAATAAGAATAATACTGCTGTTATAAGTTTTAAGTCTGATGCTTCCATACCCATATTAATTGCAATGGATATACAAGCTTTATATATAATTGAACCAAATATAACTGCTGAAGTTGCCTTTACAAATTTAATGTTCTTTAACAGTTTAGTTCCTATGATAACACTTGCAAGACCTATAACCATTGTTCCTGTACCTGATGAAATCTCAAAGAAACCATTCATCTGGCAGTAAGCACTTCCTGCTAATGCTGCAAATGCATTGGCAATTGCAAGACCTACTATCTTAGCAATACCTTTATTTTTAGCAACAGAAGTTACTAATACATCATTATCGCCTACTGCTCTTAATAAAAGTCCTGATTTCGTTTTCAGGTACCAGTCAAGAACTAATTTAACAATTATAACTAAGATTGCGAGAACAATTATATATGAATATTTCTCAAGTGACTGTGGGATTATTTTATCCATAAATTTATTTTCAAATATATTGTCCTTGGAAAATATAGCTACGTTGGCAGAGCCTGCAATTCTTAGGTTAATTGCATACAGACCTGTCATAACAATTATACCTGATAATAAATCTCTTACTTTAAATACTACATGGATAATACCTGTAATTGTTCCTGCAATTGCTCCTGCCAATAACGCTGCAAGCAGTGTCACATATGGATTGACATCTTTCAAAATAAGCATTGCTGTTACTGCCGCACCTAACGGAAATGTGCTGTCTACTGACAAATCAGGGAAATCTAATATCTTATATGTAATATAGACACCTAATGCCATTATCGAAAACAGCAATCCTTCTCTTATTACACCTAGAATAATATCTACCATTTTAAAGCTCCTAATCTTATTTATCTATTGTATCGAATACTTCTGCTGCAGACTCTTTCATTTCATCTGGTACTGTGATTCCAAGATTATCTGCAACCTTACTATTAATATATAAACTTGATTCTTCTATTGTCTCAAAGTTAATTTCACTTGCTTTTTTCTCACCTTTTAATACTTTAGCAGCCATTTTGCCTGTCTGGATACCTAATTCATAATAATCAAGACCTACTGTTGCAAGACAACCGATTTTAACCTGCTCAATTTCACTTCCAAATACCGGAATATTCTTCTCTGATGCTTTCTGTAAAATAATTGGTAATGATGAAACAACTGTGTTATCCGTAAGGTTATTAATACAGTCAACTTCATTTAATAATGAATCTGTTGCCAAAGGAATATCTGCTGATGTTGAAATACCTTTATCTACTATCTCAACTCCATATTTTGGTGCTAATTCTTTATATTCAGCAATTGCTGAAATAGAGTTAACTTCACTTGTACAGTAGATAATACCAATCTTCTTAACATTAGGTGTTATCTGTGTAATCATCTCTAACTGTTTCTCAACTGGAAGTTTATCACTTGTTCCTGTTACTTCTCCGACAGGAGTTCCATCTTCTTTAGCAAGTTCTGCTTCAATCGGATCTGTTATTGCAGTAAAAATAACAGGTATATTCTGTTTTCTTGCTGCACTGTATGCTGCCTGTGCCATCGGTGTTGCAATTCCGCAGATAAGGTCAACTTTATTTGAAACAAAATTAGAAATTATCTGGTTGGCAATTCCTGTATCTGCCTGTGAGTTTTTATATGTAATCTTAAGATTTTTACCCTCTTCATACCCCTCCTGTTTAAGTCCCTCTATGAAACCATTACGACAATTATCTAATGAACCATGTTCTGCGAACTGTCCGATACCTATTGTAACTGTTGATGAATCTTTCTTATCACCACAACCTGTAAATACTCCCATTGCTAAAACTGCTGTCATTGCTAATGCTAATAATTTTCTCTTCTTCATAATATTAATCTCCATTCCTGCGCCTATCCGCATAATCTGATTTGAATATAAAATATTCATATATGACTTTTACGGAACAAAAAAGTCCCAAGCACTATTTCTAATGCTTGAGACGAATAATTCCGCGGTACCACTCAAATTGATTTTTAAAAAATCCACTTAATCATATACAATCATATATGCCATACAATAACGGTAATGGTCTCCGTCAATTCATACTGTTAATTCTGAATTGCCCTCAAAAGTCCATTCAGCCAAAAATTCAATATTGCATTTCCACCATCTGCAACTCTCTGTAATTAAATACTAAAGCCTACTACTCTTTCTCAAAGGTTTAAATATTTACTTTTCATATCTTAATACCTATTATTCTATTTGTCAAGTACGAAAACTAAATTTTTAACTTAATACATCTGTATGATTTTCTTCTGTTGTAGTATCTTCTTCATTCTTTTTTGTTGTAGTGTCTTCTTCTACTTTCTGTCTATTGATATTAAAGGTAATGGTCTTAGAATTACTTAAGCCCTTTCCATCATTTACTATATATGCAATATCTATAGTTTTACTCTCGATATCTCCATTAGCTATTATATTCTCAAGTGAAGAAAATGTTCCATTATTAATCTGGTGCTTAGCAGAACCTGATACGGTGTCATAATAATATGCTGATACTTTACTCTTTAATAATTCAACTATTTTATCATAATTTTCCTGTACAGATAAATTATTATCATATTCGTATGTAATCTTTTTCTTATTACTGTCAGACCACAATTTATTATCAAAATAAATCTCCGGAATATCTCTAACATATAATGTCGCACCTGTTGAAACTTTAGTTCCATTAGCATCTGTAAATTCATAACTTATATTATATGTGCCTGCCTTTGCAAATGCATTTTCTTTACTTATCTTAGTTCCATTACCCGTAAATACTGACATTGTAACCTTAGATGATGCATCATTTCCTGACGAATCTGAAGCTGATATACCCTCTGATAAGTTGAGTACTGTTCCAACATTTGTAACGAACTGCTTCTTTGTATTATTAATCTTTACTTCATATACTTTCTTTGGAAGTATCATTACATTCATATCAACTAATTCTTTGATGCCATCAATTCTTCCCTTGCATGAATACTGCCACATATAATACTTAAATGTCATATCAGGCAATAAATCACCATAGCGGAACATATTAGCTGCATAATTAGATGAATTATATTCATTAAAATACCAGGCAACCCAGCTCTTATATTTAGAAGTTATCACAGGCGAATTAATTCTGTTGACATAGTCATCTTTACACATATATACCATTGAATCATAGCCATATCTCTCCACAGTATCGCAAAATACCGATATGATATTCGTAAGCTTTGACTGTGTAAGTCCACTGTATGTTCTGTATCCTTTATCCGTTTCCCAGTCAATAACTACAGGAAGTGTAATATTGTAACCGCTTATATATTTAAGAGTTAATGATGCCTCCTCTAAAGCCTCCTGCTCAGTAATTGCCTGTGAGAAGAAATACACACCAACCTTTATTCCGTTTGCCAAAGCACCCCTTACATTTTCATCAAATCTTGAGTCCTTACATAATTTTCCCGACTCATAACCTCTGTTGCCGACTCTTATAAATGCATACTCAACGCCTGCTGCCTTAACCTTTGCCCAGTCAATCTTGCCCTGATGATATGATATATCAATTCCATAAGAAATCTGATTCTCATCATAATTAGTTGAAGGAATTGTCTTAATATCAGCCGAATTAATTGATGCAATTCTCTTAACTGATGCCTCTTTATCATCTGCAATAGGTGTTGTACTAACTGATAATTTAGATACATCAACTGTTTCTTTCTCAGTCTTCTTCGTTGTCTCTTCTATACTCTGAGTCTCACTAGCAGTTGTTGTAGCTGCTGTCGTAGTCTGAGTCTCTTTAGGCTTAGTCTCTTCTTTAACAGTATTTCTGTCTCTCTCAGTTGTCTCGTAAGATGACTCTGCCTCAACCATAATAGGTTCATTTGCCACCGCTGTAAGTTTCGATGCATTAGTAACCCTGCATACGATAATCACAACTAAAAATGTAAATATCCAGGTCGAAACCGCACCCCATAAGGCCCGCTTATTCTCATATCCTTTATACCATGTACATAATCTGTCATATTTCTCTTTAACAAATTTATATGTATTATCTGTTATTTTCTTTAATTTTGTCTTTATTTCATTATTATTTATCTTAATCTTCATTATTAATCTCCGTATTAGCGTCATTATATACCGTAGAAATATCCATATTCACTATTCACTATTCACTATTCACTATTCACTATTCACTATTCACTATTCACTATTCACTATTCACTATTCACTATTCACTATAGAATAGTATAAACTTTTCTTTATATTTTTTCAATATATTCTTCTTTCATTTCTTGTATAATTCTGTCATATTCACGAAGATTTTTAGACTTTTTAATTTTCTTTATCATTTTCTCACTATTTTCAAAACATTCCTGCATATATAGCCATATTTCTTTCATCTTAAATAACACCGGAACTTCACCCGACATATAATCCTTGTATCTTTCATATATTTTATCGTGAAATTCAAATATCTTATCAGCTTCTATTTCTTTATCTTCTTTAATCATTTGTGGCAGACAAGGGTTCTTTAGAATACCTCTGCCAAGCATTATTGCATTAATTCCATCAAATCTTTCACATATAGATTTATAAGCAGCCTTAGTAAAAACATCTCCATTATAACAGAGTTTTAAACCCGTATTCTCCATCGCATATTCAAATGTATTATATCTTACAGGCTTCTTATACAAATCTTCTCTAGTTCTTGGGTGGATTATAAGTTCTGAAATAGGATATCTATTATATATTTCTAGAATGTCCTGCCACATATCCTCATCATATAGCCCTACTCTGGTCTTAACTGATATTTTCATATTATATTTATCATATGTTTTATTAAATATTTCATCAAAAAATCCGTCTAATCCATCTAAATCACCAAGAAAGCCTGCACCTTTTCCTTTAGAAATGACTGTACCCGATGGACAACCGATATTAATATTGACTTCTTCATAGCCAAGTCCTGCTAATTCCTCTGTTGCACTTATGAAATCTTTAGCATTATTAGATAATAATTGCGGTACTAAATTTATACCTTTATTGTTCTCCGGCAAAATATCTTTAAATTCTTTTAATCTTCTGATTCCATTCGGACTTGTAGAGATAAATGGTGCGAAGTATTTATCTATTCCACTAAAAATCTCGTTATATGTATTTCTATATAAATATCCTGCAACGCCCTCCATTGGTGCAAAATATAGCTGTATGTTTTCTGTATTCATATGTTCCTCTTTCCTAAGCGATTTATTGTAGTGATGTGCTGAGAAATTCGCATAAGCGATTTCTCAGCTGCCATAAAAGCTATTTGTTTTCGCTTCGAAACAATAGCTACAAGAAAAAAAATTCAAAATTTTTTAACATAATCATACAATTATAATTTTTACTAATTTCTCATTAAACTCATTTTTGCTTAAAATTTTTCTACCATAATCTGTATTAGAGTAATAATAGCACTCTCCCATTTCATAATTACATATTTTTTTATTATTTAATACTTCTAAAAAATAATTTTTTTCTATTTTTTCTAAAAGAATTTCAATATATTCTGTCGCCATTTTTATCTTACCTCAATAATCGTTATCAGTTCAATATCAAATAATATTTCCCTATATGCTTCTAATTCACCCTTATTAATATGCTTGTATTCATTTTTATCAAAAATATAATTGTTTTCTAAAAAATAGATTCTAGAACAAATTATATCTTTAATTGTGATATTTTTTGTCATCTTATTAATTATTCTATATTGGCATATTTCCAATATTTATTTCTATCATGTTTTTTAAAGATAAGTGCTAATTCAATTCCAATTGAATCACTTCCGTAACAACAGGCTAAATCATGATTATTAATACATTTTTCAATAACTTGCGGATAATCAATTTCATCAAATGAATTTAAATAAATTAAATCATCAATATTCATATCATTCTTCTCCATATCTTCTAGATAGTCATTCCTACTGACAAATACATAACGATACTGTTTCTTTGAATCAATCAATTCCAATACCTTTTCTAAATTCTCAATTTGGGTTCTAGCAATAGAAACATAATATATCTTATCATTTTTATGATATTCAATCTCTTTTCCTAACTGTAAATAATCTATTTCAAATGAATCTGATATCTTTTTCCAACATTTCTTATATCTTCCAACTTTAGAACTAGGCTCTATAACTTCTTCTAAAACAATTAAATAAATATACAAGGGATTATCCAATATCATTTCTTTTTGAATTTGCTGTAAACAAAATTCAAAAAATTTATCCTTGTTCAAATTAATACCAGTTGCATTATAGCTAATTAAGTTTGCATCCCAACTTTTTTCCATATTATTAGTTACCCAGCCATAATAATCACTTAATTTTTCACTATGTTCTCTCCACATTTTCATGTTTTAAATATCACTCATTTCTATTATCCTTATTTTAGTAATCAAAATGTTTCAATCAGACATCGTCTATTGTTATATATACCAGTATATCTGTTTTTGTTTCTTTTGCAATCTTCATTCATATAATCAATCTTTATAATTTCACAGTATTTTCAATCTTCACTCAAATAACAATGGTATATATAAACTCGCCACAATTATTTTTTTCATAATCTTCTATATACCTCAAAGCCCTTAATTTGCTCTTTTGATAGAATTCTTCCGAACTATCTTTATTCATATACCAGCTATCAAATGTCATTTTGATATTTTCATTTTCTATCTTATAAACATCGCCACCTAAAATACCTATTTTCCGTTTTGACAATTCTTCGAATATCTCTTTTATATTGTCCTTATCCCAAGCATATTCATTTATTCCGAGCGATAATAAGCTTATTCCCTTTTTTAGCAATTCATTTGAAATAACATTTGTAATTACTTCCATAATCATATCTCCTAGTATAATATCTTTTAGATGCCTTATTTTATATAAAACTTAATAGTTTCCTTTGTTCAATAGGCTTAGTTAAGCCCATAATATAATTGTCCCAGTGGGCAATAAGATAATGGTTCTTTTTTCTCCTGTTAAACCAGTAATAGTCGCTTCATACAAAGTCTGTTCCATTGACATGGAAGTTAGTAAGTAGCTAATCCTCCTGCGATTGTCGCTGTCGTATCTGTATCATCTTATAGTTCTTTACTTTTGACCTGATCCGATATCCTTACATAATAGATTTTCTCATCTTCCAATCTAATGCATGCCAACTTTGCATTTTCCTGTACACTTCCCATTACACACCCACAATCTATATCATAGAAAATGCAATCCAGGCTTTCATCATACATACGGTATACATTACCATTATTATAAGGAAATTCCTCATACTTTATTGTTGGTGTATGTCCAGCAATAATCATTCCATGCTCAACTCCACCACACATATACGCATCATCTCTGGCATGCAAGTAGAAATCCTCAACACTTTCATAAGATTCCTCTGTATCAACATGGTCAAGGCTTTCAATATATCCTGCATGAACAACGATACAGGTTCTCTTATTTATATCTATTTTATAGAAGTACGGCATTTTTTCAACTATTTTCGCCCAGTCACAAAGCAATGCGAACGAAACCAATTTCTCATTAATAAGTTTCCCAATTGTTCCATAGTAATCAAAAAATACATTATTATTCTGCTCAGCAAATTTTTGAACTGCTTTATACAAGGTTCTGGAATCTTCAATACTATTCTCATCCAGTTCTGCCTCATCACATACATATTTCATGATGCAAATGTTTGTCAGGAACTCTTCATCATGATTTCCTCTTACAAAAATCACATTCTTAGTTGCATTACTGATCCAACTCATCATTTCATAATTCTTTGTACCCCGATCAATATAATCTCCAGCGCAAATTAGCAAATCTCTGTCGCTAAAATGAATCTTTTCAAGCATCTGCTGAAATTCATCATAACATCCATGGATATCAGACATCACATATGTATTCATAGTACAATCTCCTTCATATATTTCTTTATGTAATTTATCTGCTTGTTCCATTACCTTTTCATAATCATCACACCATCGCCACTCTATACATTTTGTCACGCAAGCACATTGCAGACAAAACAGAGCCTTAATATGATATTTTTATAAGTCTATCTGTGTACATATAACCTGAACGATACACCCACATATAGCTATTTGCACCTTCTTCACATCATCTCTGTTTACGATTGCAGAAATTTCATCATAAGCTGCATCTTTTCATTTAGTTCATGTGTTTCCTTTGTAAGTAAATCTAACTGCTCTTGCATATTTAGAAACATCTGTACCAATAACGACTTATCCATATCATTAAGTTGTTCTTCTGTGAAATTCATCTGCATAATTACGTCTCTTTTTAAAATTTAAATAAGTATTGCATATTTAAAGTAAGCAAGCTAGTATTGTTTTTCTGCTATTAATTAGTTCATTATATCAGACCAAAATGGTATTGGATTGATATTTTCAAATTCTATCTTTCCTTGCTCTTTCCCACCAAATTCGACTTCAAAATAATCTTCTAGATTTTGACCGTAATAAATAATATCTACATCGTGTATAGAAATTATTGGAGGATTATCCTCTGGAATCATAGATATATATCTGTGTCCATAAACCGGAATCAATTTAGGAGCACTTTTCAGTCGTTCCCTTACAACTAGTGCAATATCTATTTCATTATCTGGTTCTTTCCCCCAATCATCGCACCAATAAACCTCCTCTGCTAATTCGTCAACATCTTCAATTGGTCTATTTATAATTTTCTTGATAATCATAATATTATCTTGATTAAGATTTCTCCAGTCAATAAAGCCCTTAGATATTGGTAATGCCATCATTAAAAATTCTTTTAGACTCTTTGGAAATGTTATTTTATATATACCTTCAATTTTTGCTATTTCTTCAACCGTTAATCCTATTTCAAATTCAACACCTTGCTGTTTCAATATTTTTATACTTTCTTCATAAATCAACATTATTATCTCCATCATTTGATTTGTGTAAATTTATATATTCTCATCTTTTTCTTCAATCACTGACAAAAAATGTACTCTATAAAAGTTAATATTTTTTTGACAATTCAAAATTGACCAGTATATCTGTTATTGCCTGCATTGACAAGTCCATAGCGAATTGTTTATAAGTTGTCTATGGTTATCATAAATTACCCTGACTTAAAGCTTATACATTATGAATCATTACCACATACTACAAAATGAGGTAGTTTTACTCCATTTATTATATCTTTCCCAAATATTCGCCAACATTCACTATCACTAGAATAATTTAAAAATGTTTGAAAAGTAGAATTATCAGAAAAATCAATAAATAAATCTTTAAACTTATTAATGTATATCCTATCAACATAAATATTTTCTGTTAATTCAAACCATTTTTTTGCCTTATCGTCAAACATATTGTTGTCCTTCAATTCCCAATCAAATGATTCAGGTACAATACCATTTTCTTTTGGTTCATAGATATCCTCGGATGCTACAATTATATTTCCTAATCTATTATTCACAATTCTCCAAGCACACTGCACATGAATTCGAAATTCATATACTTCTAAATTATGTATTCCCTTATATGTATCATCAATGTATTTACTCCCAAAGCCTAAACATAACATAGATGATGCCCTATCAATAACTCCTAATTTTTTCCCTTGCAATTTTTCTATTATATTACAATTGTCCATAATAATCCTCATTTCTTACCATCCTTTCTCTTCTCCAAATATAATTTTACTATTAATATAAAGTTTTCTCAGGTATAAATGTATAAAAATCATACTTCCTATATTTACCATCATCATACAATGGATATAAATATTAATTTATTTTTTTCCGTACATATATCAGAAATGTAATCCAAATGACTTTTATTATTGATACATGGAATAGCAAACTTACTATGTCCCATTAATTTGACAGACTTGCTATATTTAACTTACATAGCTGGTCTTGACTTCTAATTCTCTGTATTACAATGTGTTTTTTTAGGGTATTAGTTTTGAATCTATCATATATTCTCTGTTCATCAGTTCAATTTTTTCAACGTCAAGAAAAGATGCATCTGCTGTAATTATTTCTAATTCATTCACTATTCCTTCTATGATGTGCAACAAAAAAACAACTGGTGCTGTTGTCTTTTGATAACATATCATCTCAACAGGCACTCTTATATCAAGCGGAAATAACTTATTAACTTGTGAAGCAAACATCTTAATTGATAAAAAATCAAATCCAGACTCTTTTATAACTTGAATATTATTTAGTTGTTCTATTAATATTTCCCTACCTAAGAACTCTTTTTCCATAATATAATTTAGCCATTCTTTTTCTCTTTCTGACAATTTTTCCATAATTGTTCTCCTACTAATATTTTTATTATAATGCAATAGTGTTAGGTAATAAGACCATAATTTAAACCTGCTTGTGAGAAGGCTTAATTGTGATTGTGAATCCCTATACTTGTCTTCCAATTGCAATATCAGCTTCCATTAACACTCTCCAAAGTAATGGTTTTCACTGCTTAAAATTTTACCATATTTTCTATAATGTTTACTACAGAAATTTGATTTATTTGCTCTGTCCATATCAAAATTTAAGCCTGTCTGTCGAAAAGCTTACTTGTATATCCTTAATTATAAACTATACACAATTTCTTCAATTGAATCTGCACAACAATCAAATTCGTAATTACCATTACTATTCAGTACCCCTCTATACCATACCCCTATATCCTCTTTTGGCTCCATTATATAAAATCCATAAAATTTAATCATCTTTACCGGCGTTAATAACTCATATTTTTGTTTCATAAAAAAAGGCTCATTTGTTTTCTCAAAGCAATCATTATAGTAATATGAACCATTTTCAGATAATGCAAAACATTTTCCATTAATTTGCGAAACCACTATATAGTCATGCCCCAATAGCTCATTAAATATTTGTATTTCATTCTTTGTTAGCTTCATTTTGTCCACACTCCTAATTCAAAAGTATTAATTATAATTCATTCTAAAAGTATGCAATTTACCACTTATTTTATTAAATGTTTAAAATTTCAATTGTTGGTTCCCATTCAGTAACAATATCAATATTGTAATTACCTTTTTAATCTATCTTCTAATGGTAAACCATCTTCGCATGGCATATATGAAACTAGGTTGCTAATTTCTTCTGTATATTCAAACTCTTCATATACATCTTCTATTTAATAAAGTTATTTCATATAGTTTATAAATTGTGAAATCACCTTGTTCTAAAATCATATTATTACCTTGACTTATCATATTCTCTCGTAATCTTATAAATTCATTGAGGTTTTAACCTATCTGTCTCACAAAGTAACATGCGAAACTTAATATTTTCTCTTTTAGATAATTCTATATATTTTTCAATAAATGAATGATCATTACATACATCTACATAATCTGAATCATACCAAGACTTCTCAATATTTTCACCAAAAAAATCTTCAGATAATTCCGGAAAAATATTGTTCAAATACCAATTATCCCCTTCAACGCCTTTATAGTCTCTATTATCATCACGCTGAAAAATAATACCATTAATCATAGGATAATTTTCTCCAAATAATATATTTTATCTATATTCATATATCAGGTTGAAACGTTATAAAAATACTTAACGGCTACAAATATATCATACAATTTTTATCAGATAATTTTTTTATATTTTCTTCTTTTGTTATAGGAAAAATAACAACACAACCTTCATCTATCAACACATTAACTGTCTGAGATAGTTGTTCCCTTAGGTACTCGATATCACTTGAATTCATCCAAGGACAACAAAATATCCTTTTCCCATTTGCGTAGCCTATTGCTGCCGAGGCTTTCCATCGTTCAAAACCTACATAATTAATATTTCTTTCTATTCTTTCTGACGAAATATTAAACATTTTTTGAATTGTCAAAAAATCCTTGTCAATTAGTTGACACCTGACTCCATATTCAATTTGTTCTTTTATTGTTTTTTTATTAATCCTAATTCGATTACAAAACAAACTATTAATTCTATATTTATACAAATCATTACCAATATACCAACTAATATCTACTAATTCTCCAATATCTTTTTCAATACCATCTATATAAATTTTTCCTTCATAAAATTCAGTATTTCCTGTTATACCACAACTCAATGCAGCTCCACCTTCCCCAAACTCACCAATAATGCCATATAGATTTCCTACAGAAAACTCAAAATTCCTTTTCTGTAAACAATCTTGAACAACACCATAACGAAACAAATTACAATGTCCTCCAAAAGATACTCCTGAAAAAGTTATTTTTTCCAAAACTGCCACCACCTTTTGTTATTCTAGAATCCTACTTCAATAACATTAGATATCGAAATTGGTCCAGGTCTATCACTTACTATTGCTCAATATAATTGAATCACACATAGCTAACCATCATTCTAATTCAGAATTATCAATTACTGTATCATCATATAGGACAATTTATGTAAAACGAATTCTTTTGAATTAACTATACATTTCTTCATAAGTTTTTTCTAGTATATATGATTTATTGCCCACCGAAAAAAAT
>CABIWJ010000012.1 GCA_902362455.1 Eubacteriaceae bacterium
TTTTGGAAATCGTTTACACGATGTTCGCTGAAAATTTTTAGAATTTTCAGGGTTGGATTTATGTTACTGTTCAGTTATCAATGTTCATTTCTTCGAACTTTTAAAATCTGTTATCTTTATGATTCCCGACTTCAAATGTTCGTTTTGTCCTCTCTGCTCTTTAGCAGTAGAACTTCTCAATAATATCATACTTCGTTGTGTTTGTCAACAACTTTTTTGATTTATTTTTTTGTCGTTGTTGTGAATGTCTTACTGTCTCACAAGCGACTTGAATATATTATCACTATGGTTTGGTTTTGTCAACAACTTTTTTTAACTTTTTTTGACTTTTTTTCATTTTATAGAATTCTTTTTATTCCAACATATTTTTTATTATTAATACTTTGTATTATTAGAGTAATTTACCCTCTTAACATGCTAAGTCTTTCAATTAAGTCTTATTATCTTATCAACTTTTTGATTATATAAATATTTTTTCACATTTTTTTCATACAATGTACATTTTTTCATCATATTTATCTTTTAGTATATATAGTATCAAAAGTAATTTACTTTTGAGCATTTTTCTTTTTCATATTTTTCCTATATTTCATTAATATTTTTTAGATACGTGCTACAGAATGAAATAATAGGTTTTGAAAAAATTATATTTCTTTTTTATATTTCCTTTTTTATATAATTTTTTCATTTTCTCCTTATACATTGTTTATACCAATACATTTTCGTTGCGGTATACATTACATTTTCCTCATCGTTGTAATGTTAAAAAAATAAGTGTCTCATTATCCGGACACTTATTTTTTTAATCTTTCTATATAATATTTTCTTATCCATAACGTTATATTGTTTTGTTTATATCAAACTAATAGCCTCTGCGATGTTTTTAACTCCGATAAGTTTTATATTATGTTTATTCTGTATGCCATCTAGCGATGCCTGTGGCAATATACATATCCCGAAGCCTAACTTGGCTGCCTCTGCAATTCTTTGTTCTGCCATACTTACAGCTCTTACCTCACCCGATAATCCTACTTCACCAAATACAATTGTCTTGCTATCAATTACACTATTTTTATAACTTGACACGATTGCCATAATAATTCCCAAATCTAATGCAGGTTCGTTTAATTTTATTCCTCCTGCAATATTTACATAGGCATCGCAATCATTTATCTGAATTCCGATGCGCTTCTCTAATACTGCCATAAGCAGATTTACCCTGTTGAAATCAGTACCTGCCGCTGTTCTTCTTGGTATTCCGAAATTTGTTCTACATACTAATGCCTGTATCTCAATAAGTATTGGTCTGGTTCCTTCTATTGAGCACGCAATTACAGAACCTGATGCGCCCTCTGGTTTTCCATTCAGCATAAATTCTGATGGGTTTTTTACTTCGTTTAATCCATTTTCATGCATTTCAAATACACCTATTTCATTTGTAGAACCAAACCTGTTCTTTACACCTCTTAATATTCTATATGCTGCGTGTCTGTCACCCTCGAAATAGAGAACAGTATCAACCATATGCTCAAGAACTCTTGGTCCTGCCACTACACCCTCTTTTGTAACGTGTCCTACAATGAATATTGTTATAGACAGCTTTTTAGCCAGCTGCATAAATACATTGGTAGACTCTCTTACCTGACTTACGCTGCCCGGTGCTGATGAAATGTCATTTTTAAACATAGTCTGTATTGAATCAATCACTACTACATCAGGACTAAACTTTTTAATTATCTCTTCTATTATATCTAAATCTGTTTCACATAGAAGTGTCAAGCCATCTTTAAATTCTCCAATTCTGGTTGCTCGTATCTTAATCTGTTTTAATGATTCTTCTCCTGAAACATATAATATGTTTTTACCGTATTCACTAAGATTCCTACATACCTGTAATAATAGTGTAGATTTACCAATTCCAGGGTCGCCGCCTACAAGTATCAGAGAACCTTTCACGATACCTCCACCAAGCACTCTGTCTAGTTCCTCCATACCTGTTTTCGTTCTGTCCTCATTATCTAATGAAATATCTGATAACTGTGTCGGAGTCGGAATATCAGCAATTGTCCTTACAACACTGTTACATTTCTTAATAACCGGTTCTTCAACAAATGTATTCCATTCTCTGCAACCTGGGCATTGTCCTAACCACTTTGAGGACTCGTATCCACACTCCTTACAGAAAAATATACTTCCTTTTGTCTTTCCTGCCATATATAATCCTTTCGTTTTAAATACTAAACCTATGTAAAATTAAAACCTGCCACATATCATATGCGGCAGGCCTCTTGTATACAAATTATTCTTTTACTAATCTTACTTTTGATGTTTCACCTTTATTAATTTCTACACTTATTACTAATTTCCCGCCAAGATTTGCTGTTACCTTACCTACATTTATATCATTTACATATACTTTATATGTTGCACCATCTTCAGCTTCTACTGTAATCTGTGCATCATCTTCACCTTCAATCGTGAAGCATACTTCTGTATCTGATTCATAGAAATTATTAACTGCTGTTCCTGGAACTGATTCATATACGAACATTCCATTTCTCTCTAACTTAGTTATCTCTTTAAAGGTTTTGACTTTATACATATCACCTTTGTGTTCAAAGTCTGATAATTTAGACTTCTCTCCTAACTCATAGTTACCAAAACTAAGTGTTCCATCTGCCTCTGCACGCAATAATTCTTTTACTACTGACATACTATATCCTCCTGCATTTTGTGTATTTTTATTTTATCTTGTTACCAGATACTTCAAATTTCAGTTTTTTGCCACTTACACCTATACTTACTTCGTCACCACTTTTAACATTGCCATCTAATATTTCTTCTGCTAGTTTATCTTCTATCATAGTCTGGAGTTTACGTCTAAGTGGTCTGGCACCATACTTCTTGTCAAAGCTTTCATCTATTATAACATTTTTTGCCGCTCCGGACACCTTAATTTTTATATTAAGCTGTTTTTCTGCACGGTCATAAATCTCATTAAGCATAATATTTAATATCTGCTTCATATTCTCTTTCTGCAATGAATGGAATACAATTATTTCATCAATTCTGTTAAGGAGTTCAGGCTTAAATAATTCTTTTATTTCTTCCATAACACCTTTCTTCATTAATTCATAATTCTTCTCTTCACTTACATCTGTTACAAATCCTAAATGCTTTGGCTCTATTATCTTCTGAGCACCAACATTTGAAGTCATTATGATGACTGTATTCTTAAAATCAACTTTCCGTCCTGTACTGTCTGTAATATGTCCTTCGTCGAGAATCTGTAATAATACATTGAATACATCGGGATGTGCTTTCTCTATTTCATCAAATAATATTACTGAATAAGGATTTCTTCTTACTCGTTCACTTAATTGTCCACCATCATCATATCCAACATAGCCAGGTGGTGAACCAATCAACTTAGAAACGCTGTGTTTCTCCATATATTCCGACATATCTACTCTTATCATAGAGTTCTCGTTACCAAATACAGCTTCTGCCAATGCTTTTGATAATTCTGTCTTACCAACACCTGTAGGTCCTAAGAAGAGGAATGATCCAATTGGTCTGCGTGTATCTTTAAGTCCAACTCTGCCTCGTCTTATTGCATTTGCAACTACCTTGACAGCTTCCTCTTGTCCGACTACTCTATTTGTAAGTGTTGCCTCTAATTTCTTTAATTTAGCTGATTCTTTCTCTGTAAGTTTAGAAACTGGAATCTTTGTCCATATAGATACAACTTCTGCTATATCATTCTCATGGACAACAGGTACATTTTTATTGTCTCTGTTACGTCTGTTATTTATCTCTTCATATTTAGTTTTAAGTTGCTCTTCTTTTGCCATAATCTGTTTGACATCTTTGAATTTTCTACTTCTTATAGCTGCAATTTTGTCCTGTTCTAAATTATCAAGTTCCTTTTTTATATCAATTGTTGATTCTTTAACTGTTAATTTAGCCAGCTTAACTTTAGCCGCTGCTTCATCCATTAAATCTATAGCTTTATCAGGCAGATATCTGTCATTAATGTATCTCTCCGACATATTTACTGCTGCTAATATGGCCTCATCACTTATAATAACATTATGATGTTCTTCATATTTCTCTTTCAATCCATTTAAAATGGCAATTGCCTCTTCTGTCGTAGGTTCATCAACATTTACAGGCTGAAATCTTCTTTCAAGTGCTGCATCTTTTTCAAAATATTTTCTGTATTCATTAACAGTTGTCGCACCGATGATCTGTATCTCACCTCTGGCAAGTGCAGGCTTTAAAATATTAGCTGCATCAATCGAACCCTCTGCACCACCGGCACCGATAATCGTATGGATCTCATCTAAAAATAATAAGACATTTCCGTCTTCTTTAACTTCGTTAATAATCCTTTTAATTCTCTCTTCGAATTCGCCACGATATTTTGAACCGGCTACCATTGCTGCTAAATCAAGTGTAATAAGTCGCTTATCTTTAACTGTATCTGGAACATTTCCATCTACAATTCTTCTGGCTATGCCCTCAACAATTGCAGTCTTACCAACACCAGGCTCCCCGATAAGACATGGATTATTCTTTGTTCTTCTGCTTAGAATCTGAATTACTCTAGATATCTCATCATCTCGTCCCACTACAGGATCTAATTTGCCATCTAATGCATTCGCAGTTAAATCTACTCCAAATTGTTCTAATGCAGATGTCCCCTGACCACCTCGTTGTTTTCTGTCATTTGACACCTGTTGCCCGCCGAATGCTATAGCTATTTCATCTTTAAACATACTCGCTGGTATTCCCATGGTCTCTAATATCTGTGCGTATACATTTTTAAGATTTATATTCATTGTGTTAAGAAGCCTTACTGCAATACAGTCACGCTCTCTTATTAATGCAAGCAATATATGTTCTGAACCAATCAATTCATCGTTAGTCCTTGCAGCATATTTTTCTGCATTTTCTAATACTCTTTGAGCTTTTGGCGTGTATGACGGTTCATCTATTACCAATGTTGTGCTTGTCGGAGTTGTAATGGACTCAATGTATCTTTCAATTTTATCACGTTTAACATTATTATCTCTTAAAATTATTCCTGTTACAGATGATACGTCTTCTAATAATCCCAACAATAAATGTTCTGTTCCTATATATCCATGGCCGCAATTTTCAGATTTATTTTTTGCATAATTTAAAGCCTTCTTAGCTACTTTAGTGTATTTTTCCTTCATGTACTACCTCCACTTTCTTACTAATCATTTTCCCTAAGTACAATCAACGAAACTCATTATATATCTCATTAACAATTTCATGAGCTTCTTCTTCAGTAATATTTTTGCAAATAGCCTTGGCTAAAATGACCTTCATCTCGAATTTCATCTCATCCAAGGCTCTTAATTTGTCAATATCCAATGCAATTATAGCACCATGTCTTCTGTCCAGTTTAAGAAATCCTTCCTGTCTTAGAACTGAATATGCTTTATTAACAGTATGCATATTCACTCCAACATTATCTGCCATTCTTCTTACCGAAGGTAAGGAATCACCTTCCTTTATCTCATCTGTCGCTATGGCAAGAATTATCTGATTTCGCAACTGCATATAAATAGCTTCATCACTATTAAAATCAATTTCTAATACCATATAATCACTAACCTTTCACAGTCACATTTGTTATACTTAGAATATAACAAATGTGACTATTTGTCAAGCTGACTATTTAGTATCATCTCCATCATTTAAGTCTACAAATTCTATTTCAAATGGATCATCCTCTTCCATATTTATAAGATATGGTTCATTTTCATCTGATTTTTTTGATGGATTTTCTAATTTTGCTTTGTTAGCTGTTACTTTATCATCTTTTGAAGAAGCATTTTCTTCATTTACTGCCTTGCTATCCGTTGCATCAGCATTTTCTTCTACTGAAGCATTTTCTTCATTTTCCGCCTTGTTATCCATTGCGTCAGTATCTTCTTCCAGAACCTCTTCATTATCTTCTGACTCGGACTCATTCATCATTTCATTTACCTGGGCTGCGAGTTTTTCAGCTTTCATTTCATTTACCTGAGCTACCATATCAAGCTTTAATTCTTTCTGAGCCTGTTCACTTCCGATTTCTTCTAATTCATCTTCATCTTCTTCATCTTCATCATTTTCGTCGATAAAATCTGATTTCTTTGTACGAAGTCTGTATATTAATGCTGCAATACCAATTGCGGCACCGATTACAATAATTCCAAGTATAATAATAATTCTGTTTTTCTTTGAATGATCATTAACATATTCATCATACATATCATCATATTTTCTCTTCATAGCAAGATATTCCTTATTCTCCTCATCCGGCTCATCATCTACTGATTCTGATTTAGCGCCTTCAATAAATCTCTGCATAGTCTGTTCTTTTGAATCATATATGTAGAGTGCTTTCTCGCCATCCCAATTCATTGCATATACAACGTAAAATCCTGAATCTGGTGTTTTAACCCATGCACTTACCTTCTCACCATTTATATCTAATTCTGTCTTTGTATATCCTTCCGGACCAACATAATCATCACCTGTTGGTATAATTGTATAGATTTTCTGTGATGTAGTAATATTAATCATCTTATTTATAGTACCTGAAATTTCATTATAAATATAGAACGATGCATTAGAACCTTGTGCATCATCTGCCAGGCATAAAAGTGTAAGTTCTTTTGCAATTCCCTTTACTGCCGCCACTGTTTCTCCATTATATGTTGTGATGCATTCTTCAAATCCCTCAGGTACAGATACCAATGAAAAATCCTGAATTATATATTTATTAATATCACTTATTAACTTTGGCGAACGATCAAAATCTGTAGTCTGTAATTCACTTGAACTCTCCTGTGGTGATTCAGGATTAGCTGTAGTCTCATTTTCACTTGGTCTTTTTGTATACAGAGTGTATTTACTCTGAGAACCATCTTCCGCAACAACGGTTATCGTTGTCTTATTGTCACCCGGGTCAATTCGTGTTCCTGAAACTTTTGTTGTCGAATTCTTATCTGAAAGTGTCGTTGAAATGACTAATTTAACTGTATTTGCCGGCAAATCAGCTTTATAATCAAATACTTCAGGTGAAAATGAAGGTGAATAACTTACAGTCTGGCTATCTCCACTCTGACTTACAGCCTGAACTACAAGTCCTGACAGGCGACTATCACTTGAAGCTGTAGTTGTTGCATTTATAGTTACTGAGCCATCTGTTTTGTTAATATTAAGTTCCGAATCATCTGCTGTCGCAGCAATACTTGTGCTTGCATTTGAAATCGTAACTGCTGCTGTTCCTGCTTTCTTTAATCTAAATGAAATAGACATCTTGCCTGATGAACCTTCAGCTATATCAAGTATATCCATAACTATTCCGGCAGTTCCACCATTTCCACCACCTACACATTCAAGATAGTTAGTATCATATGCTACCGCTATTTGTGCTACAGCAGCAACTTCTGGTGTAACTGTTACATCAACTGTAACTGTATCACCAACAGAGCCACTTGCAGAAGATACATTAACATTTGCGTTTGCAGCATTTGCCTTGATATTACTCATCATCATGATTGCAAAGCATACAATAATCCCCGCCATAATTTTGCTTAATTTTGATTTCATTTTAATCTCCATTCCGTTTGCACTTATCGTACCTTACTCTGTTATTGACTAATTTTCTTTATTCCTAATATATCTCTCTTAATCTGTGTCATATCTCTTATATCTATTCCATTATTTTTATTAACATCTCCCGCTATCAGCGCTGCACCTGACAGTTTACTGATTCCGAGAATATCTCTCTTCTGACGAGTCATATCTAAAATAGATATCTTACCATCTCCATTGGCATCTCCATATATAACACATATGAATTCCCTTAACTTCTTGCCACTATTATCCGCAATAATGACTCTGTTACCTGTTCCGATAATTCCGTCATTCTTCGTCTTTCCGTCAGACTTATATACAGTCAGTTTGCAATTGCTAAGTGTAAATCTCTGTGAAAGTCCTGCAGCCGTAGTTCCCACTTCTATACCCGTAAGATAATCATTATTAAGTATCTTATATGATGTCGTATAATTTGCTGTCTGTGGTATCGTGGTCGGCTGTGTTGTTTCCTGTGGCTTTGTAGTCGGCTGTGTTGTAGGTTGTGTCGGCTTCGTAGTCGGTTTAGTTGTAGGATTGTTATTATTATCCGCCGCCTTACGGACAACGTTTAATGTATAGGTTCTATTATTACCATTCTTAGCAGTAACCACAACTTTAATCGTATTATTTCCGACTTTAAGTGCTATCTTACCTGTTCCGCTAATACTTGCCTGACTATCAATTGCGGAAGCACTTATCTTAATGCTGTCTACATTATTAGCCACTATAAGATCATAATTCTGTGTGAACTTATCAAATGTAGGAGTTAATGTATATCCATCAATAATTAATTTATCAAGTATGTTATTAGGACTTCCATCACCTGTCGGACAACTGCATGTATTAGCCGGCATATTCTTAAATACCGGTATCTTAAACACCAACGATACACTGTTTTTCATAGAAGAACTGTAAGCCTTTGACATACTGACTGATTCAGATTTAGGTGCTAATATATTAGTCATATACTGATGTGTATATGGAGTCCCTGCGAAGTCGAATTTCTCATAATATACTGTATCCTGGCCAATATTTATATAACCTTTGCCGATATAAATTGCACCACCGACAATTGCATTATACTTAGTATTCCATGGTCTTAACGTTGTACTGTCTGTTTTAGATGCCCATATCAGACCATTTTCTACTGCGCCCCTGCCATTTGCAGTATATGCTCCAATATTGTAGAAATTATAAACATTTCTATATACATTACCGGTTGATGGTGCATAATATCCTGTCACACCACCTGTTGTTCCTGCCGTACCTACCTCCTGTTTAACTCTTGCAGCAAGATGGTATGGACTAACTCCAGACTTCTGGCCGGCTTCCATAAATATTGTTGAATATAATTTACCACTCTGTATCTCAGTCCCACTCATAAATGTACCACTGAGTAATGTATCTACATTGGATTTTTTATGTATACTAGAATTATACGACAGCATTTCAAACTGGAATATATAAGTCTCATCTAAGAAATTACGTGGGTCCATACAATATGCCACTAATTCTTCAGATGCTGCCACCCATGAACTTCCGTCAAATGTAGCCCACTTACCTGTTTCCCAGTTATATGCTCCTCTTGCTAATGATTTCCATGAACTGATTGAACTTGTGTGAACAAGACTTCTTCCAAGTACACTTTCATTCTTAACAACATCGTTCCAGTCATATGATAAATTATCTGCTACAAATATCCAATTCGGATACTTGGCATGAAGTTGTCTTAATTTAACTTTATAACTTTCCGGAAAGCCTTGTTTAGTAAGATATGATTCAAAATCAGCATCAGGAGTATATATAACATTATCAACATCTATATATGCACTATGTACATATCCGGTAAGTTCTACTCCATTGCCTTTGGAATAATTAAATTTTATCTTATACCATACCGCGCCATCACTTGCCTTAGCTTCGTCAATAATGGTAACCTTCTCAGCATTTACAAGCTGGACATTTCGCCCATTATATGAGAGTTTTCCATTATTAGTTCCAGCTCCGGTTCTTACATTTAATACGTCAGCATTAACCGTTCCTGATTTCTCATTATATGCTAATGTCTTAGAATACTGAAATATCAGAACACCTAACATTGACATCATCAATGCTAGGGAAGCAATAAGCATTTTTCTTTTCTTAGATATTGCCACCTAAAACACCCTTTCGTATATTCAAGCTAAACCTTTTATGCCTCGTCTATAGCTTTTCCAATGTCGTTTCTCATATATTTATTATCGAAATCTATCCATTTTGTTGCTTCATAAGCATTGGCTCTTGCCTCTTTTAAATCTCTTCCTGTTGCTGTTACACCGAGAACTCGTCCGCCGTTTGTAACAATCTTTCCATCTGATAACTTTGTTCCTGCATGGAATACAAAATATGAATCTTTGTCTTTGAAATTATCAAGTCCCTTGATTTCAAAACCTTTCTCATAAGATACCGGATATCCATCTGATGCAAGAACTACACATACAGCAGCATTGTCTTCAAACTGTAACTCAATCTTGTCAAGTGTTCCATCTATACATGCTTCGAATACATCTACTATATCGTTCTTCATTCTTGGTAATACAACCTGTGTCTCAGGATCACCAAATCTTGCGTTGTATTCAAGGACTTTAGGTCCATCCTCAGTAAGCATTAATCCAAAGAATATTATTCCTTTAAATTCTCTGCCCTCTGCTTTCATCGCATCTACTGAAGGCTGATATATGTATTTCTTACAGAATTCATCTACTTCTTTAGTATAGAACGGACTTGGTGAAAATGTTCCCATTCCGCCTGTATTAAGACCTTTATCACCATCTTTGGCTCTCTTATGATCCTGTGCAGAAGTCATTATCTTAATTGTGTTACCATCAACAAATGATAATACTGATACTTCTCGTCCTGTCATAAATTCTTCAACAACGATTGTATTTCCTGCCTGTCCAAACTGTTTATCAAGCATAAGTGTCTTAACACCGTCCATCGCTTCCTCTTTAGTATTACAGATCAATACACCTTTACCAAGGGCAAGTCCGTCAGCCTTTAAAACAATTGGATACTTAGATGTTTCTAAATATTGCATTGCTTTCTCTGCTGAATCGAATGTCTCATATGCTGCTGTTGGAATATTATATTTCTTCATTAAATCTTTTGAAAATGCTTTTGAACCCTCAAGTATGGCTGCATTCTTTCTAGGGCCAAATACTCTTAATCCTGCTTTCTCAAATTCATCTACTACACCACCTACTAAAGGATCATCCATTCCGATAATAGTTAAATCAATAGCTTTCTCTTTTGCAAATGCTACTAATTTATCAAATTCCATGGCTCCGATATCTACACATTCAGCAATCTCTGCAATTCCTGCATTGCCAGGTGCACAGTAAATCTTGTCAACCTTACTGCTCTTAGCTACTTTCCATGCTATTGCATGTTCTCTTCCGCCACTTCCTACTATTAATACTTTCATATGACTAACCTCCGTATGATGTGAATTTTATATTGTCAACCTGATTCTTATTACTCAGTTTTATTTCTATCATTATTTTCCGGTACACCATTTTGCAATTAACTCTACTAATAATACAAAATATTTTATTTGATTATTTAGAAATTAATATTCTGGTATACCAGTCCTTAATTACTCCGAAATAATAACTTTATTATCCTTAATGGATACTTTACCGTTAGCAATCAGATTAATTGCCTCAGGCATTATCTTCCATTCTGCTTCTTCCATTACTCTTCTCTGAAGTATCTCTGGTGTATCATCATTTTTTACTTCTACAGCTTTCTGAAGAATAATAGGACCTGTATCGGTTCCCTCATCTACAAAATGCACTGTAGCACCTGTTAACTTAACACCACGTTTTAATACCTCTTCATGAACATGAAGTCCATAGAAACCTTTTCCACAAAATGCTGGAATTAATGCCGGATGGATATTAATAATCTTATTTCTATATTTCTCAATAAGTTTTGCAGGAAGTACAACCATACAACCTGCTAAAACTATTAAATCAAGATTACACTCATCAAGTCTGTTAATAAGTGCATCGTTAAATTCTTCTCTTGACTCAAAGTCCTTAGGCGAAATACACTCTGCATTTATTCCATTGTTCTTTGCTCTTTCTAAAGCGTATGCATTAGGATTATTACTGATAACTATCTCTATTGAAGCATTTGTAATAATTCCTGCTTTTAACGCATCTATTATCGCCTGGAGGTTTGTTCCTCCACCTGATACTAATACGCCAATTCTTAGCATAATGTAACTCCTTTTTCGCCTGCAACTGTCTGTCCGATTACATATGCTGTTTCGCCTGCTGCTTCAATTGCTTTAACTGTAGCATTAACATCTTCAGGAGCAATTGCAAGCACCATACCGATACCCATATTAAATGTATTATACATCATTTCTTCTGCGATATCTCCGTCCTGTGATAACATCTTGAAAATCGGTGGAATCTCATAGCTGTCTTTCTTAACTTCTGCTCTTATTCCATCAGGTAACATTCTTGGAATATTTTCATAGAATCCACCACCTGTAATATGGCTGCAGCCTTTAATCTTAACACCAGCTTCTTTGATATTTCTTAATGTCTTAACATATATCTTAGTAGGTGCAATTAATGCTTCTCCTAATGTCTTACCTAATGAATCATAATATGTATTTAAAGATTCCTGTGTCATATTGAATACTTTTCTTACAAGTGAGAATCCATTACTATGTACACCTGACGAAGCGATACCAATTAATGTATCTCCTGCTTTAATATCTTTACCTGTAATTAAGTCTTTTTCATCCACAACACCAACTGCAAAACCTGCAAGGTCATATTCATCAACTGGATAGAAACCAGGCATCTCTGCTGTCTCGCCACCGATTAATGCTGCATTAGACTGTTTACATCCCTCTGCTACACCGCTTACTATTGTAGCAATCTTCTCAGGTTCATTCTTACCACATGCAATATAATCAAGGAAGAATAATGGTTCTCCACCTGCACATGCGATATCGTTTACACACATTGCAACACAGTCAATACCTACTGTATCATGTTTATCTAAAAGAAATGCTATCTTAAGTTTTGTACCTACACCATCTGTTCCTGATACTAATGTTGGTTTCTCCATATTCTTAAATGCTTCCATGGAAAATGCTCCTGAGAAGCCTCCGATATTAGTTAAAACTTCAGGTCTCATTGTACCTTTAATATGCTCTTTCATTAATTCTACTGATTTGTATCCAGCTTCAATGTCAACTCCGGCTTTCTTGTAATCCATTGTAATATACCTCTTTCTGTTTTATTTGCATTATATTTTCAACACATTACTGTCTGTAACATTAACATGTTTTAATCTACATCTGTTTTAAATATTCTTTATAGCCTATCTCTTCTAATTTAGCAGCTTTTGCACTTACTTTATCTTTAAGTCCCTGCTTGTAGTCTTTCAATTTCTTTAAAAGCTCATCATCTGATACTGCTAAAATCTTAGCTGCCATAAGTCCTGCATTAGCTCCACCATTAATAGCTACTGTTGCAACAGGAATTCCCTGTGGCATCTGAACGATTGAATAAAGTGAATCAACACCACCTAATGATTTAGTATGAATTGGGACACCTACAACCGGTAACTGGAATATAGCCGCTGCCATTCCCGGCAAATGCGCTGCACCGCCTGCACCTGCAATGATAACCTTTATACCTCTTTCTTCAGCATGTGTCGCATAATCATAAAATACATCCGGCATTCTGTGAGCTGATATAACTGTCATCTCATAATCAATACCAAACTCTTCTAAAATCTCTGCTGCCTTGCTCATTACGTCAAGATCTGAATCACTGCCCATTAATATTCCAACTTTTGCCATTGTAATAATATCTCCTTTCATATATGCAAGTTATATTCTTATATAGTCTACCACAACATAAAACCTTTCGCAATAATAAGACACATTCCTAACCATAAAATACCATTAGAAATTGTTCCAATCCAAGAAAATATATAAAATTTATCTTTTTCCTTAAAACTCTTTAATCCACTTATAAGTCCTGCTGTGGCAAATAGAAATGACATAGTTCCTAAGCCGCCTGCTAATGTTCCCGCAGCTCCGGACTTCTTATAAGAAATAATAACACCTGCGACAACTGTAACTAATGCTATAATTGCAAGTATTACTGAAATAATTCCACCACGTGTATTATTCTTATTCGTAAATTTATATCCATGTCTCTCAGTTCTCATATTAATCCTCATTTCTAATTTTATTTAATACCGCATATACCACATAGCCTAATGCTCCACCAATTGTATTAAGAATTAAATCGTCTACATCAAATATGCCAATCATAAAATACAACTGGATTACTTCTATACACAAGCTAAACATAAATGTTGTAAAAACAACTTTAATAAATGAAATCCTACGTTTAAATATATATGGCACAAATAAACCAAACGGCATAAAGCACGCTATATTTCCAAATAGATTCAAAACTGCCTTGTAAGTTCTTGTGCCACCTAACATATTATAAAATCGCTTTATCTCAGCAAGCGGTTCTAAGTTATATCTGTAAACTCCTCCATTTGTTCTTCCAAATCCTTCTGATACAAGTAAGAAGTACAGTACACATAGCATATATAATACAAATAGCAAACGACTAACTATTATCAGCCGTTTGCTCTTTTCTTTCTTCTTTCTCATATTAAAAAGTTATGTCCGATTTATCTCTTAGAAGCTTTGCACCACCGATTATTGTCATAATACCGGCTGTCACCCCTGTTATTATCATAATGATACCAAGAGCTATATTTCCTGCACCAACACTTTTCATAGATTTATAAATTCTTTCCATGTCAACCTCCATTTATTTAACGCCATACTGTTCATAATATGCATCTATTGCTTTCTTTAATTCATCATCGATAATTACTTTGCCTTCACATTCTCTGTTGTATAAGTGTTCAACAACTTCTTCCATTGTAACAATTGCCTTGCCCTCGAAGCCGTATTTATCCTTAATCTCATCTAATGCGCTCTTTGTTCCTCCTAAACCTACTTCCATACGGTTAAGTGAAACCATAAGCCCGATGATTTCAACATTTGCTGCACCCTTAACCTTTGGAACTGTTTCTTCCATAGATTTTCCTGAAGTTGTAACATCTTCAATCATAACAACTCTGTCGCCATCTTTAAGCTTTGTGCCTAAAAGTCCGCCTTTATCTGCGCCATGATCCTTCTCTTCTTTTCTGTCAGAGCAATAGCGAATCTCTTTACCATATAATTTACTATATGCAATTGCTGTTACTACTGCAAGAGGAATACCTTTATATGCAGGTCCAAAAAGAACATCAAAATCATCTCCGAAATTATCATGAATGGCTTTGGCATAATATTCACCAAGTCTTGACAACTGACTTCCTGTAACATAAGCTCCTGCATTCATAAAAAATGGTGATTTTCTTCCACTCTTTAATGTGAAATCGCCAAATTTTAAAACATCACTTTCCACCATAAATTCTATAAACTCTTTTTTATATTGTTCCATTCCGACCAGCTCCATTCTTCTTTTATATTTTTGAAAATTCTATCATATAATTTTTCTATTTTCAAGATACGATTAAGAAAAGTTATTTTATCTGTTTACTATGCCAATCAGTTCATTAATATCATCACAGTTATGTGCCTGCATATATTTCTCTATGCCGTCAACTATCTCAACTGTTGTATAAGGATTGAAGAAATTAGCTGTTCCAACTGATATAGCTGTCGCACCTGCTAATATGAATTCAACCGCATCTTCGTAATTAGCAATACCGCCCATACCTATAATAGGTATCTTTACGGCATTAGCTACCTGGTTAACCATTCTTACTGCAATAGGTTTGATTGCAGGACCTGAAAGGCCACCAGTCTTATTAGCTAATGCAAAGGTCTGTCTGTTAATGTCAATCTTCATACCTGTTAATGTATTAATAAGTGATACCGCATCAGCTCCGGCATCTTCTACTGCTTTTGCCATAACTGTTATGTCAGTAACATTAGGACTTAATTTCATTATTACAGGTTGTTTTGCAATCTTCTTAATCTCTTTAGTTATTGCATATGCTGTTTTAGCATCCTGTCCAAAACCTATTCCACCCTCTTTAACATTAGGGCAGGAAATATTTATCTCTAACATATCAACTGGCTCATCGCTTAATTTTTCCACTACATCAAGATATTCTTCTGTGGTTTTTCCACATACATTTACGATAATCTTTGTGTCATATTGCTTTAGAAATGGAATGTCTCTTTTAACAAACACATCAATTCCGGGATTCTGAAGCCCGATTGCATTCAACATTCCACCATGAGTTTCTGCAATACGTGGTGTAGGATTACCAGGCCATGGCACGCTTGCCACACCTTTTGTTACTACTGCACCTAATTTATTCAAATCTACAAACTGACTGTATTCCATTCCTGAACCAAATGTTCCTGAAGCTGTCATAACAGGGTTCTTAAATTCTACTCCTGCAATATTTACTGTTGTATTCATTAGATTTCAACCTCCCTTGCTTCAAAAACCGGACCATCTGTGCAGATTCTTGTATTATTCACATGTGTATGCTTATCTTTATCCTTAGTCTTACATACACAGCCAAGACAGGCACCTATTCCACACGCCATTCTCTCTTCAAGTGAAATCTGCGCTTCAATGTCTTTATCAATAGCAAACTGTTTAACTGCCCTAAGCATCGGCATTGGTCCACAGGCATAAATAATATCACCTGAAATATTATTTTCTCTGATGGCATCTAATATATTTCCCTTAACACCTGCTGAACCGTCTTCTGTAGATATAAATACATCTCCATACTGTTTCAATTCATCTAAGAGGAATAATTCATTTCTATATCCGACTACAATATTTATCTTGCAATTATATTTTCTTTTAAGTTCTTTAGCAAGTTCAACGATTGGTGGTACACCTATTCCACCTGCTGCAAGTATTGCAGTCTTATTCTTAAGTGTGTATCCGTTTCCCAAAGGTCCTAATATCTTAACCTTTTCATCACTTAATAACTTAGAAAATTCATCTGTTCCTTTTCCGACAACTCTGTATACAATTCGCAGCTTAGTCTTATCCTCACTTATTTCGCAGATGCTTATGGGACGAGGTAATAATGTTGCACCATTCTTAGAATATACTGATATAAACTGTCCTGCTTTAGCTTCTTTTGCTACTTCTGTCTTAATCCACATACTGTAAATGTCTGTGGATATTTCTTCCTGTCTTATGACAATAGCTTCTTCTACTTTCATATTTCCTCATTTCTTTGCAATCTGATATTAAATGTTTTCTGTTATATCTTTAATCATAAATTCTACTGCTGCTCTTGATGCATCTGCATAATTCAATTCGCCAAATGATGCATACTGTTCCTGCTTGTATGCTGCAATAATTCCTCTTGAAGAATTTACAATTGCACCAAGTCCATCTTCGTTAAAGTATGGTGCAAGATCTTTGGCTTTTCCACCCTGTGCGCCATAACCAGGTACAAGAATATATGTCTTTGGCATAATCTTTCTTAAAATCTTACCCATCTCAGGATAAGTTGCACCTACAACGGCACCAACATAGCTATAAGAATCACCCATATGACTCTCGCCCCATTCAGCAACTTTTTCGCCTACTAATTCATATAAAGGTCTGCCATCTACTAATCTGTCCTGAAATTCTCCACTTGATGGGTTAGATGTCTTAACAAGGACAAATATACCTTTCTTAGTCTCCTTACACACATCGATAAATGGATTAACTCCGTCACTTCCAAGATATGGATTAACTGTTACAAAATCTTCATCAAAAGGTGTTATAACTTTACTTCCGACTTTAACATTTCCAACGTGTCCAACTGCATAAGCTGCTGATGTTGAACCAATATCTCCACGTTTAATATCTCCGATTACTACTAAATCTTTTGACTTTGCATAGTCAACAGTCTTCTTAAATGCTTTAAGACCCTCTATTCCAAACTGTTCGTACATAGCTATCTGAGGCTTAACAGCAGGAATGAGGTCATATGTTGCATCAATAATTCCTTTATTAAACTGCCATATTGCTTCTGCTGCACCCTCTAATGTCTCACCATATTCGTCAAATGCTTTCTTCTGAATGAATTCAGGTACATAATTAAGCATAGGATCAAGTCCTACTACCATAGGTGCATTTAATTTTTTAATTTTTTCTACAAGTTTGTTAATCATTACTAATTCCTCCTGTTACTTATAAGTTAATCTCATTCTATGTTATTGCTGATTATTACTGTCTATATACGATTTGTCCATGGTGAATTGTGCATTCAACAACACCTGTTACTTTCTTGCCATTAAATGGTGTATTCTTACCTTTTGATGCGAAATCATTCACATCAATGACATATTCTTTATCAGGATTGAAAATCATAATATCTGCAATCTTACCCTCTTCTATGCTTCCTCTGTCTATTCCTAAGACTTTGGCAGGATTATAGCTCATCTTCTCTACCATCTGCATAGGTGTAAGATATCCTTTTAATACTAATTCTGTATGTGTAAGAGATGCTGAAGTCTCTAATCCGACTATACCAAATGGTGATTTTTCAAATCCTCTGCTCTTCTCTTCTTCACTATGTGGGGCATGGTCTGTTGAGATAACGTCCATAATTCCATTCATAAGTCCCTCTCTTAATGCCTCAACATCAGCTTTGCTTCTAAGAGGTGGATTCATCTTGTAATTGCCGTCATCTTCCTTAATATCATCTGTTGATAATATAAAATGATGTGGGCAAACCTCACCTGTTACTGATATACCATCTTCCTTTGCTTCCTTAATCATTCGTACACTGTCAGCAGTTGAACAATGGCAAAGATGTAATTTAGCTTTAGTCTCCTTAGCAAGTAAGATATCTCTTGCAACAATAATGTCCTCTACAGCATTACTTATTCCTTTTAGGCCAAGTTCTTCTGCCTTAGAATCCTTATTCATTACACCGCCTGCCACAAGGTTAATATCTTCGCAGTGGGCCATAACAGGTATATCGCATTTTCTTGCTAAATTCATCGCATCACGATATATATTAGAGTCCATAACTGACTTGCCATCTTCACTTATGGCACATATTCCTGCTTTCTTCATTCCCTCTATGTCAGTAAGTTCCTTGCCCTCCTGACCTATTGTGATTGCACCAACAGGCAGAACAGTAATTACTGCTTCTTTAGCAGCTCTTCTTACTATCTCTTCTACTTTTCCAGGGTTATCCGTAGGTGGCTTAGTATTAGGCATAGGACATATAGTCGTAACTCCACCTCTTGCCGCTGCCTTTGCTCCTGTTTCTATTGTCTCTTTATATGTTAATCCCGGGTCTCTTAAATGTACGTGTAAATCTATTAAGCCTGGCATTACATAACAGCCTGCTACATCTATTACCTCTGTATCTTTTGCAACTTCATTTTCTTCTATCTTCTTACATATTCTAGATACTTTGTCATTCTCAATATAGATGTCTGTTATCTCATCTATTTTATTCTTAGCATCAATTAATCTTCCATTTCTGATTAATAATCCTGACATATTACTCCTTTCATTAATCACGTATTGCTTCTTCAAGTGTTTTCTTATCTATTATGGTTCTGTTATCCATAGTCTTCATAATGTCTTTAATCTGTACCGACTCATTGGTCTGTTCTAAATTATAGACTTTATTATTGTTAAAGCCAAGAACCACAGGCTTTAATAGGTTGTCCCTGTTCTCAGTAAGTACAAGCCCTTTTTCTCCATTAGTAAGTTCTACGCACACACCAGGGTTAAGTATATTTATAGATGCAGTCAAAGCATTTATAAGTTTACGGTCCACCGAATTACCCTCATACAGACTCTTAACAACTCTGAATTCTGAAGTTGGCTCTTCATCTAACTTCATAGCTGTAAGCCGGTCATAAGTATCAGCTAAAATAAGTATCTTAGCCTGGGTAGTCAGATTCTTCTCTCTGCCCTCATAGACATTACTGCCAAGTCCGTATACTTCTCTCTGTACAGTCGCAATTATACGTCTTATTCCCTGAGGTATGTTAGCCATCTCTAACATATTATTCTCCTCTGCAAACGCAATTCTTACAGATTCCCTGTCATCATCATTATATTCGTTACTGCATGCTATCTTATTATTGACTAATAATAACAAGACATCATGAATAAGTGCTGCCATAACTAATTCTCGCATATCGTTAGAGCTTTCATTCATATTTCTGCCAATCAATGCACATAGTATTGCTACATTTAACGAATGTTTATATACATAATCTTCAGGACTCCTGAGATTCTGTGTGAAATTAATCTTCTTGTATCCTCTTCCATATGTAGCTATTATTAAATCAGCCATTTTCTCTAAATTCTTTGGTTCTTTTCTACTTACTAATGCCTGTAAGTCTTCTTTAATTCCAAACACAGCCATTGCCTGAAATCTTTCAAATTCCACATCTTCATCAGACATAGGTGGTAATGGTTCTGCCGGCTCTAATATATATATTCCAATCAAATCAAAATTCTTTATACTGGCTATACCCTGCTCTGTTAATTTCGTATCCCTACCATACAACAATACGCCTGTTTTACTATATATTGGTTTAGCCAGACGCATTCCCTGCTTTAATTCTTCTGTCTTTACAAAAAGCAATTGTATACCTCCAATTTTTCATTTGGAATAATTATAACCTAATTCTTATTAAAAATAAATATTTATTTTAAATATAACCCATTGTTCTCAATATAAATATCCATGCCGTTATGGTAAATGCTGACATAAGTGTTGTTAATACTACAATACTTGATGAAAGCACACCTTCATGATTCATATTTTTAGCCATTATGTAACTCGTCGCTGTTGTTGGTGCTCCAAGCATTATAAGTGCAGCTACAATCTTCTCAGGTTCAAAACCCATCGCTACTGCTACTGGTAAGAATATCAATGGCTGTATTACTAACTTAATCGTTGTGGCAATTATGGTAGGTTTTAATTTCTTAATTGCTTTTCTTCCCTCAAAACCTGCACCAATTGCAATTAATGCCATAGGCGAGGTAAGTGAGCCGATACTGTTAATAGTCTTATACATTATCTTTGGAAATGTAATATCGAAATATGATAAAATCATTCCGCCAAGTATACTAAGTATAATAGGATTCGTACAAATTCCCTTTACCGCTTTCTTAAGATTCTTACCAAGTTCATTTTCTTTCATATCGGGTGATTCAAACGTCAGTACAATTACCGCAAATATGTTATATAGAGGAACTGAACCAAGCATCATAAGCGGTGCCATCTTAGCATTTCCACTTATATTCTGTAAAAGTGCGATTCCAAGTATGGCAGCACTTCCACGATATGCCCCCTGGACAAATTCACCAACTATATTTTTATCAGAAGCATTTTTCTTCTTGCAGAAAAGCTTCGCAAGTGTCCAGATAACAGTTATGCATATTATGGTTGAAAACGCACAATATAGAACATATTTGCCATCAAATGTATTTTTGATATCACAATCCATCATATTAAGAAGCAAAAGACATGGTAGTGTTACATTAAAATTAAATTTATTCGATACCTTTATATATTCTTCATTTAACATTCCAGTTCTTCTTAAGAAATAGCCTACAACCATAACTAAGAATACTGGCATAGTTGCATTCAGGCTGTATATGAGATTACTCAATTTGTTTCCTTCTTTCTATTTTGCGAACTGGCTATTATAAAGATTAGCATAAAATCCATTCTTCGCTAACAATTTCTCATGATTACCCTGTTCGATTACGCTACCGTCTTTCATAACTAAGATTGTATCTGCTTCCTTAATGGTTGAGAGACGATGTGCAACTATGAAGCTTGTTCTTCCTTTCATCATCTTTGCAAATGCACTCTGTATCTTCTGTTCAGTTCTGGTGTCTATTGATGATGTTGCTTCATCAAGTATAAGCATTGGTGGTAAGCAGAGCATTACTCTCGCTATACATAAAAGCTGTTTCTGTCCCTGTGAGAGACTTCCACCATCTTCTGTAATATATGTGTCATATCCATCTTTTAATCTCTTAATAAAGCTATGGGCATGTGATGCTTTAGCTGCCACTATCATTTCTTCCTCTGTAGCATCAGGTTTACCCATACAGAGATTTTCACGAATAGTTCCCTCTTTTAACCAGGTTTCCTGTAATACCATTCCATATGAACTTCTAAGGCTGTCTCTTGTGATATTTCTTATGTCTGTCCCCTCTACCTTAATGCTTCCACTATTCACATCATAGAAACGCATAAGCAGGTTAATTACAGTAGATTTACCACAACCTGTAGGTCCTACTATCGCCACTCTCTCACCAGGTTTGACTGAGAGATTGAAATTCTCAATGAGTTTCTTCTCAGGAACGTATGAGAAATATACATTTTCTAATTCTAACGCGCCATCTACATCTGTATCCTTAAGAACCCTTGCATCCTCATTATCAGGAATCTGTGGTTCTTCTTTAATAAGTTCAAATATTCTTGCCGCACACGCAAGTGCATTCTGGAGTTCTGTTACAACACCAGAGATTTCATTAAATGGCTTTGTATACTGGTTAGCATAACTTAAGAAGCAAGATAACTGTCCAACCGTAAATGCAGGATTAGTAATTACCGTAAATGCACCTGTTATTCCGACACCTGTATATACTAAACTGTTTACAAATCTTGTTGATGGATTAGTAATTGATGAGAAGAATATTGCCTTTAAAGACCATTTCTGTAAACGTCCATTAATCTCATCAAACTGTTCTAAAGCTTCATCTTCGTGTCCAAATGCCTGAACAACTTTCTGGTTACCAATCATTTCATCAATAAGCGCAGTCTGTTCACCTCTTGTTTCAGACTGAAGTCTGAACATTCGATAAGTTTTCTTCGCTATAAAACTTGCAACAAATAATGATATAGGTGTAATAAGTACAACTACAAAAGTTATCTTGACATTTATGGTAAGCATAAATATAAGAGTTCCAAGAATCGTAATAACACCTGTGAATAGCTGTGTAAATCCCATTAACAAACCATCTGCAAATGTATCAACGTCTGTAATTACACGACTCACTATATCTCCGTGTGAATGTGAATCAATGTATTTTAATGGAAGAATCTCTAATTTCTCGAATGCATCCTTTCTTATATCTCTGATTACTCCATAAGTTATCTTATTATTGCAAATGTTCATTATCCATTGTGACAATGCTGTTAAACCGACTACTATTATTATCTTCTTAACAATTGCATATACTGCCGAAAAATCTACATTTCCTTTTCCAACAATCAAATCTATGGCATCACCTGTAAGGATAGGTACATAAAGTGTCATAGCTACCGTAGCTGCTGCAAATATCACAGACAAAACTACATAAAACATATATTTTTTGATATATTTAAGCACTTCTTTAAGTGTTTTAGACTGTGAATAGCCTGATTTATTATTCTTAGCCATAATTATTTACCTCCCTTTTCATCTTTAGATATCTGAGAATAATGAATTTCTCTGTATTCCTCACATTTTTCAAGAAGTTCTTCGTGAGTTCCAATCATAACGATTTGTCCGTCATCTAATACTACTATTTTATCTGCATGCTGAATGGAAGATGTTCTCTGTGATACGATAAATACTGTCATCTTACCTTCCATAGATGCAATGGCTTTTCTGAGCTTCGCATCTGTAGCAAAGTCAAGTGCTGATGCACTGTCATCTAATATAAGAATCTGTGGTTTCTTCACTAATGCTCTTGCAATTGTAAGTCTCTGTTTCTGACCGCCTGAAAGGTTCTTACCGCCCTGTTCAATCATTTCATCTAATTTATCAGGCTTCTGTTCAACGAATTCTCTGGACTGTGAAATGTCTAATGCATCATAGATTTCTGCATCTGTTGCATTTTCATTTCCCCATTTCATATTATCTCTGATTGTACCTTTGAACAGAACAGCTTTCTGCATAACCATTCCGACAATATCTCTTAACTTCTCTACAGGCTGGTCTTTGACATTTACACCATTTACCTTAACTTCTCCGCCTGTTGCATCATAGAAACGCGGAATCAGATTAACGATTGAAGATTTACCACAGCCTGTACCACCTATGATACCAACTGTTTCACCACGTTTAACCTTGAAGTCAATATTACTAAGTGCATCTTCACCTGCATCTTTGTATTTAAGATATACATTATTAAATTCTACTGCGTATTCTGATGAATTGTCACCAAGCATAACTTCTGTCTTATCGCATACTGATGCTTTTACATCGAATATACTCTCTATTCTGTTAGCACTCGCAAGTGCTTTTGTACACGAAATAATTAAGTTCGCAACCTTGACAACTTCTACAAGTATCTGTGACATATAGTTTACAAGTGCGACAACCTGTCCCTGACTTATTGCACCGCTGTCTACTCTTATCGCTCCAACATAGATAAGTGCCACGATACCGCCATTAATAATTATATAAGTAATTGGATTCATCAATGCTGAAATGCGTCCAACATACATCTGTATCTTAGTAAGTGCCGCATTGCTTTCATTAAATCTTTCTACTTCATCTTTCTCTTTATTAAATGCTCTGATTACTCTTACACCTGTAAGATTCTCTCTTGTTCCAAGTAATACTCTGTCAAGTCCTGCCTGAACTTTCTTATATAATGGAATACTTACAAACATTATTGCAAATACAACAATACAAAGTAATGGAATTGCCACAACAAATATTAATGCAGCTTTCACATCTATTGTAAATGCCATTACCATCGCACCAACAACTACGAATGGTGAACGAAGTAACAGACGAAGAACTAAGTTAACACCATTTTGTACCTGATTAACATCACTCGTCATTCTGGTTATAAGTGTTGATGTCCCGAGAGTATCTATCTCTGAAAATGATAATGACTGGATATGTCCAAATAATGAATGACGTAACTTTGTTGCAAAACCTACTGCTGCCTTTGCTGCAAAGAACTGTGCCGTAATAGAGCATACAAGTCCGATTATACCTAAAGCAATTAAGACAAGACACATCTTAACTATATATGGCTTATCTGCATGCCCGATACCTTTGTCAATTACTGCCGCCATTACTAATGGCACAAATAATTCAAATGTTGCTTCTAACAACTTAAATAAAGGACTTAATACACATTCTTTCTTATAATCCTTTAAGTATTTCATTAATGATTTCATTTTCCTTAAAACTCCTTTTTACTATATTTCCCAAGGAGTATTTTCCTTGCTATCTTTATTGCCGTCTTTCATCTTTAATTCAGGATTAATTACACTAACCTTAGTATTAGCAGGAATTGATGCAGTTATGAATGCATTTCCCCCGATTACCGTACCTTTTCCAATTACTGTTTCTCCTCCAAGAACCGAAGCACCTGAATATATTGTAACATTATCTTCTATTGTAGGATGTCTCTTCACGTCTCTAAGCTGCTGGCCACTTCTGGTAGATAATGCACCAAGAGTAACACCCTGATATAATTTAACATAATCACCTATTATAGTCGTCTCTCCGATTACCACTCCTGTACCATGGTCGATGAAGAAATATTTGCCAATTGTTGCACCTGAGTTAATATCAATTCCTGTCTTGCCATGTGCATACTCTGTCATAATTCTAGGTATGAAAGGAACATTCTGAACATAGAGTTCATGTGCAAGTCTGTATACATATATTGCAAATAATCCCGGATAAGATGAGATTATTTCCTCTTTACTCTTAGCCGCAGGGTCACCGTCAAAGCCTGCCTGAACATCCATAAGAAGCATATTCTGTATGTATGGTAATTTCTTAATGAAATTAAGTGATATGGTTTCTGACTGTTTCTCAATCTCTTCATCACTTAATCCCTTTTCATTCTCGTAGCTCATCGCTAATAAGACCTGTTTATTAAGTCTGTCTTTTATATTTACTAATTCATTTCCAACAAAATAATCTGCAAATGAATAACTAAGATTAAAGTCCTCGAAATATCCCGGGAAAATGATTCTTCTTAAATCTTTGATTATTCCTATAATTTCATTTCTGCTAGGCAGACGCATTGTCTTATTAAGGCAAAGTAATTCTGAATTTCTATAATTATCTGTAATCTTTGCAACTGTGTCAATTAGCTGCTGTTCGTTTTCTGTTATTTTATTATTTTTGCATGAATTATCCATATTAATCCTCATTTCTGAAAATATATTTTAATATACGCTAAACAAATACAAAATATATGGAAGATAGCCATAATTTCACAAATGTCTAATAAGTATACTACATAAGTAGGAAAATATCAAAGAATTTAGCTAAAAAGAATATACTATACAATATTATATGCCACTTTAAGCAATGTTCTCCTGTCAAATAAACAAAAAGTGGCAAGACATAATATAACGTCTGATTAAATGTAAAGTCTATTGAAATCTATTCACTTAATCAGCATATATTAATATCTTAACCACTCTTTAAACCGCTCTTTAAACTAATTTTATATCAGATAAACCAAGCATAATCTTAACGAAGCTGAATACTAATCCGGATATCATTTATTTAAAATTATAGTTTCTGTAATTTCTAACCCACTATAAGATATGCAAAATATCCTGCATAAGCGATTAACATTATTATTCCCGCCATTCTGCCTAGCTGTTTCTTTCTCACTACTCCTAAGAATAATAATACCGCTGCTGCAATCGCAACAATTCCATCAATTACAAAGTTCGTGCTGTATGGTACTGATTTGATAAGACTGGTTGTACCTAATACAAACAGAATGTTAAATATATTACTTCCTACAATATTACCTATGGCAATATCAGCTTTTCCCTTTATTCCTGCTGTCACTGATGTGATTAATTCAGGAAGTGATGTACCAAATGCAACTATTGTAAGTCCGATAATTC
The DNA here is from genome assembly GCA_902362455.1 of Eubacteriaceae bacterium. GTDB lineage: Bacteria > Bacillota > Clostridia > Lachnospirales > Lachnospiraceae > Bovifimicola > Bovifimicola ammoniilytica. Next base: position 26,626 of record CABIWJ010000012.1, read on the forward strand.
TGTCGCTTATACCAAGAATCTTAGCTATTTCTGTTGCCCCATCAACTGTCAGGTCACTACCTATAACAATTGCTGCCATACCGGCTAATGTAATAAATATTAATTTTATCATTGAATCTTTCTTTCCATCGTAGGCTTCGCCCTCTTCTACGATTCCGTCTGACTTGCCACTCTTAGCCATTTTAATCAGATATACAAAGAAAAGAATAAATAATGCCCATAAAATTATTCCTGATATGAAACCTAACTTACCCTGAGTTCCACCTATAACAACTAAAACAGTTGTTATAAATATTACAAAAGGAATCTCATAATAAACTGTAGACTTAGCTACTTTAAGGACCGTTATACAAGATGTAATACCAAGTATCAGAAGAATATTCATTATATTACTTCCTATTATATTACCAATTGCAATTCCCGTATTTCCTTTAATTGCTGAACTTATACTTATAGCAGCCTCTGGTGCTGATGTACCAAATGCTACTATTGTAAGTCCTATTACTAACTGTGGTATTCCTAATTTATCAGCAATTTTAGATGCACCCTCTACGAAATAATCTGCACCCTTAATAAGCAGGACAAAACCCACAACCAATAGAACTAAATTGATTAAGAAATTCATATTTTACCTCTTTCCCGGGCGACTTGTCAGCGATTTAGCTTTGAGAAATTCATAAATTCATATAACTGATTTTCCACTTGCCATAATACTAATTGAATACTAATTGTTTTCGCCCTGAAACAATCATTCATCTAAAAATCAGCAACTTCCAAAATAAAATTGAATTGAAAATGCAAAAAACGAGACTTCATAAAATCTATGATTATCATCACTGTCACTCATAAATTTTATCAAAGTCTCGCCATTTAATTACGATACGGATATTTTCATATCGGGTATGTCGACATCGTACACACAACATTTGTATGCCGGCTACTCCCTTTTACAGGTATTCTATTCAATTGTCATTTGTAATTTCTGTCATCACTTAGTTATGTACTATATCAGTTTTGAAATATTCTGTCAATTACTTCTAATGCTATTTTTCATTATGTAATAAAAACTCTTGGATTTTTAACGTTTCTTCATAATGTATACCAATTTACTCAACAAGTTCAATATCATAACGCAAAAAAACATATATTCTTTTTAAATTGTTCCACTTTATTTCATTCATATCTGAATTCTCCTCATATAATATCATCTACTAATTCTAAGGATCCTTCAATATAAACTCTATCATACTTTTTATACATCATTTTATTCTCAAACTCTATTAGTATAGATTCATCACATAATGAACTCTGGGCATAAATAGTATACTCATCAACAACTTCCTTCACTTCAATAATGGCTTTTATATTAGGGGAATTTTCAAATTCCTGGATAAAACCCAATTTTTTATTCGTAATATACGAATTACTTACTAAATCTATTTTTATATCAGAAACTATTATATCTCCTATATTTTTTAATGCCGTTTTCTCATTATCCTCCAAAAACTCTGAGTATTCAATATAATGTACAATAAGATTCTTATTGTTTATAATATTAACTACTACAAATCTTTCATATCCATCAGTTATAATATTTTGAATTACCATCTCCATAACATTTTCTCCTTAATATTGGCTTTAAATGTTTTATCCTCTTCCACTATCAAAATTCAAATTTCTTTGATTAACATTTCAGCAAATACAAATTTATGATACTCCTAAAGAAGATATGTTATTTATTTCGTCACTTCTTCATACATCGTAATACATAGCCCAAGTTCTCCCATAAGCTCATATCCCAATTCAACAACTATATTTTTTTCAGGAAATAATTGATTAACTCTCATTTGCCAGAAATAGCACAAAACCTCACCAAAATTATAGATAATTTCATCATTATATGGCAATTGCGAATTATCACCAAGAAAAAAATCACCTAATGAACATGAATTTATAATCATTTCAATATCTTTTTTACAATAATTATATTTTTCCTCCAACCTTTCAACCATCGCAATTAATTTCTCATCATTATCTGAATTTTCCAGAAACATCTTGATAAATACATAATCCTTAACACAAATTATATCTGGACAAAATAATGCAGCTGCAGCCAAAGTACCATCCATCTGATTTTTAAACAATCCATAATGAACTAAATCCTCTACCCAAGCGGCATCCTTAATATTTTCCTTGATATTACAATTAACTATGCTACTATATTTCTTTATCATTTAACCTCACCATCCAAATATATATGTCAGCTTTATATGATTATCCTGAACATGACTGTCTCTGTTAAGCACACGCTTACATTGATACTTTCAAATATTACATCCTGATTGATAAATCACTTGATATTCACATTATAATATTTTACTCTCATATAGTAAAGTCCATCATCGTCTGATATCCATTTATCTTCACAATCCTCTTATACCCTCTACATTCTTATGTACAGCCTCTATAAGTTTTTCAAATATGATTCGGCTTGAACGTATATCTGAATAGATTAAGAAAAATATTTCTATTCCATAATCCTTATTAAATACAATTTATACCATTTTCTTCACAAAACTTATTCATATCCTCTTTAAAAAGCTTAAAATCTATCTTAGCTCTCGTTTTTATTGCTTTTACAGAATCTACAACATTTTTTATTATCAATGCCTTTTTTTCATCCATATTCGATTCAACATACGTTTCGTAATCGATTTGCAAACTTACAGATGCAAAGCCAGATTTTATTTCACATTTTTTTGTTTCTTTCCACAACCCTTTTTCTATTTCTTTCTTAGGTGCAATTATTGGTACAAGACCTATAATTTTAATAACATCACTATAATTTTTTTCTTTTACATAATATGATAATTTACGACAAAACCAATATATTTCATCTTCTACACCAAACTCCCTTGTATAGTACGCTGGCGAGTTAATATTTAATTCCATTTTACCAATCTCCTCATATAATAGCCTTAAATGGTGGATGACCTGTTTCAGCATTTCTTAATTGGGATGGTTTTCTAAATCTTAAACTTGTTTCAAAATTAAAAATAATCCAATGATTGCTAATATCCATCAATGAAATATTAATCCATATTGGTACAAACGGCGACTGGCATGCCACTAAATTTACTGTTTCCTCAATTGTCAACAATCTATTTCCTATATTTTTTTCACTCAAAGCGATTAGCCTCATTTGATTATCAAGTCCATTAAATGTTTTATCTTCTTCATAAACAGGTATTATTTTAAATCTAATACTTTTATCATCTAATTTGCTATTTCCTGTAATCTCATTTATTGTCAATATTAGATTATTATAGAAAATAGATTTATTCATTTCTTTTAGTTTTATCATATCCTCTTTCTCCATAATTAAAACGTATTTTCAGGCCATTATTACTTCATCTATTTACAAGCCTTTCAAATTTAACAATTCAGTAAATTTATTATAAAAAACGTATCTAAATATTCTGTACCGTCCCTAATAAGTCTAATTTTTTAGGAGGCACTTCATGCAACTACTCATTTTTTAATTCGTTATCTGCGCCTCGATTGCTTTTGCTATTATATACATATTGCTATCAATATTAGTACACGATAACCTAAAAATTTGGTTTCCTTGAGTAACACCATACTTTTTATTTAATTCTACAGCTTCATTTTCCGTAACCAATGACCAAAAATCACCATTGCCTTCATAAGTGAAACAAAATGTACTAATTACCATATACGTTCTATCAAATGTTATTTTAATTTTTTCAACATCCATTTTTAGTTTCCTCCATTAATTGCAATATGTGTTATTCATGCAATATTTTCATTAGATGTGCCATTTTTAATAATCTCTGCCATATTAACCACTTAATATTCAGTTTTATTAAGCTATCAATAAATTTATACTATTTTTGATTTTGTATCAAAAAATTTACTTCATCCTTAAGCCAACGTTTATTCTTTTCATAAAGGTAATTATAATTCACATCTGTATAATATTCCACAGGAGATATATTGTTATCCTTGCCTTGAATAATATGTGGTGAATCGGCTGTATAACCTATTTCAAGCCATAATTCTGTTAAGCCTATTAAACCATCAATACAATTTGATTTTTCTTTTAGAAAATTATTAACTCGTACAGCCCTTAATTTCCTGTCCTCTAAATCATCTTGACTTTTTTCTTCATTAGCCAACTCATAAAGGTTATTCATAATATCCTCTAAATCATAATCTCTAGAACCTGCCAGTTCACATATTTCAATTCTATTATCTTTTTCAAGCTGTTCCATCGCATATTCTACTATTTCATTTATAGAAATTTGCTTTTCTAATAATCCTCTATATAACATTCTCCAAGTTATATTCAACTTAAGTTCTTTAATATCTGCAATTTTAATCATAGTTCTATCGTTACTCCATTATAAACTTCACACATATCCGAATATCTTTAATACCTTCAGAGTACAATTCTAATACTTTCATTTCATCTTTACACACTGGCAAACTCTTACCAATAAAGCACTTTTCTATAACCTTGCCAGAATTAAGCAGTAAAAATATATCCCATTTTCTCCATTTCAATTAGTTCATCATTGGTATATTCTTTTACAAAAAATTCGCCTTTTTTAATATTTTGATATGGCACATTTTTTTTAATCCATTTTGTAAGATTATTGTACTCCATAACATAATTTTTACTTTGTTGTATTTGACTATTACAAGATTTATAATAGTCAGATATCCATAATCTGCCTCGTAATATTCTATTATCTTTTATCTTTGTTTTACAAAATTCAATAATCGGACTATTAAACACATCAATTAAATTATTTTTTTTTAATAAACAACCAAATTCTCTCTTATACAAATAACAATCATTGCAAAAACATAAATCTTGAAATTCTATTTTATTACCTTCATTATTCAGAAACAAAATTTCATTATTTAACATAAAATCAATGAACTGATTTTGTACATTTTCGCTCATATAAAAATTTATTTGTTTTCCCATAGCAAACATCCCTTTCGCTAATATTAATAAATTATTTTCATATCATATTTACCATTTATTAAATTCTGTCAATAATCTCAATTTCTGACCATGAATTTGTAATATTATTTCTTTCTGAATAATTTTCAAATGTCGAAATATATTCGTCTGAAATTTCCTTTGTCCAAATGCTATCACATTCTTCACATATGTAAAATATATCATTACTTTTTTTATTTTTAACTTTTAATATTTCTCCTTGCTCACAAATCGGACAAATCATAATCATATCCTCCTTTTTATTCTCTAAGGTATTGCGTAAGCCGATATTTTCTTTTATGCAGAATTTTGAAATATTTCAAATTATAAGTCAAAATCAAATAATTTTATCTTCATAACATTTAATTTTGCAAAAATCTCCTGAATTAAATTGAAGCTCTATATTTAAAATATTATCTATATAAAAAGCATCACTAGAAACAACATATGTTCCTTTTCCCCACTTTTCCTTATTGGTAAACTCAATATCTATAAATCGACTAATTGTAATTTTTTTTATTATATTTTTTAAATTAAGCAATTGCAACACAACAGTTCCTTTTGGATAGTCAATCTCCATTTTTTCCATTTTATAATCATGCAAAGCCGAATTTGCAAATACTTTTTCCACATCATTCATAATTTTTATTCCTTTCTATAATTCTTCCCATTCAATACATTTTGGTAATTGGAGTGTTTCAAAAAATTCTTCTATTGAGTTACTTGCGATTGACAAACTCATCCAATCATCCTGGTATATTTTTTCTTTCACTTACATAAACTTCATTATTGATGTCCATAATATCATTAACATTTATATACATATATCCATTCAATAGGTGCAGTTAGTTCATCCCAATTATCAACATCCTCCAATTCAAAACATAATCCTTCTATGCCTGGTATTGCATATACATCTCCATCGTTTTCAATTCCACCAAACTTGTTTACAACATCTTTCATTGTACTTCCAATACAAATAGACATAAAATCACCATAAAAGTCTTTTGTGACCCCAATTTGCACTAATTCTCCATTAACATTAAACCATAATTTAAAATTATCCAATGTATATATGCAAAAGCCATCTCCCCTTTCCCATATTTGGTAATTATCTTCTAAATTATTAAGTATATTTTCTTTCTTTGAACCAATTATATAATTACTTATTCTTATTCCAGGTTCTATTATTCCATTAATAAGTTTCATCACCATTTTACCCTTTCTACATAATATCAATTACATTTACATCATAAATCATATCACATCCTTATATTTTCAAACAAAATGGATTAATAATATCCAAATTCATGTGCATACTCTGAGTTCATTCTAATCAATTCATCTGATGAAACAATTGTTTTTGAAGCAGTTTCCAAATTACATTCTTTTGACCACAAAAAAGGATATATCAATATCATTTCATCAAATCCTACCTTGCTACAATCTTCTTTCCAACCATTCCATCTCATACTACTGTAAAATTCATCCGTATTTCCCTGTATTGCCCAGACAACAAATTCTGCGTAATTCATATCCATACACTCCCACTGCAAGTTATCAGGTGCAAAATACCACACTTTTTTTAATCCTTCCGGATATTTGCCAATATTTATAGCAAATATTCCCCCTACTACATCTTGACCAACAATCGTCATACTTTTCATAGTTACATTTTCTTTTTGATAACTCTGATAAGACAGAATTCCCTTATGTATCAAATTTTCCTGTCCCATTATTCTAATCCAATTATCAATAGAAATACCTGAAGAAAAAGTAACAATTGCACCTAACGTTGACTTTCTTATCAAATTCATTTTTTTCAATTCTGCATATCCTGCACTCTCATTCCCATCAAAAACACATATTTCTTTCGAAGAATCACTAATCAAATCATATATTTCATCCCACAAATCTCTTTCATCCATATTATACATCCTTTCTAAGTGTTTTATTTTTTGAATAGCCGGAACTAATTTCATCACTCATAATGCCTTCAACAAATTATGCAATATATCATCACTCATAATTTTTATAGCTCCTTCCGGGTATCCAATATCATCATATGATATAGAATAAATTTCTTTTTCTTCCAGTAAAAAAGATAACACATATTTATCATTATATTTATCATTATATCTATCAATCTTATTGTACACCCAGCTACTCTTTCTTATAAATTTATCAATAACTTTATTCCTTGGTAAAGACCATGTTGAATCACGATGTGTTACAACTAGTGTATCGAATTCTTTTGGAAATTGAGGTTTAAAGGTTTCGCTTTTGGGAATGGCAAAATAATATTGTTCATATTTTTTAAACATTATACCATCTTTTACAGCTTGTTCACATGTTTTTTTTATTAGGTTTCCATCATAATATTCACTATATTGACTTTTACTTTTTTTAATAGTCATCGAAAGTTTCCATGGATCAATACCGCACCATCTACTTCTATATCCAAAATCCCAGTCCAAAAAAAATTCTTTATTAAAAGCCCTACAACCTTTACCATGAAGTCTATAACTAATTCCCCTAACCTCAAACTCCATATTTGATTTTTTCATTCTATAATCAAAAAAATCTTTCTTTGTTTTCAGATTAAGGTTATCTCTATAATTAATTCCTTCTAATAAAATATTACAAGTGTCTTCAACATCTTTTATATACTTTTCCATAATGTTTTTAATTTTTTCTTCCATAATGTCTTCCTTTAACTCTTAAATCACTTAATTTATCACCTGAATAAGTTCTATTGTAGTATCAGAATTATTATCATCATTATCAGTAATGATGATAACAGATACGCACTTGTTGTTACCTGTCTATGGTTATCATTTTGCACCACATTCTATTTTCAGTTTTTCCACTCAATATCCCATCCGTCCAAAGTTTTCCATTCAAAAATTTCATTGAAATCCGAATAACAATTTTCACAAATACAACATGCACAATCTATAGTTACAAACCACCTTTGATATGGACTATTCATAACTTTATCCAAACAAAATATACACTGTTTTAAATGAGGTGCATTATTAACTATTTCTTCTCCATCTGTTGGATTTAAATCAACACTTTTTAGATATTCGACATTCTTTTGTAAACGCCAATCTTTGTTATTACTCATATGTTTGTCACCTCCTCAAAATACTTTTTAAGTCGTCAACCACCACTTCAAGAGGTGATGTCACAGTTCCTTTTCCACTTTTTATTGCTGTAAATGCATTTATTCCTAATGCTACAACGTTACTTGCTGTATCAGTCCCAAGCCATTTAATATGGCATGTCCTAAATTCTTCCAGTTAAGTCTGTCAAGTTGTGACAATCCAAACGGGTCTGTCTACTTTATAGGATTATGTCATTTTGTATGCAATGCAAAATCTTACTGCTTCATTCAAAGCATCCATTACATCACTTTTTTGCATATTCTCATCATCATAAAAACAATATACCGGTTGTTTCTCTTCTTCATTTGATATTTCAATATCCATAGCTTCAAAATAGACAAATTGATATGGCACAAATTGCGAATTGGTTACCGAAAGTTGTGCTATACAATTTTCAAAATCAAAGTCAATAATCAACGCATCATTATTATTTGTGGACACAATAATATTATTTTCATTCTTCATATCAGATGAAATTTTTTCATACCATTCCATAACGGATTCTTTAATAATCTCATAATTATAATCACTCATATTACTTCCTCCTATCATTAGTACAGTACATCGCATTAATCTATGTACTCAGGTATTATGTTTTCACCTATAACACAATCGAACATTTTTATAGTTTATATCTCATCCTCATATGGTTGACGAACCATATTTATAAAACGTTCTTCTGTGGCTCCAAACAACTTATAATTCTTCTTAGCAGTATTCAATGACACCTTATTTGCTCCAATAATTCTATCGGGCATATTTTGAGCCACTTCATCATATTCCCAAAAGCAAACATCACAAATATCTGTAATTAATTCATCTGTATCATCAATAGTTAAGTATCCACAACATGGACATTTTTTCATAAAACTCTCTCCTTAAAATTTCTTGATGCATATTTTTTAATTTGCTCTAGCCAATATACCATTCTATTTTCGTGCTTAAAAAGTGTACAGTCAAGCATCTTATACATCTGTTCCAACATCTTGTCTACTTTAACAAGCACATTACCTGCTTAGCTGATATTACTTTAATGCATCTTTTGCATACAAAATATCTTGCTCTAATTTTAAATCCAGATACTTGACAACCAATTTTTCTATACATTCAATAAATCTAGAAATTTGTACTTGTTCTGAAATATCTTCAAATATTTCACTTATCCAATCTATATTTTCTTTGCAACAACAATTCAAATACACTATAGTGCTTTCTTCAATTCTTTCGAAGATGATAGCAGGTTATTTCCACTTGTTGCGGCCGTAAATGCGTTTATTCCAAATGACACCAGATTCTTAGCTGTATCTTCTGAGAATAACTTGCCATTTATCATATTTTTGACTATCGCTTTGGCATTGTTAACGCCTCCGATTGCCGCCTGTGTAAATGTTGCCGCATTACTTACCACCTTGCACGCTGTACTTACTATTTTAGCTGCTGTGGTTATTTTCGCTGCTGTCATTATTCCCGAAGCAATATATGTAATCCTTATTTCATTATTTTTACCGATATCTTTGTATTTTTAATACTATAGTCAATGTTACATTTTTTACAATAACCTCAAATTACTTTTTCGAAATCACTATATCTTTCGGTTTGATCCAGGATAAACTCTCTTGTAAAATCTTGCAGAACTCTTCCTCATTTTCTATTTCATATCGTTCTTTAATTTTTTCATCTTCTCGTAAAAGAAACAAATAAAAACTTGACAATCTAACAATTTTTTCCAAAAAAATTAATAATGAATTTCTAATAAAATCGCCTTGAAAATTATTAGCTAAAAATTCCAATTCGGAAAGTTCATTTTCTTTATAAATAAATGCACTATACTTTTGTTCATCTAAATTTTTTCCTAATATATCGCTATAATATTTTAAATTTGTTAACTTTTCAAATACAAGATTTTTGCTAATAAATCTCGCAGGTTCTTGTGAGAATAGCATACCATCCCATTCTACTAATTGTTCTTCTAAATCAATTTTTTTATTTCATCCTTTGGTATAACAATATCCAATAAAAAATCCATATTATAATCATCCTCCTTTATGATAATATGGTGTAGGTTCTCTTCTAACCCAACCACCTCTGTCTGGATTATATTCAAATATATGCTGATGTGGATTAGTATGATGTTTAGGCGTTCCATGATCAGTCCAATGTACTTCACTCCAAGGAACTGTAAATTATATTCCAACAGTGGCTTATTATTAGCTTTATTGCCCCACTTATTTCCAACATCTGTTCCTATCATTTTCTTGATATCCTTACCAGATGTCACAGCTCCTTTTCCACTTACTATCGTTGTAAATAAATTTAGTCCTAATGCTGCAACATTACTTTCTGTATCAATCGATAGTAGTTTTCCGCTTTTGGCATTTCTGAATATGGCTTTTGCATTTTCTAAACCTTATATTGCTGCCTGGGTAAATGTCGCCCTCACAGGCATACCATACTGCGTTTATACCATCGAATATAAAGCCATATCCATTTATACATCCCTGTATGTTTAATGCTGAATGTCCAACATTTCTCCAGTTAATTTTATCAAGTGGTGACAATCCGAATGGGTCTGTCAGCTTTATAGGATTACCCTGGACATAACTGTATCTATTAAGGCTCTAGCTTACATTGATACTTCCATGTGCTACGTCCTGATTGACTAATCGCTTGATATTAACATTATAATATCTTGAACCATCTAATCACTTTTCTAATTGAAAATGTCACAGAAAATACGCATTATCTCAACAACATATGCTATGATTTTCTTTTACCATACATTAATAAAAATATCTATACCCTCTTCTTTCACAAAAAACGCTTCCAACGAATCAGCAATATAAACCATTTCATTAGCATCTAGATTACCAAATGAAACCATATAAACTCCAAAACCATTGATACCATTTGCATAAATCACTGCATTACTGCATTCATCATCACCTATTGCCAAAGAATTTGGTATATACTTTTGAATATTATATGCAGAATTCATTTCTATACATCCACTTGCCCCCATATTCGTATATACTTTTCATTTTTGACCATTATCTCAAGTTCTGTTTTCTCTTTAATAATCTCTATAAATTCAAGAGGAACATCAATTTTTGAGTAATGAATTAATTCATCAATTTCAGTATCACTTGATTTTGCATCACCTACAGCAATTTCAAATGACTTACTCATTTTACTTAATATACTCATTAATATTTTATCCTTTCATACTTAACATCAAGTTTATCTAACATTCTATATTGTTGTTCCATTATGTCATTTATTACTGCATCCGAGAATCCTGCCTCCCTAAAATCAGAAACAATATTTCGGCGTTATCAGATACGGATAGTTTCAGATTGCTGGTGATTATCCATGATTATCTTAGTTGTCTGTATTCATGAGACCCCAGCGAATTGTTTGTAAGCTGTCTTTGAATCTCATAATTCATCTTACAGTAAAACTTAATTACGAGAAAATCTTAGAAAATGGCTCGATTTCTAAAGAAAAATGGGGTCTCGTAATATCTTTGAAAGTAAAATCAAAAGAATCTGATACCGTCTTTCTGGCAAAAATCTGTATGTGATTTACCGTCTTTCAAAGAAATATTCGAATCGAAATTACCTCTTTTTTGACCATTTTTATATCTGAAATACCACTTAAGGAGATTATTTTTACAGAAAAACGCATTGTCTTCATAGCACCAAGTACCATGAAAACAATGCTTTTTTCATCTTTGATAAAAGAATATTTAGTTATAATTTCGGATGTACTTAAATACCATCTATACTGACAGCCTTATGCCATATCGACTCAAAGTATTCTTTATCAATTTCACAGGCTTCAAATTGTACATCTAAATTAATATCCTCCAATGAAGGGATTTCAGTTTTTGACAAAAATGTGCCATTTACACTTTTGTTTTCACAAGCATATCCTAATTCATTATTTTTGTAAACTTCAACCTTTCTAACTTCATTCCGCATACTATCTAACTCTGAATATAAAAGAATTGGCTCATCTTCAAAATCATGTATCCACTGTACCTTTATATATGTCATTTTAATCACCCACCTTTCCGTAAGAAACTATTCTATCCATTAAATCTAAAGGTTCTTGATTTAGAATGACAAATACATTGTCTATTCCATATACTACATCCAAATCTGTAACATCTATCTCTACATAATAAGCATATTTTGCTCCTTGAAATGGATTATGGATAAAACTTCTCGATAATTGGGCTGGTGATTTGGTACCAGGTACTATATCAGATAAATACTGCCCCTCCCCATAAAAACAATCATTAGGATTGTTAGCTTTAAGTGAAGGATTTAATTTCTTCGACTCAACAATTCCATTCATACCTTTCTCATTGGTATAATGGTATAAAGTATTAGAAGGACTACCACTCTTATCCGCAAAGAACTGCAAATTACATTCCAACAGTGGTTCTTTCTTTGCTTTCTTGCCCCATTTACTTCCAACACTGTCTCCCACCACTTTCTTCAATTCTTTTGAAGATGATAGCAGGTTCTTTCCACTTGTTGCTGCCGTAAATGCGTTTATTCCAAATGACACCAGATTCTTAGCTGTATCTTCTGAGAATAACTTGCCATTTATCATATTTTTGACTATCGCTTTGGCATTGTTAACGCCTCCGATTGCCGCCTGTGTAAATGTTGCCGCGTTACTTACCACCTTGCACGCTGTACTTACTATTTTAGCTGCTGTGGTTATTTTCGCCGCCGTCATTATTCCCGAAGCAATATTTCCTATCATCGGTAATGCCGACATCATCGACAACACTGCCATTCCATACTCACCGTCGTGTGCATACCATATGGCATTGGCTATATCAAATGCCTCTCCGATTACAGGTATCAGTCCCAAGCCATTTAATATGGCATGTCCTAAATTCTTCCAGTTGAGTCTGTCAAGTGGTGACAATCCAAATGGGTCTGTCAGCTTTATAGGATTACCCTGGACATAACTGTATCTGTTAAGACTCTGGCTTACATTGATACTTCCATGTACTACGTCCTGATTGATGAATCGCTTGATATTCACATTATAATATCTTGCTCTCATATAGTAAAGACCATTATCATCTGTCATTACGCCTAGCTGACCATTATATAAGAATGGGGTTATCTTAGTATCTCCACTTAGAACTTCACCGTAGGCACCATATTCATAGCTTTGGATTACATTTCCATTATTGTCGGTTAACTTTGTGGTACTTCCAATATTATTGTAATGATAGTATGTTGTACCATCCGTATCTTTATCTGATGATTTGTCAGATGATAAATCTTGTACTTTGTTATCGGATGTTGTGCTGTCTGCTTCATTATCATTATAACTGTATATCAGACCATTGCCATATACATAGACTGTATGTATCTTCTTTCCGTCATTAGTTTTCTCATATGATTCTAATACCTGCGACATTTCGCCTGCCACATCTGTCACATATGTAATCTTTTTATCAGTTGTTGTTACTGATGTTCTTGTATTTTCGGCATCGTAGTCGTATGTTACATTTCCTGCACTGATAAGTCTGTTTCGGCTGTCATATGTAAGGTTACACATTTCTCCATTCACAGGACCATATAACATATTTCCATCTTTATCATATTTTATCTTTTTATTATTATAGCTTATAAGACGGTTTGCACTGTCATATTCCATTTCTAATGAAGTAGTTACTGTTTCACCATCAGATGTTACGATGCTGTTACTTTCTGCTGCAAGTTTCAATGCTGTCTTGTTAGCAGTATCCGGTACAGGTAATGTGTAATTATTATCCTCTGTTAAACCATTGGTTGTTTCAGATTCATTTTTTATATCGACTGTTGATTCGTCTAATGTAGCATCTGTTGTTTTCGCTGATGTATCAGCTGTTACATCTACAACACCTACGATATTTCCTCTGACATCGTATTTATAATGATATTCGTTGATGACCTCACCTGTGGCGGTTTTTATGTCCTTTTTAGAGATCAGTAAACCAAGCTCATTGTATTCACAATGCTCTTTTGTTCCGTTTGGTCTTTCTGTATCTGTCAGATTTCCTGTTTTATCATATTTATAGTAGGTTACTCTGCCTTTGCTGTCTGTTACTGTCGCTATCTGACCGCCTGCATAGTATGTATAGCGGATTGTTTCTCCACCTGGATATGCTATTGTAAGTATGTTGCCTAATTCATCATAGCCGTATCTTATGGTCTTTCCGTTGGCATCTGTGCATGATGTCACCCTGTTTCGGCTGTCATATGTTCTAGTGATGACTTTGATGCTTTTGGCATTTGCGGCTGACATTCCCTTTATTTTGCCTGTGTTTTCCTGCTTTCTCTCTTCTGTTTCTCTTAACACATTGCCGTTTTTATCATATTCATATGTTATCCTGCCTGTTTCATCTTCCTTTGATGTTATTCTTCCGATGGCATCATATGTATATTTTGTCTTTTGATTTCTTCCGTTTGTACTTTCCGTAAGAAGTCCTGTTGCATTGTATTCATTTGTCTTTGTTACGCCTATGGCATTTGTCTCTGATACCGGTCTGCACATCTTGTCATAAGTGTAGGTTGTTGTTCCTCCATTTGCATCGGTTACCGTTGTAACATTTCCTATGTTATCATAAGATGTTTTGGTGATTCCGTCTAATGGATCTGTTACTTCTGTAAGTCTGCCTGTTTTATCATAATTATATGAGGTTGTTACGCTGTCTTCTGTATTAGTGTATTTATTCTCTTTTATGAGGTTATTGGTATTATTATACTCATACGTATTTTCATGACCTGCAGCATCTATTGTCTTTATAAGATTATTGTTTATGTCATATTCATAACGGGTTGTATGTCCCTCTTCATCTGTTTCACTTATAAGATTGCCAAGTCTGTCGTAACTGTATGTCTTCGCATTTCCTGCTTCATTTATAGTTTTAGTAAGACGTGATAAAGCATCATATTCATATGAAATGGTTATCTTACCATTTGCCTTAGTCTCTGTACTTACTGATATTAATCTTGACAATGCATCATATGTATTAGTCATTATGGTTCCATCAGGTAATGTCTTTTCGATACAGTTACCGTTTGCATCGTATTTGTATGAGGTTGTGTTACCATTTTTATCTGTTGTGCTTAGTAAACGTCCGTTTATGCCATACTCGCATTTCTCTGAATTGCCTAATGCATCTCTGGTCTCAATAATTCTTCCCATTTCATCATATCGATATGTTTCTGAATTATTCTGTGAGTCTGTTTTTCTGATTAATTTCCATGTGCTGTCATATGTGTAAAGTGTACGACTATTATCAGGATATATTTCTGCATATAATTTTCCATTTGGATAATATGCATATTTTATCTTGTCACCAGCTGCATTGGTTTCGCTTATCTTCTGGTTAAGTGCATCATATTCATAAGTTATTACATTGCCTGACTCATCTGTTTCACTAAGCATATTTCCTTCGGCATCATATGTATAACTTAATTCAGTACCATCAGGTTTAATTATCTTAGTGTTTCTTCCATTTGAATCATATTCATATCTTATCTTTCTGCCGTCAGGAGTAATGTCTGCTGTCTTATTTCCGATAATGTCATATTCATATGTTGTAGTCTGTCCTGCTTCATTAGTCTCTGTAAGAACATTTCCATATTTATCATATGTATATGACTTTGTTCCTCCGATAGCATTTGTCTTAGTTAATGTTCTTAACAAGGCATCGTGTGTATAAACGGTAGTGCCTCCAAGGGCATCTGTCTCACTGACCACACAGCCTGTTCCGTCATAAGTATATGTTTTCGCATTGCCATTATAGTCTGTAGTCTTTACTAACATTCCTTCGGCATATTCATACGTTGTGCTTCCGATACCTTCTATGGTCTTTCTTAATACCTGTGCATAATCATTATATTCATATGTAGTTACGCATCCTGCATAATCTGTAGTTTTAATAAGCAGATTTCTGTCATTATATTCGTATGTGGCAGTATTTCCATTAGCATCTGTTGTTGATGTTACATTGCCATTATCATCATAGGTGAATTTAAGTTTATTACCACTCTGGTCTCTGACTGATATCTTTCTGTTATGGCTGTCATACTCATTGATGACTGTTCCATCTAATGCATCTTTTTCAAATATCTGATTGCCATTTTCATCATAGCCCATCTCCGTAACATTTCCATTTGTATTAACATTCTTAATGGTTCTTCCATTGGAATCTAATACTACTTCACCGACATTGCCTAAACTGTCATAGGCTTTCACAATAGTATTTTCACCATCATTTTCATATGTCATCTTAAGACTCTGCTTACTCTCATCAGCATCTGACTGTTCTATTACTCTGCCTTTTTCATCATAAATATTTTTAACATATGTAACGTTTTCACAATCTGTCTCGCTTATAATTCTGTTTTCTGCATCATAAGTAAATGTAGTGGTTTCTCCCATTACATTTGTATAGGTCATAAGCTTTCCGTCCTGATATGTGAATGTCGATTTTCTTCCATTATCATCTGCAACAGATGTAATTAATCCCTCAGAATTATAGTTAATTATAATTCTCTTTCCACTTGCCTCCTCTGTAATTATTTTCTGTGTATTTCCATATGTAATATATCTGTTTCTTCCGTTAGAATCAGTTATCTGTGTGTTTCTTCCTGATTCATCGTATAGATATATTTCCTTTGTCGGTGTAATTACCTTATATGTACCATCAGCTTCTTTAAACAGCTTATACTCCTTTGTTAATTCTGATATCGGTATATATTCACCAACATTTGAATTCTCTTCAAGGAATATTTCATCATCAACCACCTTGCCATAATAGGTTCCATCTGCCATTTCCTTATTAATAAATGCACCTGTTATGCCTGATGTAAGATTTAGTGATATAACATTATTTTTATCCTCTATTGATGTCTCTAAATTATTATAGAATCCATATCCGTTTTCGCCTTTTAATGTTGAAAGTCCGGAATTATATTCAAGGTTAAATGCTAACTCTGAAGCAGCGTTTACACTCATAGGTGTCATACTGTCCGTAAATGCACCTGTGCTTAAATCTACAGGATCACCGAAATAATTCTTAACCTCTACCTGTTCTACTATCGTTTTGGAAATATGACTGTCTATAGGATGTACTTCTATCGTTACACCCTCTATATCACCAAATGCCTCTACTAATGATTCTATCAATGTATAATATTCTTTATCCTTATCACCAGAACCTCCAAACTTAGTAAAATATGTTCCATTTACTGCCTGTCCCGAATATAATACCGGTATTCTAAAAGTATCTCCTCCTTTTAGTACTGTTGCACTTGTGTAACCCGATGGTGCAGAGATTATATTTGAGCTTCCTCTATGAACTGTTTCGTTTTTATCTTTATCTATGACTAACGTATCACTTCTGGAAGTTTCATAATGATACGGTGGCATTGATGTATGGAAGTTATACAGGTCTTTTCCTGATGTGTTCTTAATCTCGAACTGTATATAATAATTCTCGTCTATATATGCATCTTTTTCCGGATATATGGATACAACTATTCCCTCTCCTTTGGTTACTTCGAATTCTTTCTCTGTTTCAAAATGTGCATATATATTTCTGTTAAATGGAGACAATTTACCTGTGAAATCTGCCTCCAGCTTATATGAGCCTGATTTATCCCCTTTTACAACCCATGTCGCTGTCTTCTGCTGTTGTCCCATAATATTACCCATATCATATGTCAATGACTGTTTGTCCTTAGTCACTGCTAAAGATACTCCATCCGGTAATTTTAATTCTGCTTTTGATTCTTTTATAACATATTTTGTCTCTGCTGCATTCAGTATATTCAAATCCACACTATACATATCTTTAAGCCAGCTTACTTTATTAGACGTAGAGACTATTGCAATTATAGGCTGGTCTTTCTCTAACAGTTTAGCTTCCGGTACGGGTTCTTTTGCCGGCGTATGTGTTCCTGATGAAGTTGACTCTGGCTCCTTCCATTCTCCATGGAAATCTAATGCATTACCGGGTGTTTCTGATATTCCGCCTCCTATATACTGTATCTGGCGTGGAATAGGCGATTTAGCCAATTTAACCGTTATGGTAAACGCAAATGAATTAATATTATCAGGATCTGATACATCTACTCCTGCATCTATAATCTCCTGTAATGTCATTCTCTTAACATCAAGATTACCAACTACAATATTACCCTCTTCAAGCTGTAGATTAATTATCTTCTTCTCATATCTGTCTATGACTACTGTAGTGTCTGCTGGTAAATATTTATCATAATAAGCAGCTATCTCATATACACCCTCTGCACCTGCTATTTTTATCTCGCCTTTAGCATCTGCACGCATTGTATCTATGCTGCCATCAGGTGATTTTAAATATATATCTACATATGGCAATGGTATACCATTTTTATCTGTTACATTTACGGTTGCAGTTCCACTATTTTCATTATTAAGGACTTTTACCGTTGTCTCAGCACTTGAAGTATTTCCTGCCGCATCTTTAACGGTCAGTTTTACCTTATATACACCCTCTTTATTATATGTGTATACAGGCATAACTCCCTTTAATACGTCACCATTTCCCATACTCCATGTATAATCTGTTATTCTGACATTATCGGTCGATGCACCGCCATCTAATGATATTTCGAAGCCTGTCAGCGTACAGATATTCTCTGTGATTATGGCTGCAGGTGCTTCTGTATCCTCATCTGTAGCATATGATGTAACAACCTCTGATTCTGAATAATTGCCATATATATCGTAAGCTAATACCTTATAACAATATATTCTGCCCGGTACTGCTGTTTTGTCTATGTATTTTCTGGCACTAGTAGTAGCTATACAGCTATATCCGCCTCCTGATACATCAGCCTTATATATTTTATATTCTTTAAAATCTTCTGACTGTTCGCCTGTAATTGCTACTTCTATCTTATATCCTCCCGGAGTACACTCAATTACAGGTGTATCAGGTGGTGTCGTATCTATAGTATAGCTGACTTCTGTATATTCACTGTAATTTCCGAACTTATCTGTTGCAGATACTCTGAAATCATATTTTCCCTCTGTAAGTCCCACTTCTTTTGGCGAAAACTGTACATATACACTTCTTTCATTTTCTTCTAAATATGTCTTAGTATATATCTTATTAAATAAGCCTGCATCATCAGCCTCTTTCTTACATTCAACCACTACCTCCTGAATGGCAGAATTATCAATTGCTACTATGTTAATATTTCCATTTAATCCGATTACCGAATCTGTCTTTGGAGAAATGCCTTTAATCACAGGTGCCTCTGTATCCTCATCTACTGTAGCAGATACTATTTCACCATATTCGCCTGTGTTTCCTGCAATATCTGTTGCGGCTACCCTATATCTGTATGTATGTCCCGGAATTACATTATTATCATAATAGTCTGTGTTTGTACATTTATCTGAAATGTTATAAAAGGCTCCGTCCTCACCATCAGCTCTGCTGACAACGTAACAGACAGTATCTCCCTCCTGACCGTCCCACGATATATTAACATATCCTTTTTCACCATATGCTTTCGTGTTCTCTGGTCTGTCAGGTGCTGTTCTGTCAATTATATATTTGACAATTACTTCATTACCACCTTCTAATAAGGCATTTTTATTTCCTGACAAATCATATGCCTGGAATCTCACATATACTTCGCCCTCCGGAATATCTGCAGTATTCCATACATACTCAATAGTTTCATTACATAATTTTTCCTTTGTCTCAATGCTTGCTAACTTAACATAATTTATACCATCCACAGAGTATGCAAATACTCCATTTTTCACTCCATCATTATCTGATACAGACATTGACAGCTCAATTGTATCTCTATATCTTGACTGTATTGGAAGTATACTGTTAATTGATGGTGAAATCTCATCACTTATGGTTGTAACAGTTATTTCATCAGATGGTATTCCCCGGTTACCAAGCCTGTCATATCCGACTACTCTGAATGTATAAGTTTCTTCAGGTATTAAATTGTTCACATTATAGCCTAATACATCTTTTACAGTTCCTATTCTCACGAATTCATCTGTATCAGGATTAACTAATTTCTCCACAGCAAAATATGCTAAGTCATCTGCCTTAACATCTTTCCATCTTAACTGTACACTTGTTGCCTTTATGGTATGCTTATCTAATTCTATTTTCTCTATACCTGTATTATCTGTTGTATATCTTCTGGTATATAACTCTGTACTTTCATTCCCTGCAATATCCATTGCAACTGCAGATAATATATATACTCCATCTTCTAATTTCGTGGTATCAAAATTAAATGCAGCCACACCGTCTACACATTCGCTTGTACCTATCTTCGTTGTTTTATTATCATCTTCCCTGTTATAATAGAGTGTAATCTGCTTAACTTTCACATTATCTGCTGCAGTAACACTTATTTCTTTCACTCCTGCTATCTCTTTATCATCAGGTGTTATTCCCTTAATAACAGGAGGTATGTTATCCCTTGTTGTCTGTATTGTTACTGATTCAGTAATACTGCTTTCATTATTATATTTGTCATATGCTGATATTGCATATTCATATATTTTGCCCTCTTCTACATTTTTATCACTATATCCGGTCTCGAATTTGCCTGGGATTTTCACATATTGTTTAAATACATTATTATCTTCTGTCTTCCTGTACACTACATAACCTTCGCAGTCAGCACTTACCGATGGTGTAAAATGCAGTATATTAACACCGTCTTCACTCTTAACTGTCAGATTCTGTGGTTTCTCCGGTGCTGACTTATCAATGATATATGTAACTGATTTAGTAGAACTGTTACCATCTTCATCATATACAGTAATCTTAATTTCATACTCGCCGCCATCATTTATGTTGCTTATATCCCAATTGTATGATGCATATAATCTTCCATAAGATTCTCTTGAGAAATGCAATTTATCCGCAATAGTCTGCCATTCACTGCCATTATATCTATATTCTAATGCTGCTGTATAATTTGAATTATTAATATTATTATTTGCATATATGGTTATATTAACTTTATCATTGCCTATAGCACTATTATCGCCAGGTGATATACTCTCAATTGCCGGATTACTCACATATGTTTTTACTACACTGGTTTTATCAGAACGATTACCTGCCCTGTCAACTGCTACTACATAATATTCATATACTGTGTCCTGTTTTAAATCACTGTCTCTGTAATTAATATAATTATCATTTTTACCAGCCTTCAATTCATCTATTTTCTTACCATTACGATATATCTCGTATCTATCAACTCCAAGATTATCTGTAGATGCATACCAGGACATTGATACTGAACTTCCTGTTCTCTTATATATACTGAACCTATAAGGTATGGTAGGCGGCTCATTATCACCCTCTGTCGTAACTGTAAGAAGTGTTCTGTTAGTCGATTTATTATCACAGTAATCATATGCACATACCTCATATGTATAATCTGTTCCCGGCATCAGTTCTATATCTTTATATGTTGTGTTATTAATGTCATCAATTAATTCTCCATCTCTATACAGATAATATCCACATACTTCCATATTATCAGCAGCTTCATCAAATTTTAACGAAATTGTATCCATCGTAATCTCTGTAGCTGCCAAATTCTCTACGTCTGATGGGTTTTCTTTGTCATTATAATCTCTTACTATGACACTACATAATCTGTTAATGTCAATGTCTGATTCATAACCTTTCTCTAATGCTTTAGTAATTACTAAAACATTAAATAACTGGCTGTTTCTGTAATTATTGACAGTTATCTTCTGTCTTAATTTTCCCTCATTATTGTTTCCGCTTAGTATAGTCTTATGCGTTCCTGTGGCACAAAAGCTCTCAGGCTTGTCACATATGAAATCACCTTTTACTTCCAATGTACCTGCTGACAGTGTTCCTGTACCTGTCTTTGTTCCTATGTGCAGGTCACCCTTTACTAATACATAACCCTGTTCGTTGTCCATATTGAGTGAACAACTATAAACATTATTTTTATCCTCATATCCACTATCTATTATCGTATTTCCATTACAGATTAACTGACCTGACTCTGCATTGATAATATATTTGTTAATTATATTGTCAGTCTCTAAAGAACCATTATTCATATTTAAATGCCCCTGGTTCACGAAGCTTTTAGATATAATTTTACCATTATCAACATTTAGTGTGCCTGAATTATCAAATTCATTTTCAGATATAATTTCTCCATCATTTACATATGTTGTACCTATATTTGTAATGCTGTCAGCCTTTACTGTATATTTGTCCAATTGCACATATCCCATTTCTAACTTGCCTTTAACACAAAGGTTATGTTCTAACTTTTTAATTACAGAATTATCTTGCTGAATGTCTGCTTCTATTATTTCATTCTTTATGCTGCCTAACCCCTGTACTTTTATTAATGGCTGTCCTTTAAGTTTAGCATCCTTTAAATCTATTTCTTTACGAACACAAAATTCATCCTCCAAAGTAATTTCTGTACTGTTTACAATCATTGTATCAACTTCAGCTATAGTATTTTTATCATTATTAACTTTTTCACCATTAAATGTCAATATGGCATATATATATGCTTCAATATATTTTGCATATTTATCGTTTTCTCTGTGTAATATACTTCCATCAAGATTAACATCTATATATGAATGCCAGCATGATTCTAATATAAGATTTCCCCTTATATCAATTTTCGAATTATCCACTTCATTAGTTTTTGATATATTATTATAAATCGCATTTACTACATAATTACCTTTTACTTCTATTTTTGTATTTTCAACTCTAATATTGTATCCTTGATACAAGTTTTCTTTTATTTCTACACTTGCATCATTACAGATAATTTCTCTATCTTGATATAAGTTTCCATATACCAATAATGAGCAAGCATTTATTTCTAAATATCCACTTACATATACATCTCCATCTATAGCTGTATCATTTGTGATAGTCTCCCCATCATAGATATATCCCACTCTATGCTTACCATTTTGTAAATCTGTAATTTTAATTTTACTGCTTATTTTTACTCCATATACAGAATCATTTAATGATTTTACCATACCAAGATTAGTTGCCTCTTTAGTCCTTATTTCCTGAGTATCTTCTCCTGACATAATTATATTACATAAATCTGTTGTTATAAATTTACTGTTTATATCCATATTTCCTGTTATATTTAATGTTCCCTTATCAAGACATGATAGATTGTCTGATTCATACTTTAAATTTTTACAATTGATAATTGATTTTTCATCTGTAATCTCTATTTGTGAACCATTCTTAATAATCAGTTCTCCTGCTGTAACTACACCTCCATTATTTATTAATTTTGATTCCTTACCATTATATCTACTAAGGCATAATTTTTCACCTGCACTTAACGAGCCATCTATGGTAAGGCTCACGCCTGATATCTCTATATTTCTTGCACTTATTTTACTCTTAATCTTAACATTTCCAGATATTATAATATCACCATTTATATCAATATCTCTTTCCAGTTCAATATTATCTTTTACTATTACTCTGCCCGAAATACTATTATTTTCCATACTGGTGGTATCATATACGCATAAATTATTTATATTTGTATCATTACCATATACTTTTCCTGATGCGCCAAAATTGCCCCAGCCATATATATACACACTTTCACATTCACATTCAAGATTAGGTATAATAAATTCAGAGTCTGTATTAATTTCCTGTTTTTTAACTCCATTAAGACATAATGTGAGATTACCATCTAATTTAACTTTTTTTCTTTTTTCAATCGTTATATCTCCCTTAACGCTAATCTTTCCATTAAGTTCTGCTATCTCTGTGAAATAATTTTCTCCAATGTATAAATTTCCTGATATACTTATGTTATCAATATCTTTTTCCATAACAAGACTACCACTGTTAAATCTACACTGGTCTTCTATTATCACATTTCCGTTATTCAGGCAAAATGTTCCATTATTCTGTATTAAATCTCCCTTGATTGTTAAGTACCCATTATCTATTTTTGAATCTCCTGCATACTGGCTGAAATCACCATTAATTATTAGTTTTCCATTATTAATATTTACTGTTCCATTGTTATTTACAAAATCTCCATTTACAATTATTGTGTGTCCATTAAGGTCAAGTTCTCCACC
Organism: Eubacteriaceae bacterium; assembly: GCA_902362455.1. GTDB lineage: Bacteria > Bacillota > Clostridia > Lachnospirales > Lachnospiraceae > Bovifimicola > Bovifimicola ammoniilytica. The sequence continues at coordinate 51,043 of CABIWJ010000012.1, forward strand.
TATTAACTCCACATTGTCTAACTCTATATCTTCATTTAGTATCCAGCCATATATTATTTCTGAATTATCCGCATAGATTCTGTTCTTTGTTTTTTCTATATTATTCAGACTGCCACTTACTATATGAACTTTTCCGGTATTGTTATTATTCTTAATTCTTCCAATACTTCCTGATATATTAAGTATCTGATCTGATTTTCCATTTAATATGACCAGTAGCTCATCATCTGTTCCCAGACTAATCTCTGAATTTATATCTCCACCTATCTCAAGTGTACCTTTATACATACTACTAGACTGTGTATCTAAAACATTAAACTTACCATTAACTTTAAAATAATCATTTTCATTATTCATACAGATAGAAACCGGTTCACTATAATAACTATAATAATCCTCTATCATTTGATAATCCTCTATCATTTGATAATCCCCTTTTACTTCTAATCTTCCGCCATTAAAGATTATAGAGCCATCACAATGATAAAATGAACCATTTATTGTCAGCTTATGCCCATTTAGATCAAGATTACTGTCTAGGGCAAAGTCCCCATCTATTACCATATCTCTGTCCAATGTTCCTAAATCATAATATTTAATCCCATTATATGATGGTGTTATTTCTTCATAACGTATGTTTTTTATTTTCGCCTCTTCATCTATACTGATTCCATCAATTGATGTATTATTTACTATCAGATTTGAAATGTTTCCGGAAATATTCTGTGTTTTCCATCCACTTAGAATTACTTTTGCATTATCATATGTATTTATACTATTATATTTTCCCTTAAGTTCAATAGTTCCATCACAAATGTTTTCAGCAAATCCCAGGTCACATCTGCCATATATGCAGACATAGTCCTCCGGATGACTCATCTTAAGCACAATATTATCTGAAGATGCCCATTGTGTATTAAAATATCCATAAATTATTAATTTTCCCTTGTTCATTATAATATCCCCGCCGCCGTAATTATACTCATTGACCTCCACATTACCGCCTATTTCAATTATCCCTTCTATTGAAATTGAATTTGCCCTTATATTATTTGCAATATATACATTCTTCGTTATATAAATATCTCCATCCGTACTTATTTCGCCATTATTGAATATATTGTTATCTGTATATATATTTATATATCCCTTAACATTTATCCTGTCATTATCATTGTCCATAATGATATTGCCTTTGCCTACATAGTCACCAATATCTTCTGAATATGATGCATAATTAACATCAACACTACCATCAACATTTAATGTACCGCCATTAATTCTAAGGCTTCCATCTGTTACATTGACATTTCCTTTAACATAAAGGGTATGTCCATTAAGATTAACTTCTCCACCACTTATATATAAATCAGCCTCTATTACCTCATCTTTGTCAAGTGTCCAATTATGAACATAAACATCTTCTTTCTTATCTATATTACTTCTATCTTCTCTTCTGATGTTTCCATTAACCTCACATTTTATTGTCTGATTATAATTCTTCAAAAATATCCCCGCATCACTACTATTATAACTAACAAGATTATCTATTATTATATCAGAGGTTATTGTCTGAAGCCCATCTCCTCTCAGATTCATTGTTAATGCATCACTAAATTGCACATCTTTTGCAGCAGTAAAATCTCCATACAAATCAATTCGTCCGTTTTTAAACTTATATCTTCTATCATCAGTTTCTGAATTGCAGGTAAGATTTCCTCTGACAATCATTTCATCTGACGAATAAATCATTTTACAATCAGAGTTATTTTCAAAGGTAACATTTCCACCACATTTTAATTTTCCCTTGTTAAATAATAAATATCCTTCTTCTGCATTGACATTTCCATAAACAGTCAAAGTATATCCATTAAGGTCAAGATTTCCTTTCATAATATCAAGATTATAGACAGCTATATCCCTATTCATAGTATAATCTTTATCAATACTTAAATCTCCGGGCATATCAATACTAACATCCTGACTTGTACCATATACACCATTCTCATCTAAATAAACAATTACTTTATATGTATAATGTCCATCAGATTCAGTATTATAGTCAGAATATTCTATATCATTTGTACTGGCAATTATTTTGTTATCTCTGAATATCAGATATGTATAATTCTTTTTATCATTCTGATTATTTCCGTTAATGTCATTCCATTTTAAACAAACTTCGCCTTTGTCACCTATCTTACTCTCAAGTGTTATAATGTTTTCAAATGTTTTTACATTTTCCGGTTGTTCTGCTTCATTAACCACTTCATCCGCATATGTCTTTGAATTATTTTTATTAAAAATTCCTGTATCTACCCATTCACTTACAGGCAGCATAACTATTACCAATACTATTGCTACAATTCTTTTTAATGTCTCTCTTTTCATAACTTTTCTCCTACTTATTTTTACAACATATATAAATTTTTATTGCCTATTTTATATCATGATACTCTCATAAGCTTTATAAACATTATTATTTTGTATATATACTCATTCATCTTCATCGCTCTGCTATTCACGTTATCTGAAATTTTTTCAAATAACTTCCTTGCCGTCATATATGGCGTACTTGTTGCGTTATTATTTACACTGAAGCGATTTGTATTATTTGTTTTACTATCTCTATATGTTTTATTAAGTGTGGTATCATTACCTGTATTCTTTACAACCTTACTGTCTGTTTCACCATTAACAGAATTTTTGCTCTTATTATTTTCATTATTCTCATCGTACTGTTTTATAATACTCAAAACACTATTAAATGGCTGATTTAACACATTGTCATTTCTTGCCTGTGTCCGCTTTGTCTTCTCTATTACCTGTTCTATTCTATTTTCAGCATTGTTCTGCTGTTTCTTATCCTCATACTTTTTAGTTGTTTCCGACTCTTTCTTTGTTGTTTCCTGGTTCTTCTTTGTTGTCTCTGACTCTTTCTTTGTTGTCTCCTGGTTCTTCTTTGTTGTCTCTGACTCTTTCTTTGTTGTCTCCGGATTCTTCTTTGTTGTCTCCGACTCTTTCTTTGTTGTCTCTGACTCTTTCTTTGTTGTCTCTGACTCTTTCTTTGTTGTCTCTGACTCTTTCTTTGTTGTCTCCTGCTCTTTTTTTGTTGTCTCTTTGTTATACACCTTTACACTAATTAAATTACCATTCTTATCATACTTATATTCTGTATAACTTCCATCATCATGTACAACTTTTACTAATCTGTTTAATTTGTCATACTCATAAGTTTCTGCTGATACACATATCCTTGCAGACACAACAATAATAATTATGACAAAAATCATAATTAATTTCTTATTTTTCATAACTAATCCTCATTTCCGGGTGTCTACCCACTCTCTCCAATGTCTCCTACTTTTCGACATTATTTCCTTGTATATTACCATTTGTCCTTTTTTATGTCAAATAAATTTTAACGGCAAAGCTCTTCTTTCGAACCTTGCCGTCAACATTTTTTATATATTTAGTTAAAACAATTACAATTGCAAATGCCTGAAATACTACGACTCATACAAAATTTCAGACACTTTTCTCCACTTAACTTCCTGAACTCTCATAATTTCTAAGCCCTCTGCTCCATATAAATGTGCCTACTGCAAATACGGCTGTTGCCGCAAGAATTATCGCAGCACTTTGTACTTTTTATTCATCTCTTTAATGGCCTCTCTAATCTTTTCTCATACTAACACGTCAAAAACTCATTATCAAATATAAAATCACGTAAGTCCTTACTTTTTTGTAAAATATTTATAAGCTAAATCTATGCCTTAGAAAATACCTAAATGCTCTAAAAGAATTTTTATACCCAGCAAAATAAGTATTATGCCACCAGCTATCTCTGCTTTAGCTTTGTATTTTGTACCAAATATATTTCCAATGCCTACACCTACTGCCGATAATATAAATGTAGTAATTCCAATAAATGTAACTGCATGAACTAAATTCACTGACAGAAATGCAAATGTTATACCAACTGCTAATGCATCAATACTTGTAGCTATAGCAAGCATAAACATTGTCTTAACGTCCAGATTAGCCTTAACTTCTTCCTCGTCATCTTTTGAACAGGCCTCTTTAATCATATTGGCACCTATTATCCCTAGAAGAACAAAAGCTATCCAGTGATCAATCGCTGTTATCTGGTTCTTAAACTGTACACCCAGAAAATATCCGATTGTTGGCATTAATGCCTGAAATCCTCCAAACCACAAGCCTACAATCGCCATATTTTTAAACTCTAGTTTCTTCATTGCAAGTCCCTTACAGACTGACACAGCAAATGCATCCATTGATAATCCTATAGCTAAAATCAAAAGTTCAAGTATTCCCATTTTCTTCCTCCGTATCTCTTCTTTGCTTAGTCTGATTACGGTATAAACTCATATAATGTCTGCCTATATTTATAAGCATAATGTACCTTTTACACCTTAATCTTAATTCCAGAGTTTCTTAATAGTGTTTTTTTATCATTTAATGTTCAAAAAACAAAGTGGACAAGTCCACCTTAATTTCTCTGTTAAAATTCTTTATCAAATAATAAAAGACTCGAAGAATCTACAATAGCTAATCATTCTCTGTTAAACGATTAAGATACCACAGATTCCACGAGTCTCGTTATTTAAGATAATACCAGATTTTCATCATTATGTTGATATTATCACAACTATTGTTGCTAACTACTCCCTCAGTGGGAATATATAAATGAATTTTAACACAGGGCATTATTCTACTATAATTGTCTGTAAATGTAAAGGTCTATTTTTATCCCTCTTTATATGCTTCTAAGATTCTCTTGGCATATTCTGAAAATGACATATTAGCATCATCACCACTTGTAAATTTTCCCTCTAAACTAAATTTAAACATATCATTATCTGCATTTGCAAATTCAATTGATGGAACTACAACAGACTCGTAATTCTGCTTAGCAGTTTCATAGTATTCATTAAATTTTGCATCTGTAAGCCAGTCGCTTTCAGCAACTTTCTTCAAAGCATCGGCATATGCATCTTTAAAATATGCATCATCTCCAAGAATTGTTTTTGTAATAACAGGATTTACCTGACTCCTGCCTGTTGATTCACAATCTTCAGAGTATGGCGAAACATCTGTCATACCTGCGCCCTCAGGATTCCAGTCATATGTCATTCCAAAACATCTGTCATTATCATATGGTATAAAAATTGCTTTTCCCGAGTCTTTTAAGAAATATAGATAATGATTATTATAATTATTTCTTATATCATCCGGATTACCGACGAAATAACTTACTGCTAAAAATTTAACCAGATAATCAGTATCCATTATACTTTCTAAATCTTCCTTAGAAACATCATTTTTATTCAAAACATCCAGCATATTAATAAGTGTGCTATAATCTGAATCTTTCTCATTTGTCTTTAAATCATAATTATAGAATTTACCAGCATCTTTATCCTCTATGCCATAAGTTACAGATGATTTTATATAGTTAACAGGCCTGAATGTCCAGCCACATTTATATAAATCCCCACCCTGTTCTGATTCAGGAAGATTTCTCTCTATAAATATCTTATCCACAGGTTCATAGATATTAACTACACCATAATTCTCACCATTTATCCCTAGTGAACATAAATTTACATGCTGTGATAACACACCCATATCCCTGAACATGTCATTTGCATATATCTCTCTTATATGGCTGTCATCATAACACCTGTTCCATTTGACCTCCATACCCTTCAAAGTTGCAAATCTTCTGTCTTTTCTCGCCTGGCGTTCCTCTTCACTATTCCATACTTTCGCATCTTCTCCGTAGTATTCTTCATTATCGAAAGTCTCGTTAAAGCTCAGACGGTAATGTGAAAGATTAGGTTCTCCGGTCTCTTCATCATATACAGGAACTCTTGATGTATTTCCTTTAAGACGTATGCCCACCTCTTCAATCTCATACACCTCATCACCTATTGAAATTACAACTTTCTCTGCCATTCTGTAAATAGGTGATTTTGAGTTCTTCCTATCATATTTCTCATAATCTTCCTGAATCTTATCCAATTCCTCATCAGATATCTTAATCTGTATCGAAACAGGATTATTTATATCAAATAATTGCTCATACAATTCATTTTCATCAGAAATATCATTATCAACCTCCGTTGAATTATCTTTCTTCGTTGGCTTCTCTTTATCATTTTTATTATCTTTCCCACAAGCTGATAACAGACATACCACTAAACACATCACAAGTAAAATCGACACTCTTTTCTTCATCTTGAAATACCTTTCCTTTCCTTGATTCTCATAGTCAATCAAAGCATTATACACTATATTTTCACAAATCATTCCTTGCTTTATTTTATCATTTACGATAGAATAAAGCAATATTGAAAATATCTGTAATCACGTTTTTATAACCTACAGGATATATTATTCAAATGAAAGGATATGAATCAATTATGAATGAAAATGAAAAGAAATCTCAATTTCACGAGGCTTTATCATTTCTAGTAGAATCAGCAAATATAAATAATGGCTCACTTACCATAGATGAAATCAAATCAGCTCTTAATGATGTAATAACTGATGATGAACAATATACGCTTGTATATGATTATTTACTTGAGAATAAAATTTCCATCAAAGGTTATGTTCCTATTGTAAAAAAATCTCCTGCTAACATTTCATATAATGAAGCAGAAGATGGTAACGCAGATATATCTGAAATAAATGTCTCCACTTCAGTGGACGATGCCAAAGAAAAGACATTTGTAGATATGTATTATGATGACCTTGAAAATATGGTGGTGTTAACAGAAGAAGAGGAACTCATTCTCTTAGAAAAGGTCCTTGCAGACACTTCGGACAAGTTATCTCTTAACAGTCTTATTGAGGGTAATCTTAAAACTGTCATTGAACTTGCAGAGGATTTCAGAAATAAAGGTGTCTCTCATGGCGACCTCTTACAAGAGGGTAACTTAGGACTTATGGAGGGAATTCTCACTTATGATGGCAAGCTTCTCCTTGAAGAATTTCATTCTCATCTTGAGAATTCAATACGAAATGCAATAAATGATGCTATCCTTGAACAGAATGCTTCAAGCCGAATTAATTTTCATGTTGCTGACAGAGCAAATGAACTTGACCGTGCATCTATCGCATTAAGCAAAGAATTAGACAGAACTCCTACCCTGGAAGAACTCGCTAAATACCTGTCACTTCCTGAGGATGAAGTCGAACGTATTATGAAAATGTCACTTAATGCTCTGACAATTGATGAGAGCAATATTGACGGAAATAATATTACACCTGAGGTATAACGATGCTAAAACTCCCCGACAAACTCTATGTCTGTCGGGGAGTTTTAAAATTATACTAAACTATCATCTAGTTATTTATTCTCATCTATAATCGTTCTAACTTCATCAATTGATTTGTCCGTTGCAAGCGCAATCTGTTCTAATGTAAAATTATTGTTATACATATTTATTATAATCTTTACTGTATTCTTTATAATCGCTCTTTCTTCAATACCCTCGCCAAGATTACACATACTATACACTTCCTCTCTAATATCATTCTCTATTGAAATATTATATTCTTTCTCTATAATGTTAAGTTTTTCATTCTGTGAAATACTATCCGATAATAAAGCTCCCAATAGACGATGAAGCTCATATTTTTTCTCAAATTGCGGCAAATCCTTCGACAGTCCTATTATCACTATATTTAACATATCTAACTTGCCCGACCATTCATAATTTCCTAATAGCCTGTCATTAATAAGATGATAGCAATTCATACTGTTTTCTTTCATATTCATACATATCCATATTGATACAACTCGTTTGATATCATCATAATTCATATTTATGAAGTCTCTCTCTTTTTGAGATGAGACCATTCGACACACATAAAATATTGCTCTGTTTAATATATTATAACCTATCGGCACATCTTTTTGTGCTTCAACATTTACAATAATCTGTGATAATCCATCTTTCATTCTAACATAAAATATAATATCAAACCTTACCAATCCCTCGTTGATTTCTAAATTCTCTGTATTTATTCCAATAATTCTTTGTTTTTTAGAATTCTTCTTATCAATATTGGTAAGTCCCGGTTCTACAGGTACGATACCTATATAAGGCTCGCCCTCTATATAACTTACTACTTCTTCAGGATTCATCCCCTTGAATTCATCTACTGTATTTACCAGTATATGTGCCAATATACTTTTCTGTGCTAATAAACGTTTAGCCCTCTCATCATATTGAGTTTTGTCATTAGCTGATTTTAATGCATTTCTTATCTCTGTATTCAATAACGTACCTCCTTATAAATCTATTTTCTCCCTAACAAATATATAAATTTATTATATGAGTTCATTATAAAACAATTTATTTTTATCATCAACTTACTTTTTATAATTACACATAATGTTCACAATTAATAAATTATATGCTAAAACTCCCCGACAAACTCTATGTCTGTCGGGGAGTTTTAATTATCAATATATAAATATTACAATATATTTTTTATCTAAATAATATATCATAATATTTTAACGCCATTTATATTATAATTGTCTTATGCTAAAAACTCTTTAACTGATGCATATATACCCTCGCCATCAAGTCCATATTTATGAACTAATTCAACTGCCGGGCCTGACTCACCATATCTGTCATTTATGCCTATCTTTTTAACCTTTACAGGATATTTCTCTGAAAGTACATCGCATACAGCACTTCCAAGTCCACCTATTATTGAATGTTCTTCAACAGTTACAATTTTGCCTGTCTCTTTAGCTGCATTTATAATAGTTTCCTCATCAATTGGTTTAATTGTATGCATATTTATTACTTTGGCTTCTATTCCATCTTTAGCAAGCATTTCAGCGGCTTCAAGTGATGTCGAAACTGTAAGACCACTTGCTACTATTGTTACATCTTTTCCTTCTCTTAATGTAACTGCCTTACCTATCTCGAATTTATAATCAGGAGTATCATTTATTACTGGAACGGCAAGTCTGCCAAATCTAAGATAGCAAGGACCTACATATTCATAAGCTGCTCTTACTGCTGCTTTAGCTTCAACATAATCTGATGGATTAATAATTACCATACCTGGAATTGTTCTCATTAATGCGATATCTTCATTACACTGATGTGTTGCTCCGTCTTCGCCTACAGATATTCCTGCATGTGTTGCTCCAATTTTGACATTAAGATGAGGATATCCGATTGAGTTACGAACCTGTTCAAAGGCACGTCCTGCTGAGAACATTGCAAATGAACTTGCAAAAGGAACCTTTCCTGTAGCAGCTAAACCTGCCGCAATACCCATCATATTACATTCAGCAATACCACAATCTATATGTCTCTCTGGAAATGCTTTCTTGAATACACAGGTTTTAGTAGCTTCAGCTAAGTCAGCATCTAAAACAATAAGATTATCAAATTCTTTTCCTGTTTCAACTAATCCGTCTCCATAGCCTTCTCTTGTTGCTTTCTTAATTACTTCTGGCATAATGCTGCACCTACCTTTTCTAAATCTTCCATTGCTACTTTGTACTGTTCATCATTCGGAGCGCTTCCATGCCATTTAGCCTGATTCTCCATAAATGAAACATCTTTACCTTTAATACTCTTAGCAATAATAGCTGTTGGACAGCCTTTTGTAGCTCTTGCTTCATCAAAAGCTGCTTTTATCTGTTCAAAATTATGTGCATCTATATTGATAACGTGGAAGTTAAATGCTTTGAATTTCTCATCAATAGGATATGGTGAACATACCTCATCAACTGAACCATCAATCTGAAGATTATTATTATCAACAATAACAACTAAATTATCAAGCTTTCTAAATCCGGCAAACATTGCTGCTTCCCAGACCTGTCCCTCTTGAATCTCGCCATCACCTAAAAGTGTATACACTCTATAGTCTTCATTAGATAATTTAGCAGATAAAGCCATACCTGCTGCTACAGATATTCCCTGTCCAAGTGAACCACTTGACATATCAACACCAGGTGTTCCTTTCATATCAGGATGTCCCTGAAGATATGAACCAACTTTTCTAAGTGTTGTTAAATCTTCAACTGGAAAATATCCTCTGTGAGCTAATGTTGAATATAATGCTGGAGCAACGTGTCCTTTTGATAATACAAATCTGTCTCTGTCTGCTTTCTTAGGATTAGCAGGGTCAATATTCATTTCTTCAAAATATAAATATGTCATTATATCTGCTGCTGATAATGATCCACCCGGATGTCCCGATTTCGCACTGTGAACAGCCGTTACTATGCCCTTTCTGATTTCATTTGCCTGTTTTTTCAGTTCTAAAACTTCCATGATTACCTCCATTACTTTTTGAAAAAAGTACCGAATTTGTCTATTCCGCATAAAACTATAACACATAAACTTCCATTTATCAATGAGATAAACGGAAGTTTTCGTAATAAATCTATATATTCAATAATCTTTTTTAATTGATTTCCAGTCCCTCTTATTTCTGTCATTTAAATCTAATTTTGCATAAATTATTTATCACTATCTATGCCTGCTTATTCCTCTATTGTTATTGTGTCTATTGATTTATCCATTATTTCCTTTA
>CABIWJ010000013.1 GCA_902362455.1 Eubacteriaceae bacterium
AGGACAATTATATCATGGGCTTTACTAAGCCTATTGAACAATATTTATTTTGTAACTTATTAACCAAGATACATGTATTTATGTATCTAAAAGATATTATACGAGGAGAAACTGTTATGGGATTGTTATATGCAATATTTTCAATTTTTATCACGCTATTTTTCCCCAAGCAAATCGCGAATGTGATTTGTTGCGGAAGACATCGTGATAGGGTAAATATAAAGAGTAAAAAAATATATTGTCTTATATATGTTTTTTGGACATTATTTTTTGGCTTGATTTGTCTTATGATGGGTTCAGCATCAGGAGTAAATAATACATTTGATAGAGTTTTGGATTATTATGGATTGAATTTTGGCGAATATGATTATTTTGAGGCGGCGTCCATATATGACGAGCATGATTATAAACATGAAGGTGATTTCACTCTTGTATACTATATCAGAAAAAATGAAGATAATTTAGATGATTTAATTAAACAAATTGTTCAAGAAAATAATTCTATATACAAAAGATATCAGCTCAGTGAAATTGACGTGGTATATGAAACGAAAGGTATTTATTACATATATGAAAAGGGGGAGGTGGTTGCAAAGGTAGTAGTAGAAAACGATGGATTGTTAAAAAAAGTAAGTTATCAATGGAGTAGAGAAAAATTAGAACAAAATCTAGGAGGGTAACATTATGAATTTAGCCCACGTATATACAATCATTACATTTCCTAAAAAGAGTCATGATCCGTTTAGCAATACTTTTATAACTATATTAGAACTGTCAGCAAGATAATAATCACATTATTCAAGATATTGTATCTGATTTAAGGCTTATGATTTTTTTATTACAAGAGGCATATAAAAAATGCTGATAAACCACAGGAGACGATTAGGACACGAACTTATGAAAAATAAAAAATTTTGACATAATATTCCAAAAGTATTACTATGTAACTATCTTATAGTTGTATATATTAAGAAGAAAGTAAGAGTATAGTGTGAAAAATATTGCTGATGCAATTATTTTTCACACAGCTATTTGTTTCGGAGCGAAAGCAAATAGCTTTTATGGCAGATGAGAAATCGCTTACGCGAATTTCTCATCGCTTCATTGCAACAAGTTGCTCAGAAAGGAAGAGTATATTATGCCAAATTATTTTGATTCATCGACTTATTCTACAGCCTCAGGAGATAATGGTTTAAAGTATGTAGTGCTTCAGGTTACATTAAAGGAGAAACTTATTGGAACTGGTTCAGGAAATCTGTCAGCATTAGAAGCAGTTCTTAATGAGCAGGCAGCCAAGGGCTATCGTTTACATACAATAACAACTGCCTCGGCTACAAGTTCCGGATTTTTAGGAGGAGACAGAATTCAGGCAACAATGGTATTTGAAAAGATAATGTAAAATTCTAAATGTAATTTATACTATAAAAATATTATGCTCCAGGACTTTGTTTCTGGAGCATTCTTCATATAACAGATAAAAATAATGCATAAAGCCATGAAAGTTATAATGATATTTGTAGCCCTTTATAAAACTTTTGATTAAATATTGGATTTTACGACAAAGATATTAAGTATAAAACCTTGTATAATCACATTAAGCCCGATAGGGAAAAAGATTATGCGAGGAGGAATTGCTTATGAAATATGAATCACTTAATACAGAATTTCCAGATACTAATGAGGAATTAATTGACATCTGCAGGGAATACAGTTTATACACATGGATTCCACAGAAAATGGCTCATCCGGTGACAATTAAGACTGATTATGGTTGTTGGTATGAAGATTTTGAAGGCAAAAAATATTTTGATTTAAGTAGTCAGCTTGTATGCATAAATATCGTATAAGGACAGAAAAAAGTTGCAGACACTATCAAAGAGCAGGTAGATATACTTCCATATGTAAAGCCGATGGACACTCATGCTGCAAGAGCTGCGGCATCTAAGAAGCTTATAGAAATGGCACCTAAAGGTTTTAAGAAAGTCCCAGGTTATGGGGCTTTCTTTAGTGTGAAAAAGTCTATGTATTATACTTGACAAAAAATATTTATATATTAATATGAAATACATATATAGAACACATAGAACTATTTTATATATTTGCAGGACAAAGTTTAAAAGTCTTATTATAGAAGTATGAACGTTTTTTGAACTTTTGCACCTGGCATCATATTATAATATAAAAAATAAAGAATAAAACAGATAGGACGATGACAATGATTTATAATAATATTTTAGAGGCAGTAGGCCATACACCTATGGTAAGATTAAACAGAATGGTAGATGACGATTCAGCAGAAGTTTTAGTTAAATTCGAAGCAGTTAATGTGGGTGGTTCGATTAAGACAAGAACGGCATTAAATATGATAGAAAAGGCAGAGAAAAAGGGAATAATTAATAAAGATACCATAATTGTTGAACCAACCAGTGGCAATCAGGGAATAGGTCTTGCACTTGTGGGAGCAGTAAAAGGCTACAGAACAATAATAATTATGCCGGATTCCGTAAGTGAGGAGAGAAGAAAGTTAGTAAGACATTACGGAGCTGATGTGAAACTCATACATGATGCTGGAGATATAGGTGCGTGCATAGATGAATGTCTTAAAACTGCGATTAGAATGAAGGAGAAAGATTCGAGAGTATTTGTGCCACAGCAGTTTGCAAATGAAGATAATACAAATGCACATAAGAATCATACTGCATTAGAGATTATGGAACAGGTTGCCGGACCTATAGATGGTTTTTGCTCGGGAATCGGAACAGGCGGAACAATTACAGGAATAGGAAGAGTCCTTAAAGCACAGAATCCTGATATAGAGATATGGGCAGTTGAACCTGAAAATGCAGCAATTTTGGCAGGTGGAACTATTGGAACACATATTCAGATGGGAATAGGTGACGGTATAATTCCTGAAATATTAGACCAGTCGATTTATGATGATATTTATGTTATTTCGGATGAAGAAGCATTAAGTATGTCTAAACGTCTTGCTAAGGAAGAGGGACTTATGTGTGGAATTTCCAGTGGAACAAATGTGGCAGCAGCCTTGAAACTTGCTAAGAAGCTTGGTAAGGGCAAGACGGTTGTAACAGTGTTGCCTGACACGGCAGAGAGATATTTTTCAACAGAATTATTTTCTGAATAGAAGTGAGGATTTAAAATGACATTAAACCAATTAAGATACATTATCGCAATATCAAAAGAAAATTCATTAAATGATGCAGCGAAGAAGTTATTTATTTCACAGCCAAGTCTGTCATCAGCAGTTCATGCGTTAGAACAGGAACTTGGCTTTGATATATTTGTGCGTTCTAAAAGTGGAATATCACTTACGACAAAAGGCTCGGAATTCTTAGGTTATGCAAGGTCGGTTATAGAACAGTACGAGATTCTGGATGCTAAATACGTATCGAAAACCAATGTAAAAAGAAGTTTTCATGTTTCAATGCAGCATTACACATTTGCTGTAAATGCATTTGTTAATTTAATAAAAGAATATGGTATAGATGAATACGAATTCGGTATACATGAAACTAAAACCTACGAGGTTATTGAAAATGTTATGAATCAAAAAAGTGAAATAGGTGTGTTATATCTTAACGACTACAATAAAAATGTGTTAAAGAAGATATTTGGTGAGAACGGACTTAAGTTTACTCCGTTGTTTGAATGTAGCATTTATGCATATATGAGTAAGAGAAATCCATTGGCAGATAAGAAAGAGATTACGCTAGAGGAATTAGATGACTATCCATGTCTTGCATTTGAACAGGGAGAGCATAATTCATTTTACTTTGCTGAAGAGGTCTTAAGTACATATGAATATAAGAGATTCATAAGGGTAAATGACAGGGCTACAATATTAAATCTTATGGTAGGTATAAATGGTTACACACTTTGTTCGGGAATAATTTGTGAAGATTTGAACGGAACGGATTATTGTGCAGTTAAATTGAAAACAGATGAGAAGATGACGATTGGGTATATTTCAAGAAAAGCATCAGTAATTAGTGAAATGGGACAGAAATATATTGATGAACTTTCAAAATATAAAGAGAATATATTAGAGTAAAGTAAATCAGTCTAGAAAAAATAAAAGTCAAAATACTAAATCAAAAATATTTAAAATATTATAATTTTCCAATATTAGAAAATATGCCAGGGTTAGAATATTAGGTTATAGATTTTAACTATAACTTACAATAGGAAATGTGAATTATACAAAGTGTTAGTTATACAGTATTATATATGCATATAAATCATATCAAAATACTAGGAAATAAGAACAGAAGGACAAATTTTATGGATAGAGGACTTAATACACGATGTTTACATTTAGAAGAGACAGAAGGAACAGTTAATAACTACGGAGCAATAAGCTTTCCAATATATCAGACAGCAACATATGCACATCCTGAGGTAGGACAAAGCACAGGATATGATTATAGCAGATTACAGAACCCTACCAAGGAGCATTTAGAGAAAATAGTAGCAGGACTTGAGGGTGGAACAGATGCACTTGCACTTTCTTCAGGAATGGCTGCAATTACTCTGCTTATGGAAATATTTAAACCGGGTGACCATCTTATTGTAGAAGCAGACCTTTATGGTGGAAGTATTCGTCTGTTTGACAATGTATCTTCGAAAAACGGAATAGAATTTTCATACGTTGACTGCTCTAATGACAATGTTGAGAATTATATTAAAGAGAGCACTAAAGCAATATATATTGAGACTCCTACTAATCCAATGATGAATGTATCAGACATTCAGAAATTAGCAGAAATATCTAAAAAGAATAACCTTTTATTAATCGTTGACAATACATTTTTATCACCATATTTCCAGAATCCGTTAAAATTAGGCGCTGATGTTGTAATACACAGTGGTACAAAATTCTTAGGAGGACATAACGATACATTAGCAGGCTTTATCGTTACAGACAGAGAAGATATCAGCGAAAAACTGAGATTTTTAATAAAGACTACAGGTGCAGGACTGGCACCATTTGACAGCTGGCTTATATTAAGAGGAATTAAGACACTTGGAATTCGTATGGAACGCGCCCAGAAAAATGCGATATTATTAGCTGACTGGCTTAAAGAACAGAGCATTGTAACTAAGGTTATATATCCGGGATTACCAGAACATCCGGGCTATGAGATTATTAAGAAACAGGCAAGAGGCTTTGGTTCAATGATTACATTTAATGTAGATACTAAGGAACACGCCCTTGCAATACTTAAGAAAGTCAGAATGATTAAATTTGCGGAAAGTCTTGGAGGTGTCGAAACCCTGATTACATATCCGACTACACAGACACACGCAGATGTTCCGGAAGAAATCAGAGAGAAGAATGGAATTACAGCTTGTACACTCAGACTCTCGACAGGAATTGAGGACGGTGAAGATTTAATTGCTGAACTCGAAACTGTATTTAAAAATATCAATGAAACTGATTAATAACGCAGAATCGCACATAGAGGTATATTCATTAATAATCTGTTAAAAAGAATTATTCAGACCAGCTAAAAAAAGCTGAGAATATATTAAAAGCTGCATTTGATGATATTTTTGATACCCCGTCTCTTAAAGGTGAAGGGTGGACAGGGTTTACACGAGACTATCATCAATTAGAAGGTGTTTTTTCTGAGAATGGTGGTATTTATGAAATCAACCCAACGGAATATATTAAAGATTTAATGCACTATAAAGAAAAGGCTTTCGATTTTGAAGAAACAAAAGATGTATTTAGCCTTATCGCATCTTTACTTGAAAAAGCAATAAAGAAAGGTGTGAATGTAAAAGCGAAAAGGGTATAGTTTGATACTGAGGTGTAAGCAAATTGCGACACCTCTTTTCTCTTTGCGAAAAATCTGCTATGACAGAGGAATGGGAATTGTAGTGATATATTGATTGTGTTTTATCCCCAAAATAAAATGCACCTTGTAAATTACTGGAACAATATACAAAGTGCACTTATGTCGGATGCAAGCATCCTTTTATAAAGTATCTGGCGGAATAGTCATATCAGGATTCAGTGAAAGGTCTGAGATTTTACAATAGATATTTTACGATAATTATCACTAAACCAAGGACTGTCAATACCACGCCTAAGGCTCTGTTAAGGGCTTTAGGCGTTGCTTTATTAGCGAATACTGCAGCAATACGGGCAAATACAAGTGTACTGATTACACACATAATAAGGACGCTTATATCGGGCATACCACCAAGATAGAAGTGACTTAATGCACCAGTAAGTGCTGTAAATGTCATAATGAACACGCTTGTACCGATTGCAGTTTTAAGTTCATAACCTAGCACAGAAGTAAGGATTAATAACATCATCATTCCACCACCGGCACCAATGAAACCACATATTGAACCAATAATAGCACCACATATGATAGATTGTATAACACGAGTCTTTTTATCTACTGACATCATCTTTTCTTTAGTTGTCATTACTGGTTTAACAATGAATTTTATACCGAGCATCATAGTCATAAATGTTGAGAAGCCACCCATTGCATTTCCAGAGACATATTTAGAAATGAAGCTTGCAATAAATGTAAATATCATCACAGTAAACATCATTACAAGTCCGTTTCGCACATCGAGATTCTTATTTTTCTTATATTCATATGATGAAATTGCGCTTGCGAGGACATCACTTGCAAGGGCGATACCGATTGCCTGATAAGGGTTCATGTCAAGAAATGTAATTAACATAGGGCTTATGACTGCGGCAGCACTCATTCCTGCAAATCCTGTTCCAAGTCCTGCACCTAATCCGGCTATAATGCATACTAATAATTTTAAAATCATTTGAACACCGTCTTTCTGTTTTTCTAATCGTAGTTTAATAATTTTATAATGAATACAAAATAATGTCAATACACATACTAATTAAAGAAAAAATAAGAATGGAGCATAATTATGAATGGAAAATTGAAAGCCAGCACAATTGCTGTTATGGCAGTGGGCGTTACAGGATTAGCACTTATAAATAATAAAGTCAGAAGATTTGATACTATAACACGTAACTCTTCAAAAAGTAATTTAAAATCAGGAGGCTCAAATAATTTTGCAAAAGGAAATATGAAATCAGGAGGCTCAAATAATCTACAAAGGAATAAATGTAATACAGCAGGTTTAAAATCAAGTAATATAAGAAATGACAGATATCTTAAAAATTACCGCAACACAGAGAGAAATAAGAATAAAATAAACAGTAAGGGAATCTATTACAGTAGTGGTAACTATGAAGCATTTGCAAGGCCGGAGAAACCAAAGGGTATAGAGAAGAAATCGGCCTATATCGTAGGAAGTGGTCTTGGTTCATTAGCAGCTGCGTGCTTTCTTGTAAGGGATGCACAGATGCCTGGTAAAAATATTACAATTCTCGAGGCAATGGACATAGCTGGTGGTGCGTGTGATGGAATTAATGATCCGGTAAGAGGATATGTAATGCGTGGCGGGCGTGAAATGGAGGACCATTTTGAATGTCTGTGGGACTTATTTAGAAGTATTCCGTCTATCGAGACAGAGGGCGTGTCAGTTCTTGATGAATATTACTGGCTTAATAAACACGATCCGAACTACTCATTATGCAGGGCAACAGTAAACAGAGGTAAAGATGCACATACAGATGGCAAATTCGGTTTAAGTCAGAAAGGTTGTATGGAGATTATGAAACTTTTCTTTACTAAAGATGAAGATTTATATGATAAGACAATCGAAGATGTATTTGATGATGAAGTCTTCGACAGTAATTTCTGGCTATATTGGAGAACAATGTTTGCGTTTGAAAATTGGCACAGTGCCTTGGAGATGAAATTATATTTTCAGAGATTTATACATCATATAGGTGGCCTGCCTGATTTCTCAGCATTGAAATTCACGAAATACAATCAGTATGAATCGCTAATTCTTCCTATGCAGAAATATTTAGAAAAAGCAGGAGTTAATTTTAAATTTGGCACAGAAGTAACAAATGTAATTTTCAACATTTCAGAAGATAAGAAAATCGCAAAATGCATAGAATGTAAAATAAATGGCGAAAAGCAGAAGATAAAACTTACAGAAAATGACCTTGTATTTGTAACGAATGGAAGCTGTACAGAGGGTACAATTTATGGAAGC
Source organism: Eubacteriaceae bacterium (assembly GCA_902362455.1). Lineage (GTDB taxonomy): Bacteria > Bacillota > Clostridia > Lachnospirales > Lachnospiraceae > Bovifimicola > Bovifimicola ammoniilytica. The sequence continues at coordinate 8,146 of CABIWJ010000013.1, forward strand.
CAGAATAAAGCCCCTGTAAAAGGAGCAGAAGTGAGAAAGAGTGGCTGCTGGGAATTATGGAAAAATATTGCAGAGCAGGACAAGGCATTTGGCAATCCTTATAAATTCTGTTCAGACACAAGTCGTTCAAGCTGGGAATCAGCAACAATTACAACTTCAGATGAAACGATTATCTCGCATATAAAGAAAATATGTAAAAGAGATCCGAGAACCGGAAAAGTTGTAACAGGTGGAATTGTATCGTGCAAGGATTCAAACTGGCTTTTAAGCTGGACAATTAACAGACAGGGACAATTTAAAGAACAGGATAAAGACGAGGTATGTATATGGGTATACAGCTTATTTACGGATGTTAATGGTAATTATATTAAGAAGCCAATGAGGGAATGTACAGGTAAGGAGATTACTTCAGAATGGCTCTATCATATAGGAGTACCGGTTGATATGATAGATGAATTAGCAAGCGACTATGCAAATTGTACACCTACAATGATGCCTTATATTACAGCATTTTTTATGCCAAGGAGAAAAGGAGACAGACCGGATGTTATACCTGATGGCTGCAAAAATTTTGCATTTCTCGGACAATTTGCTGAGACTCCTAGAGACACAATATTTACAACGGAATATTCAGTAAGAACTGCTATGGAGGCAGTATATGGATTATGCGGTGTTGACAGAGGCGTTCCCGAAGTATGGGGAAGTGTTTATGATGTTCGAGACTTGCTTGACAGCAGTGTTAAGCTGATGGATGGTAAATCTCCGCTTGATATTGATATTCCAAGACCACTTAAGATTGTAAGAAAACTGATTATAAGGAAAATACAAGGAACTGTAATAGAGGACTTATTAAAAGAACATAAAATTATTTGATTATAAGATAAAAGAATATAAAAATACAGATTGAGGAGTGTAAAAATACAGATTGAAAAATATATAAAAATATAAATTAAAGAATATAGAAGGAATAAAAAAATATCTATTGACATAATATATTAAAAATGGTACCATAAGCTAACTCTTTGCACTGCATATTAATCTACAGTACAAACTGATCAGACCATTGGCTTAGCCAAGGAGTCGGGCCTTAGAGCGGCAGTGAGATTATAACATCCACGGGACAGTAGTTACTATACTGATTCGTGGGTGTATTTTTATATAATGAAAACTTTTATTATATCTGAAATGGTTGTTTGATATTTATACAATCTAAGATGGTATCCATATATCATGTTGTATAGAGCTATCTGATATAAAGTAATAATTTGTAATATTACGAATTAAAGCATTTAAGAAAAGGTGGTTGAAAATTATGGTAAGAAATATCGTAACAGAGGATACGAAGACTGGTAATGAAGTAACAGAAGATACAAAGACTGCTGGGAATGAATTTAAAAAAGTTGCTAATAAGGTAGCATTTATTACGATTATACAGAATGTTTTGTTGTCTGTATTTAAATTATTTGCAGGTATTTTTGCTCATTCTAATGCAATGATAAGTGATGCAATTCACTCAGCATCTGATGTATTTAGTACAATTGTTGTAATTATAGGAGTGAAACTTGCCTCAAAGGATTCTGACAAAGAGCATCCATATGGGCATGAACGTTTAGAATGTGTGGCAGCTAATATACTTGCAATGGTTTTATTATTCACCGGTTTAGAGATAGGTTCAAAAGCCATAAAGGATATTTTTAGTGGAAATTATAGCAATCTAAAGGCACCTGGCGTGTTGGCACTGATTGCTGCAATAGTTTCAATAGTTGTAAAAGAGATTATGTACTGGTATACAAGACATTATGCTAAGAAGATTGATTCGAGTGCCTTGATGGCAGATGCATGGCATCATCGTTCAGATGCATTATCGTCAATTGGTGCATTAATAGGAATTAGTGGTGCAATGCTCGGATATCCTGTAATGGATGCAGTTGCCAGTCTTGTTATTTTTATATTTATTGCAAAAGCAGCATATGACATTTTTAAAGATGCAATGGATAAAATGGTTGACCATTCATGTGATACAGAAACAGAGAAGGCAATATATGATTTAGTATTAGATAATAAAGAAGTTTTAGGAATTGATTTATTACAGACAAGAATATTTGGCAATAAGATTTATGTAGATGTGGAGATTCAGGTTGATGGTTCATATACGTTACAAAAGGCACATGAGATTGCTGAAGAAGTACATAAATCTATTGAACATAATTTCCATAAGGTAAAACATGTTATGGTTCATGTTAATCCTGCTAAATAATATGTACCAATGAAAATAATAAAGATTAGGGTGTCAAGAGATTCTGACGATACACGTAATAACGAATGGAGAAAAAGGTATGGCAGATATACATATAATAGAGATTACAGATTTTAATGCGCCAGAGTTAGATATTTATGCGAGACTAAGTGAGGGACAGTTATTAAACAGAGCAAACTTAGAAGATGGAATATTTATCGCAGAAAGTCCAAAGGTAATCGAACGTGCATTAGATGCAGGCTGCAAACCTGTTTCAATATTAATGGAACATAAACACATTGATGGACAGGGAAAGGACATATTGAAACGTTGTGAGGACATTCCTGTTTATACAGCAGAGTTTGATGTGCTGACTAACCTTACAGGCTTCAAGCTGACAAGAGGAATGTTATGTGCGATGCACAGGCCAAAACTTAGAAGTTCAAAGGAAATATGTAAAAATGCGAGAAGAATCGCAGTATTAGAAAGAGTTATGAATCCTACAAATGTAGGTGCAATATTCCGTTCGGCTGCAGCACTTAATGTAGATGCGATATTGCTTACTGAAGAATGTAGTAATCCTTTATACAGAAGAGCAATCAGAGTAAGTATGGGAACAGTTTTCCAGATTCCATGGACTAATATAGAAGATGATGTGGTATGGGAAGAAAATGGAGTAGATTATCTGCACAAATTAGGTTTTAAGACCGCTGCCATGGCATTAAGTGATAATTCCATAAGTATCGATGATGAAAATGTTATGAAAGAGGAAAGACTTGCAATTATATTAGGAACAGAGGGCGATGGCCTGCTTGAAAAGACAATTGCAGATAGTGACTATACTGTTAAAATTCCGATGTCACATGGAGTCGATTCATTGAATGTAGCTGCTGCCAGTGCTGTTACTTTCTGGCAGCTTTGCAAATAGAATTATTTAATTACCCAGACTTCGCACTTTCTGAATAAAATAGAAATATCGGCTGGCAATAAAAACTGATATATAATTATTTGAAATTGTGTCTGAAATTTCTAATTTGTCGATATCGGTTTCACTCTCTTTTTATTATTTGAGTTCATTCAATGCCAGAACATTCAAACCAAGGGTGTCCGTCTATGACACACATTAGATTTATGACGTATCGTGTGTGCAAGTTATATGCCGTCAGATGCAAAAGGGCGGTGCAGTAAATCACCGTTTAAGCGAAGCGCGTTTGATTTACTGCACTGTAATAAACTTTGCAGAGGACGGCATTTACTTGCACCCGATAAAGGAATATGAGAATGTGTGTCATAGACGTACACCTTGGCTTAAATGTCTGTCTGTTGAATGTACACAAAATTTGAGAGTGAAACTGATAACTGACAAATTTACGTAATTTCAGACAATCATTTCAAATAATTATAAATATCAGTTTTTATTACTGACCGATAATTTAATCAAAATCAGAAATTGCGAAGTCGGATTTAATTAAATAGATTCCAAGGATAAGAAGCAGGTACATTTACTGAATAATCCATCATTTCATTTGTGACAGGATGCTTAAATGCAAGTCTGTAAGACCATAATGCAATATCTGTATTACTGTCACGACTACCATATTTACCATCACCAAGAAGAGGCATTTTTCGTGATGCAAACTGGACACGAATCTGGTGTGTGCGACCGGTATGGAGTAATATTCTGACGAGTGATATTTCTCCATATTTCGATTCGTGTGTACCTAGCAGTTTATATTCTAAAGATGCTTCTTTTACACCTTTACGCATTTTTTTGACAACGAATGATTTGTTTTTCCTTGAATCCTTAAATAAGAAATCTTTAAGTGTGGCAGCAGGTTCTAAAGGAACCCCATTGATAACTGCCATATATTCCTTAGTAAAATTTCTTTCAGAAATCGCAGCAGACAATTTACCTGCGGTTTTAGAATCTTTAGCATAGACCATTATACCTCCAACGCTTTTATCAAGACGATGTACAACATAAGATTTACATTTTGAATTATTATCAGCGAAATGTTTATCTAATAAATCCATCATATTTTCATTTCCACTTTCATCTCTCTGTGATAAAATACCAATAGGTTTTATACATATAATTAAATTATTATCTTCAAATAGAATGTTCATTATGTTACCTCCTGTTTGCCAAATAGTAAAGTTAAACAGACTAATTGCAGGGCAGTCTTTTGAAATACTAACATTTGTAAATAGCAATTTGCAATATAAGTCTTTTAAAATCTTAATGTTTGTAAATAATGCTTTATAATATAAGTCTGATAAGATTTTAACATAGGAGAAACGTATGAACAAGTTTTTACAACCTGATTCTGGCAGATATAATACATTTAATGATGTCGGAATCAAAAGTCCCCCGATTTGATGCCGCTGGCATTATTTAATATAGGATAAACTATGGAAATGAGGCTAAAATATGACCGAATTAGAGAAATATTATAATAAATTTAACGAAGAAAAGAGATTAAACAGCCGTCACGGTACGGTGGAATATGTTGTATCGATGAAATATATTCATGATTACCTAAGTGATGATAAATCAGAGAAAATATTAGATATTGGTGCAGGGACAGGCAGATATTCTGTAGCTCTTTCAAATGAGGGCTATGATGTTACTGCTGTTGAATTAGTTAAATATAATTTAGGAATACTTAAATCTAAGAAAAGTAATGTTAAGGCATATCAGGGAACTGCACTTAATCTTTCAAGATTTGAAACTGGGACATTTGATGTGACATTGCTTTTTGGACCTATGTATCATTTGTATACATTTGAAGATAAGGTAAAGGCACTTAACGAAGCGAAGAGAGTAACTAAAAACGGAGGAATAATTCTGGTAGCTTATTGTATGAATGACTATGCTGTAATCAGACACGCATTTAAGGAAAATAATCTAAAAGAATGTTTAGAGAATAATAAGCTTACAAAAGATTTTCATTGTATTTCTGCACCTGAGGACTTATACGATTATGTAAGAATAGAAGATATAAACAGAATAAATGAGGCAGCAGGAATAAAGCGTATAAAGATAATCGCACCCGATGGTCCGGCTAATTATATGCGCCCTGTTCTGAATGCAATGGACGATGAAACATTTGAGAATTTTATTAAGTACCAGCTTACAGTTGCGGAAAGAGGGGACTTAATTGGTGCAAGTGCACATACAGTAGATATCTTAGAAAACATAAATATATGAAAAGAGGAAAAAGAATGTCATATATAGAAATTAAAAATCTTAATAAAATTTACAATATGGGAGAAGTAGAGATTAAAGCATTAGATAATACTTCATTTAATATAGATAAGGGCGAATTAGTGGTTATTCTTGGACCTAGTGGTGCTGGAAAGACAACCTGCCTGAATATACTTGGTGGTATGGATATTGCAACAAACGGCGAGGTTATAGTAGATGGCAGGGATATAAGCAAACTTAAAGGAAAAGATTTGATTAAATATAGAAGAACAGATATTGGTTTTGTATTTCAATTCTATAATCTGGTTCAAAACCTTACGGTTATAGAAAATGTCGAGTTGGCAGTACAGTTATGTAAAGACCATTTAGAACCGGAAGAGGTGTTAGATAAGGTTGGACTGTCTGAAAGAAAACAGAATTTTCCGTCGCAGTTATCAGGTGGAGAGCAGCAGAGAGTTGCAATAGCAAGGGCAATAGCTAAGAATCCTAAGATATTATTATGTGATGAACCAACAGGAGCACTTGATTATAAAACGGGTAAACAGATACTTAAATTATTACAGGATACATGTAGAAATGAAAATGTGACAGTAATCATAATCACTCATAATGGAGCATTAGCACCTATGGCAGATAAAGTCATAAAATTCAAAAACGGTTCAGTAGAACAGGTAATTACGAATGATAATCCGGTAAATATTGATGAGATTGAGTGGTAGGAATGGAGCATAGTGAGAAAAATAATACTGATGTAATTATTTTTCTCACAGCTAAATGTGCCGCAGGCGTCGCATTTAGCATTTATCGCAGGGCAAAATTTGAAATTTTGCCCGCAATTCCTCCGACGTAAACGTCTGCGGAATGGAGAAAAGTGTGAAAAATCGAATAATAACTTTAAGCCTTAGAGAGATAAAGAATTCGTTTAAGAGGTTCTTGTCTTTATTGATAATAAGTATGCTAGGTGTTACTGTATTTGTCGGAATTAAGGCAACAGCACCGGATATGATGAATTCAATTGATAAATATTATGATGAAAATAATATTTATGATATAAAGCTTGTTTCTGCAAATGGGCTTACAGATGAAGATATCAGTATGCTAAAAGATATAAAAGATATACAAGATGTTGAGGGAACTTTGACATATGGGTTTGAAGCAGAAGATGACGATAGCACATTTGTAGTGAATTATCATAGTATTTCAGATAATATTAATAAAATACAGATGGAATCAGGCAGACTTCCGAAGGCATCTGATGAAATCGTAGTGCAGGATAATTTATTGAAAAGTGAGAAACTGAAGCTTGGAAGCCAGATTACTATAAAGGACAGCAATGGAATTATAAAGGACAGCAAGCTTACAATTGTCGGAACTGTCCGTTCGGCATTATATGTAAAGAATACTAAAAACAATAAGAACTTAGGAAGTACGTCGCTTGGAACAGGTAATATTAATTACTACATATATGGTTTAAAAGATAATTTTAATATTAATATTTATACGGAAATATATGCAACCATTAATGATGTACTTAATTTAACCACTAACAGTAGTGAATATAATGATAGAATTGAAGAGGTCGAGAAGCAGATTAAAGAGAGAAATAATGTATACAGAATTACAGACAGACGAAATGATGATACCTATCACGAATTTGTAAATGATTCCGAGAGTATTTCTAATCTGGCTAAATTATTTCCAACATTATTTTTCGTTATTGCCATATTTATAAGCCTTGTGTCAATGTCTAGAATGGTTGATGATGACAGAATGGAGATAGGAACTCTAAAGAGTATGGGCTTTAGCAATACACATATTGCTTTTAAATACCTGCTTTACTCAGCGATTGCAACTATTGTCGGAGGAGTAATCGGTGCAGTATTAGGTTTCCTTACTATTCCTAAGATTATCTGGAACATTTATAAGATATTATTTGATATTCCTAAGTTTGTTACAAAATTGGATATGACATACATTGTTATTGGTGTGTTGATTTCATTTGTATGCATAGTCGGTGTAACGCTTATAACAGTAGCTAAGAATCTTCGCGAGAAACCATCTAAGCTTTTAAGACCGAAAGCACCTAAAAAGGGAAAGAGGGTTATACTTGAATACATTCCTGTATTATGGAAGCATATAAGCTTTTCAAATAAGGTAACAATAAGAAATATATTCAGATATAAAGCCAGAGTATTTATGACGGTATTTGGTGTGGCAGGCTGTACGGCATTATTAATGGCGGGCTTCGGACTCAGAGATTCCATTGTAAATATTCCTGAGAAGCAATATCGTGACATTTTCACATATGATGATATGTTATATTTTTCGCCATTAATAACGGATGATGAAATCGATACCCTGTTAAATGCTGACAATATTAAGGAAACAGCTAAAACGCAGTATGCAGCATATACATCTACAAAGAATAATAAAAATATAGAGATGACAATGGTTGTCCCGGAAAATACATATGATTTTATTAAGATATTTAATCTTCGAGATGCCAAAACTCATAAAGAACTAGAACTTCTGGATGATGAAATTATTATCAGCGATAAAATGGCACAGCTTATGAAACTGTCAGTCGGCGATAATATAAGCATTTTCGACAGCCAAAATAACGAATACACATTTACAATCGGTGGAATATGCGAGCAATATGTAAATCATTTTGTATTTATTAATAAGAATACTTATGAGAAAAATATCGGACAGTATAACACTAACACAGCATTTATTAAGACATCGGCAATGACTGATAAAGAGGAAGATGAATTCAGGACAGAGTTATTAGACAACGACAAGGTTTTGCAGGTAACAGTAATTGATACAATAATTGACAAGGTCGATAAAATGCTTACTTCGCTCAATTATGTAGTGTTGATTCTGATAATCTTCGCAGCAGCACTGTCATTTGTGGTAATGTACAATCTTTCCAATATAAATATTGCAGAAAGACAAAGAGAAATTGCTACACTTAAGGTTTTAGGCTTCTATAACGGAGAGGTCGATAATTATATTATCAGGGAAAATATTATTCTTACACTTTTAGGAATTGCAGTTGGATTGATAGGTGGGTATTTCTTTACAAATGAATTGATTTCGACAGTAGAAATAGAGGCAATAAGATTTGTTCATCATATTAAGCTGCAAAGTTATCTATATTCAATGGCTTTAGCATTGCTATTTACAATTATTGTAAATGTAATAACACATTTTTCGTTGAAGAAGATTGATATGATAGAGAGTCTTAAGAGTGTGGAGTAAATAATTTAAAATTGCCTGGTTGCTTTTTTCAAAACAATAATGTATAATGCAGATATTAATAGAAAATGCGACGAAGAGAAAGAGTAGTATAAAAGAAGCTTTACAGAGAGTGTCTGGTTGGTGGAAAGGCTCAAGCAAAATTATATGAATACATCTCAGAGCAGCTTCCTGAACAAATTATTTTTAGATTATAAACAGATGTTTTAGTCAGGACATTTATAATTAAAAGTTATACAACTTTAAGTAGGGACAGACGGGAACGCCCGATACAGCGTATGAGTGTGTTTGCACTTGATGAGGAAGATTTTGTGAGAAATCTTCAATAAGAGGTGGTACCGCAGATAATGCCCTCTGTACAATAATTTATATTGTACAGAGGTTTTTTAAATTTATAAGAAATACTTTAGTATTTCTTATAAATTTAAATGCTCCGCATGGGTGCACACACTTTTGCATAAGGTATTATGTCGCATAAAGCGACGCAAAAGTGGCGCCAGAGTTTCGGGAAGGAAACTCATTACTATTTATAAAATTAATAAATGGAGGACAAAAATGAAGATTTATGACGAATTAGTTGCGCGTGGACTTATTGCGCAGGTTACAGATGAAGATGAAATTAAAGATTTAATTAACGAAGGAAAGGCAACATTCTATATTGGTTTTGATCCAACAGCAGATTCACTTCACGTTGGACATTTTATGGCACTTTGCCTTATGAAGAGATTACAGATGGCAGGAAATAAGCCGGTTGTATTATTAGGTGGAGGAACAGGTTACATCGGAGATCCATCAGGAAGAACAGATATGCGTTCAATGTTAAGTCCTGAAACAATCGAACATAACTGCGACTGCTTTAAGAAACAGATGGAAAGATTCATCGATTTTGGTGAGGGCGGAGCAATCGCTGTTAATAATGCAGACTGGCTTTTGAAACTTAATTACATCGATGTATTAAGAGAAGTAGGACCATGTTTCTCAGTAAATAATATGCTTAGAGCAGAATGTTATAAACAGAGAATGGAGAAAGGATTATCATTCCTTGAATTCAACTATATGATAATGCAGTCATACGACTTCTATCATTTATTTAAAGAATACGGCTGTAATATGCAGTTCGGTGGCGATGACCAGTGGTCTAATATGCTTGGCGGAACAGAACTTATCCGTAAGAAATTAGGCAAAGATGCATACGCAATGACAATCACATTATTACTCAATTCAGAGGGTAAGAAGATGGGTAAGACAGCTAATGGTGCAGTATGGCTTGATCCTAATAAGACATCACCATTCGAGTTCTTCCAGTACTGGAGAAATGTAGGAGACAATGATGTTCTCAAATGTATCAGAATGTTGACATTCCTTCCATTAGAGCAGATAGATGAAATGGATAGCTGGGAGGGGGCTAAATTAAATGAAGCTAAGGAGATTCTTGCATACGAATTAACTAAATTAGTTCATGGTGAAGAAGAGGCAGAGAAAGCTAAAACAGCATCACACGCATTATTTGCAGGTGGCGGGGATGATTCTAATATGCCAACAACAAATATAACAGAAGACCAGTTAAATGATGGAGCAATCGGAATTATGGACTTAATGGTTGCGTGCAAATTAGTTGCATCTAAGAGTGAAGCAAGACGTCTTGTACAGCAGGGCGGTGTATTTGTAAATGATGAAAAGATAGCAGCCATTGATTTCGCAGTTACTAAAGATATGTTAAAAGATGGCGTTAAGATAAGAAAAGGAAAAAAGACATTCCATAAAGCAATAATGGAATAAGAAAGATGAGTGTATGCCGGTGAAAACAGTTATTGGAATTTTAGCCCATGTAGATGCGGGAAAGACTACCTTATCAGAAGCACTGTTATATAATGCCGGAATTACTAAAGCATTAGGGCGTGTTGATAAAGGAAATGCGTATTTAGATACGGACGAATTAGAGAAACAACGAGGCATAACCATATTTTCAAAACAGGCGGAATTCATATGGAAAGACCTGGAGGTAACATTAGTGGACACTCCGGGTCATGTGGATTTCTCAGCAGAAATGGAACGTACATTACAGATACTTGATTACGCAATTTTGGTAATAAGTGCATCGAATGGTGTCCAAAGCCATACGAGAACGTTATGGGAACTGCTTAAAATGTACAAAGTTCCGACAATAATATTCGTTAATAAGATGGATATGCCTGATACAGACAAGGCACTCCTTTTATCAGAACTCAAGTCGAAATTAGACGATAGCTGTATAGATTTTACAGATATACAGGAAGTTATGTCTAACGAAGAAGTAGCAATGACAAATGAGTCTTTGATGGAGGAGTTTTTGTCGTGTGGCAAAATAGATATCGAAGATATTAAGAGAGGCATATCTGACAGAGGAATATTTCCATGTCATTTTGGTTCGGCACTTAAGAATGATAAAATTATAGATTTGTTAGACGGTTTAAATACATATATAGACGAAAAGAAATACCCTGATAAGTTCAGCGCAAAAGTATATAAAATTAACCGAGACAGTCAGGGAAACCGTCTTACATATATCAAAGTTACAGGTGGAGTGCTAAGAGTCAAAGACATAATTGATGATTCAGAAGAAAAAATTAATCAGATTAGAATATATTCAGGGGATAAATACAGAACCGCAAATGAAATATATTCAGGAGAAGTATGCGCAGTAACAGGGCTTACAAAGACATATTCAGGAGAGAACTTAGGAATAGAAAATGATAACAATGATGTAATCCTAGAACCTGTGCTTATGTACAGGGTTGTTCTGCCGCAGGAAATTGATGCGGCAATGATGCTTCCTAAGTTAAAGCAATTAGAAGAAGAAGATCCGACCTTAGCTATTAAATGGAATGAGGATTTAAAAGAGATACAGGTCTGTCTTATGGGCGAAGTCCAGATAGAGATACTTAAGAAGCTTGTACTTGACAGGTTTAAAGTAGCTATCGAATTTGACCAGGGAAATGTGGTATATAAAGAAACTATCAGTAATACTGTGGAGGGCGTGGGACATTTTGAACCACTCAGACATTATGCAGAGGTACATTTAAGGTTAGAGCCGGGAGAGATTGGCAGCGGACTCACATTTGAGACAGAATGCAGCGAGGAGATACTGGCTAAGAACTGGCAGAGGCTAATCCTTACACATTTACAGGAAAGAGAACATAAAGGCGTACTTACAGGTTCGGGAATAACTGATATGAAGATAACCTTAGTAAGTGGCAGGGCGCACCTTAAGCATACTGAGGGTGGTGATTTCAGACAGGCTACCTACAGGGCAGTTAGACAGGGCCTGAAAATGGCACAGTCAGTATTATTAGAGCCTTATTATGATTTCAGATTAGAGATACCTACGGAAATGCTTGGAAGGGCAATGACAGATATTGAACGCATTTACGGTAAGATAAATCCTCCTGAAAATTATGGAGAATACAGCGTTATAACAGGATATGCACCGGTTGTCACGATGCGAAAATATAGAGAAGATATAGCAGCATATACTAAAGGTCAGGGCAAGATTACCTGTACATTAAAGGGATATCTTCCTTGTCATAATCAGGAAGAAATTGTGGAAGCTTATGGATATGATTCTGAGGCAGATACATTTAATCCGACAGGTTCAGTATTCTGTGCACATGGAGCAGGTTTCTATGTAAGTTATGATAAAGTATATGAATATATGCATATTGGCTTAGAGAATCAACCGGATAAAGAATATGTATACAATGACAATAAGATTGTATCTGGTGAATATAAGGAAGAGTGGATAGGAATAGATGAAGTTGATGCAATAATCAACCAGACCTATAATGCTAATAAGAAGTCAGAGGGCGAAAATAAGCGTAATAACTGGAAGAAGAGCAGAAATGAGCAGGATTATTTTGATTACAAGGGTTCTAAGTCAGTTAATAGTGAAACGAGAGAAAAATATCTGTTAGTTGACGGATACAATGTCATTTTTGCATGGGACGATTTAAAAGAATTAGCAGCAGTCAATATAGATGGCGCAAGAGGGAAACTTATGGATATTCTATGCAATTATCAGGCTATCTGCAAATGTGAACTAATAGTAGTATTTGATGCATACCGGGTAAAGGGTCACGATACCGAGATATCAGACTACCATAATATACACGTTGTATTTACGAAAGAAGCAGAGACAGCGGATCAGTATATTGAGAAATTTGCACATCAGAATGGCAGAAAATACAATGTTACGGTAGCTACATCAGATGGACTTGAGCAGATAATCATAAGAGGACAAGGCTGTAATCTTATTTCTTCAAGAGAATTAAAAGAAGAGATAGACAGGGCAACAAAGGATATAATGCAGAAATTCCAAAATGGAGATTTTGGATTATAAAATGTAAAATATAAGAATTGAAAGTTATGGTGAAATAATGAAGAAAATGCAAATCGTTACTTTCGTTTTTCGAGAGGCGAAGACAGAAGATAAAGAGCAGATAATGCAGTTATATAGAAATGCCATTGGAACAGAAGGCTGCACCTGGTCAGAGGAATATCCAAATGAGCAGATACTTCTTACAGATTTATCAAAGCACAATCTTTTCTGTATGGAGAATCAGGATAAAGAAATAGTAGGTGCAGTTTCTATTGATGAAGATGAAGAAGTAGACAGGTTAGAATGTTGGAATCGTAATGCAGGCAAAATGGCAGAGATTGCAAGACTTGTTGTGCGTGAGGATTGTCAGAACAAGGGAATGGCAAGAGAACTCATTAAAAATGTCATAAAAGTTCTTAAAGAAAGACAATATAAATCAGTTCATTATCTTGTAAGTAAATACAATAACAAAGCACTTGCTTCATATAAGAAATTAGATTTTAAATGTGTAGGAGAAAGTGATATACTTGATAATGACTGGTATTGCTACGAGATGATTCTGGATGAGAAGAATTATAAGATACTTACTATTCCTAATATCCTCAGTTTTATAAGACTTATATTAGTGGGATTATTCTTCGTACTTTACTCAGATAAGGGAAACAATAAGGATAACATGTGGGCAATAATTGTACTTATACTCTCAGGAATAACCGATTTCTTAGATGGTAAGATAGCAAGAAGGTTTAATATGGTGAGTGAATTTGGTAAAATCTTAGATCCTGTAGCAGATAAAGCGACAGAAGCAGTAATTGCCATATGCCTTATGAAACGTTATGAAATACTTATATATCTGTTAATATTATTTGCAATCAAAGAGACATTTATGAGTGCCTGCGGACTAATAGTTATCAGAAAAACAGGCGAGAATAATGGTGCAAAATGGTATGGCAAGGTAAGTACATTTGCATTTTACATAGTTATGATAACACTCCTTATTATAAGACATATACCTTTATCAGTGGCAAATGTCATGATTATAATGTGTATGTTTTTTATGGCATTTGCATTTGTTATGTATGCAAGGCTATATTACCAGATACTTAAAAAAAATAGGTGCAAGACAGAACAGTTATAAAACATTAATTTTAAAATCAAAGCTTTAAGAATTAAAATATGTAATAAACAAAAGAGACTTGGATAGGTGAACGTGTTTTGAAAAGAGATAACAGAATCAAAAAAATAAAAAAAAGAAGTTATACATTTTCGGTTGTAACGGGAATTGCTTCTGTAATTTGTGTTGCAGTGATTGTATTTGCAATATATACGAGCTTTATGGGATATGTATTTTATGAGATTTATTCATCTAATGCAAAAGCGAGTTCAGAAATCACAAAAATGGTAGCTGAACATATTATTAGTACCAGAAAGAAAGTATCAAATTGTGCAGACAGGATAGGAAAATTAATATCCGGTAATGATGAATTTACAGATGTGATAAAATTAAAGCAGGCATTTGAATTTATGGATACCGAAAATGACTTTGTTAATTTTGATATTAAAATGTTTGATGAAAATGAAACTAATATAGGAACATTAGCAACAGATGTGGAAAAAACAGAATTCTATAGAAATGCATTATCAGAAAAATATGGATTTTCAGTAGAAAAATTAAATAATACCCTTTATATGATATATACAGCACCGATAAAGAATAATGATAAAGAGGTAGGTGTGTTGTATGCTACTGAAAGAGGGCAGGTAGATGATGTCTATTATTCCTATAAAAATAATGAGTCAGATAAAGGAAAAACAGGAGTAAGAGTATGTTATATTACTGATGCTAATGGTGAAGGTGTGGCATACTGTGGAAATGGTAATTTAGAATATAACTGGAGTGATGCTGACAAAAAAGAATTTTCTTATTCAGGTGAAGCAACTAGTAATGATTCAATGAAGATGTATATAGAATCTGCAAATAGTGAATTTGGTATGACCGGAGAAAAATTCAATATTTCAATAATTAAAAACTGGATGTCAGATTACAAACCTATTGTCTATAATAATTCACGTGATGATATTGAATTATCAAATGTCTGGTATAAACAGAAAATAAATGATATCAGAATAGGCAAAGATGTCGAGTTATATACATATATACAGGTTAAGACGTATGTTGAATATGTAACAGTTGTTAAACTTGTATATGCTGCATTTTTTAGTATGATTATTCTGCTGATTCCGTTTATGTTATTATTAGTTTCTACTATATCTAAGATTAGAAGTAACAGGAGAATGGCTGGCTTATTATATATAGACAGTCTGACAGGATATGGTAACTGGACTTATTTTGAAGAAAGTGCAGGTAAAATATTAAGAAAACGCAGAAATCATGATATGAAATTTGCAATGATATCATTTGAAATAATAAGATATCATATAATTTTAGAGTATTATGGCGATGGCTTTGAAGATGAGGTTCTAGAAAAAATCAGTGAACGTCTTAAGGAATGGACAGGAAAGAATGAGGTCTATGCAAGATATGCAGAGTCGCAGTATGGAATGTTGTTATGCTATGAAGATGAGAAAGAATTAGTTAAGAGAGTGAAAAGAATACTTGATGACTTGTCAGGATATATAAGTAAAGTCAAACTTAAGATGAATTTTAAGGCAGGAATTTATCTGATTGAAGATAAGACAATGTCAGTAAATGCCATCAATCTGATTGCAATAGGTGCCAAAGACAGCAGAACTGATTCGGTGGAAACTAAAGTTACGATGTACAGCTCTAAAATAAGAGAACAGCAACGTAAGGAAAATATGATAGAAGAATCAATGGAGGCAGCCCTTTTGAACAAGGAATTCCAGGTATATCTTCAACCAAAATATAGTCCTGTAAATGAAGAACTGTTAGGAGCCGAGGCATTAGTACGTTGGATAAGTAAAGACAGAGGCATTATTTCTCCGGGTGAATTTATACCGGTGTTTGAAAAAAATGGTTTTATTACAAAGTTAGATGACTATATGATAGATGCGGTTGCAAAGTTACAGGCCGACTGGAAGAGAGAAGGAAAAAAATATGTACCAGTATCAGTGAATGTTTCAAGACTTCATTTTGCAGATGAAAATCTTGCAGAACATATAAGAGATATTGTAGACAGATATGATATTGAGCATGAATATATCGAGATAGAACTTACTGAAAGTGCATTTTATGATGATAAGGATGTGTTACTTAACACCATAAGAAAGTTACACGAATATGGTTTTGTTGTATCGATGGATGATTTCGGCTCAGGATACTCATCACTTAATCTTCTTAAAAACATACCATTGGATATTATTAAACTTGATGGTGAGTTCTTTAATGAAGCAGATGACAAAGAACGTGGCGAGACCGTTGTAAGGAATACAATTGTGCTTGCTAAAGACCTCAATATGAAAATTGTGGCTGAGGGAATAGAGACTAAAGAACAGGTTGAGTTCTTAGAAGAACAGGGCTGTGACCTTATCCAGGGATTCTATTTTGCCAGACCGATGCCAGTGGCAGATTTTGAGAAACTTATATCATAAGTTCGTATATAAATACGTTCAATAAACAGGAGGTAACTGATGAAAAGACTAAATAAAATATTAGGAATAGCAATACTTGTAACGATAGCATTGTCATTAATGGCATGCGGAAAGACAACCGATAAGAAAAATAAAAATATCACAGAAGATGAAGTAATTAAATACATTAATGAATTAAAGGAAAGTTCATCTTTTGAAACGGAATTATCAGAAGTTGATGAAAACGTTATAATTAATACATATAAGATTACGGATACAGATACATCTGTAATAAAGGCATATGTAGGAGATGGTGCATCATCAGAAGAACTTGTTTTATTAAAAGGAGATTCAACAGGGATTAAAGAAGTTGTGAAGGCTTATCTGCAAGATAAAGAGGATAATTATTCGAGCTATATGCCTGAAGAAGTACTAAAAATAAAGAATGCTATATTTAAACAATATGGAGAGTATTCAATTATCTGTATATGTAAGGATAATAAGACAGCGAAGAGGATACTGGATAAATAAAAGGGCATTTAGATATACTAAAAACAGAATTATCCGTATATTTCATTCACACGATTTATTACGCATCATGAGTGTGAGTTATATACGGATAATTTTGTATAAGTATATAAGATGTATGCCCTATGAATGTGCATAAATTAGAACTAAAATAACACCGGCAAGTTATCGGTTTTACGGTGTAATTTAATATTATGAATATACTAAATGGAACAGCAATTAAAAATGCAGCTGAGTTTTTACGATGTATTTTAATATTATGAATATACCGGTGTTTTACGTCCATCCACCATCAAATGTTATAATCTGACCTGTAAGGTAATCTGGAGAATTGAAAATATTGTATACGAGATTTGCAACTTCTTCGCAGGTTCCCATTCTTCCATAAGGAATTTCTTCCTCTAAATCAGTTTTTTCTTCAGGAGTAAGACGTGAATTCATAGTAGTATCGATTGCACCGCAGGCAACTGCATTGACATTTATATGTGAGGGCGCTAGTTCTTTAGCGAGTGCCTTAGTAAGTGAATTGACTCCGCCTTTTGAGGCTGAATATGCAACCTCACAGGAAGCTCCGACATTTCCCCAGACAGAAGATATATTTATAATACTTCCTTTCTGCAAATGCAGCATATCCGGAATAAAAATTTTACTCATATAGAATACAGATGACAGGTTTGTGGCTATAATATTATTCCAGGTAGTTATATCAAGGTCCTGAAATAATCCGAAATCACAGATTCCAGCATTGTTTATAAGGCATGATACATATATTTTTAAATTTTCCAGAGATTTTTTCAGATTTAAAAGTTCATCATAAGAAGATACATCGCATTTATAAGCATAGCATGTACTGCCATATGATTCGATTTCTTTTTTTGCATTGAGTAAATCATCATAATTATTTTTGGATACAATTATAACGGGATACTTTGCTTTGGCAAATTTAATGGCAATAGCTCTGCCAATACCCCTGGATGCACCGGTAATAATAATATAATCATTCATAATAATCCTCGTTTCTGAGCAATTTATTGTGAAGAGGCGATGAAGAATTAGTGTAGGTGATTTCTCATCTGCCATATAAGCTATTTGCTTTTGCTCTGAAACAAATAGCTGTGTGAAAAATAATCGCATCAGCATTATTTTTCGCATTAGACTCCATTATGCAAACAAATATGTTGCAATATATTTTTTGATTTTTATATATTTGGATTATAACACATATTAATAGATTTATAAACAAGTCTATTTATATGTTAATGAAATAAAATAAATAATCAGAAACAATAAATATAAGTAAAAAATATAAATAAAAGGCAAAAAAAGGTAATTGAAAAGTGCATAAAAAACAACCGTAAAGGTTGACAAATTAATACATTTTTGCTAAAATGTAAAAAGATTTTAACAATTTTGTAATATTTATTGAGAAAGGACAGGTTTTCGTGAGAAAGAGAAACGTTGGGATTGCAGCAGGCTGTTTATTAACAACAATTGTATTGGGTGTTGGGACAGCAAGCGCACAGAATACTAAGACAGATAAACTTTCGGTAAATATTCCAAGTGCAGGTATCGCAGTTGCATTGGAGAATTATAATGTAGAAAGCAATAAAAAAGCTGAATTATCAGCGTTAATTACAGATAAAGTAGCAGTAGCCGAAGAGACCACAAAGGCTCCGGAGACAACTACACAGGAGACAACTACAGAGGCTCCTACACAGGAAGAGACAACTACAGAGGCTCCTAAGGAGACTTCAGTTTATGATACAATAGCAATGTCTCAGGTTGAAGATTATGTAAATGTCCGTACAGCACCAAGCACAGATGCAGATATAGTTGGTAAGATATATAACAACTGTGCAGCTACAATAGTTGGTACTGAAGGAGATTGGTATAAGATAGAATCAGGTAACTGTACAGGTTATATTAAGAAAGATTACTTTGTAACAGGAGAAGAAGCTAAGGCAATTGCAGTTAACTGTGGATATGTTAATGCAACTGTTACAACAGAGACTCTTAATGTAAGAGAAGGACAGCAGGCAGATGGAAGAATTCTTACACAGCTTCCTGAAGGTGGACAGTATGATGTAATTCAATACGGAGATGGCTGGGTATATTTAAATATTGATGAAGATGTCAAGGGCTGGGTATCTATGGATTATGTGAATATAGATGTTAAATTTAACACAGCCATTACATTAGAGGAAGAAGAAGCAAAACTTGCAGAAGAGGCAAGACTTGCAGAAGAAGCTAAGGAAGCAGAGAGAAAGGCTAGAGAAGCTAAAGCAGCAGAGGAAGCAAGACGTAAGGCAGCAGCTTCGAAGAATACTTCATCAAATGCTTCATCAAGCAGTTCTTCAAGCAACACACAGATTTCAGATTCAGTAGATACATCATCAGCTTCAGCACTTCGTGCCGCAGTTGTTGCATATGCATTACAGTTTGAGGGTAACCCATATGTATATGGTGGTTCAAGCTTAACTAATGGTACAGACTGTTCAGGTTTCACAATGGCAGTATATAACTATTTCGGATACGGCTTACCACATCAGTCGGGTTCACAGTCAACTTGTGGTACAAGAGTATCATTAGATTCATTATTACCTGGTGATTTATTATTCTATACAAATGGTGGTAGCAATATCGGACATGTTGCATTATACATTGGTAATGGACAGATTATTCATGCAAGTACACCATCTACAGGAATTAAGATTTCAAGTGCTAACTACAGAACACCTTTATGTGCTGTAAGAATTATTAATTAGTACGAACAAATAATATAAATGAATATATAAAGGTCTATGGCAACTGGGACCAGAGTAAGATAAACTTACGGCTGGTATGCAATTCGCATAAAATACAGTGGCTATAGACCTTTTAGTATAATTAGAATAAAATTATTTATATGAATATAACGTAGGAATGGAAAATGGTATCAAACCAGAACGAGCAAACAGTATCATTTCAGAGGACTTGATCCTGATGATGTGTCAGTTTACGCATATAATGTCTTAACATATATGTTTGATAATAACTGTCCTATTGAAAGTGGCGGCCATATAGATGGACGTTCTTTTTTTAATATCAAATATAAAGATAGTGAATATGCACAAATTTGATGTAAATTTTAAAAAGGTAACCACATTTAAAAAGTACGTTATTAACATCACAATGTAGACAATGTGGATAACTTCTGGGTAAAAATAATGTCAAAATACCAATAAAAAGTATTTATGCACGTAGTTATCCACAATTTCCACAGAAAATAATGTCACATAGTGTTGAAAACTGTAGATAGGCTAAAAGAACAAACGTTTTGTGAAATTATGCTAAAATATCAAAAATTACTAAAAACCACTTGACACAAAGTATAATATTTATGGAATAATTGTTAGGATGCGCTAAAGTACAGCCTGAAAAATATATAAGTCTAAATGTATTTTTAATCATTCAAAGTGGCATTTAAAGTGAAAATAAACTTTTCAAAGCATAGATGAAAATATATTGACTAAACACGACCTTTTTTCTTGAAAAAAAACTAGATTATGGTATAATTAATAACATAAATAACCGTTGAAGGTATTGGTTATTTATTGTGAGAATTCTAAAGCATTACAGGGTAATCATAAGAGATATCTGTGGGGCAGATATTATAGACATTTACCAGTGATTGCATATGAATTTTCAATAATGGGAAAAGGAGATGGACAGCATGAGATACGTGATTACAGGAAGAAACATTGATGTTACAGAGGGATTAAGGAATGCAGTACAAGAGAAGATAGGAAAGTTAGAAAAGTATTTCACAGCAGATACAGAAGTACATGTTACACTTAGTGTTGAGAAAGAAAGACAGAAAATAGAGGTAACCATTCCGGTTAAAGGCAATATTATCAGATCTGAACAGGTTAGCAGTGATATGTATGTATCGATTGATCTTGTAGAAGAGATTATCGAAAGACAGCTTAAGAAATATAAGAACAAAATTGTAGATAAACAGCAGTCAAGAGATAATTTCAGTCCTGAATATATCGATAAAGATTATGATGAAGATGATTCGATTAAGATTATCAGAACAAAGAAATTCGGAATTAAACCAATGGATCCTGAAGAAGCTTGCGTACAGATGGAATTATTAGGACATAACTTCTATGTATTCAGTAATTCAGAGACAGATGAAGTTAATGTTGTATACAAGAGAAAAGGCAATACATACGGTTTGATTGAACCTGAATTCTAAGAGAATAATAATTCTAAGAATATTAATTAAAATATTAAAGGTTGAGAGTGTAATACTTTCAACCTTTTTTTAAATCAAATATTGAATTAATAGGTATTTAGTGTTAAAATAAGATTCGTATGTAAACTATAAAAAATGACTAGGAGATATATAATGGGTCTTGTATCAAAAATATTTGGAACTCACAGTGAAAGAGAAATAAAGAGAATCAGGCCAATTGTGGACAAGATAGTATCATTAAGACCACAGATGGTAGAATTAACAGATGAACAATTACGTGGAAAGACAGATGAATTTAAGAAAAGACTTGCAGATGGTGAAACATTAGATGATTTATTACCTGAAGCATATGCGGTTGTTAGAGAAGCTGCACGAAGAGTCCTTAATACAGAACATTATGAATGTCAGCTTATGGGTGGTATTATTTTACACCAGGGACGTATCGCTGAGATGAAGACAGGTGAAGGTAAGACACAGACTTGTTTACTTCCAGCATATCTGAATGCATTAGAGGGCAAAGGTGTTCATGTCGTAACAGTAAATGATTACCTTGCACATCGTGATGCTGAATGGATGGGACAGGTTCATCGTTTCCTTGGCTTAACAGTCGGTGTTGTATTAAACAGTATGGAAAATGATGAGCGAAGAGCAGCTTACAATTGCGATATTACATATATTACAAATAATGAGCTTGGTTTCGATTACTTAAGAGATAATATGGTTATCTATAAAGAGCAGTTAGTTCAGAGAGGACTTAACTTTGCAATCGTCGATGAGGTTGACTCAGTTCTTATCGATGAGGCGAGAACACCACTTATTATTTCAGGTCAGAGTGGAAAATCTACAAAGCTTTACGAAGTATGCGATATTTTAGCAAGACAGTTAAAACGTGGTAAGGATACACCAGAGCTTACTAAGATGGCAGCTATTATGAAAGAGGAAGTAGAGGAAGATGGAGACTTTATCGTTAATGAGAAAGATAAAGTTGTAAACCTTACTGCAGAGGGCGTTAAGAAAGTTGAAGATTTCTTCAAGATAGAGAACCTTGCAGATCCAGAGAACTTAGAGATACAGCATAATATTATACTTGCTTTAAGAGCAAATAATCTTATGTTCAGAGATAAAGATTATGTTGTAAAAGATGATGAAGTATTAATCGTAGATGAATTTACAGGCCGTATTATGCCAGGCAGAAGATATTCGGATGGACTTCATCAGGCTATTGAAGCTAAAGAACATGTAAAAGTTAAGAGAGAGAGTAAGACTCTTGCAACAATCACATTCCAGAACTTCTTTAATAAATATGATAAGAAGTGTGGTATGACAGGTACAGCATTAACAGAGGAACAGGAATTTAGAAATATTTATGGAATGGACGTTGTAGAAGTTCCTACTAATAAACCTATTGCAAGAATAGATTTGCCAGATTCAGTTTATTCTACAAAGAGAGGCAAGTTAAAAGCCATCGTAAGAGAAATTGTGGAGACACATAAGACAGGACAGCCTGTGCTTGTAGGTACAATTACAATTGAATCATCAGAAGAGATAAGTAATTTACTTAGAAAAGAAGGCATTCCTCATAAAGTCTTAAATGCCAAGTTCCATGAATTAGAAGCAGAGATAGTAGCAGAAGCCGGTGCATTTGGTGCGGTTACGATCGCAACTAATATGGCAGGCCGTGGTACTGATATTAAGCTTGATGATAAATCAAGAGAAGCTGGCGGTTTAAAAATTATAGGTACAGAAAGACATGAGTCAAGACGTATCGATAATCAGTTAAGAGGACGTTCAGGTAGACAGGGAGATCCAGGACAGTCACAGTTCTTCATTTCATTAGAAGACGATTTAATGAGATTGTTTGGATCTGAAAAGCTTATGTCTACATTTAAGGCATTAGGTATTCAGGAAGATGAGCCTATACAGCATAGTATGCTGTCTAATACAATAGAGAAGGCACAGAAGAAGATAGAGGGTAATAACTATGGTATTAGAAAGAATCTGTTAGAATATGATCAGGTAATGAACGAACAGAGAGAGACAATCTACGCAGAACGTTTAAGAGTATTAAATGGAGAGAATATGCGTGATTCTGTATACAAGATGATTACCGATGTTATTGATGGAATCGTTGATAGATGTATTTCAGAAGATCAGTCACCAGAGAATTGGGATATGGTAGAGTTAAATCAGCTTATTTTACCTATATATCCATTCGACCCGATTATTCTTACTGATGAACAGAAAGACAAATTTAATAAAGCGGCTTTAAATCAGTATCTTAAAGAAAAAGCTGTTAAGGCATATGAAGCTAAAGAGGCAGAATTCCCTGAAGCAGAACAGATACGTGAATTAGAACGTGTGGTATTACTTAAGGTAATAGATAGAAAATGGATGGATCATATCGATGATATGGACCAGTTACGTCAGGGAATCGGCTTACAGGCTTATGGCCAGAGAGATCCGTTAATCGAATATAAGATGACAGGTTACGAGATGTTCGGAGAAATGACTGAATCAATCAAGGAAGATACAGTTAAGTTACTTTTGCATGTTAAAGTTGAACAGAAAGTAGAAAGAGAACAGGTTGCTAAAGTAACAGGAACTAATAAAGATGATTCTGGAGTTAAAGCACCAAAGAAGCGTGAGAGCGAGAAGATTTATCCAAATGATCCTTGCCCATGTGGAAGTGGTAAGAAATATAAACAGTGTTGTGGAAGAAGGTGATTAAGTGGTAGAATTAGATCAGTTCAAATATAGTCTTGGTTTATTTGCAGAACCACTTAATGAATTGAGGGATTCACTTTGACTTAGCCGGAAAAAAGGAGAGAATTGTTGAAATTGAGAAAACAATGGAGTCGCCTGATTTCTGGGATGATACTGAGAAATCTCAGAATTATATGCGTGAATTAAAGAACCTTAAAGATACCATTGAGCAATTTGATAAACTTAGTATGCAGTATGAAGATATTGAGACATTGATTCAGATGGGATATGAGGAAGAAGATCCGGATATAATACCTGAGATTGAGAAAAATTTCGAAGAATTTAAAGAAGAATTCGAAGAACTTCGTGTCAGTACTCTTTTATCAGAGGAATATGATAAGAACAATGCGATACTTACATTACATGCAGGTGCAGGTGGAACAGAGTCCTGCGACTGGGCAAGTATGTTGTCGAGAATGTACCAGAGATTTGCGGATAAGAAAGGTTTTACCGTTGAGATTCTGGATTTCTTAGATGGTGAAGAAGCAGGACTTAAATCAATCACGATGCAGATAAATGGAGAAAATGCTTATGGATACCTTAAATCAGAACGAGGTGTGCATAGACTTGTAAGAATTTCTCCGTTCAATGCCGCAGGAAAGAGACAGACATCGTTCGCATCATGTGATGTAATGCCTGATATTGAAGAAGATTTAGATATTGATATAAATGAAGATGATTTGAGAATCGATACTTACAGAAGCAGTGGTGCGGGTGGACAGCATATTAACAAAACATCTTCAGCAATTAGAATAACACATATACCTACAGGAATTGTAGTGCAATGTCAGAATGAAAGATCGCAGTTTCAGAATAAAGATAAGGCGATGAAGATGTTGAAAGCAAAATTGTATTTACTTAAGAAAGCTGAGAATGCAGAAAAAGTATCAGATATCCGAGGCGAGATTAAGGACATTAATTTTGGAAATCAGATACGATCATATGTTATGCAGCCTTATACACTTGTTAAAGATCATAGAACTAATTTTGAAACTGGTAATGTGGCGAGTGTGTTAGATGGAAATATTGAACCGTTTATAAGTGCATATTTAAAATGGAATAGCCTGAATAAAAGTAAATAGAACAGTAGAAAGGGGATTTTGCCATGGAATTTAAACCTGTTGTATTTCGTATTGGGAAAGAGGAGTATGGCGTTGATATAAACGTTGTACGTGGAATTGAGAAGGTTATGCAGGTAGTACCTGTTCCTAATGCGAATAGAATTATCAAAGGAATAATAAATCTTAGAGGTTCTATAATTCCTATATGTAGTCTCAGACGTAAATTTGGTAAAGAAGACATTCCTTATAATGAAGATACCAAGTTTATAATTGTTAAAACAGAAACACTTTCTATTGGATTAGAAGTTGATTCAGTCGGAGATATACAGAATGTCGAAGAGAATAATATTTTCCCTGTACCTGGTATTCTTGTGTCGGAAGATACAGAATATTACAAAAACATTTTAAATGTAAATGGACGTCTGATAGTTATGCTAGATGTTGATAAACTTCTTAAAGAAGAAGAGATGAAAGCACTTCAGAAGACAGTCGAAAGTCTCTAATATAAAAAGTTATGGTTGACAAGCCATAACTTTTTTGTTATATTAAGCGTACTAGCAGTAATAGTACACTTAAGTAGGAAGGCGGGAAGACGTGTTTAGGATAGATGTAATGTCAGGAGTTCCTGTGTACGAACAGATTATTAAACAGATGGAGAAGTTTATACTGACAGGAGTATTGAAGGGAACAGAACAGGTTCCATCAGTAAGAAATCTGTCAGTTGAACTCTCAGTTAATCCGAATACGATTCAGAAAGCATATTCGGATTTAGACAGAAGAGGGATTATCTTTTCTGTTCCGGGTAAAGGCTGTTTCGTATCTGAAAATGCAAAAGGAATACTCAGTGAGGCAAAGAGAAACCAGATATCGGATTTAGAACAGATGATGTATGAACTGATATTAGCAGGTGTAGGCAGAGAAGAAATTATAAATAGCCTTGATAAGGCAATTGAGAGAAAGGAACATGCTGATAGCGTGGGTGAAAACTATGATAAATGTTAGTGGTGTATCGAAAAAATTTGAGAATGTATATGCATTAAAAGATGTTTCATGTACTATTCCAAAAGGAGCAATATATGGAATGGTAGGTTCAAATGGTGCGGGTAAATCAACATTTTTAAGACTGTTGTCAGGAGTATATAAAGCTGACAAAGGAAATATTTTAATAGATGAGGAACCTGTATATAACAATCAGGAGGCTAAGAACAAAATGGTCTTTGTATCTGATGACTTATATTTTCTGCCGGGGGCATCTTTAAAGAGGATGTCAGCATTTTATAAATCTTTTTATAACAGATATGATGATAAAAAGTTTGATAAATTAGTCGAATTGTTCAAATTAGATGCAGGCAAATCAATACATACATTTTCTAAGGGAATGAAGCGACAGGCGGCAATTATTCTAGCACTTTCGACTTGTCCTGAATATATGTTGTTTGATGAGACATTTGACGGATTAGATCCTGTTGTCAGAAATCTTGTTAAGAAATTAATCTGCGAAGAGGTAATAGAGAGTAAGGCGACAGCTATTCTTACATCACATTCTCTAAGAGAATTAGAAGATACTTGCGACCAGCTTGCTTTGTTACATAAAGGCGGACTTATCTTCGAAAGCGACATTCAGGATATTAAGACCAGCCTCTTTAAGGTGCAGGTTGCATTTACAGAGGAATATAATCAATCTAAATTTGATGTTTTGGACATTAATATAAGAAATTATAAGCAAAGTGGTTCGGTAGCGAATCTGATAATCAGAGGAGAAAAAGATATGATAGCCACGCAGATAAGAAGATTAAATCCACTTATATTAGATATACTTCCATTAACCCTTGAGGAAGTATTTACATACGAAATGGAAGTGTATGGATACAGCTATAATGATGTATTGGAGGGAATAGAGAATGAAAAATAACAGAAATAAATTTTTTAGTATAAGTCTATATAAAGATGCTTTAAAACAACTTCGTATAATAGGTATAGTTCTGGCGGTTGTTATGGGATATATGCCTATTGCAACAGGAATGATGGTTGGAGACCATTTATTCTTTACAGATAAAATAGATTGTATTCTATATCTTTTTACAACATCTGTAGTAATGATATACATATTCAGATTTACGACAAAGAGAAAGTCGAGTGATGTATTTTACTCATTACCCTATACGAGAACGTGTTTGTATATTTCATATGTATTAGCAGCATTTACATGGATTATTGCCATAATGGTGATAAATGTTATGGGAAGATTAGTATATTATAAAAGGTATAAATATATGGGACATTTTACTATCCGATATAACTTAGGAATGTTAGCATGTGTTATATTGATTATGGGTGGAATCAGCATTGCACAGGGACTTACAGGTACTATATTTACTAACATAGCTATGAGTGGGGTTATATTATTTGTGCCACGCTTGCTTATTAGATACATAGTAGGATTTATATATGATTTATGCCCATATGCTAATATGAATTATGTGAAATTACCATTTCGTGATAATATAAATATACTTTCATTAATAGTAGGATTCGATGACTCATATTTAGATATAACTAATACCGGAGTGATATATGCATTTGTATTGGGAATAATATATCTGATAATTGGAGGTATCTTATTTAATAGAAGAAAGAGTGAAACGGCAGGCCATGCAGCAAGTAATAAG
This sequence comes from Eubacteriaceae bacterium, assembly GCA_902362455.1. Taxonomy (GTDB): domain Bacteria; phylum Bacillota; class Clostridia; order Lachnospirales; family Lachnospiraceae; genus Bovifimicola; species Bovifimicola ammoniilytica. The sequence goes on from CABIWJ010000013.1 coordinate 36,021, forward strand.
TGGATACAGGGAGTAGTCCGTACTCTCATAACATTGGTAATATGCCTTATTCCTCTCTATAATATTATTATGTATTATTTAGATTATAATGACCGGACGATAGATATTCTATATATTGTTATATTATATGGTCTGGCAATATTAGTATATTTTCTGTTTGAATTACTGGCAACAAGAAAGGTGCGAAAACTGCTAAGAGCGATACCGGGCATATTGGTAGTTATACTTTGTAATGTGGCAATTTTTATCTGTGTTTATGGAGCAACTGAAAATATAAAGAAATTCAGACCTGATGTTGATGAAGTTGAATATATTACTGTGTCAACAGATTTCGGTTACGATAGAGATATGAGCATATATATAAATGACAAAGATTATGTTTTATCAATATCAAAGAATGTTAAAATAAAAGAAGAAAATATAATCCAAATGCTTACAAATCAATATAACAAATATGTGGATAAGCCATCGCAGTATCAATATAGTGTCTGGAATTCATCATATATATATTATAATAAAGTTGATGTGGATTTCTGCGTAGATGGTAAACTATATCATAGAACGGTACAATTAAGTGATATGATGGAAGAATCGATATTAGAGTATCTCTATAAACAACCTGAGGTAATAGATAAAGTATTGGATATACCGGAAGTAAAGGATATTATCAGAATTAAACCGGAAGAGAATTATACAATCAACGCAAATATAAGTGATGAAGATGCCGTATTATTATATGAAAGTTATAAAAAAGAATTACAAGGTATGAGAGCAGATTTAAAATCGGTTATGGGGGATAACGACTACCTATGCAAGCTGGTTATAGACTATAGAGGGAAAAAAGGTAATACCTGGTCGTATATAAAGATTGTTTCGTCAATGCCTGAAACATATAAATTATTTTTGAGTATTGCAGGAAAGAATCAGGAACAATATTTAGATAACCTCGAAATAAATATAAATAACTCACTTCAATTAGATATAACATTTAGTATAGGTGTATTATCTGATGGTAAATTTGAAGATGACATATATATAGATTCGGATATCTTATTTAATATAGAATATCCTGATGAACAATTGAAAGAATGTGTTAAAGAGTTTATTAAAGAAGCTGAAACAAGTCATAAAATACCTGATAACAACGAAAAAGTGTATGTAATGTCTATAGGTGAAAAAACACTGGTGTTCTCGGCTGACGAAAAATGTGCAGAATTATTTAATAAAATGGTTAAGTTAAATCGATAATCACAAGAAACTTATAATTATTAGGAAGCAATAATCATAAGAAATTGATAGTTATAAGAAAACAATAATATAAGAAGTGGTAGTCATAAGGAATCAGCATGAAAGTCTAAATGCTTTGATGTTGATTCCTTTATTGTATAGAAATGTCAGAATAAAGTATATTATCTGCTTGCAAAGTAATAACACTTGTGGTAAAATTCTTTGAGTGAAAAACAACTGTATTTCTACGACAAACAGGAAAGGAACGGTATTACGTTTATATGCAAGACGAGGGTAAATACTATGTGTTGAAGAAAAAAGCTGTTCCGGAAGTATTGCTTAAAGTGGTTGAGGCTAAAAGACTATTAGAGTCTGAGCGGGCAATATCTATTCAGGAGGCAACTGAACAGGTTGGTCTTAGTAGAAGTTCATTTTATAAGTATAAAGATGATATATTTCCATTTCATGATAATGCAAGAGGCAAAACCATCACATTTGTGCTTCAGATGGACGACGAACCGGGACTATTGTCAGGAGTTCTGAAACAGATTGCAGAAGATAATGCCAATATTTTAACGATACATCAGACTATTCCGATTAATGGGGTAGCATCTCTTACATTGAGTGTGGAAATTGGTCCGGAGACAAAAAATGTTTCTGATATGATAGATGCCATTGAGGCGAAGAAAGGTATACATTACCTTAAGATACTAGCAAGAGAATAATAAAACATAGAAAGGACCGTAGATAACGGTAAAAGGTTTGAAAAAATGATAAATGTGGCAGTATTAGGATATGGTACAGTAGGCTCAGGTGTAGTCGAAGTCTTTAATACTAACAGGGAAAGCATTAATAAAAAAGCAGGTCAGGAGATAAATGTTAAATATGTTTTAGATTTAAGAGAATTTCCTGGTGATCCGGTTATGGATATCTTAGTTCATGATTACAATGTAATTCTTAATGATCCTGAAATCGAAGTAATTGCTGAAGTTATGGGCGGTGTTGAACCGGCATATACATTTGTTAAGGCAGCACTTGAGAAAGGTAAGAGTGTTTGTACATCTAATAAAGAGCTTGTTGCTAAGCATGGCCCTGAATTATTGAAAATTGCAAGAGAACACAACAGAAACTTCTTGTTTGAAGCAAGTGTAGGTGGTGGTATTCCAATCATCAGACCATTAAACCAGTCATTAACAGCCGATGAGATTACGAAGATTACAGGTATCTTAAATGGCACAACTAACTACATACTTACAAAGATGTCTAAAGAAGGACTTGATTTTGATACAGTTCTTAAAGAAGCACAGGATTTAGGATATGCAGAGAGAAACCCATCCGCAGACGTTGATGGTTTTGATGCCTGCCGTAAGATTGCAATTCTTGCTTCACTAGCATACGGTTACAATGTTGATTATGAAGAAATATATACAGAAGGCATTACTAAAATCACAGATATAGATTTCAAATATGCTAATAAAATGGGACGTTCAATCAAATTATTTGGTGAAGCTAATAAAGTAGATGACCAATTCTATGCATATGTAGCTCCTGTTATGATTGACAGTAACCATCCATTATATAGTGTAAATGGTGTATTTAATGGTATCCTTGTAAAGGGAAATGTACTTGGTGATGTTATGTTCTATGGAAGTGGCGCTGGAAAATTACCTACAGCAAGTGCAGTTGTGTCAGATATCGTAGATGCAGTTAAACATTTGAATACAAATATTATGTCATTCTGGAGCAGCAAGAAACTTGAGCTTACGGATATTAAGTTATCAGAGAAGAAATTCTTTGTACGAGTTAAAGGAAACGTTGATGAGAAACTTGCTGAAGTAGAGAAAGCATTTGGTAAAGTTGAAATTATAGAAGTAGAAGATGTTAAGGGCGAATTCGGCTTCGTAACGGACGTTATAACAGAAGAGAAGTACGAAGAAGCATCAGCACAGGTTGATGGAATTATTACCAGAATCAGAATGGAAGATTAATTAAATTATGAGTGTGAAATACCCCCACCGCTTACTATGAGAGTAATAGGTGGGGGTATTGTTATATGCTCTGATTTATTTAGGAATAATAACGCAACTTTGCTCATACATATGTGGTTTATATTTATCTGATTAAGCAATTTGACATATATAAATATTGAAATGCCTTGTAAGAATTGCGTAAATTTGTGAGATATTGTTTTTGGCTCATTTTTTGTGTACATTCACTGGACGAACACTAAAGCCGAAATGTCCGTCTATGACACACACTTTCATAATTCCTTAATCGGGTGTGAGTAAATGCCGCCCTCTGCAAAGTCTATTACGGTGCAGTCAATCAGACGCGCTTTGCTTGAACGGTGATTAACTGCACCGACCTTTTGCATCAGCCGGCATATAACTCACACTCGCGATACGTCATAAATCAAGTGTATGTCATAGACGGACTTCTCGGTTTTAGTGTATGGACATTGAATGAATACAAATAATCGAAAGAGCCGAAAAATCATATCCACAAATTAGCAATTCATACAAATGTTTCAATATTTATATATGCAAATTAGCTTAATACAGATAATTTAATTCTATGATGTATGAGCAAAGTTGCGTTATTATCTAATAAATCAGAGTATATAACAAATTATTTATTTAGGAATTCTCATAGTAAGCTGAATTCTCTTCTTGGCAATATCTACACTCATAACCTGTACATCTACGATATCTCCAACACTAACTGCATCAAGTGGGTGCTTAATATATCTGTCAGTAATCTGAGAGATGTGTACAAGCCCGTCCTGATGTACACCAATATCTACGAATACACCAAAGTCAATTACATTACGGACAGTTCCCTTAAGAATCATTCCGGGAGTGAGGTCTTTCATTTCTAATACATCTGTTTTAAGAATAGGTTTTGGCATTTCATCACGAGGATCACGTCCCGGCTTTTCTAATTCTCTTATAATATCTTTGAGGGTTGGCTCACCAATTCCGAGTTCATCAGATAATTTCTTAGTATCCTTTGCCATAAGGCTTAATCCGACAAGATTACCGCTTTTAATATCTTCAACATTAAGACCAAGCTTCTTAAGAAGATTATTAGCAGCTTCATAAGATTCAGGGTGAACGCTTGTAGCATCAAGTGGATTATCACCATCTGCAATACGCATAAAGCCTGCACACTGCAGAAATGCCTTAGGTCCTAATTTCTCAACTTTAAGAAGCTGTTTTCTGTTGGTAAATTTACCATTTTCTTCTCTGTATTTAACAATGTTTTTTGCGATAGTTTTTGATATGCCTGATATATATTCTAATAAGCTTGCTGAAGCAGTATTTAAGTCTACACCGACTTTATTTACACAGTCCTCGACTACGCCTGTAAGAGCTTCAGATAATTTCTTCTGGTTCATATCGTGCTGATACTGACCGACACCGATTGATTTAGGGTCTATTTTAACTAATTCAGCAAGAGGGTCCTGAACTCTTCTTGCGATAGAAGTTGCACTTCTTTCTCCGACGTTAAGGTCAGGAAATTCTTCCGTTGCCAGCTTACTTGCAGAGTAGACAGAGGCACCAGCTTCATTTGTAATAACATATGATACCTTGGATTTACATTCTTTAATAATATCTACGATAACCATTTCAGATTCTCTTGATGCAGTTCCGTTTCCGACTGATATAAGAGAAATATTGTATTTATCAATAAGTTTTAACACTTCTTTTTTAGATTCTTCAACTTTATTCTGAGGTGCTGTTGGAAATATAACTTTAGTATCAAGTACCTTGCCTGTCGTATCAACTACAGCCAATTTACAACCTGTTCTGAATGCAGGGTCCCATCCTAATACAACCTGATTGGCAATTGGTGGCTGCATAAGTAACTGTGTAAGATTTTTACCAAATACCTTTATAGCGCCATCTTCAGCAGTTTCAGTAAGTTCATTTCTTATATCTCTTTCGATTGCCGGAGAAATAAGTCTCTTATAACTGTCTGCGATTACATCTGACAGAATGGCTTCACATTCAGAATTAGTAGATTTACAAATCATTTTATTAAGATAATTTAAGATACTTTCCTCATCAACAGTTATCTTAACAGATAGAATCTTTTCTTTTTCACCACGATTAATAGCTAAGATTCTGTGTCCTGCGATTTTCTTGACAGGCTCTTCAAAATTGTAATACATTTCATATACAGAGTCCTCTTCACTATCCTTGGCAGTGGATACAAGACTTCCGTTATTAAATGTGAATTTTCTTATGTATTCTCTGTAAGTTGCGTTGTCTGAAACAGTTTCAGCTATAATATCTTTTGCACCTGCTATGGCATCTTCAACATTTGCAACTTCTTTTTCATCATTAATATATTCAGAAGCCTTTTCAGTAACATTCAGATTCTTATCCTGCTCTAATATAGCCTTGGCTAAAGGTTCAAGCCCTTTTTCCTTAGCGATTGTTGCCCTTGTACGCTTCTTTGGTCTGTATGGAAGATATAAGTCCTCTAATGCAACCATAGTGTTAGCAGCTTCTATCTTAGCTTTTAATTCATCAGTTAATTTGCCCTGCTCTTCTATACTATTTAGAATTTGAACTTTTCTATCTTCGAGATTTCTAAGATAAGTCAATCGTTCGTCGAGCGTTCTTAAGACTTCATCATTTAGAGAACCGGTTACTTCTTTCCTGTATCTTGCAATAAAAGGAATGGTATTTCCTTCATCGATTAATTTAATTGTTGCCTCTACTTGTGATGTTTTAATATTAAGTTCACTAGCGAGAGTTTTGATAATGCTGTCTGACATCATAATCCTCCTAAGTCTTTAATATATACCAGATAATGTAGAATTGTATTATATAAAATATAATGTAATAGATAGGCTGCTTACAGATATATAATTTTATAATTATCTGATTTAATATACATATAATATGATGAAACTATCATAACATATAATATATAATTTATCATAATCCAGGGACTGTGTCAAAAGTATATAATAAAAGCTGATAAAAACAGATAATGTCCAAAGATACATATAATAAATCATATAAGTTATTAAAAATGACAATATTTTCTAAAATGGTTGTCAGATAAATTTTAATATGTTAATATTTAGAAGAAAATGTGGACATGAAAAAGGAGGATATGAAACATGGATAATAATCAATTTAATCAAACATCAATGCCATCGATTTCCACAAAGAAAATATTCGAATATGTGGGACTTGGCTGTTCGGCATTAGGATGTCTTCTTACATTTATATTTTCTATTGTAACTTGTAGCAGAGGAGGAGCTGTATACTGGGATAAGCATAAATTCAAAATGTCATTATGGCTTATTGGAGTAATTATAGCTGCTCTTATTGCAATCGCAGGTCTTGTATTTACAATTTTATCATTAGAAAAAGGACAGAAATTAAGTAAACTTGCAATGGTATCTATAATTCTTGCGGCAGTAGCAATTGTTTATGCAATTATTCCAAATGCTACAATTTGTTCATATAACTGTATGTTAAATGACAAATTAGGTCTGTAACAAATTTTTAATTTAATTATGAATTAAGGAGAAAAAGATATGGATAATAATCAGTTCAATCAGCCTAATACACAGGGCGTCTCAATATCTACTAAAAAAATACTTGAATATATCGGAGTAGGTTGTGCATTTGCAGGAGCATTAATCGGTTTTATTTTTTCGATTGTAACATGTGCAAGAGGCCCGATAGCATCAGTTAAGAAAGCAACAACTAAGAAACCATTAGTTATGTCATTAGCATGGATAGGTGTGCTAGTTGCGGTAATTATTATGGTTGCAGGTATAGTTTTAATAATAGTATCTAAAGAAAAAAATGCTAAGTTAAGCAAACTTGCAACAGTAGCATTAATCGTTGCAGTAGCAGCAGTTGTATATGTTTCAATGGTACATATCACAATCTGTTCATACAACTGCTCTTATAATAACTATATATCTGATAAATTGAGCCGGGCATATGGTAGTTTCTTTGGCTAAAGAATATAAATACTTCACTTAATAAATTAAATATGCTATAATCAATGCAAGTCACGATTAGGTGGCTTGCATTTTTTAGTGTGAAAGCGAGGGCTTTTAGATGAATGACGAAAGAACAATTAATATAAAAGTTAAAATAAGCATAGGTAACTTATATGAATTTATGATGAATAATAATTATGTATCTGTAAGAGGTGTTGTTTCTGTATTATTTAGTCTGGTGTCAGCAGCAGGAACAGTAATATTCTGGAACGAATTTGTAGGAATACAGAAAGCACTCATGTTATTTATGGCTTTACTGTTTACAGTTATTGCACCTATAGAATATTATGTCAGGGCTATGAAACAGGTTAAGAAGAATTTTAATGACGAAATGGAATATATATTTGATAATTCAGGAATAACCATTAGAAAAGGTGAAGAAAGTTCAAGCCTTAGATGGAATGAAGTCTTAAAAGTTATCAATACGAAGAATCTTGTTGTTGTGTATTTTACACCAATCAGGGCATTTATTATCCCTAAGAGCTGCATTGGAGATAATTTTGATGAGCTAAAAGCGATAATGGAGAAGAATACAAATTGCTATAAATTCAAAATGGAGAAATAGTCTGTGAAAATGGAGGTTAGTGTGAAAAATCAAATCGATATGTTGATTTTTCACACAGCAAAATGTGCCACAGGCGACACATTTTGCTCTTATCGCAGAGCCGAATCTGATATTCGGCTCGCGTTCCTCCGGCGAATGCGCCTGCGGAAATGGAGGTTAATATGATATACGAAACAAATTCACCTGAAGAGACATACGAGATAGGTAAGAAAATGGGCCGGGCGGCCAGGTCAGGAGAAGTAATAACACTTTCCGGAGATTTGGGAGTAGGTAAAACTGTATTTGCCCAGGGATTTGCGGCAGGACTTGGAATTAATGAGCCTATAAACAGCCCTACATTTACGATAATACAAGAATACGATACAGGCAGAATACCACTTTATCACTTTGATGTATACAGAATAGCAGATATCGAGGAAATGTATGAAATCGGATTTGAAGAATACATATATGGTGACGGTGTGTGCCTGATAGAATGGGCGAACCTTATAAGTGAACTTTTGCCAGAGAATATCATTTCAGTTGACATAAGTAAGGCTTTGGATAAAGGCTTTGATTACAGAAAGATAACAGTGATAAATAACGGATTAAGATAACAACGGATTAAGATAACAACAGATTAGGTTAATAACAGATTAAGATAATAACAGACATAAATTTAATGGAAAGAGGAAAAAAACATTGATATTAGCTATAGACAGTTCATCATTAGTAGCAAGTGTTGCTTTAGTCAATGAAGAAACAGTAATTGCAGAATATACAGTTAATCTTAAGAAAACTCATTCACAAACATTACTTCCTATGATTGATGAGATATTTAGAATGACAGGCATTAATAAGAAGGAGCTGAAAGCAATAGCTATAACAGGCGGACCAGGTTCATTTACTGGCCTGAGAATTGGTGCGGCTACTGCGAAGGGACTCGCTCTTGCTCTTGGTATAGGCATAATAAATGTTCCTACCATAAATGCAATGGCATATAATTATAATCATTGCAATAAACTCATCTGTCCTATTATGGATGCAAGAAGAAATCAGGTCTATACAGGTGTATTCAGATGTGAAAATGATACACTTGAAACGGTTATAAAACAATGTGCTATGTCGATAGATGATTTGACAGATTATCTTAATGAAGAAAATGAAGAAGTTATATTTATCGGTGACGGAATACCAGTTTTTAAGCAGACAATAGATGAAAAACTTACAACCAGGCATTTTTATGCCAGACAACAGTTAAGCAGACAACGCGCTACTACAATCGGTGCTATTGCATGGGATATGTATAGAGCTGGAGAAATAGAAAACGCAGATTTATTTGCACCGGATTATTTAAGGTTATCACAGGCAGAAAGAGAGCGAATGGAACGTGATAAGGAAAATGGAAAATAGAGACGTGGAGGCTGTACATCAGATAGAGAAAGAGTGCTTCGCACTGCCCTGGTCAAAACAGTCGCTTTCTAAAGAAGTGGATAATCCACAGTCTTTATTCTATATATATGAAGAAAATAAAAAAATACTGGCATATATGGGAATGTATTGTATCGGATACGAGGGTGACATTACCAATGTGGCAGTCACTGCATATGAAAGACACAAGGGGATAGGCAGAGAACTTCTTAGTAAAGTCTTAGAAGAGGCGGAGACTAAAGGTTTGACGGAATTTACCCTTGAAGTCAGGGAGAGTAATAAAGCAGCAATTTCACTTTATGAATCATTAGGGTTTAAAACCGAGGGTGTCAGAAAGAACTTTTATGATAATCCTAAGGAAAATGGGTTGATAATGTGGAAAAGATGACTAATTATTCATACATTTACCACTATAATTGCATAAAATTTTTGTGTATAATCATAGATGGATAATTGCAAATACAGTAGTTTTGAAATGACAATAACAGTATGAGAATAATGTGGATATGATTATTTTTTTACATGGTTATTTGAGGAACCTTATTTAGCGATTTCTGACAATAAAAACAAAGGAGAAGTGTTTGTACACAATAAGGCTATGCGTAAATATATTAGAATTGAAGAAAACGATTTAGAAATGGTTAAATGTAATAAATGTGGTAAAGAACTGGAAGTTTCAAGAGGAACCATTAAAGAAGGTGTATTCTCTATTGATTATGCCTGGGGATATTTCTCGGAAAAGGATGGAGAGATACATTCATTCGATTTGTGTGAAAAATGTTATGATAAGATGCTAAAAGAATTTGTTATAAAACCCGATATAAAAGATAATAATGAATTATTATAATGTATTATGGAAGATGATATAAAAATGATATAAAGAAAAGTGTGATTAGGAGAAAATACATGTTAGATGTTTGTTTGCTTGGAACAAGTGGAATGATGCCATTGCCAAGACGTTGGTTAACGGCTATGATGGCGAGATATAATGGAAGCAGCCTTTTAATTGACTGTGGTGAGGGAACTCAGGTGGCAATCAAGAATAAAGGCTGGAGTTTTAAACCGATTGATATAATCTGCTTTACACATTTTCATGCAGACCATATAAGTGGACTTCCAGGCTTATTGCTCACTATAGGAAATGCTGAGAGAACAGAACCAATAACGATTATAGGTCCTAAAGGTGTAGAAAAAGTCGTTAATTCGATAAGGATAATTGCTCCTGAATTGCCATTTAAGATTAATTTTATAGAACTAAGAGAACCTAAGGAAGTAATAGAAGTTAATGGTTACAAGATAACAGCATTTAAAGTTAATCACAAAGTTATATGTTATGGATACACAGTTGAGATAGAAAGAGCCGGTAAGTTCTTAGTTGAAAAAGCAAATGAACAAAATATACCTAAAGAATTATGGAACAGATTACAAAAAGGTGATATCATAGAAGAAAATGGAATAACATATACACCTGATATGGTATTAGGACCAAAGAGAAAAGGAATAAAGGTAACCTATTGTACGGATACAAGACCAGTTCCTGTAATCAGTGAGTGTGCGAAAGACTCTGATTTATTCATATGTGAGGGAATGTATGGCGAGAAAAGTAAAGAAGCTAAAGCAAGAGAATATAAGCATATGACTTTTTGCGAAGCCGCCAGACTTGCTAAGGAGGCACAGCCTAAACAGATGTGGCTTACGCATTTTAGTCCTTCATTGATCAGGCCGGAAGAATATATGGAGGATGTTAGAAAAATATTTCCAAACAGTTATGCTGGAAAGGATGGGAAAAGTGTAGAACTTATGTTTGAAGAAAACTAAGGAGGCGCCTATGAAGAAGTACAAAAAAATAATAATTATTTCATTACTTGTGGCTATGTGTGTGTTGTATTATTATTACCTGTCAGCAAATGATACAACTGAGAAGAAGAAAAAGTCTGAAAAAGTTTCTACGGAAGTTGAGAAGATTCTTAGTAAGAACTTAGATGACATATATCCAGCTACACCAAGAGAAGTGGTAATCCTATATAGTAAAATTCTGAAATGTTATTATAGTGGAAAATGCACCGACGAAGAGATAACTGAACTTGCTATGCAGAGCAGAAAGCTTTTTGACGATGAATTACTTAGCAAGAATCCTACAGATGAATATTTAGAAGATCTAAAGGCAGAGATAAAGCAGTATAAAGAAGAGGGAAAGAAGATATCTACATATATAATAGCAAAAAGCGGTGAAATTGAGTACAAAACATTTCAATCACATTATTATGCAATGGTTGATAGTGCATATTATCTAAAAGGGAAGGGCAATACATCAAGAACTCTAGAGACGTATACACTCAGGAAAGATAGTAATGGCAGATGGAAGATAGTATTCTGGAATCTTACTAAGACATCAGATGAAGAATAGTATTCGGGAATCATATTGTTGCAGAACTGGATCTGACATTTGGTTCGCGATTCCTCTAACACATTGTGCCTGTGGAATGGAGATTATAATGGAAAATAAAAAAGATATATATATATTAGGAATAGAAAGCTCATGCGATGAAACGGCAGCAGCAGTTGTGAAAAATGGAAGAGAAGTATTATCAAATGTTATAGCATCACAAATAGATATTCATACATTATATGGAGGAGTGGTTCCGGAGATCGCTTCGCGTAAACATATAGAGAATATTAATCCGGTTATAAAAGAAGCACTTGTAAAAGCAAATCTTACATTAGATGATATTGATGCAATAGCTGTAACATATGGTCCGGGATTAGTAGGTGCACTATTAGTAGGTGTAGCAGAAGCGAAAGCTATAGCATTTGCAACGGATAAGCCGTTAGTGGGTGTTCATCATATAGAAGGACATATTTCAGCTAACTATATCGAGAACAAGGAATTAGAGCCGCCATTTGCGTGTATGGTCGTATCTGGTGGACATACACATCTTGTTATAGTTAAAGAATATGGAGAATATGAAGTTATAGGAAGAACAAGAGATGATGCGGCAGGTGAAGCATTTGACAAGGTGGCGAGGGCTATCGGTTTAGGATATCCTGGAGGACCTAAGATTGATAAAATTGCTAAAGAAGGCAATGCTGATGCGATAGATTTTCCAAGGGCAAATGTATCGGGTTCAGAGTACGACTTTAGTTTTAGCGGACTTAAGTCAGCAGTACTAAACTATATTAATTCATGTGAAATGAAAGGCATAGAATACAACAGAGCAGACATTGCAGCATCATTTCAGAAAGCTGTAGTAGATGTGCTGGTTTCACATGCCATAAAAGGAGTCGAAAGCTATGGAATAAAGAAATTAGCCATAGCAGGAGGCGTTGCTTCTAACAGTGCAATACGAAAAACATTTAAAGAAGTTTGCAAGGAGAAGAATATACAATTCTACTATCCGTCTCCGGTTTTGTGTACGGATAATGCAGTTATGATTGCATCGGCAGGATACTATGAATATATTAAAGGTGTACGCCATGGTTATGACCTCAATGCAATACCTAATCTCAAATTAGGTGAACGTTAATACGGATACAAACATAATGAAGACATAATTGTTGTAAAATTCATAGAATCGCACAGAATATAACAGTATACATAGTAAATATAAAATTATAAACAGATAAATGCAGAATCGGAAATGGAGAAATGTAATGTCTGAAAGGTTAGAGTCGTGGGCAATTATACTGTCAGCAGGAAAAGGGACAAGAATGAAGTCGAATATTTGTAAACAATATATGCAAGTTGAGGGTAAACCTCTGCTATTTTATACATTAAAAGCATTTGAAGAAAGTACTATAGATCATATTGTACTTGTGGTAGGTAAAAATGATGCATCATATGTACAGAAAGAAATAGTTGACAGATATAAGATAGGTAAAGTACATAGAATTGTAATAGGAGGTCGTGAAAGGTACGATTCTGTTATGAATGGATTAGATGTGATAAGTGATAATGGAAAAGTATTAGTTCATGATGGAGCGAGACCACTTATTGAAGTGGAATATATTAATAAGATGATAGACAGCCTGAACGAAAATGAAGCATGTATAGCAGCAGTGCCTGTTAAAGATACGATTAAAGAAGTAAATGAAGAAGGTTTTGTAAAGAATACTCCGGATAGAAGAAGATTGTGGCAGGTACAGACTCCACAGGCATTTTCTGTATCCTTATTGAAATCTGCCTATAATAAGATGAAGATAAATGGAAGTGACGGAATAACAGATGATTCTATGGTAGTAGAAAAGTACACGGATACCAATGTCAGGATAATTGAGTGTAGTTATAGAAATATAAAGATAACCACACCAGAAGACTTAGATTTTATGAAACAAGTTTTAGAGTCAGGAAAATAAGACTATATTAATGTAAAAAACAGATAAAATGCGGCATAAAATAAAATATCAAAAAAATATCAAAAAATATCAAAAAAAGTTGTTGACAAACTAATGCCATAGTGATAATATATTCAAGTCGCTTGTGAAAAAACAAGTTACAAAACAAGAAATTTAAAAATAAAGAAAAAGTGCTTGACAAACAATTGTGAAAGTTGTAAAATATTCAAGCAACGCTACGGAGAGGTATCGAAGTGGTCATAACGAGGCGGTCTTGAAAACCGTTTGTCCGCAAGGGCGCGTGGGTTCGAATCCCACCCTCTCCGCTGGTGAGAACGATGAAAATCAACTCACTAAGATGTCAAAAAAACTTGAAAAAGTGTTTGACAAACAAAGATGAATATGATAAAATATTCGAGCTAACTTATGAGTTAGCGGCTAATTTAAAAAGACAAAACGCTTTATGGTGGTTGTTCTTTTGAATTACAATAAGTAATGAACATTGATAACTGAACAGTAACATAAATCCAACCCTGAAAATTCTAAAAATTTTCAGCGAACATCGTGTAAACGATTTCCA
>CABIWJ010000014.1 GCA_902362455.1 Eubacteriaceae bacterium
GTTGATTGAACCGCCGTGTACCGAACGGTACGCACGGTGGTGTGAGAGGTCGGCTAATCAACTAATGATTAGCCTCCTACTCGATTAACGGGTTAAAGTCCCGAATCCGCCCGGTAGTGGGAAGGATATAGCCGAAAGCAAGGGTGTCCATCGTGAGATGGAATCTGAAGGAAGCTGGATGTGAGGAATATACTAACTCACGGGCAAATCTCTGGTCTGACGAACAGAAATCTCATATGAGGTCATGCATGTGGGTAAGGCAGCAAGCCATGTTGAAGCCCGATAACTACACGGAATCAAGCATGATAAATGAGGCAGATGGATGGAGAGGAAGAAACGTGTGGTACCTAGGGAGGTCTGTGCGGTACGCCTTGAAAGAGGTAACCATTGCATAAAGCGATGCTGAACGCACAGAAGTCAGCAGAGGTCATAGTAGCCAAACGGAACAAGTTCCGTTCGAGGTGAAGGACCGAATCAGTAGGAGTCTTGAGTATGACCGAGAAAGGAGGAATGACCGTCTATGGCAGAAAACATTGAAAACAATGGCTGTTCGCAAAGAGATAATGCGGAACATGAAGGGTATGTGAAAGCGTCTAGGTCATTCAATCGGATATGGAAAGAAAGAGACAGTGCACAGCCGAGACTTTTGGAAGCGATACTGTATAAAGACAACTTTAACAGAGCGTACAAGAGAGTTAAGGCAAACAAGGGAGCGCCGGGAATTGATGGCATGACCATTGAGGAGGCTCTTCCATATCTAAAGGAACATCAACAAGAGATAACCGACCGCATTTATCGTGGAAAGTACACTCCGTCTCCAGTAAGACGAGTTGAGATTCCCAAAGCAGATGGTGGTGTGCGAAAGCTTGGCATACCAACAGTGGTAGACCGTACACTTCAACAGGCAATAACCCAACAGTTAGTGCCAATCTATGAACCGCTGTTTGCAGATGGTAGCTATGGCTATCGTCCGAACAGAAGTGCAAAAGATGCAATACTTAAGATTAAGGAGTATGCAGAACAAGGCTATACATTTGCTGTAGTCCTTGACTTATCAAGGTACTTCGATACTCTTAATCACGAAATTCTCATCAATCTTCTGCGGAAGAATGTAAAAGATGAACGTGTAGTACAGTTGATAAAGCGCTATCTGAAAAGCGGTGTAATGGAAAACGGAGTGGTTATTGACACAGAGGAAGGCTCACCACAAGGTGGAAATCTATCACCATTGCTGGCAAACATCTACCTCAATGAGTTCGACCAGGAATACCTGAAAAGAGGTGTTACATGCATAAGGTATGCAGATGACATCGTGCTTCTTGCAAAGAGCAAGCGGGCATCAGAGAGACTCTTGGAAAGCAGTACAAAATATCTTGAGGAGAGGCTGAAACTTACAGTCAACCGAGAAAAGAGCCGTACTGTCAGCGTGTTTGCAATCCGAAATTTTAAATTCCTTGGCTTTGCATTGGGAAGGAACGGAAAAGGCATTTATGTCCGAGTTCATCCGAAGTCATGGAAGAAGTTCAAGTCCAGACTGAAGGAGCTGTCTTCCCGTAAGCGATGTCAGTCAATCAAGCCAAACCTTGAGAAAATCAAGGTGTATGCGAGGGGATGGCTTAACTACTACGGAATTGCAAGCATGAAGAACAACATAGATGAAATCAACGGATGGCTCTATCACAGAATACGTATGTGTATATGGAAACAGTGGAAGAAACCAAGGACGAAGGTACGTAACCTTATCAAGATGGGAGTACCCAAAGACTTGGCAATGCAAGCGGGTAATACCCGGCGGGGACATTGGTTCGCAACGCATACAGTTGCAGTAAACATGGCAATGACAAAAGAAAGACTGATAAACAGTGGCTTTTATGATTTAGCCACAGCCTATCAGTCAGTGCACGTCAACTATTGAAAGCGCCGTATACCGAACGGTACGTACGGTGCTGTGAGAGGACGGCGGTTAGCCACCGCCTCCTACTCGATTAAATAGCTATTGATTTATATAGCGCACAAATGCACTTTGAAAGGCTTTATAATAGGTTCTCCCCATCGGGAGCGTTTCGCCGCTTTGCAGGGAAAGCTCAGTCCGCCCGATTTCCCGTACCTCATCCAAATTCACAAGATAACTGTTGTGACAGCGTGCAAATTGCCCCATCGGAAGCTGCTTTTCAAAATCCGAAAGCGAAAAATAATAGGTGCTGTTACCGTTGCTTTGATGAATTACGATGCTGTGGTTGTAGCTCTCAATGTACCAAATATCCGAAAGTGATAAATGCACCAGCTTCTTCCCGATATGCACCACAACCGTTTTAGGTATGTAATTCAATTTAAGATCAGTGTGGATCGCGCTCGCCAAAGCCTCTCGGCGCACGGGCTTTAAGAGAAAATGGATAGGCTGAACGCCGTACCCTTCGCCGAGGTAATTCTCACAGGCTGTCACAAAAATAATGGACACACGATTGCCTTTCTCTCTTAAAGAACGGGCAAGCTCCATACCCGTCATACCTTCCATTTGAATGTCAAGTATCAGCAGATCAAAAGGACAGCTTTCGGTATCCAACCGTTTTTCAAGTTCACAGGCCGAACGGAAAGGTTCAAGCCTATATTCAACACTGTCATTGGTTAAAATATCACTGCAAAGAGAACATAAATTTTCTCGTATTATATTGTCATCATCGCAAACTGCAATTCGGTATGCGCTCATTTTCTCACCTGCAAATTCGGAATTATTTTGTTTAATTATATCATATTTTCGAGCAGATTGCAACCAAGACGGCATATCGGTCGCGCATTACAGGTCAAGGATCGGCTTCGCAAACCCACAAGCAAGAATTGATGCATTTCAAAAGTGAGATATCAGAAGTAAAAATGTTAAATTAAACAAGAGCGTCTTTCAACTGAACAATACGGCAGGAAGAAAAAGACTGCTGTGCGTTTTTTATGATCACAGCGGTCTTTTCTGTATATCGAGATATCCTCGGTTATTGTTTTTCTTTCTGCTTGTTATAGCTTTTCAGTTGGGTAGTTCACTTTCTCCTGCCACCATGACAGGTGGCACCTGTCAGCTTGTAGGCGCATATAAAAGGATTTGCAACAGTAGTATTTGGTGATTCATTTAAGATCACCAATATTGCAATTCTTGAGAATAAGGACAAGGGTGAACTTTTCGTATCAATGCCAAGATACCGCTCCAATGAGCGTGATGAAAGCAATGGCGTGATCTATAAGGATGTGTGCAATCCTATCACAGCAGAGTTTCGAGAGGAACTCTATACCAATATCCTTGATGCCTATGCAAGAATCAAGGAACCGGAGAAAGAGGAGACACAGAAGCAGGACAGAACACAGGAAATGCCAGAGTTTTCCGTAACTGTGACACCTTATGAGAGGGAAGGCAGTAACATCAAAGGACTTGCCCGAATTTACTTTGAAAACAGTTTCATTGTTAATAACATCAATATCGTGCAAGGCAAAGAAAAAATTTTTGTATCAATGCCTTCTTATAAGACAAAGCAGGTGGACGAGCACGGCAAGCCAATCTATCAGGATGTCTGCTATCCGGTTACAAAGGATTTCAGGGAAAAACTCTATAATGAGATTATCTCGGAATATGAGAAAGCAAAGGATAAGAGCAACGAAAAGGCGAGGGAGAGTGCAGAGAAACATCATGGCAATCCCGATAAAGAGAAGGACAAAGAGGCAACACCCTTTCGATAATCAGTAATCAGAGTACAGGGGCGGCCAAGGCTGCCCCATTTACAGAATGGAGGAAACAGAATGGATATGGAAGCAGGAAAAACACTTACCAATGAGGAGGTCATAAGAGAACTTCTCGACTTATTAAAGAAAAATGCCATGAAAGAGCAGGCAAACGATGTATTTGAGATATGTAGCTATGTGGACGGACTGGAGAAAAAGATTGACTCCATGACGGAAGAACTCACTAATATGCAGAACCAGATTAAAGAAATGCAGGAAGATACTTTTGTCAATAATGCAAAAAAGGCATTGTCAGAAGCAAAGGAGCGACTTAATACCAGATGTGAGCAGATAAAGTCGCAGGTAATTGAAGTGAAAGCACAGGTCAAATCAACTGCTAAGAGCATAGTCGAAGAAGCAAAGGAAAAGGGAAGAGCTGCATTATATAGGGTGTCGGAGTTCTTAGGAATTAAGAAAAGAATTCTTGATATCCGGGAAAATGTAATAGGGGCAATCAAGACTACAGATAAGGATATAGCAAAGACAGCACTTCTTGCAAAAGGATTTCGTGAAGCTAGGCAGACAGCAGCCAATGCATTCCGTACTTTTGCTGACAAGCCGGAGGTGGATTATTCTCAGAAAGAGCAGAAACATCCCATTACAAAGGCGGTGCTTGCACCTATGAAAGCAGTAAAAAAGATGTTTGTATCAATGGAACTTCATCTGGATCGGCTGTATTGGCAGGTGGCGGTTTTATTGGTCTGGAGCTGGCAGAAAATTTGAGGGAGCTTGGCATGGATGTTACGATTGTCCAGCGGCCTAAGCAGCTGATGAACCCTTTTGACCCGGATATGGCATCCATGATCCATAATGAAATGAGAAAGCATGGGATAAAACTGGTACTGGGCTATACAGTAGAAGGATTTAAAGAAAAAGACAACGGAGTGGAGGTTCTGTTGAAAGATAATCCATCCCTTCAGGCTGATATGGTAGTTCTGGCAATCGGAGTCACACCAGACACAGTATTAGCAAAAGAAGCCGGTCTGGAACTTGGCATCAAGGAAAGTATTGTAGTGAATGACAGAATGGAAACCTCTGTACCGGATATTTATGCTGCAGGTGATGCAGTTCAGGTAAAACATTATGTTACGGGTAATGAAGCGCTGATTTCTTTGGCAGGACCAGCCAATAAACAGGGCAGAATCATCGCTGATAATATTTGTGGCGGTGATAGTCGTTACTTGGGCAGTCAGGGAAGCTCCGTTATAAAAGTGTTTGATATGACAGCAGCCACTACAGGTATCAATGAAACCAATGCCAAAAAATCAGGATTAGAGGTAGATACAGTAATTCTTTCTCCTATGAGTCATGCCGGTTACTATCCTGGCGGAAAAGTGATGACCATGAAGGTGGTTTTTGAAAAAGAGAGCTATCGTTTGCTTGGTGCTCAGATTATTGGATATGAAGGAGTTGATAAACGTATTGATATGCTGGCAACAGCAATTCATGCAGGGCTGAAGGCAACCCAGCTGAAGGATTTGGATCTCGCATATGCACCGCCTTATTCCTCTGCCAAGGATCCTGTAAATATGGCAGGATTCATGATAGACAATATAGCAAAAGGTACCTTAAAACAATGGCATCTGGAAGATATGGATAAGATTTCTAGAGATAAAAGTGTTGTGTTGCTGGATGTGAGAACTGTAGGTGAATTTAACAGGGGGCATATGGATGGATTCAAAAACATACCTGTAGATGAACTGAGAGAACGAATTAGTGAAATTGAGATAGGGAAGCCTGTGTATCTGATATGCCAGAGTGGTCTGCGCAGTTATATTGCGAGCCGTATTTTGGAAGGAAACGGTTATGAAACGTATAATTTCTCTGGCGGATTCCGATTCTATGATGCAGTGGTCAATGACCGTGCGCTGATTGAAAGGGCATATGCATGTGGTATGGATTATTAAAAAATAATCACGATATTTTTATAATTTTCTTATAGCATAAAAAGATCCCCCATTTATTAGAATGACTTTCATAATTCTGATAGATGGAGGATTCTTCTTTATATGTTACAGAAAAACAGTTTTATGACCTTTGGAGTGTTTCCAGTCTTTTTGGATCAAGGATTGTGATTTTGCCGCGGGAGAGTTTGACGAGACCCTCGCCTTGAAAGTATCGAAGCATTCGAGTGATAACTTCCCTGTGGGAACCAAGATGGTTGGCGATAGTTTCGTGAGTGATTTTCAATTCATTTGTTTCTTTGATAGAGGTCTCTTCTAAAAGAAATGAAGCAACACGCTTATCCAAACTCTTCCACATGATTTGTTCAATCAGCCACATGACATCAGAAAAACGGGTAGCCATTAACTCATTGGTATAGTTTGCGACAGGAGCAGATTCTTTCATGATGCCCTTATAGATTTCAGCAGGGATGATCCAAAGTTCCGTATCTTTTTCTGCTTCAATGGTTACTTCGAATTGAATAGACCGCATGATACATGAGGCGGATAAAAGACACATATCCATATCGAACAGACGGTAAAGTGTAATCTCTCGTCCTTCATCTGATAATATATAAGTTCGAAGCTGCCCGGATTTAACCAGTAATAATCCGGTACAATCCATGTTCCCGTTGTGAATGATTGTTCCTTTTTTCACATGCTGTGTGATCAAATTGTCTGAAATTAGTTTTTTCTGTGCTGTATTTAAGTCATTCCATAGTGGAAAATAATTTTCGAAGCTCATAATAGTTATCTCCTTTATGAACATAGTATACTTGCTTTTTTAAGATGCGTCAATCGAATAATTGACATATGCCCTTTATAGGACTATTATATGAGAAAAGCGAGAAAGGAGCAATTTCATGCCGAGACCAGTAAAATGCAGAAAAGTCTGCCATTTCCCAAATGTTTTAGAATTTCTTCCGGCAGATGATACTGAGAAAAAAATGCCCATTGTTCTGACGGTAGATGAGTACGAGACAATCCGTCTTTTGGACAAGAAAGGTTACAGTCAGGAGCAGTGTGCAGAATCTATGCAGATCGCAAGAACGACGGTCCAACGGATTTACGAGATTGCCAGAAAGAAAATAGCAGATGCTCTCATTGATGGACATCCGCTTAAAATTGAGGGTGGGGATTTCATAATATGTGATGGTCAGAGCAGCGACTGCAGCTTTGGAGGATGTTACAAACATGAGATTTATCAAAAATATGCAGTAAAAAAAGGAGAAGGTATCATGAGAATAGCAGTAACATATGAAAATGGACAGATTTTCCAACACTTTGGACACACAGAGACATTTAAGATTTACGATGTAGAGGAAGGAAAAGTGCTACATTCAGAAGTAGTAGATACGAATGGAAGCGGACATGGTGCATTGGCAGGAGTTCTTAATGCATTAAATGCCGATGTTTTGATCTGCGGCGGAATCGGAGGAGGTGCTCAGACTGCGTTAGCGGCAGCGGGCATTAAGCTTTTGGGCGGAGTTTCAGGAGATGCGGATAAAGCAGTAGAAGCTTTTATCAATGATACGCTTGATTATAATCCGGATGTGAAGTGTTCTCACCATGAGCACAACCATGGGGAAGGACATACGTGTGGTGAGCATGGATGCGGAAGTCATAGCTGTCATTAAGAAGAATAAAAAAATACAACACGAAAGGATGCGTCAAGGTAATGCCAGAATTATCGGGATACATCTTTTTGTATTTGGAATGATTATTTTTCTTTCCCTACTTGTCGAAAGTAATGGATGGAATGTATAATATTGTTAATGATCCAGAGATATTTATTTTGGAAACAGCTTAATCAATTTGGAGGTATAAAATGAAGGCACATAAATATTGGTCAATCGGAGCAATAGTTACAATGGTTGGAACTTTTTATACAGGATATAAAGGGTTAAAAGCAGCACACAAATACTTTGCATTTGGCTCTCTGATATGCATGACTATGGCAGTCTATTCTGGTCATAAAATGATTTCAGGTAATAAAAGAACAAGAAAACAAGTGGAAAATACAAAAGCGGAGGAATAGTAAATGTTAGAGTTAGGAATAAAAGCACCGGATTTTGAATTGCCGGATCAGAACGGCGAAATGCATAAATTAAGCGATTATGCAGGGAAAAAAGTAATCTTATATTTTTATCCAAAGGATAATACACCAGGATGTACGAAGCAGGCATGTGGCTTTTCTGAGCGTTATCCACAGTTTACCGAGAAGGGCGCTGTTATTCTCGGAGTAAGCAAGGACTCTGTAGCGTCTCATAAGAGATTTGAAGAAAAATACGGACTGGCATTTACGCTATTAGCAGATCCGGAGCGTAAAGTTATTGAAGCATATGATGTCTGGAAAGAAAAGAAAAATTATGGAAAAGTATCTATGGGTGTAGTAAGAACTACATATCTTATTGATGAGCAGGGAATCATTATAAAGGCAAATGATAAAGTCAAGGCGGCAGATGATCCTGAAAATATGCTTAAGGAATTGGCATAATGAAGATTATTTTATCACCTGCAAAAAAGATGATTGTAGATACCGATAACTTAGCACCGGTTGAACTGCCTGTCTATATTGATAAGACAGCAGAAGTATTAAACTGGATGAAAAGCAAATCAAAAGAAGAACTGAAAGCTATCTGGAAATGTAATGACAAGATTGCAGAACAGAACTTTAACAGATTGGAAAATATGGATCTTTATAACAGGCTTACTCCGGCTGTTTTAGCATATGAAGGGATTGCATTTCAATATATGGCACCATCTGTGTTTGAAATCCAGCAGTTTGAGTATTTGCAAAATCATTTAAGAATCTTGTCTGCGTTTTATGGCATTTTAAAACCAATGGATGGTGTGACTCCTTATCGTCTTGAAATGCAGGCAAAGGTTGGAATTGGAGATGCAAAAAATCTGTATGAGTACTGGGGAGAATTGTTATACCGCTCAGTAATCGATGATAGCAGGATTATCATTAATCTTGCATCAAAAGAATACTCAAAATGTATAGAAAAGTATCTGACATCACAGGACAGATATATTATGATTGTATTTTGTGAGTTATCCGGAGACAAGTTGGTAACAAAAGGTACCTATGCCAAGATGGCTCGTGGTGAAATGGTCAGATTCATAGCGGAAAATAATATTGAAAATCCGGTGGAGATTCAGAAATTTGACAGACTCGGATATTCGTTTAGGTCTGATTTATCTTCAGATTCAGAATATGTATTTGAACGCAAAATAAAATAGTTATTCAGGTAAAAGGTGCTCAGTTTGGCAGCTATATAATAATGAGAATTATTACTATTTTTATTGACAACAGGATGATAGCGGTATATAATCCTTATTAAGAACCAATCCTAATAAGGAGGATGAATGACAAGTAGGAGAAATACCATTCAAAAAGATCTCATAAGAAATACCGTATACGAAATGAGAAGACACGTTACGGCAAATGAAGTGTATGAATTTATAAAAGAAGCATATCCATCAATTGGAAAAGGAACTGTATATAGAAATCTTGATATATTGGTAGAGGAAGGTGCATTAAGAAAGGTTGAAGTTCCGAATGGACCGAACCGATTTGATTTTACATTGAAAAATCATTACCATGTAAGATGTATAAAGTGCGGTGAAATTTTTGATGTGGATATGGATCAAATACCGAATTTGCTGGAAAGAATTCATAACACTCATGGAATTGAATTTGTGGATTACGATATTTCATTTAAAGGCATTTGCCCGAAATGCAGGGAGAAGGTAAAGGAGGAACAGCATGGATAGGAAAGCAATGTATAAGTTGAGTTATGGACTGTTTATATTGACCGCTAAAGAAGCAGAAAAAGATAACGGATGCATCATTAATACAGCCATTCAGGCAGCTTCGGAACCAAACCAGTTAAGTGTATGTGTAAATAAGGCAAATTATACGCATGATATGATTCAAAGAACCGGAAAATTTACTGTATCAGTCTTAAGTCAGAAGGCACAATTTGAATTGTTCAAACATTTTGGCTTCCAATCAGGAAGAGATACCAATAAGTTTGAAGCATTTGAGCAGTGTGCCAGGGGCACGAATGGTATTTATTATATTACAGAAGGTACAAATGCATACATTTCTGTGACAGTTACTAAAAAAGAGGACTTGGGTTCACATACGATGTTTATCGGTGAGATAACCGATATGGAAGTTTTAAGCAATGTTCCTTCAGTAACATATGATTATTATCAGAATAATATTAAGCCTAAGCCACAGGAGGTTGGAAAAACAGAGGACGGTCAGACAATATGGCGTTGCAGAATTTGCGGATATGAATATGTAGGCGAGGAATTACCGGATGACTTTATATGTCCTTTGTGCAAGCACCCGGCATCAGATTTTGAAAAAGTAGTAAAGAAAACGGAGGTAAAAGAGATGGCAGAAAACAAATATGCAGGAACACAGACAGAGAAGAATTTACAGGAGGCATTTGCAGGGGAATCACAGGCAAGAAATAAGTATACCTATTTTGCTTCTGTAGCGAAAAAGGAAGGTTACGAGCAGATGTCAGCATTGTTTTTAAAGACTGCAGATAATGAGAAAGAACATGCAAAGATGTGGTTCAAGGAATTAGCAGGAATTGGTGATACAAAGGAAAACCTGGCGGCAGCGGCAGAAGGCGAAAATTATGAGTGGACAGATATGTATGATGGCTTTGCTAAAACAGCTGAGGAAGAAGGATTCCCTGAGCTTGCAGCAAAATTCAGGGCAGTAGGTGAGATTGAGAAGCACCATGAGGAAAGATATCGTGCACTTCTTAAGAATATTGAAACTGCACAGGTATTTGAAAAGAGCGAAGTTAAGGTATGGGAATGCCGTAACTGCGGACATATTGTGGTAGGAACTAAGGCGCCTGAAGTATGTCCGGTATGTAATCATCCACAGAGCTATTTTGAAGTACATGAAGAGAATTATTAAGGAGATGAGATTATTACGAAGAAGAAAGTGATTAATTCAAAAAAAGCAGTAATGATAGGCTGTGGCTTTGTTGGTTCTGCATCGGTATTTGCTCTGATGCAGAGTGGCTTGTTTACAGAGATTGTCCTTATCGATGCAGATAAGAACAAGGCAGAAGGAGAAGCGATGGATATCAGTCATGGTATTCCATTTGCGAGTCCGATGAAAATATATGCCGGAGATTATGATGATGTGGCTGATGCTGCAATTGTTGTCATATCTGCCGGAGCGGGACAGAAACCGGGAGAGACAAGGCTTGATCTCGTAAATAAAAATGTAGCAATATTTAAGTCAATCATTCCTGAAATAGCAAAGAGAAATTTTGCAGGTATCATGCTTGTAGTTGCGAATCCGGTAGATATCCTGACTCAGGTAGCCATAAAGTTATCAGGACTTCCAGAAAACAGGGTTATTGGATCAGGTACTGTGTTAGATAGTGCCAGATTAAGATATAAGCTTGGTGAGCATTTATCTGTGGACAGCAGGAGTGTTCATGCATTTATAGTAGGTGAGCATGGAGACAGCGAAGTTGTAGCATGGTCATCAGCCAATGTATCTGGTGTTCCATTAAGTGAAATGTGTGAAATGCGTGGACATTACAAGCACAAGGAAAACACGGCAGAAATAGCTACAGCAGTCAAGAACAGTGCTTATGAGATTATAAACAAAAAGCACGCTACATATTATGGAATTGCAATGTCTGTAAAAAGAATCTGCGAAGTGATTATGAGAGATGAAAAATCAATACTTCCTGTATCACACATGATTCATGGAGTATATGATATTGACGGAGTATCGTTAAGTATGCCAGCTATTGTAGGTGCAGATGGTATTGAGTCTGATATACCTATTAATTTAAGTGGCGAGGAAGCGTTAAAGCTTAAGGAATCTGCAGATTCATTGAAAAAGATTATGGAGACAATTGAATTATAAATTTTACACATGGAAGGAGAAAAAGGCATGGAAGTAAGGTATTATATTTGTAAGCATTGTGGAAACATCGTTGAAAAGGTAAAGGATAAGGGTGTACCTGTAATTTGTTGCGGAGATCCTATGCAGGAATTAAAAGCCGGAGTGACAGATGCTGCTGTCGAGAAGCATGTACCTGTATATACGATAGAAGGCAGTCATGTTCATGTCGTGGTCGGAGAGACAAAACATCCAATGCTTGAAGAGCATTTCATTGAGTGGATTACATTAAATACAAACCAGGGAATATACAGAAAACAGCTAAAGCCAGGGCAGGAGCCGGTAGCAGATTTTTGTCTTTGCGATGGTGAACAGGTAGAAGAAGTATATGCATATTGTAACCTACATGGATTATGGAAATGCTAAAAGCATTTATACATATTAGGGTTACAGAACAACACAAATATAACAGTAATATAGGCTGTGTATTAATATATTTACAAGGAGGAACAACGAATGAAATACGTATGTGATGTTTGCGGATGGGAATACGATGAGGAGAAGGGCTATCCAGAAGGTGGTATTGCACCTGGTACAAAGTGGGAGGATATTCCAGAAGATTTTGAATGTCCGTTATGCTCTGTAGGAAAAGACCAGTTCTCAGAAGCATAAATGTATTATGATAGGATTATACCAATGAAAGAAGAACTAAGTATAGATATTATCGGACTTGCAGGAGCCTGTTCTTATGCTTTGGACTGTATAGAAGCAGAGTTGGTAAATATCAAAAACAAGCATGGAAAAAGAGTGGCTTATATAAGTATACGCATGGCTGAATATTGGGAAATTCAAGGTGATGAATTACAAGATTTAGCCATGTGTGCTTTACTGCATGATAATGCTTTGACACAATATATTTCGGAAGAACTGAAAAAGGATTCCGCCATTAATTGTAAAAAAGATTTATCCGAGAAAAAAACAAATCTTCATTGTATTTATGGTGAAAAAAATATTACTAAAATTCCATTTAAAACAGATGTGTCAAATGTGATTTTGTATCATCATGAACATGCCGATGGAACTGGTCCTTTTCAAAAAAAGTGGAATGAAATTCCATTGTTTGCAAGGATTATTCATTTTGCAGATACCATTGATATTATAGAAAATAACACGGGATCTGGAAATAACAGTTGGAATTTTATATGTCAGTATCTTTTAAAAAATAAGGACGGATTATTTGATTCGGAATGTGTGAATGCTTTTCTTCATGCATTCACACATTCCGAATCTTTTATGTGTTTAAGTGATGGTTCTTTTGAAACGAAGCTATGGGAGATTATCCCAAGACAAAAACAAGTTTTTGATTGGAAAACGTGTAAAAATGTCGCAGATTTTTTTGCAAAGATTGTAGATTATAAATCTTCTTTTACAAGCAGACATTCTATAGGAGTGGCTGAAAAAGCGGCTTTTTTTGCTCAATATATCGGATATGATTCTATTAATGTGCAAAAAATGTATCTGGCTGGTGCACTGCATGATATTGGGAAGATGGCAGTAGGCAATGAAATTTTGGAAAAACCGGATAAGCTTACGGATGATGAATTTTCCAAAATGAAGAATCATGCTGGCTATACATACCTTATATTATCAGAGGTTAATGATTTTGAAGAAATACGAGATTGGGCGGCTTTTCATCATGAAAAACTAAATGGAAAAGGCTATCCTTTTGGAAAAACCGCAGCTGAATTAAATGAGCCGGAACGTATTATGGCATGTATTGATATTTATCAGGCATTAACCGAGGATAGACCATATAAGAAAGGTTTATCGCACGAAAAAACGTGTGAGATGCTCGATGACATGGCGCAGAAAGGTTTTGTTGATTCTGATATTTCCAAGAAAATTAGGGAATGTTTTGGCGGAATCTAACATTAAAAACGAGAAAATATAGGAAATTCATGATAAATGCATTTGCCTATTATGAATAGTATTGAACAGGTTCATAAAACAAATAAAACTGAAAGTAGGATTAATTTATGTATGAAATGAAACCAGAATATTATATCGGTATAGATATGATAGACGAAGAACACAAGCAGTTATTTAAATATGCAGATGAGGCATATGAACTGCTTCATGATGAGTTTACACCGGATAAATATGATAGGATTGATATAATATTAGAAAATCTCCGAAATTATACAGTAAAACACTTTAGTGATGAAGAGCAGTATATGGAATCTATTAATTATAAGAAGATATTTACACAGAAAGTTCAACATCAGGAATTTATACATAAACTTGATGAATTTATGGAACATCACGATGATGAGGTAGAAGATCAAGATGAACAGATTTTGGGAATTTTAAAATATCTTACAGAGTGGTTAGTTAATCACATTCTGTATGTCGATGGTCAAATTCCAAAAGGCTAATATAGTAAGAAAGACTGTTATTTTTTAGAGAGTAGCAGCTTTTTTTATTTTAAATATAAAATATGACACATACACTTGATAATATGCATACGTAGAGGAAACGCATCAAGTGCTTGCTAAGCGAAACGTTGTGCTGGCAGTAAGAGGAGGTATCTTTGGTGATAAACCAACTGCTTACTATGACTTTGGAGAGTAGAAAGCGACAAGATAGCTGAGCATTGGGATGTAATAGAAATGATTGCCGATGAATCCATATGGTAAAAACAGAATCGAGAATGCTAATAGATTTTAACAAAACAAATAAAATGACAAAAGGAAGCTTTTATGTACGCTGAAAAAACAGATTACGATGATATTGAAATGTCGAGCAGGTTACGGAATATTCTCAGAAGAAATGGATTTGAGTCATTGGAAGGATTGAGAGAATATCCAAAGGAATATTTTATAAAGTTTCGTAATATGGGGCAGGCAACACTACAGGAATTATATCAGATTTGCGAAGAGCAAGGTATAAAGCTGCGCAGTGTAGAAGATTTGAATGATCGGGAGCATGGAGTCAGATTTGATGACTTCCTATGTATGGATGCGTTTAGAATGGGAATAAAAAGCAAAGATGATTTGAGAAGATACAGTCTTGAGGAACTTGAAAAGATGTGCCCGAAGGACAAGAGACTTTTTGTTCGATTAAAAAAACTGAAGGCTGTTTATGGATGAAATAGGACATTTCTTCCTAAAAATAGTATGTATATGGTATACTAGCTAATAGTAATGCAGTTTCAACCGACATTACATATTATTATGAGAAATTAATGCAAAGGAGTTACAATCAAATGGATAACAATGAAGTAGTAACAGAAGAAGTGGCAGTAGTTGTTGAAAATAATACAGGTATTGATATAGAGCCTTTATTTGAGGAGCAGGTTGATTTTGATACATTCTCAAAGTCAGACTTCCGTGTTGTAAAGGTAAAAAATTGTGAGGCAGTACCTAAGAGTAAGAAGCTTCTTAGATTTACACTTGATGATGGAACTGAGAATGAGAGAACGATTCTTTCAGGAGTACATGCTTTTTATGAGCCAGAGGAACTTGTTGGAAAGACATTATTGGCAATCGTAAATCTTCCACCACGTTCTATGATGGGAATTGACTCTTGTGGTATGTTACTTTCAGCTATTCACAATGTAAATGGAGAAGAAAAGTTGAATCTTGTAATGTTAGACGATTCAATTCCAGCAGGTGCAAAATTGTATTAAGAGTATAAATGTCACATGGTTGTTAATAACTGTGTGGCATTTTATCGTTGTTGTTGATAAGAATGTGAAAAGCGGGAGGAACTACGGAGAGAGGTAAAACATATAAGGTTATTATGTGACTTTGATGATAAAGTAGCATATATCATTGGTTATGTTACATACAAATGAGGTTGCAGATATTAGTGAAAGAATGATTGAGTAGAATAAATTATTAGTATTTTATTAGGAAGGTGGAATATATATATGAAACAAGATACTTTAGAGGGCAAAGCAAAAACAAAAAATGGGGTAAAACGGCTGTGTTTTTCCATAATCTGCATTCTTCTGGAAGTGATTTTTATTATTACTATCGTAACACGCTTGAATGAATATGCAGAAATCATAAATTTATTTACAAGGATTTTGAGTGGGATCTTGGTTTTGGGATTGTACGCATCAAATAAGACATCCTCTATGAAAATGCCTTGGGTCATCTTAATTCTAATTTTCCCAATTATGGGTGTAGGCCTGTATTTGTTGATTGGTTTGAATGGTGGCACACATAAAATGCGTGAGCGATATGCAGAAATTGATAGCAAATTGTTACCAATGCTTCCGGACAGTCAGGAGTGTTTGAGCAGAATAAAAGAAACAATTCCGAAAGCAGGAAATATAGCAAGTTACATACAAAGAAATTCGCAGTATCCAATCTATCAGAATACGGATATTGTGTATTTTGATGAAGCAGTGAAAGGATTAGAGGCACAGCTTAAGGATTTGGAGAAAGCACAGAAGTTTATCTTTATGGAATATCATGCGATAGAAGACGCTGAAGCATGGCATAAGATTCAAGATGTTCTGGAAGAGCGAGTAAAAGCAGGTGTAGAAGTTAGAGTATTCTACGATGATATGGGTTCTATAGGCTTTATTAACACAGATTTTGTGAAAAAGATGGAGGCAATAGGAATTCATTGCCGTGTATTCAATCCGTTTATGCCAGGTTTAAATCTGTTTTTGAACAATCGTGATCATAGAAAAATAACAGTTATTGATGGAAAAGTCGGATTTACAGGTGGATATAATCTAGCAAACGAATATTTTAATTACACACACCCGTATGGACAGTGGAAAGATACAGGTATTCGTTTAGAAGGAGATGCTGTTCAGTCGCTTACGGTGACATTTTTGGAAATGTGGAATGCAGTAAGTGATAAGGATGCTAATGATTCTGATTTTAGTAAATACCTTTTCCACTATGATTATGCGGCACAGCAAACTGGGTTTGTTCAACCTTATGCAGACAGCCCTATGGATAATGAGCAAGTAGGAGAAGAAGTTTATATCAGTATGATAAATAAAGCTGAAAAATACTGTTGGTTTATGACTCCATATCTAATCATAACAGATGAAATGACGCATGCGTTATGTCTGGCTGCTAAGCGAGGGGTAGACGTAAGAATTATCACACCTGGTATCCCTGATAAAAAATTTATTTATAATATAACTCGTTCTTTTTATCATGGATTAGTTAAACATGGTGTTCGTGTTTATGAGTGGACTCCTGGTTTCTGTCATGCAAAAATGAGTGTAGCAGATGACTGTATGGCAACTTGTGGAACAATTAATCTGGATTATCGAAGTTTATATCACCATTTTGAAAACGGCTGTTTTATGGCAGATTGTCAGGCAGTTGTGGAAATAAAAAATGATCTGATAAGAACGATGGGAGAATGTCGTGATGTGACAGACCAATATCAAACCGGACGAAGTGCATATTTGCGACTGGGACAATTATTTATGAGATTATTTGCTGGATTGCTATAAGAATCTGATGAAACGACCTTTCAAAAAACAGTTGATTTAGAAGTTAACTGTTTTTGAAAGGCCGTTTTTGCTATATCTAACAGTCTGTTGTACAAAGAAGATTTTGCATGGATGAAAAAACAAACCTTGTTGAGGTTAAATTGAGATTGACTTTGTATTGTATAAGTATGAAATAAAAAGGAATCAGGTGATGTACAATGAAAAAGCATAAAATATGTAAAATCCTTCTTGTTATACTGGCAATTTTTTTATGTGTGGCTTTTTATGAATTGCTCGGAATCTGCGTTGCATATAAAAAGCAGCCGGAAGTGTCCAATACAACCAAAAAAGAAACAAAAAATGGGTCATGGAACGAATGCAGTGAAAATATAGAACGGGCAGTAATCATAGAAAAGAATCCAGAAGCGCTTTTACAAAGAGTGCGTTTGATCAAGAATGCAAAAAAGGAAATTATTCTTTCTACTTTTGCATTTCAATCCGATGAAAGTGGAAAATTGATTTTAGGAGCACTGTATGATGCGGCAGACAGAGGTGTACATATTCGTCTGTTAGTAGATGGAATGGAGAGTTGGATTGATATGGAAGGAAATCCGTATTTCTATGGATTATCTTCCCATGAGAATGTTGAAATTAAACTGTATAATAAGGCCAATCCGTTGAAACCGTGGAAAATGATGGGCAGAATGCATGATAAATATTTGATTGCAGATGGAAAGAGATATATTCTTGGAGGAAGAAATACATACAACTATTTCCTGGGTGATTTTCCGGGACATAAGAACTATGACAGAGACGTGTTAGTGGTTTGCGATGAACCTGAGAAAGAAAATTCAGTTAACCAGTTGTTAGAGTATTTTGAAACGATATGGGAACAAGAAGACAGTGGTTATTTTCATGACAATAAAAAACTGGCAAATAGAAAATCTGTAAAGAACGCAGTTTTAGAGCTGCAGAACGGCTATCAGAAATATTTTGAAGAGAATAAGGAAAGAATCTGCGATACCGATTACACGGACGAAACTTTTGAGACAGAAAAGATTGCATTAGTGTCAAATCCTATCCACACAGGTTCCAAGGAACCAGTAGTCTGGTATCAACTGGGAGAACTAATGAAAAATGCAAAAGAGCGCGTGAAAATTCATACACCATATATTATCTGCAATGATATGATGTATAATACATGGAAAGAGATTGCGGAGAGAGTTCCGGATTTTTCTATCATGACCAATTCGGTTGCCAACAATGGAAATCCGTTTGGTTCTGCTGATTATGCGAGAAACAGAAACAGAATTTTAAATACAGGAATTGATATCTGGGAGTATGAAGGCGGCTATTCTTACCACGGAAAAAGCATCCTGATTGATGATGATCTATCCGTAATAGGTTCCTTTAACATGGATATGAGAAGCACGTATCTGGATACGGAACTGATGCTTGTAATACGTAGCAAAGAGATTAATAAACAGTTGGAAGAAGGCATGATGGAATATGAAAGAGTGTCCCGACAGGTATTGGAAGATGGAACCTATCGTGATCCGTATCATGTAGAGCCAATTGAATTGACAAAGAAGCGTCAGAGAAACATACTTTTGGTACAGCATCTGCTTGGATGGGCAAGATATCTGTTCTGATAAAGGAGGAAGAAGATCGTGTTTCAAATATTAATTGTAGAAGATGATAAAGAATTAAGCCAGCTATTCCAAAAAGTGCTTGAGAAGAATGGATATCAGGTCAAAAGTGCATCGGATGGAGCACTGGCATTAGAAATATTGGATAAAGAGTATATTGATCTGATCATTTCCGATATTATGATGCCGGTTATGGATGGTTATGAACTGGTGTCAGAACTCCGTTCAGCAGGATATCAGATACCGGTACTTATGATCACTGCGAAAGGTTCCTTTGATGATATGCGCCAGGGATTTCTTTCGGGAAGTGACGATTATATGGTAAAACCAGTAAATGTGAATGAAATGGTTTTAAGAGTCGGAGCACTGCTTCGCCGTGCACAGATACTGAATGAACACAAAATTGTGATCGGTTCAACAGAGTTTGATTATGATGCAATGACGGTTACAACTGATAAGGAAAGTCTTGTTTTGCCTAAAAAAGAATTCCTGCTTTTATATAAGCTTGCAACTTCGCCAGGCAGAACATTTACAAAACAACAGTTGATGGATGAAGTATGGGGATACGAGACGGAGGCAGACCCACATACGATAGAGGTACATATAGGAAGAATCAGAGAGCGTTTTAAAGATAACCCTGATTTTGAAATCGTAACAATGCGTGGAATTGGATACAAGGTGGTGAAAAAATAATGGAACAAAAGAAAGAAAAAGGATTGCGGATCCGATCCTGTCTGACTGGTGCAATCTGGCTGGCACTTGTATTTTCAACAGTCATATCTGCTTTATTATTTGCTTTTTTGAATCATTTTTTTAATCTGCCAGGCAGCATACCTGTGCTTGGCTGGCTTTTGATTTTCAATACATTGATTGCAGGGCTGATCACTTCCTTTATTAATGCAAAGTTGCTGGAACCAATTACCAGACTTAGTAAAGCAATGAAGGAAGTTTCTCAGGGAGATTTTGAACAGCATTTGGAAACGAACAGCCGTATAGCAGAAGTTGGAGAATCTTATCAAAGTTTTAACGTTATGACAAAAGAACTTCGTGCAACAGAGGTGCTGCAGATGGATTTTGTATCTGATGTTTCTCATGAGTTTAAGACCCCGATTAATGCCATTGAAGGATATACAATGCTGCTTCAGGGAGAAGAACTGTCTCCGGATCAAGAGGAATATGTAGAAAAAATCTTATTTAACACCCAAAGGCTTTCCGGATTGGTTGGTAATATTTTGCTGTTATCCAAGTTAGAGAATCAGAATATACCAATGAAAAAAACAGAATATCGTCTGGATGAACAGATCCGCCAGGCATTTCTTTCATTGGAAACAAAATGGACAGAAAAAGAAATTGGTTTT
Organism: Eubacteriaceae bacterium; assembly: GCA_902362455.1. Classification (GTDB taxonomy): domain Bacteria; phylum Bacillota; class Clostridia; order Lachnospirales; family Lachnospiraceae; genus Bovifimicola; species Bovifimicola ammoniilytica. The sequence continues at coordinate 20,085 of CABIWJ010000014.1, forward strand.
CAGGTAGAATTGGAGGAAGTTAAATATACTGGGAATGAAGGACTTTTTATGCATATCTGGATAAATCTTTTGGATAATGCGATTAAGTTCAGCCCTTCAAAGGGGACAATTACGATGTTTCTGAAACAAGAACAGGATTCTGTTAAGTTCATTCTGGAAGATGAAGGACCAGGAATAGAGGATGATGTAAAATCCAGAATATTTGACAAGTTCTATCAGGTAGATGGATCTCATAAAGCAGAAGGAAATGGCCTAGGTCTTGCACTTGTAAAACGGATTGTAGATAGTGCCGGAGGAACAATCAAAGCAGAAAACCGTGAATATGGTGGATGCAGATTTGTTGTAGAGCTTCCAATACAGAAAGATGAGGCCATATAAGTTTAAGAAAAACAGATAGAGGAGGAATTACATGACATTTTATCAGGAATTGCAGTTAAATCAGGCAGGTTCTAAAAATCTGTTGAAAAAGAGTGAAACAGTGAAAGAAAAATCATATCATATACTGGTATATTTGGTAAAGATAGCTGTTACAATGGCATTTTGTTTTTTATTTGTTACTATTTTCAGTATCTTATTTGGAAATGAGAATAGTATTGTGGGTGTAGTAGTTTTATTATGCCTTATGGTATTTCGGAATGCAGATTTGGGGATCCACACCGGACAATCTACGATGCTTTTGGCTTTGTTCTTTGTAATTATGACTGTATGTCCGCATTTAGCAAATCAGTTTTCACCGGTATTGGGAATGCTGTTAAATATTGCGGCACTGGCTGTGTTGATTCTGTTCGGATGCCATAATCCATTCATGTTTAATCAATCTACATTGGTTCTTGGGTATCTGCTGCTATATGGTTATGATGTTACGGGAAAAAGCTATCAGATGCGATTAGTCGGAATGGCTTTAGGTGCAGCACTTACCTGCTTCGTATTTTATCGAAATCATAAAAACAGAACTTATAAAAGAAATCTGAAAGATCTGATACAAGAATTTGATATCACTTCTTCCAGAACAAAATGGCAGATATGTCAGATTTTATGCGTACCGATTGTCCTTTGCATTGCAGAACTTTGTAATATGCCACGTGCAATGTGGGCTGGTATTGCGGCCATGTCCGCGATTTTGCCGTTTATGGAAGATATGCACTACAGAGTCCGTAAAAGGATTGTCGGAAATATTGCAGGTGTTATATGTTTTACAGTATTATATTTTCTGCTTCCTTCGTCAATCTATGCATATATAGGAATTCTTGGTGGAATCGGTGTAGGATTTTCAGCACAATATGGCTGGCAGGCAGTATTTAACACATTTGGTGCTTTAGCCATTGCTGCAGAGACTTATGGACTACAAGGAGCGGTTAGTCTTAGAGTGATTCAAAATGTTTTTGGTGTTGTGTTTGCTTTAGCATTTTGTGTTATATTTTATTGGTTTATGTCTAAAAAAAAGGAAAGTGATGTGACCGTACATGCAGAGTGAAGTGAATCAGGAAGAAAATTTGAATAGAATTATTACGGTTCCTAATCTTCTTTCTTTTTTTCGGCTTTGTCTGATTCCGGTAATTATATGGAGTTATTGTGTAAAGAAAAATCCTCTGTTAGCTGGTGAAATCTTATTGCTGTCTGGTCTTACGGATCTTGCTGATGGATATATCGCAAGAAGATTCCATAGGATTAGTAATTTAGGAAAAATACTTGATCCGGTGGCTGATAAGCTGACACAGGCAGCGATGTTAATCTGTCTGTTTACTCGTTTTCCGCATATGCTTCTTTTAATCGTAATAATGGCAGGTAAGGAGCTGTATATGGTAGTCAGTGGATGTCTTGTGATACGAAAGACAGGAAAAGTACATGGTGCAGACTGGCATGGAAAGATAGTAACCTTTTTATTATATGGAACTGCAGCGGTGCATATTATATGGTTCCAAATTACACCGATGGTATCAGATCTGTTGATTGGTTTGTGCGCTATAATGATGGTCATATCGGTCGCTCTGTATATTATCCAGAATACCAGGACTCTTAAGGGAGAGACTGTATAAGCAATTTTATATTGCAATGACTAGAAAAATATTTAGGAGAAGATAGATATAAACAGTAAGTCAAACACACAAACTATGGAGTCTTTAGTCGGTTTAATAAAATTTTAGATAGAAAATAAATCATTCAATGTCATTTAGATAAGGTTTTTTATGACAAAAAGACAGATTGCTTATCTGCCTTATAATGCAGTATAATGGTAACGAGATTTATGCAACCCGATACATGAAATCCCTATTTCTCTTTGGACGGAGGTGGATAGGATATTTTCGATTGTACTTGACAGGTGTCAGATACTTTTGTATGAGAAGCATGGACTCTGTTTCGTTACCATCGTGTTTGAGATATGCCCTGCATATGTTTACTGCATTTGAAACGGATTTACTCTGCATCTGGAGCATAAACTGAATATACTCGCGGAAAGAAAGTTTGCGGTTCCTAGTAAAATCACTTTCCGGATTACGGCAGAACATGGAGTGAATTTCATCGAGTTCTGTGATGCAGTTGTCGAGTGTGGATTTTAAATTAGATAAGAAAAAATCAGCCATAATGAGCCTCCTTGAAATATGTTTATAATCAAGGCTTACGCAACATATATTGGCTTACTTATCAACTGTTTTTTGTAATATTTTTAAAGTTTTTAGGTATAAAAACAGTGGCTTTCTATGACAGAAAACCACTAAAATGATGCTTAACTGAATGGCATTGCTTTATCACCACTTTGAAAATGGTTGTTTTATGGCGGATAGTCAGACAGTTTTGGATATAAGAGATGATCTGGGAGCAACCATGAATGAATGCAGGGAAGTGACCGAAAAGTACCGCACAGGACGGAGTGCATATTTACGGCTCGTACAGTTGTTTATGAGATTGTTTGCAGGACTATTATAGCAGAAAGAAGAGGTGTTCGATATGTGTACAGCAGCAACTTACAAAACAAAAGATTTTTATATGGGCAGAACGCTTGATTATGAATTTTCCTATGGGGAACAGATCACGATAACGCCAAGAAATTACGAATTTGATTTCCGGTTTGCCGGGAAGATAAAAAGCCATTATGCTTTGATCGGAATGGCATTTGTTGCAGAAGGTTATCCGCTTTATTATGATGCTGTTAATGAAAAAGGCCTTGGAATGGCAGGTCTTAATTTTGTCGGCAATGCGGCATATGAAGAGGCTTTGCCGGAAGATGAAACAGAAGTCAGCCAGGTGGCACAGTTCGAGTTCATCCCATGGATCCTTACACAGTGTGCTACTGTAGCAGAGGCGAGAGAGAAGCTGGCAGCAATGAGACTGACAGGTACAGCATTCAGTGAACAGCTGCCGACAGCACAGCTTCACTGGATCATTGCAGACAAAGACTCCTGTATCGTTGTTGAGTCTATGAAGGATGGGCTGCATGTATATGATAATCCGGTAGGAGTGCTTACCAATAATCCACCATTCCCGAGTCAGATGTTTGCATTGAATAATTATGCCGGAGTATCCAGAAAACAGCCGGAGAGTACTTTTGCAGGAGTATTACAGCTTGATGCATATAGCAGAGGAATGGGTGGAATGGGAATACCTGGAGATCTTTCCAGCCAGTCAAGATTTGTGAAAGTTGCCTTTACAAAATTAAATTCGAACTCCGGTGAAGAAGAGGATGAGAGTGTAAGCCAGTTCTTCCATATCTTAGGATCCGTAGATCAGCAGCGTGGATGCTGTGAGGTGACAGAAGGCAAATATGAGATCACGATATACACGTCCTGTTGTAATACAGCAAAAGGTATTTATTATTATACGACTTATGATAATCATCAGATCACAGCGGTTGACATGCATGCGGAAAATCTGGATTCAGATCAGCTGATCTGTTATCCGCTTCTGTCCAAGGGCGAAGTCAGATGGCAGAATAAATAATACGAAAATGCACGGAGAAAGCATAACGCAGAACAACAGGAGGAAAGACCATGAAAGAAGTTAAAACACCGAAAAAACCACTGGCATATTATTATGGGATTGTGTTAATAGTGCTGATCGTATTTAATCTGGTTGTCACACCAATCCTTATGGAGCATCAGGTAAAGGAAACGGATTATGGAACTTTTATGAGCATGATCGAGAAGAAGAATATTGGTGAAGTAGAAGTTAATGACAATCAGATCATCTTTACAGATAAAGATCAAAAAAATATTTATAAAACAGGTCTGATGAACGATCCGAACCTGACGGACAGGCTATATGAATGTGGAGCAGTATTCGCAAAAGATATCGATAAGCAGATGTCACCGATCATCAGCTTCCTGCTGACCGGGGTTTTGCCATTGATCCTTTTTATCGCACTGGGAAATTATATGGCGAAGAAACTGATGGAGCATGCCGGAGGAAAAAATTCGATGGCTTTTGGAATGGGAAAAAGCAATGCGAAGATTTATGTGCAATCCAGTGAGGGAATCCGTTTTTCAAACGTTGCAGGAGAAGATGAGGCGAAAGAAAACCTTTCAGAGATCGTTGATTATCTTCACAATCCGAAGAAGTATACCGATGTAGGTGCGTCTATGCCAAAAGGTGTCCTTCTTGTAGGACCTCCGGGAACCGGCAAAACAATGCTTGCAAAAGCAGTGGCGGGTGAATCAAATGTACCATTTTTCTCAATGTCCGGATCAGAATTTGTTGAGATGTTTGTCGGTATGGGAGCTTCCAAAGTTCGAGATCTTTTCGGACAGGCAAAGGAAAAGGCACCATGTATCGTGTTTATTGATGAAATTGATGCCATTGGTAAAAAGCGTGACGGACAAATGGGCGGAAATGATGAGAGGGAGCAGACCTTAAACCAGCTTCTTACAGAGATGGACGGATTTGAAGGAAATAATGGTGTCATCATTCTTGCTGCAACGAACCGTCCGGAGTCGTTAGATCCGGCACTGACACGTCCGGGACGTTTTGACAGACGTGTGCCGGTTGAACTGCCGGATCTTGCAGGCCGTGAAGCAATTTTAAAGGTTCATGCAAAGAAGATAAAAGCATCTGATGATGTTGACCTGCATACGATTGCACGTATGGCATCGGGGGCATCCGGTGCGGAGCTTGCCAATATTATAAATGAAGCAGCATTACGTGCTGTCCGTAGTGGAAGGACCGTTGTAAATGAATCTGATCTCGAAGAAAGTATAGAAGTGGTTATTGCAGGATATCAGAAGAAGAATGCGGTTCTTTCAGATCAAGAGAAGAAGGTTGTTGCATATCATGAGATCGGACACGCTCTGGTAGCTGCATTACAGAGTCATTCAGCTCCGGTCCAGAAGATTACGATCATCCCGCGTACCTCAGGTGCACTCGGCTACACTATGCAGGTTGAGCAGGGTGATAAATATCTGATGACGAAAAAAGAACTTGAGAATAAGATTGCTACATTTACAGGCGGACGTGCGGCAGAGGAGATCGTATTTGGTGAGATCACGACCGGAGCCTCCAATGATATCGAACAGGCAACAAAAATTGCAAGAGCGATGATCACCCGCTACGGCATGACAGATGAATTCGACATGGTGGCAATGGAAAACGTGACCAACCAGTATCTTGGCGGCGATACGTCTCTTTCCTGTTCTGCAGATACACAGAAGGAAATTGATGAAAAAGTCGTGCAGCTCGTAAAAGCAGAGCATGAAAAAGCAAGAAAAATCCTTGCTGAAAACAGGGAAAAACTGGACGAACTGGCTATGTACCTGTATGAGAAGGAAACAATTACAGGTGACGAATTTATGGATATTTTAGACAGAAAATAATGTAGTTAATTAGATAATCAATGTCATTTAGATAAGAAAAATAGTTAGTAGTTCTGAAAAATGGAATTATTTTATATAAAGGAGCGGACAAATTCTCATTTACAGGGAGCGGAAGATTGAGCTGGATAAAATACCCAGCTCAATCTTCCACATGGAATACATCTTCGACCAGCATATTAAAGTACTTTGATATCCGCAGCATAAATTCGGCAGATGGGGTGCTGTCCCCACGTTCTATCCTGCCGACCGTTTTGGTGCTGTATCCGATAGCAGCGGCAAGGTCATCCTGGTAAATGCCACGCTGTTCCCGGATTTCTCTGATATTATTAGTAACCGCCATAAAAATCCCTTCTTTCAGTTCTATAGATATTTCTTTAAATGAAAAACTCAGTGCAAAATCAAAAGGTTTTCTAATACATTCAACATTGTATTTTCTGTTTTTCTGGTATTTTATGTGATATAATTCGATTAAAACTGTTGAAAAAAGCTTAATTGTTTACATGCCAAAATAGCGGCTCGCATTTTCTTCTGCAAAAGTTAATGCAACCCACTTCGTACTGATTATGGATGATTAACTATCTGCTTTTCATTCTTATTCTTTACTAAGTAACTTTGGACTTAAACATATCTCGTCTGCGGCGACTGGGGACATTTTAAGCACTTCCAACAGTTTTTTCATTTCTTCAGTCTCTACGAGATCATATGGGCTTTTATATTCCAGTCCCGGTCTCGTTGTACTGTTGATATGATTTGCGATCAGCGTCATATCTTCCTGGGTATATCCCTTAAAGGTCTTACCTCTCGGAATGACATATCTTATAAATTCGTGATTCTTTTCTATGTGAGGTTTCTGCCATGATGCCTGTGGATCACAATAAAAGATTTTGGTTCTTGGTGAACCACTCTTTGTATATTCGAGAGCTAATGCATTCTTGAAGCATCGTCCGTTATCAGTAAGTATCACCGGAAACAGTTTTCTAAATCTTTTAACCCCTAATACCTTTGTAAGCTTATCAAATACCTCTATTACCGGATCCATCGCTTCTTCTTCAATCAGTATCATTAACATGACTGAATTATTGTTAAACATGATGGTAAGTAGCACCTGTTCTTTTGTTCTTAGTCCTCTAACAGTGTCCATTTCAACCACAGCTGTATCAGGATGTTCCTCCATATACTTTTGAAAATCTTCGTACGTTCTTCCCTGTCTGTAATTGAACTTATTACACTTAATTTCCGTCTGCTTTTTTCGACGCTTTTTATATTTTACTTTACGTCTAAGGTCCAGGTTGCTTATGGTCAATTCTCCAGCATCGATATAGTTGTAGATACTTCTTTCAGATACCTTTATTTCATCACTATGTGTATTACATATGTGTGATAATGGCTGTCCTTGAAGAATAAGTGGCGACAAAATTTCATCCAATGTCTGAAGTTCACCCTGACTAAGTCTTATTCCTTCACGTGACTCTGAACGTACCTTTTTTGCCTTTGCATCTGCCTTTTCTGCAAGATAATAGTACTTGTTATACTTACATGCTTTCTTATTCTTTTCGTTGCATGAATCACATACAAATGGTGCCCTTTCTGTTTTTTTACAAGTATGTGTAACACACCTGTCACAATACTGTGTGCAATCATGGTCCATACAAGTCCAACATCTCTTGCTGCAGTACTCATCACCGCAAAGGCCTGTCTTTCTACAACTTGGCGGATAAATGCAATCCGTTCCACAAGAATACGGTGTCTTGACCATTATTCTGTTTTGCTTCACTTCTCTGGTAACACTTGATGTGCTTCTACCAATCTCTTTCGCTATCTGACTAAAAGATTCCTTGGCATAAATACCAGCTTCAATTCTTACTCTTTCCTTAAATGTTATTCGATTGTAATTACTCATTTAACTCCTAACCGCAGATAGTAATCACCTCGAATCATATCACATAAAATACCTCCCTTCTGCAAAAGTTAATGCAACAAATTTTTCTGTTTACTAACTTTTTTGTTGCGTTAAGTTTTTCAATCTAGGCTATAGATATTTTCTTATTGTCAATTATGCAAAATAATGTGTCCGATAAAAAGGACTTGCAATTTTATCGGCAATGTCCTGTAATAGCAGAAGCATCAGATTTTCCAAGAACTTTTCCAAATATGTCTAAGCGGTCATTTTCACTAACCTTGATAGGTGCATACTTTTCATTAAGAGAGATAAGAAAAATTCCGTCTTTATCGTTTTGTAATTTCTTAATATAGGCTTCTCCGTTTAGAGCGAATATGCCGATTTCTCCATTAGCAACAGATTCCTGTTGTAATACCCATGCAATCTGACCATCATGGAATTCAGGTTCCATACTGTCACCACTAATGCGGACACCGAAAGTAGTATCTTCCGGCAGGATAGATTCATCTATGCGTACAGTCTCTTTCGGTCCGTCTACAAGGAAGTTACCGGTTCCGGCTGATACTGCATTTTCAAAAATATCAATGCTTCGGAATGGAATTATCTTAGCAGTCTGCTTTTCATACATTCCGGATGCGTGAAGCAGATTGATATAATCCATAGCTTTTTCCCTGCCCTCATCAGTAAGCGATGAGAAGGGATCAGCAGGATTTACTCCAAAATATGCTTCATACATGTTAGTAATACCAAGGATTCTACACACTTTGTAAAATATGGTAACGCTTGGTTCAGCAAGATTTCTCTCCCAGTTGGATATGGCTTTATAGGAAATAGTGATGCCTTCCTTTGCCAGTTCATCAGCGAGATCCTGCTGGAGCAAGCCTTTCTTTTTTCTATATGATGAAATGATTTCTCCGATTGAGTACATACATACGCCTCTTTTCTTTCATTTTGTTGATTTCAAATGTCTCTTTTCACTCCATAGTATATAGCAATAGTAGCAATTATTCAAGTTAAAAATCCAATATAATGAGAAAAAGGACACATGTGTCCGTTGACAGTCGATTATTCTTGGGGTTATACTATGCCCTGTAAGAAACATTACTCATATACTTGGACTAAAGGTTATGGTAGTGACAGATTAAATGCAGGAGGTGATGCAGATGGGAGACAGGGTAATACTTCATTCAGATATCAACTGTTGTTATGCCTCGATTGAGCATCTGCATCATCCGGAGCTTGCAGGAAAGCCACTGGCAGTAGGCGGTGATCCGGAGGCAAGACATGGGATTGTCTTAACAGCTGACTATATTGCCAAGAAGTACGGTGTGAAAACAGGAATGGCACTCTGGCAGGCAAAGGAGGTCTGTCCGGACATAACATTTGTTTCACCAAGAATGGACTTATATCTTCGTTTCTCAAGAATGGCACATGAGATATATGCAGAATATACGGACAGACAGGAGCCATATGGGATTGATGAGTGCTGGCTTGATGTGACAGGGAGCAGCTCCCTTAAAGGAGATGGATTGCTCATTGCACAGGAAATCAGCAGGAGAATGAAGTCAGAGCTTGGAATTACAGTCAGTGTTGGTGTTTCTTTCAATAAGATATTTGCAAAGCTTGGTTCAGACTATAAGAAGCCTGATGCAATCACAACCATGTATAAGAGTGAGTTTAAGCAGAAGGCTTGGTCACTTCCGGTGGCAGATCTTCTATACGTTGGCAAAAGTACGAACAGAAAGCTTGCATTATTTGGTATCAAAACCATAGGTGATCTTGCAAGGACAGATGAAGAAGTGATTAACAGTCACCTTGGAAAGATGGGCAGTATCTTATGGTCGTTTGCTAATGGCTATGATGATTCACCTGTCAAGCTGGAGAATACCCACGCTCCAATCAAATCGGTGGGAAACAGCACAACGACACCAAAGGATTTAGTATGCGATGAGGATGTAAAGATTGTTCTTTATATTCTGGCTGAGAGTGTTGCAGCAAGACTTCGTGAGAATGGATTCCGGTGCAGAGTGGTTGAGATAAGTGTCAGGGATAATGAGTTATTCTCTTTTACCCGTCAGAAAAAGATTGACCATGCAACTAATATCACCGGAGAGATAGCTGCATATGCTTATCAGATATTTAAGGAAAACTATAACTGGAGCAAACCAATCCGCAGTGTTGGTGTCCGAGGTGCAGACTTAGTAACAGATAATTATTGGGAACAGATTGATTTGTTCTCAAGTGTGGAGAAGCGTGAAAAGCAGATGAAGATGGATTCGGCGGTGGATGAGATACGCAGAAGATTTGGATTTTACAGTATCCAGAGGGGACTCATGTACCGGGACAGGATTCTGTCGGCAGTCAATGCAAAAGAAGAACACACAGTACATCCACATGGGTATTTTGGATAAAGAGGGAGGCGGAACATGAGCGAAGCAGCAAGAATTGATCTGGTAGACAGAGCACCATTGACGGAGAAGCAGCAGAATGTGTATGAAAGCATTATGCAATATCAGCGTGTGAATGGTTATGCTCCTACTATCAGGGAGATATGCAGGATGGTAGGGGTGGCATCGACTTCAAGTGTTTATGCACATCTGAAAATATTAGAAGAAAAAGGCTATATAGCAAGGAAGATGGATGCTTCCAGAGCAATAGCAATCTTGTAAGGAAGGTGATTACATTGAGCAATAAGGTATATGTTGATGTACTTGCAGAGTTTTCAAAGGACGGACTGCTCATTCCCAAAGAGATAACATGGGAAGATGGCAGAAAGTATGAGATTACACAAGTAAAAGACAAGCGCAGAGCAGCCAGTACAAGGGCTGGCGGTGTTGGAGAGCGTTATACCTGTGTGGTAGATGGAAAGGAAATATTCCTTTTCTATGAAGATAAAAATATGTGGTTTATGGAAAGAGCCGGAGCCTGATGTGAATGTGTGCTGACAGCACAATTCATATCAGTTGGCTTTAGATCAGCAAAGCCGGGGAATGTGCAGACATTCATCGGAACTCCCGGCAAAAGGCTTGCAAAGGTGATTTCCCTTTCCTTTACGAGTACAGAATTGTAGATTGATGATTTTGTATGAATAAGGAGCGAACTGAATTGAACAAAGGAAATGTTATAGAAATTAGATGTAAAAAATGCAATAGGTTAATGATGGAATACTTTGTATGCGGTGATGATTCCGCTGTGGCACTTCAGAATATTGGAATTAAGTGTGACAGATGCAAGCGAGTGATGATACTCAAGAAGTATTCCGAGGGAATGATGAAGGAACATTCTGAGAATGGGACTTTCAGAATATAACGATTGAAAATTAAATTACAGCCCACCTGATAAGGGCACATCGAAAGATGGAAGCACCAGAGACGCAGGGGAAACGAACAGTATTTATGATACTGGTTTCCTCGTGCGTCTTTTTTAGTGTGGTAAAGGTAATCCGACTTGTTCGTTTCCAATGGCAGCAAGGAGGATTTATGAGCAGTAAAGCACAGACAAGAGAAAAGGATTATGAGAGAGGATTACGAATTGCTGATAGGAGAAAGGTGATGGGATTATCACAGGATGAGTTAGCTCATAGAGTAGGTATAGGCAGACAAGCATTATCTGCGATTGAAAACGGTGGAGATTTTAAGACACAGACATTAGATAATCTGGCAATCGTACTTGGTGTATCTGTTGATTTCATAATGTATGGGAAGAATGAAGAAAATTCAGAACTATTATCTGAGGCAATGGATGTTCTTTCAGATATGGATGAATTGCAGGTTAGGCAATGCCTTGCAATGATTAAGGCAATGAAAAGCGTGTCAGTAGAAAAGTAATTGTCGTGTTTACACGACATAAGTGTCGCCTACACACGGTCGGCAATTAAAGGCTGGCAGGATACAATAATCATGTGCTTGAGATACAGCACACCACGAGAGTGGAGGCGCCAAAACTCTCCAATACGAAATCGTAAAGGAGACAACAAAATGAATAAAAGAGATTTTAACGTAGTAGGAAACGAAGGTACAGATAATCAGGAGCTTGCAAAGGGTATTGCATTTGTAAAGTCACGCAGAGCAGAACTTAATGTAGTCCAGATGGTCGAGAATATGCGTGATCAGGCAATGCCTAATGGAGTAATAATCAATGATGCGTATTGTGATCGTTCAATGACAAGGGACTATGACAGAGAAGGTCTGAATGCTTTCTTTGCAACACTTAAAGAGGAAGACTTTGAGGTTGTAGTAGTCAGAAGCCTGAATGAGATCACAGATGACATTTATGATTTGGAAGAATTTGTTAAGACCATCACAGATATGGGCATATGGCTCTATTCTCTTGAAGTCGGTCCGGTGCCAATTATTGTATCTCATGCAGAGGATTTTGGATGCTAACGGAGTCCTTTGGTAGAGCGACAACAGAAAATCATTCCGGTCGGGACAAACAAGTCTCGGCTGTGAAGGATTGCAGATTTACACAGACTGCATTCGGAACAGTTGTACATGATTCAAGTGGGAAGTGGCTTGGTCAGTACGAGACAGAAGATGCAGCTGTAGAGATGATTAGGGAAATGGCACAGGACATTGGAGGGTACGACGATGAAATATGAAGGATATAAAATTGGTCCGGTGATTCGTGATATCCGTAAGGACAAAGGACTTCTCATTGAAGAGGTTGCTGCTAAAACTGGAATAAGTGTTTCGACACTTGGACAGGTGGAGCAAGGAGGAAGAAACTTGAGCATGAAAAATTTGTATATGCTTATGGAAGTTTATGAAACAGACGCAAATAGCTTACTTGCAATAGACTGTACACCGGATTCATTAGATTCGAGGCTAAAGCGGTTACCTGCAGATAAGCAGGATTATTTGAAAAAGACATTTGATTTTATGATAGAGCAGGCTTTGAAGTCAGCATAGGAGGCAGAGAATGAGAAGAAAGATTAAAAAGATGGATTGCATAGAATATCTTTCAGTGCAGGCTCCATTGGAAAAAGTAAATATGCTTGAAGACAAGCAGAGCAAATATATACATGAATTTGTAAAGAGAAAAGAATATACAATCGTGGGAAAGATGAGACGCAATGGCTTTTCGCAGAGAGATGTTGATCGCCAGTGGAATCAGATTGTGAATATGATCCGTAAAAAGCAAATCAGTGGAGTAGTTGTTGCGAATATGGCAGCTATATCCAGCAGTGTTGCAGATGCTTATTTTAAGGTAGGATTGGTTATTGAAGCAGGCGGCATTGTGGTGACTGTAGATGAGGGCAGATTGGATATGCACATCAAGAAGGGAGCATAGATATGAGTAGACGAACAGAAAAAAGAAGATATGGTAAATATAATAAATTTGATGTTGTGTATGCGGATTTTGGAAAAAATCCACATGGCATTCAGGGCGGAATCAGACCAGGAATAATTATTTCATGTGATGCAAGCAATCATGATGGTGCACCGCAGGTGTCAGTAGTCCCTTTGAGCAGTAAGTTAAAGGATATCCCGGTACATGTAATTTTAAATCCGAAGGATGTGAGTGGATTTGGATTAAGTAAGATCTCTGATTTTATGCCTGAAGATGCACAGACAATTTCAAAAGGCTGCATTAGAGCAAAAAGTGGAACTGTCATTGAGGATTCAGGCGTGAGAGAAGAAATAGACAGAGCATTGATACGACAGTTTGATCTGTTACCTGTAGCTCGCAAAATGGTAATGGAGGAGTTGGCAAATGGACAGCAGAACTAAAAAGACTAATAATAAAAGATTTGTCAGATATTCAGAAGGAGCAGAGATGTATTCAATGAGTGTGTCAAAGTTTATGCAGTTAGCGAAGGATGCAAAGGCATGTTACAAAGTGAATCAGCTGGTGTTGGTTAATCTGGATATTATTGACGAATATCTTGAAACTTTCCACATTGTAGATGACGAGTTTTATAAGTAATTATGAGAAATGACGCATTAGTATAGAAGAAATACAAACAAGTATGGAGAAAAATGAGCCACGATAGAAAAAATGTATTGACTTTCGGTCAGACCAAAAGTATAATATGATTAAGATATGAAGGAGGCATACAGATGGCTAGAACTGGAAGACCAAAAGCAGATAAACCTTTTGATCATAAGGTGACTGTTAAATTCAAAGAAGAGGAATACCAGATAATGGTTGAGTATGCTGAGACTCATAATCTATCCATTTCGCAATTGATTAGAATGGGTGTTGAATTACAAATGAAGCAACAGGCTAATCAGTAGAACAGGCTCTTTTCTCCAGAAAGGAGAGAATAATGGCTTGTAGAAAAGATGGTAAAGGCAGAGTATTAAGAAAGGGTGAGGGTTACAGAAAAGGCGACGGAAGATACTCATATGTATATATTGATCCATTAGGCAAGAAAAGAACCATTTATGCAAAGTCTTTGGTAAAACTTCGAGAAAGAGAAGAACAGTTACAAAAAGACCAGTTGGATGGACTTGATATATATGTCGCAGGAAAGGCTGATGTGAACTTTTTGTTTGACAGGTACATATCAACTAAAACAGAATTGCGTAGCACTACTTACAGTAATTATTTGTATACATGGAATCATTTTATTCGTGATACATTTGGCAAGAAGAAAGTAAGAGATGTGAAATACTCAGACGTGTTGTTCTTTTATACAGACTTGATTAATACTCAGGGATTACAGATTAATACGCTTGAGACAATTAACACAGTATTAAGACCTACATTTCAACTTGCTGTCAGAGATGATATCATAAGGAAGAATCCGGTAGACGGAGCATACTGTGAAGTAAAAAAGCGTAATGGTGGTGCCAGAAAAACAAGGCGAGCGTTGACTGTGGATCAGCAGAGAAAATTCATGGAGTATGTAGCAAAGAATCCGTTCTTTTATCACTGGTATCCATTCTTTGTATTTTTGTTAGGAACTGGATGCAGAATAGGAGAAGCAATTGGGATACGCTGGGATGATATTGATTTGGAAAATCGAATCATTGATATCAATCATAGCTTAACATATTACCAGAGAGTGGATGATTCATATAAATGTGAGTTTAGAGTATCTTTGCCAAAGACGGAGGCAGGTAATCGTAGAATACCTATGATGCAGCAGGTATATGATGTGCTTCAGGAAGAATATGAGAGACAGAAGCAGGAAGGCTTTTGTGTTGAGAATGTGGATGGAATGACCAATTTTGTATTTACAAACCGATTTGGGATGCCACATAACCCAGCAGCAGTAAACCGGGCAATCAAGAGAATTGTGGATACACATAATTCAGAAGAAGAGGTGGCTGCTAAAAAGGAGAAGAGAGAACCTGTAATGATTCCGAGATTCTCCTGCCATATCTTCAGACATACGTTTGCATCAAGATTTTGCGAGAATGAAACCAACATCAAAGTAATTCAAGAGGTAATGGGACATGCTGATGTATCGACTACCATGAACATATATGCAGAAGCAAACCCAGATGTTACAAAATCAGTAATTGAGAAATTATCAAAAAATATGGATATTTTTTAGAAAAGAGTCCTGCGATTGAACTCTTTGAAGATTGAAAAATATACCTATTCATACTGTGGCAAATATGTTATACTTGCTAAGTATTGTTGTGTTTGACACAGCAGTACATGCATAAAATAAAAAGACGTATTTTAAGGCGAATGACATCTTTTGGACGCACAAAAGTCAAAAAAACGTCCAAGAGTATCCAAGTATATAGAATCCGGGAAAGCCCATTTTCCAAGGGTTTGCAAGAATATACAAGAGTTAGCTTAGCAATCAAAAAAATTCCCGACAATGAAGTCACTTGATAAGTAAGAATGCAGGAAAATCAAGGGTTTCAGCACTTGGATGTACGAAAATATATAGTTGGTCAAGGCGTTTTGACCAAGATTTGACCAATTTTTGGCATAGTCAAAAAAAGATTAGTACAGGTTAGTACAGATTGCTTAGTCTGAAAAATTAAAGATTGTATTACTTAGAGGACATTTTCTAAAGAAATTTAGAAGATGTCCTCTTTTTGCGTTATAGGAGCAACTGAAATAGCGAAAGGAGATTAATATGGAGCACACAAAGACATATCAGGAATTTAAGAAGAATTGTAATACAAAATTTGTAAGGTATAGCGAAGGAGCAGAAATGTATCATATGAGCGTATCAAAGTTTATGCAAATGGCTAAGGACGCCAAGGCAATCTATAAGTTAGGTCAGTTAGTACTTGTGAATTTGAAGATATTTGATGAGTACATTGAGACATTCCACATAGTTGATGATGAATTTTATAAGTAGGTGAAAAGTATGGTAACACAATTACAGCCGGATGTTAGGGCTTACCTACATGGTGCAGAGGTAATAAAAAGATACATAAGGGTCGAAGATGTAACTCAGGAATATGAATTAAGTGTTGAAGAAACTGAATATATTGCTAAGGCGGCAGGTTCTGTATACAAGCTTACCCGTATTCATTTAGTAAAAAAGGAAAGGCTACAGCGTGGATCTGCCAATTTCTAACGGATATTATGTTTCAGAGACACAGGCACCATATGCATATATCAGAAACAGCAAAGATGTGTACAGCTTCAATTTCAATGTATTACCTGAAACACAGGCAAAGGCATCATTCAGCCACACATTTGTAAATGACAGAACTACAGCAAAGATTCATATCTACAAGGTAGACAAGGAATCAGGCAAGGCAGTTGCCCAGGGAGATGCAAGTCTTGAAGGTGCAGTTTATGGTCTTTATGCGAGAAACGATATCGTGCATCCTGATGGAGCAACAGGAGTCGTATTCAAGGCAGGAGATCTTGTAGCAACGCTTACAACAGATAAGAATGGCGAAACTGAGGTCAATAACCTTTACCTTGGAAATTATTATGTAAAGGAAATCACTCCATCAGAGGGGTATCTTTTAGACGAAGAGGAGCACGATGTAGTATGCGACTATGAGGGAGACCTTGTAGCAGAGGTATCAAGAAGCACAACATCAGCAGAGCAGGTTATCAAGCAGCCATTCCAGCTTATCAAGGTGTTGGAGTAGGACTTCGTGGAAGAAAGAAAAAGAATAAACAGTAACAATTAACCTTGCGGGGAATGTAAGCCAGTGACTTATGTTCCCTGCTTTTTTTGATTTGGAGGACAAACAGTGGTAGGAGAAAGAATCAGATATTACAGAAAACGACAAAAAATGACACTCAGGGAACTGGGCGAGAAAAGTGGTTTTGAAAATAGAGGTGATGTAAGAATTGCCCAATACGAAAATGGTTCAAGAGTTCCAAGGACGGGAACGTTGAACAGGATTGCAAAGGCACTTGGCATTTCGCCGGAAGAATTATTCTGTGAGGACTGTAGAAAGTGCATGTTTCTCAAGAATTATTACAGAAAGAAAAGAAAATCTCATACCACTTTTGATATGGGAATCGAAGAAGACAACAGTTACAGAGAACACAAAAATCCCGAGGATGAAGGGATTTTGTATGACAATTTAGATTAAGGAGGAACCGTAATATGATGAATTACGAGATTTTTAAGGAAGTAGTAAAAGAAAAGTTTATGGATTATATGCCTGAGAAGTTCAAAGGAATGGAGCTTGTGGCAGAACCCGTGGAAAAGGTGAATGTGACTCTTGATGGCATCATCTTAAGAGAGGAAGGCAGGAATATTTCGCCTACGATTTATATCAATGACATGTATAAGAAGTATCAGGACTGTGGTGATCTTGAGGTGTCACATCATTGACAAATGTACATCGCCATGATATGATTCGAGAAATATATATATTTTTTGTCGGAAGTGTAGAGTTTTTTGTCGGATACTTTTCTAAAATAAATAAGCTATTACATCTTTATGAAGGTGTTTCAGCATTTGGCACAAGGGGTTATCGCAGAAAGACCTATTTTTTGCAATAACTCAAGTAGAAATGAGGTGAATATCGATGATGCAGCAATTGTATAAATTGACATATGTCAAAAATGGGGGGTAGAAGCCTACTGACCGTGAATGACGCTCAGGAGAGAATGACAAAAGGAGGACTTTATGAATATTATCAAACATAAATATGGCAAACGAACGGTATCTCTGCTGCTTGCGGTAATTTTGGTGCTATGCCCTTTGCAGGTTAGGGCGGCAGATAACAAGCCAACCATCGAGGCAGATAACAAGCCAACCATCGAAATTGGTAACTACATTCAGATGGGTACTTATGGGGGAGTGCCAATTGTATGGCGTTGTGTAGCGAAGGATAGCAATGGGCCATTGATGCTTTCGGATAGAGTATTGTGTGATTACATGCCCTATGATGCAAAAACCAACAAAAATGCCGAAACAGGCTCGCACCGGCGCAATAGCTGGAGAGATAATTTTGGTTCTAACCACTGGAGAGACAGCAACATACGTTCTTGGCTCAATTCCAACGCTGAAGCAGGAAAAGTGAAATGGCTTTGCGGAAATCCGCCAACAGAGGATTCTGTCTATCCTAAAACGGCAGCATATGACCAAAAGGAGGGTTTCCTTCGCAGCTTTCGTTCGGATGAGCTGGGAGCGATTCGAACGGTGAAGCAGCGTTCTATCGTTTCCCATCCGGAGTATACGGCAGGTTATATCGACGCAGCCGGTGTTGATCTTCCCTATAACACCACAATTGATACGGTAGCGGATGGGTATGACAGTGCCCATTATGAATATATTTGGGATAGAGTTTTTCTGCTGGATGTTCAGCAGCTCAAAACGGTTAATGATAACCTGAACGGCTACCATATCGCAAAAAACAGAAGCGGTGTAGCATGGAACTATTGGCTGCGTACACCGATTACAACCTGTAACCATGATATGCGATTTGTGACCCCTCAAGGGAATATTTTGCGTGACGCACCCTATAAGGGATATTACGGCGTTCGTCCTGCCTTCTATCTGAATACGGAAAATTACACCGTATCATCCGGCACAGGACAGAGCGCACAGGACCCCTATGTTGTTTCCGCACCGGATGCGCCGGATGACAGCATTGGCATATCCGGCGCTGTGCGAGAGGATGTGAATGGTGACTGGAATGTGAACACGGATGAGTATCTACAGCTGGAGATGAGTACCCTCTACACTGAGGATCCTGCATATGCAAATGTAACCGTACCGGTGTATACAATCCAGAAGCCTCGCAGCGATAAGGAGAACATGGTGATTGTGTACTGCGCCGAGGGCTACACCAAAAGCCAGCAAAAGCAGTTTGTCGAGGATGTAAAAAAGCTGTGGGGGGAGGTATTGCAGATAGAGCCATATCGCAGCATGGCGGATCGCTTTAATGTCTATGCACTCTGCACGGCATCGGTGGATGGCTATGGCGGTACCAGCACATTTTTTGCTGCGACCGCCAAAGGAGGAATTTCTACTAACAAAGGGAACTGGCGCAACCATGTTTTGGAGCGCATCATAGGCCCTGCGTTTATCGAGAAGATTCATGACGCACATATTCCTAATGAAACGCATCCAAACGAAAACACGATGGATCATAATTATAGACAGTATGATTATGTGTATGAAAATATCAACCAATTCGTTGTGTTGGCGAATAGCGGTGAGTATTTCGGTGGCTCTCATGATAATAAACAATATGGTATTCACTATATTGTTGCGTCAGCGAGAAACGCATATTCTGCGTTTACCCAGCGGCATGAACTGGGACACGGTCTGTTCCATCTGGGAGATGAATATAATTATAGCACTGTTCCTGTAGATGAGTGGAATTACACTACATCACTGAATATGACTGCAACAAAAGATCCCAAGAAAGTGAAGTGGAAGCAGCTGCTTGGCTTCCGTAATACCTATACCTGCCCGCATCTTGACTACTATCCTTATACCTATAATTCCAGCAGGGATTGTCTGATGCGAGAGACCTTTCAGAATGATTTTTGCGATGTGTGCAAGCTACAGGGCATAAAGGTCATGAGTCAGCTCATTACAAATCCCCCTGCGCTTTATGTGGCTGTTCCTGAGGTGAAAAAGTATATCGGCGATTACAGAAATCCCACAAAAGATCCTTCTGCCTTTGAGGCAGCGAATTCCTCCGCATATGCGAGCTATCAAAATGACAGGAATAGCCGTCTATTAAGCGGCGGCAGTAAAAACAGCTTTGATTATAGCAGCATGAAGGGGCAGCAGGTTGAGCTGCGCACCATTATACAAAATCTTTCGAATACCCAAGCGAAGACTGTGACCCTGCGCCTGTGGGTGGAACATTCCAACGGCGAAAAAGCGGTCACGACAGATGGGGAGCAGGTTTTCACTACGCAGGAGTTTGACATCCCTGTTTGGAAAGAGAAAAGCAAATTCTGGACAAAGGGTGCGTTGGATTACGAGGGCAGCGACTTTAATTCCGGCCTTGTCAACTGCTCTCTGGTTTACACGATTCCGGAGAATGCCATTCTGCAATCCGGCGATACCATCGGCTTTGAGATTGTAGATCATGCGACAGGCGAGGTATTGGCTGATGATGATACGGAGCAGCAGCGCTATGTCAATGTCACCATCCAATATCAGCTGGAGGATGGCACAGATGTTCCAAACACCATGCCGACTACCTTTACTGTTCCGGTAGGCAAAAAGGTTGATTGGCAGCCGCCGCAGGAACTGCACGGCTACACTTTTGTTAAAGCGGAGGGGATGGAAAATGCTGTCCCGAACAGTGGTATGACGATTCGTTATATTTATAAAAGGTCTGAGGAACGCCCCGAGCCGCCGGTGACAAAAAATTATACGGTGCAATACAATTGGGGCTCTGTATTCCCGACAGGCGCAACGCTGCCGCTAAATAGCAGCTCCTATTCGAGTGTGCAACAGGCGAAGGCGGCTGTGGATAAGAAATATACCTCCACAACACGCATTCAGGCACAAAAGGATGGTAAAAACGGCACATGGGCTTTTTCGGGCTGGGATGCCGGCAACCTAAACGGCACAACCGTGGTATTCCGTGGAAGTTGGAGTTTTACGGCGGATACAGCGCCGATAACGCCTCCGAGCGGTACAGCAAGCTACAAGATTACCGCAACGGCAGGTATCGGTGGAACAATCTCTCCCGGTGGCACGACAACGGTATCTGCCGCAGGTCAGCTTACATATACAATCAAGGCGAACGAAGGATATTATATTGCGGACGTAAAGGTGGATGGTTCGGAAGTGACAGCAACCACAAGCTACACCTTTAGTGATGTGAATACTGATCACACCATAGAAGTTACCTTTAAACAGGAAAGCCAGACACCGGATGTGCCGGATGTGATTGCACCAAGCATAACCACACAGCCTGGCAATGCGACAGTGAAGGTAGGTGAGACTGCGTCCTTTACCATAGCAGCAAGCGGTACAGATCTTACCTATCAGTGGCAGATAGACAGAAATGATGGGAAAGGATGGGTAAACATTGACGGTGCAACGGCAACGAGCTATACCACATCCACAGTCAATATAAGCTGCAACGGATTTAAGTATAAGTGTGTTGTTTCAAACAACGCAGGAAACGTAGAGAGTAATTCTGCAACATTGACCGTACAGGATGCGGGCGGTTCCGATAATCCTGACACACCGAATAACACCTATCAGATTATTGATGGAGCAAACAGTAGTTGGACGCATGACAGTGATGGTAATATCACCATCCGGGGTAACGGAGACTTCTCCAAGTTTACCGGAGTTAAGGTGGACGGAAATTTGATAGACAAGAGCAACTACACTGCAAAGGAAGGCTCTACCATTATCACACTGAAAGCTTCCTACCTGAATACACTTTCGGCAGGAACCCATACAGTTGAAATCCTGTGGACGGATGATTCTGCAAGCACCACATTTACCATCAAAGCAAATACCTCTGATAACAGTAATAACAACCAGAATGATAACAACAATAGCGATTCCTCTGATGACAAGCCATCGAGTGGAACTGATAAGAAGGATGTGACTGCACCTAAAACCGGGGACAACACACCGATTGTATGGCTGTTTATACTGTCAATTCTTTCCGGAACGGGATTGATTATTACCGTAAAGAAACGCAGAGAAAATTTGAATTCATAGAAACGATCGTTAAAAAATGAAACGAAAAAATAACCATGGAGAAGGCGGGCATGTATGCCCGTCTTTTCGTTTGCGCGCCATGGGCGCGCTCTCGCAGGTGAAAGTCCTGAACATGCCCAGGTAGTGGGAAATGTATAGCTGAACAGCAAGGGTGTCCATCGTGAGGTGGAATCTGAAGGAAGCTGTAGGCAAATCCTTGGTCCGACGGACAGAAATCGCATATGAGGCTAGGCTTCGAGAGATAAGCTGGCGAAAGACAGCAAAGTCTAATAACTACCACATTTGTAGAAGCAGAGTAAATGCGGCGGATTTATGAGGAGAAAGAGCGTGAACCTTAAGCGTGGAGGTCTCACAGAGGTTTCATTTGCCTAGTAACAACGAACTGTGAGAAGTCAGCAGAGCCCATAGTAGTGAAGAAGTTTCTGTAATGGAAATGGAGCAAAGGGGCGAACAATCAATAAGTTTGAGTATATCTCGTATTGCAGAAATGGCAACATCTGCCGTAACCAATCGGGTAAAAGGTGGTCAAATCAAGCGAGACGGAAAGGAAAGAATGCATGAACACAAGTAGTCTAATAGAGCAGATACTTTCTAGCGATAACCTCAACAGAGCATATCTGCAAGTCGTACGAAATAAAGGTGCAGAGGGTGTGGACGGAATGAAATACACAGAACTTAAAGAACACCTTGTAAAGAACGGCGAAATCATCAAGGAACAGTTGAGGACAAGAAAGTATAAGCCTCAGCCAGTACGAAGAGTGGAGATACCAAAGCCTGATGGCGGTGTCAGAAACCTAGGAGTACCAACAGTAACAGACAGATTCGTACAACAGGCCATTGCACAGGTACTTACACCAATCTACGAGGAACAATTCCATGCCCACAGTTATGGATTTAGACCAAATAGATGTGCACAGCAAGCAATCCTAACAGCGTTAGACATGATGAATGATGGTAATGATTGGATTGTAGACATTGACTTGGAAAAGTTCTTTGACACAGTGAATCATGACAAACTTATGACCATTATCGGTAGAACTATCAAAGATGGAGATGTCATCTCTATCGTTAGAAAATATCTTGTCAGTGGAATCGTGATTGACGATGAGTATGAGGATTCTATAGTGGGAACACCACAAGGTGGAAACCTTTCGCCTCTTCTGGCGAATATTATGCTGAATGAACTAGATATGGAAATGGAGACCAGAGGGCTAAACTTTGTACGTTACGCAGACGACTGTATCATTATGGTCAGAAGTGAAATGTCTGCCAATCGAGTTATGAGGAATATCTCACGATTTATTGAAGAAAAACTAGGACTTAAGGTCAACATGACTAAAAGCAAAGTAGACAGACCAGATGGACTTAAATATCTTGGTTTTGGATTCTTTTTCGACACGCAAGCACAACAATACAAGGCAAGACCACATGCAAAATCAATAGCTAAGCTCAAAACGAAAATGAAATGGCTCACGAGAAGAAACTGGAGTGTCAGCAATCGCTATAAGATTGAAAAGATTAACCAGCTAACCCGTGGATGGATCAATTATTTCGGAATTGGTTATATGAAGTGGTTATGCAAAGATATGGATGCGCTAATTCGTAGAAGATTGCGTATGTGTATCTGGGTGCATTGGAAAACCCCACAAAATCGTGCGAAAAACCTAATGAAGTTAGGAATGTATAGTAAGAAGGCTTATGCAATAGCATACAGTGGTGCACGGGTAGCTCGATTAAGTGAAGGTGCGCTAAACTATGTAATTACCAATAAGAGACTAGCCTCATTTGGCTTGGTCTCAATGTATGACTACTATACCGAGAGGTTTGTTAAATGTTAAGTTGATTGAACCGCCGTGTACCGAACGGTACGCACGGTGGTGTGAGAGGTCGGCTAATCAACTAATGATTAGCCTCCTACTCGATTTCAAAGAAAACACAACAGGGAGTGTACGCTGCGGAAGAGGCGAAAGAAAATATTGGATATCGCAGTATTTATCAAGGTCACCGTAAACGCACCAGTTCTCACCGCCGACCGAGCCGTTGACCGAAGTCATACCCGGCAGACAGATATTCATTTCCTTGGTAGGATCATAGGCTTTCACGGTGATGTAGATATGGGCGAACATGGCGGTGGATGCTTCGCGGGTGGAGTAATCATCGCCTTTTTCCAAGTCGATATCCACACCGCTGCACCAAGGGTACTTTTCCATGATGCGGACGAGTTCGGAGCAGAATTTATCCTGTGCGCCGTCCGTATTGTCGCGCAGTGCTTTGAAGATGGAGTTTGCAACGTCATTGGCAACGGTAAGCAGCCAACGGATGTGGGGCCATTTGTTGATGTAGGTCAGCATATTGCTGATAGCAACACCGCTCTCG
>CABIWJ010000015.1:0-1498 GCA_902362455.1 Eubacteriaceae bacterium
ATCAATATAACTGTATATCAGGCCATTGCCATATACATAGACTGTATGTATCTTCTTTCCGTCATTAGTTTTCTCATATGATTCTAGTAACTGCGACATTTCGCCTGCCACATCTGTCACATATGTAATCTTTTTATCAGTTGTTGTTACTGATATTCTTGTGTTTTCGGCATCGTAGTCGTATGTTACATTTCCTGCACTGATAAGTCTGTTCCGGCTGTCATATGTAAGATTACACATTTCTCCATTCACAGGACCATATAACATATTTCCGTCTTTGTCATATTTTATCTTTTTATTATTATAGCTTATAAGACGGTTTGCACTGTC
Source organism: Eubacteriaceae bacterium (assembly GCA_902362455.1). Taxonomy (GTDB): domain Bacteria; phylum Bacillota; class Clostridia; order Lachnospirales; family Lachnospiraceae; genus Bovifimicola; species Bovifimicola ammoniilytica. The sequence goes on from CABIWJ010000015.1 coordinate 331, forward strand.
ATATTCCATTTCTAATGAAGTAGTTACTGTTTCACCATCAGATGTTACGACGCTGTTACTTTCTGCTGCAAGTTTCAATGCTGTCTTGTTAGCAGTATCCGGTACAGGTAATGTAGATGTATCAGCTGTTACATCTACAACACCTACGATATTTCCTCTGGCATCGTATTTATAATGATATTCGTTGATGACCTCACCTGTGGCAGTTTTTATATCCTTTTTAGAGGTCAGTAAACCAAGCTCATTGTATTCACAATGCTCTTTTGTTCCGTTTGGTCTTTCTGTGTCTGTCAGACTGCCTGTTTTATCATATTTATAGTAAGTTACTCTGCCTTTGCTGTCTGTTACTGTCGCTATCTGACCGCTGGCATAGTATGTATATCGGATTGTTTCTCCGCCTGGATATGATATCGTGAGTATGTTGCCTAATTCGTCATATCCGTATCTTATGGTCTTTCCGTTGGCATCTGTGCATGATGTCACCCTGTTTCGGCTGTCATATGTTCTAGTGATGACTTTGATGCTTTTGGCATTTGCGGCTGACATTCCCTTTATTTTGCCTGTGTTTTCCTGCTTTCTCTCTTCTGTTTCTCTTAACACATTGCCGTTTTTATCATATTCATATGTTATCCTGCCTGTCTCATCTTCCTTTGATTTTATTCTTCCGATGGCATCATATGTATATTTTGTCTTTTGATTTCTTCCGTTTGTACTTTCCGTAAGAAGTCCTGTTGCATTGTATTCATTTGTCTTTGTTACGCCTATGGCATTTGTCTCTGATACCGGTCTGCACATCTTGTCATAAGTGTAGGTTGTTGTTCCTCCATTTGCATCGGTTACCGTTGTAACATTTCCTATGTTATCATAAGATGTTTTGGTGATTCCGTCTAATGGGTCTGTTACTTCTGTAAGTCTGCCTGTTTTATCATAATTATATGAGGTTGTTACGCTATCTTCTGTATTAGTGTATTTATTCTCTTTTATGAGGTTATTGGTATTGTTATACTCATATGTATTTTCATGACCTGCGGCATCTATTGTCTTTATAAGATTATTGTTTATGTCATATTCATAACAGGTTGTATGTCCCTCTTCATCTGTTTCACTTATAAGATTGCCAAGTCTGTCGTAACTGTATGTCTTTGCATTTCCTGCTTCATTTATAGTT
>CABIWJ010000015.1:1748-37355 GCA_902362455.1 Eubacteriaceae bacterium
GCCTAATGCATCTCTGGTCTCAATAATTCTTCCCATTTCATCATATCGATATGTTTCTGAATTATTCTGTGAGTCTGTTTTTCTAGCATCTGTCTCACTGACCACACAGCCTGTTCCGTCCATTTGTCCTTTTTTATGTCAAATAAATTTCAAATCTTTCGTCTTTTTTCTATTATCTGTCACTTTATTTTCCCATTTAATTCGTTGTTATTTACACCGCAGTATGTTATAATATCAGTATAATTTTGTTGCCTTTTTCATATAGTGATTAGTGGTAAAAGTGTACTTTGCACTTAAGTATTATTTTTGAAATTTCAATAATTAGAAACATTATTTCAGGCAACAAGGAATGGAGGTTAAGTATGGCAAGATTTACATTACCAAGAGATTTATATCATGGCAAAGGTTCTATAGATGAACTTAAGAACCTTAAAGGTACAAAAGCTGTTGTAGTAGTTGGCGGTGGCTCAATGAAGCGCTTTGGTTTTCTTGATAAAGCAGTCGATAATCTTAAAGCTGCCGGTATGGAAGTTGAACTTATCGAAAATGTCGAACCTGATCCAAGTGTTGAAACAGTTATGAGAGGTGCAAAGGTTATGCAGGACTTTGAACCTGACTGGATTGTTGCAATGGGCGGTGGTTCACCAATTGATGCAGCTAAAGCAATGTGGGCATTTTATGAATATCCTGATGTCACATTCGAAGAACTTTGTATTCCTTTTAATTTTCCAACACTTCGTACAAAAGCTAAATTCTGTGCTATTCCATCTACATCAGGAACCGCTACAGAGGTTACTGCTTTCAGTGTAATTACTGACTATGCTAAAGGTATCAAATATCCATTAGCTGATTTCAATATTACACCAGATGTTGCAATCGTTGACCCTGATCTGGCTGAAAAGATGCCTCCAAAACTTACTGCACATACAGGTATGGATGCAATGACTCACGCAATCGAGGCATATGTTTCAACATTACATTGTGATTATACTGACCCGCTTGCACTCCATGCAATTAAGATGATTCATAATGATTTAATTAAATCATATAATGGTGATATGGAAGCCAGAGACAGAATGCATAATGCACAATGCCTCGCAGGTATGGCTTTCTCTAATGCATTACTCGGTATAGTCCACTCAATGGCGCATAAAACAGGAGCTGCATATTCAGGTGGACATATTGTTCATGGCTGTGCAAATGCAATGTATCTTCCTAAAGTAATTAAATATAACTCAAAGAATCCTGAAGCAGCCGTAAGATATGGAGAAATTGCTACTTTCATTGGTCTGAAAGGAGATTCTACAGAATCTTTAGTGGATGCACTTATTAAAGAGCTTAAATCTATGAATGAAGCACTCAATATTCCTAAATGCATTAAAGATTATGAGGGTGGAATAATTGATGAAGCCGAGTTCAATTCTAAATTATCAGATGTTGCTGCTCTTGCAATTTCAGATGCCTGCACAGGTTCTAACCCACGTATTCCAACACAAGAGGAAATGGAGAAATTACTTGATGCCTGCTTCTACGATAAAGAAATTGATTTCTAATGTTATATTTTTAACTAATTTGCAAAAAACTCTTGATAAAATACCGCTATCGTATGTATAATGTCTTTTAATGATGAAATATCAAAGAAAAATATACAGAAAGTGGAGACTATTGAAATGGTAAAAGTAGTTAAATTCGGTGGCAGTTCACTTGCCAGCTCACAACAGTTTAAAAAGGTTGGAGAAATAATCCATGCTGAGGAATCAAGAAAATATATCGTTCCATCTGCACCTGGAAAGAGATTTTCAGATGATATCAAGGTAACAGATATGTTATATGAATGCTATACAGCAGCAGTTAAAGGCAAAGATTACAAACCTTTACTTGAAAATATTAAGAAGAGATACTATGACATTATTAATGAATTAGGACTTGATTTATCTCTTGAGAAAGAATTTTCAATTATGGAGTCAGGTTTCGTTGGTAAAGCAGGTAGAGATTATGCTGCATCACGTGGCGAATACTTAAATGGTATTGTTCTTGCTAATTACCTTGGTTTCGAATTCATAGATGCCGCTGAAGTTATCTTCTTTGATGATAATGGTAACTTTGATGCTGATAAGACTAATGAAATTCTTTCAGAAAGACTTAGCAAAGTTGCATATGCAGTTATTCCTGGTTTCTATGGTTCAATGCCTAACGATACTATCAAGACATTTTCAAGAGGTGGTTCTGATGTAACAGGTTCTATCGTAGCCAAAGCTGTTAAAGCAGATTTATACGAAAACTGGACTGATGTATCAGGTGTCCTTGTTACAGATCCAAGAATTATAGATAATCCTAAGGTAATTAACACAATTACATATAAGGAATTAAGAGAGTTATCATATATGGGAGCTTCCGTACTTCACGAGGATGCTATCTTCCCTGTAAGAAAAGAGGGTATTCCAATTAATATTAAGAATACTAATGCACCATCTGATCCAGGTACAATGATTGTTGAAAGCACTTCTATGAAACCTGAATATACAATTACAGGTATCGCAGGAAAACGTGGTTTCACAGTTGTTACAATTGAAAAAGATATGATGAACTCTGAACTTGGTTTTGGTAGAAGAGTTCTTGAAGAATTCGAGAAGAATGGTGTTTCTTTCGAGCATATGCCTTCAGGAATAGATACAATGAGTGTTGTTGTTCACCAGGCTGAATTCGGTAAGAAAGAACAGGAGATACTTGCAGGTATTCATAGAAATACTCATCCTGATTCAATCGAAATCGAATCGGATATTGCATTAATAGCTGTCGTTGGTCGTGGTATGAAAGCTACAAGAGGTACAGCAGGAAGAATCTTCTCTGCACTTGCACACGCACACGTAAATGTTAAGATGATTGACCAGGGTTCAAGCGAATTAAATATAATCGTCGGTGTTGAAGACTCTGATTTTGAAAAGGCTATTCAGGCTATTTATGACATCTTTGTAACAGTTAATTTATAATTTATTGTAATATATATTACTACACAAAATAAGACATATAACTAATTACCTTGATTAGTATATGTCTTATTTTATATGTTCATCAACACGTTTTATACTATAACACTCTTTTTCTAAATAACTCTCTATAATTATTTTTCTGCCGATACTTCTCTGCAATTAAGCAGACTTAGCATAATGAAAAATAATGGTGTAGTTACTACCTGATTAATATTAACAAATGACTGTGCAAGATAGCACAGAACTGCTGCAAGTATTATCCTCAAATTTTCATTCTTCAATGCATTTTTAATACTTGCAATAACAAGTCCGGCATATGTTATTAATCCTATAATTCCAGTAGTTACAAGATATTGCAGACATTCATTATGTGCATTATCATAATATGCATTTGTAACACGATACATTTTATCTCCGTATTTAGCAACCAGATATGGTCTCAATGAATCAGTTCCTATGCCAAACAACTTATTTATAAAAGGCATATCACGATAATCTTTAACTAACACTTTCCATATATATCCTCTATAACTTCCATAGCTGTCACTAAACCTTAAAATCGTTTCAAATTTGCCTAGATCAGCTTCTTTAAATACAGTAGTAAAACAGATAATCAATATTATGTACGCCACAATTCCAACGCCCATAATTAACAGATAGACATTCTTAAATCTCATAACATCTGCTATATATTTCATTTCGATTAATATACTTATTCCTAACATAACCGCCAGAATTAAAATTACTTTATCATTAAATAATGCCTTTGTAAATGTACTTACAATTCTTACCTCTTTCGCATTATCATTAACTTTCAATAATACTTTGACAATTACTTCGATCAATACAAGCGGAAGAATTACCTCACTTATTCTTACTCTCTTGTCCCTGCATTTACCAAAAATTAATGTCAAAAATATAGATGCAAAGATTACAATATATGCACTGTCACACTGACCGCATACCACTCCGGCACCATTAGTTATTAGTGCAGTCAGATAGAAAAACTTCTCCTTTGGTGCTGTACTGTGTAGGTATTTAATAAATAATACAGGAATAGTTAGTGCAAAATAACTTGTATATACATCAACGTGACCTAATGTTGATATGTAGAATAATTTCTGTGAAAATTCCAATTTATCATAAAAGCCAAGAAAATCAATTCCTGCAAATTGCAGAATTCCCACTATTGATACAAGCACACTTCCTATTGCTACAATCCTATAGAAAGTTTCATCTAACTTAAATGTACGTGATATCAGAAAATATACGAAAGTCAGGCAGATTACCGTAGAAAGTCCCATATTTCTTCCCGAAGCACCATTTAGACCATATAAGATATCTCCCGATAAAAGTGTTGAAATCACATTTACTATTAAGAATGCAAACATAAAATAATCACTTACACTGAATCTGATTTCCCTCATCTTTATCTTCTTAAAAATATTTTCAGGTATATAGAATACGGATATTATGAACATTATACCTGTTACAATCAGGAATAATATGTATTTGCAGGTAACTATATCAAAATAATAATTGTGAAAAAATATTGGATAGATTAAAAACATAAAATATACATATAATTTCACCAGTCCATAATTAGAAATATAATTCTTCACTTCTCTCTCCGTTTCCATATACTAACATTGTCCACAATTGCAACACATATTGCATAACAGATTAGCAAGACATAACCTCATACACATTCCGTCATCCGAATAAACATTTCCACCAAATGGTGACTGCATAGAATGATACCACGAGCCACCGGATTGTAACTGATATAAAAGCATCTGATACTCTGAATTATTTGGCTCAATATTCACTGCCATTTTTGCATCTTCTACTGCTTTAATGTTGTTGCCTACACCCATATTAGCAATCGCAGACAAATAATACCATCTTGCATTTCTGTCAGCCATTCCGTTTAATATATTAAGCGCTTCTCTAAAATGTCTTGAACTGATATAATTCTCAGCAGCTCTTAAATGATTCGAATACTCATCATTGCCATATGAATACTGGCCTGAAGAATTGCCAAAACCTCCAAAGCCTCCTCCGAAGCCTCCGTTTCCATAGCCTGCATTATTACCGAATCCTCCGAAGCCTCCATTTCCATAGCCTGCATTATTACTATATCCTCCATTATATGAATAGCCTGCTTCTTTTTCTTTCATAATCTGGTCATACGCCTGCTGTACTTCTTTAAATTTTTCTTCTGCCTGTGCTTTATTAGGATTATTAATATTGGCATCAGGATGATATTTCCTGCTGAGATTTCTATATGCCTTCTTAATCTCTTCGTCAGATGCTCCTCTTGAAATTCCTAATACTGAATATGGATCAATCATGCTGTCCTCCGTTCTTAGAACTCTCCAATCTATCTCTAGATATCTGTGTATATTTAACCCAGACACCAGCATATAATATATTTCTTAAAATCTGTACATTTTCCACAATTGGTAATCTTTCAAATGACTTTGTGCACTCTGCCATCATCATTGTTAACATATTATAACACTTATTTTCGAAATCTTCCTCATAAAAAATATTTTTTAGTGGATTATAATTACCTTTCTTAATATCCTCCTCGATATCTTCGTATGCATCCATAATATATATGAATTTACCAAGATAGAAGCCCATTCTTCTTAAATCTGCCTCCCACTCGTCTTTCTTATATACATATATTTCTGATAAAATATTTCCAAATGCACCAGCGACATAATCGATATTGGTTTCATTTGCTTTCTCATACTCACTTATTTTACGAAGATTATCCGTTATTACCTGCATTTTTTCTTTATAACTTTTTATCGTATTAGAATTCTTTCCTTTTAGAAGAGCCATAAGTATTTTAGCCTTCAGCTTCTTCTCATCATTCCAGTCATCTTCGAATTTGCTATATGCAAGCATAAGATTCACATCGGCACCGTAATCCGTAAATTCATTACTTCTAATATTCTGCTTATTAAATGGATGAATAATACATTTTTCCTTAGTAACATACGATTCAGGTTCATATAGACTTGTAAGCAGCATGACTAAAAAATTAACATCATAGCTTAAAGAAAGACGGCATAGATTACCATGCCGTTTTCCCATAGCTTTACATAAGCCACAATAATATGAACGATATAAATTGTACTCTTTAAATTTCATCTCTGGTTTGTTAATCGTTACATATCCAAACATATATACCTCATTTCCGAGCAATGCGAGGTGGCGAATAAAAGCCACTCTAACTTCTCTTAATAAATTCCGTATAGCATTTCGGACATCTTATTGATATACGTCCTTTATTCTTAGGAATCTTTATCTTCTGTCTGCAATTTGGACATCTGTAGATATGATGTGTTTTTCTAATCTTCATATCTCTTTTAAATGTTGCAAATGCACTTCTTAACTTCGAACTGTATTTGAGATATCTGTTATTTTCTGCATAGCGCTTCTCATAATTTTTTGAGAAACATCTTATATACAGATATATCATAATTGCCAAAGCAAGTAAATACAGCAATCCATTTCTAAATATTGTAGATATAAACAATAATACTATTGATACAACTAATAAAAACTTCGAAAACTGGTCTATACCATATCTGCCATACATAAATCTCTTAAATCTTTCTAACATCGCAAGACCTCCATTTCAACACCTTTATTCTATTAATATTGCGAGGTATGCTTTGTTCATAATTATGAAACATACCTCTAAAACAACATCTTTTTATGCTATATCCTCAAACTGTGAATTATAAAGACTAGCATAGAAACCGTTCTTGGCAATAAGCTCTTCATGATTACCCTGTTCTATGATATCTCCATCTTTCATAACCAGAATCATATCAGCATCTTTAATAGTTGATAATCTGTGAGCAATAACGAAACTTGTTCTGCCTCTCATAAGATTAGCCATAGCTTTTTGTATTCTTGACTCTGTTCTTGTATCAACTGAACTTGTAGCTTCATCTAATATAAGAATCTTCTTATCTGCAAGTATTGCCCTGGCAATAGTAAGGAGCTGTTTCTGTCCCTGTGACACATTACTTGCATCTTCATTTAATTCCATCTGATATCCATCAGGAAGTGTCTTTATGAAGTGGTGTGCATGTGCTGCTTTAGCTGCTGCAATAACTTCTTCATCTGTCGCATCAAGACGTCCATATCTTATATTCTCCATAATTGTTCCCTTGAACAACCATGTATCCTGAAGAACCATACCGAAATTATCTCTCAAGTCATATCTGTTAAAATCTTTAATGTCGTGTCCATCTACCTTAATACTTCCTGTATTGGCATCATAGAATCTCATTAATAATTTAACCATTGTAGTCTTACCTGCACCTGTTGGACCGACAATCGCAACTGTCTGCCCTGGTTTAACTTCGCAACTGAAATCATGAATAATTATTTTATCAGGTTTGTAACCAAATGATACGTGGTCAAATGTTACGTTGCCTTCTACATTATCAAGTTTAACCGGATTCTCAACATATAATTCTTCTTCCGGCTCGTCAAGGAGTTCAAATACCCTTTCTGCTGCCGCAACCATTGACTGGAACATATTAGATACCTGTGCAAGCTGTGCAATAGGCTGTGTAAATGATCTTACATACTGGATAAATGACTGGATATCACCTATCTCAATTGTGTGGTTAATTACAAGGAAACCACCTACAACTGCTACTGCCACATAACCTAAGTTACTAATAAATGACATAATTGGCTGCATCATTCCTGATAAGAACTGTGATTTCCATGCTGATTTATAAAGCACTTCATTAGTCTTATTGAATTCATCTAATACAATGTCCTCTCTGTTAAATGCTTTAACAATATTCTGGCCACTGTATACCTCTTCAATCTGTCCGTTTATTTTACCTAAATATTTCTGCTGTGCAACGAAATATTTCTGAGATTTCTTTACAACTAAACCAACCATCATTCCTGATAAAGGAAGAATAACTATTGCTATAAGAGTCATTATAGGGCTGATGCTGAGCATCATTATAAGAATACCTATAACTGTAGTAACCGAAGTAATTAACTGCGTAATACACTGGTTTAAACTCATCTGTAATGTATCAACATCATTAGTAATTCTTGATAAAATTTCACCTACATTACGTGATTCATAATAACTTATTGGTAATCTGTTAAGTTTCTTGGAGATGGCATCTCTTAAGTTATAACACATTTTCTGTGATACACCTGTCATTAACCAGCCCTGTATAAATGAAAATAACGCACTGACTGCATACATTCCTAATAATATTCCAAGAATAACACCTATTCTGTGAAAATTAATTCCGCCTGTTCCTGCAATCATTTTTCCAAGACCTTTACCAAGCTCTGTTGTAGCTTTACCTAATATCTTAGGCCCTGCAATTGTAAATATCGTGCTGCCGATTGCAAATACCATAACCATCGCAATCTGAAGTGTATATGCCTTTGCAAATGACATCAATTTCTTAATTGTTCCTTTGAAATCTTTAGCCTTTTCAGCAGGTGCACCAAATCCTCCGCCTCCGTGACCACTTCGTCTTCTCTGCTCTGCCATTATGCATTACCTCCCTTCAACTCTTTTTCTGATAACTGGGATTTTGCAATTTCCTGATATGCTTCACATGAAGCTAATAATTCTTCATGTGTTCCTTTACCAACTATCTTACCTTCATCTAACACTATTATCTGGTCTGCATGAAGAATTGTACTGATTCTCTGTGCTACGATAATAATAGTTGAATTACTGAGGTTCTGGTTAAGTGCCTTTCTAAGAACCACATCTGTCTTATAATCAAGTGCTGAAAAGCTGTCATCGAATAAGAAAATCTGTGGTCTTTTTGCGATTGCTCTTGCGATTGATAATCTCTGTTTCTGTCCTCCGGAAACATTTGTACCGCCCTGTGCAATTTCTGATTTATATTTATCAGTTTTAGAATCTATGAATTCTAATGACTGGGAAATCTCTGCTGCAAGTTTCATATCATCATCGCTTACTTTTTCACCTGCAAATTTAATATTTGATTCAATATCACCTGAGAACAATACACCTTTCTGAGGCACAAAACCTATTAAATCTCTTAATTTATGTTGTGAAATGTCTCTTATATCCACACCATCAATAGTGATACTTCCATCACTTACATCATAGAACCTTGGTATCAGATGAATAAGTGTCGATTTACCACAACCTGTACTACCGATTATAGCTGTAGTCTTACCTGGTTCTGCCGTAAAGTTAAGTCCCTCTAATGCATTTTCATCGGCACCCGGATATTTGAAATTAACATTGTTAAATGATAATACGCCTTTTAAGTTATCTAACTTCTTATCATTTTCAATACAATTATCTGCGTTATGAATTGTTGGTTCTGTCTCGATTATTTCATCAATTCTTGTTGCTGCAACACCTGCTCTCGGAAGCATAATTGAAATCATTGTAAGCATTAAGAATGACATAATTATCTGCATTGCATATGTGATAAATGCCATCATATCACCAACCTGAAGTCTGCCGTTATCAATGCCCTTAGCTCCCATCCATACGATAAGAACTGTAATTGCATTCATTATAAACATCATAATAGGCATCATAAATGTCATAACCCTGTTAGTAAATAACTGTGTTGACATTAAGTCCTTATTGGCATCTTCAAATCTCTCTTCTTCTTTCTTCTCTCTTGAAAATGCTCTGATTACTAATACACCTGTAAGAATCTCTCTGGATACAAGGTTTAACTTATCCATAAGTTGCTGCATTATCTTGAATTTAGGAAGTGCAATAGACATAAGTATTAACACCGTTCCTATGATAACGATTACTGCGAGTACAATTATCCAGTCAAGTCCTGTATCTGTCTTTAAGACCTTAATGATACCGCCTATTGCAAGTACTGGTGCGTACATTACCATTCTGAACATCATTACTGTAACCATCTGTACTTGCTGGATATCGTTTGTACTTCTTGTAATTAATGAAGCTGTAGAGAATTTATCCATCTCTGTGTTAGAATATGATACAACCCTCTTAAATACATTATTTCTAAGTGTCATACCTACTCTTGCAGCTAATATTGATGCAAGTAATCCTGCAAAAATCGAAGCAATCATACCTATAACTGCATATCCTAACATTGTAAGACCTTTCTTAATGAGGTAATTGGTCTGTATCTTATCTGTATCCACACCAACCTTCTTATATTCAGCCTTAACAAATACAGTTGCCTGACTTGATATCATTGTATCGCCATATTCGTCTATTTTATCTTCAGCAGCTTTTCTCTGTGCTAATATGTCCTCTTTAGACATCATTCCTGCCGCATATGCTGCTTTCATCTGTTCTAATGAACCGTCCTGTTTACTTTCCATTCCTGATATCATAACAATAGGAATACCAATTATATCATTTAATTTATCGATATTTTTCCGGTTATCAGTCGTTAATTTATAGATTCCATTATCATTTAATTTATAACATTTATTAACAACCTCTATTTCATCATCACTTAAAAGCAAACAGATATTTTCATATGTTTCTGCACTCATTTTCTCGGGTGCAACATTTTCAATACCTCCATTAGTTATACCGACATCGACAATATCACTGGTATAAGATGGTAATGCCAGATCGCAATATGCCTGAACAACAAGTAATGCAATTATGACAAGTATTATTCCGATATGGTCTTTCCAATACTTAAATAATTTACCCATTCTACTGTTTTGTCTCCTTTCCTTTACCTGAATTTTTTCCTAATTCATTTTCAAATTCTCTTTCAATTATTTCTGACATCTCTGTAATTATCTCCGAAAGTGTCTCTATCTTCTCTGCTCCCATATTGATAATAATTGTATTGAGACAATCATTCAGATTATCAAGTATGGATTTTCTTTGCTCAATGCCTTTATCAGTAATAGACACATATACATTTCTTCTGTCATCAGGGTCCATCACTCTTAGAATATATTCTTTTTTCTCCATAGTATTCAACATTCTCGATACCTGTGGCATTGAAATTTTGAGTTTCTTAGCTATTTCAGATACTTTTACGCCTTTTCTGTCAGGATATTCTCTTCTGACTCTGTCTAACATTTCTAATGTACACATTTCTATAGGTGAAATTTTACCATTCATAATGTTTCGATGTGCCTTATTCATCTTCATTATAGATGTTATGAGTCTATCCCTTAATAAAGCAGCTTCTTCTTCATTCATCGTTTCCATTTTATATATTTTTCACCTTCTTTATATTTATTTAATAAAGTTAATATTTAACATTGTTAACTATTAACGGACGCAATTATATCTCTATCGTAAATATATGTCAATAAAATAAATATAAACTTTTTGAAAAGTGTTTGGGAAAATTTAGGAGTTATAGAATTATAGAGCAAAATTTTTCTACGAAAAATGTATGTATCCTGGCAAAAGTGTTTGGGAAGTACAAAAATCGCCAGCCATAACCGGCTGACGATTTATAGATTTTAATCTTTATAATTTATTATTTTGATTATAAGTCTAGAGAATTTAAAACTTCTAATATTATAACTTACTCTGTTGCTTTACCAAGGAAGAATATGGTCTGATTTGAATATACAAGTATATCCTTTGTATCATTCTCATTTATATAGACTTTTGAACCAACCTCAATCCTTGAACTACATAAATCTTTCTCTGGCAGTTTTAAATTATCTTCTTCATTTACATCACCATAATATTTATAGTTTTCATAACCAACTACATCTGCCTCTGTCTTATCTTTATAGACAAGCATTGATGATTTCTGTTCATATAAAGTACCATTTACATACAGATACATTTTCTGTATCTCGCCTGATGGATGCCCTGTCTCTTCTTCAACTACTGACTGAGAAGCCTTAGTTGTGACTGCATTGTTCGTTGAATCTGTTGTCTTTTTGCTGCCACAGGCAGATAATACTAATACGGAGCAACATATAGCCATTATAAGTTTTTTCTTCATAAGTTACCTCCTAACCCAAACATTCCTACATATTTCTAAATTTATCAAATCTTTACTCAAAGAATTTCTTAATCTTCTCAATATCAGAAGTCATACTGACTAATAGCATATCAAGTACAGTAAGTGCAACCATTGACTCCACAACCACTACTGCTCTTGGAACAATAATCGGATCGTGTCTGCCTTTGATATTAATGCTTATATTCTCACCTGATTTATTGACAGTTTTCTGCTCTTTAAATATAGATGGGGTTGGCTTAAAGTATGCTCTTACAAGCACATCTGAACCATCACTGATTCCACCAAGTATTCCGCCTGCATGGTTAGTCATCTTAGTGATATTCCCATTATCATCTGCGATAAAATCATCATTATTCCCGGAACCAAATGCTTTCGCAACTTTTGTTCCGTCACCAACCTCAAAGGCTTTGACAGCACCGATAGATACTATGGCTTTGGCAAGATTAGCATCAAGTTTCTCGAATACAGGTTCACCAATACCAGCTTTCATTCCACTTACGACACATTCTACTACACCGCCTACGCTGTCGCCTTCTGCCCTTTTATCATCTAACAGCTTTTCTGCCCTGTCAGCAGCTTCCTTGTCAGGCATATATAACATATTATTAAATATTTCTTCTGAATCGAATTTATCCATATCGATTTCTACATCACCAATAGTTTTTGTGTATGCATTTACATTTATTCCAAGACTCTTTAAAATCTTACTTGCAATTGCACCCGCTGCTACTCTTGCGATAGTCTCTCTGCCTGATGAACGTCCGCCACCGCGATAATCCCTGAAGCCATATTTCATATCAAATGTGTAATCTGCGTGTCCCGGTCTGTAATAAGATGCTATCTCCGAATAATCATTTGAGCGTTGTGTCTTATTGTACACTATCATCGAAACAGGTGTACCTGTTGTCTTACCCTCAAATGTACCGGATAATATTTCTACTTTATCATCTTCGCTTCTTGGTGTGGAGTACTTAGACTGTCCCGGTTTCCTTCTGTTAAGAAAGACCTGTATATCATCTTCATTTAACTCTACACCTGCCGGGCAGCCATCTACTACTACGCCGATTCCTTTTCCATGTGACTCTCCCCAGGTTGATATCTTAAATATATTTCCAAAGCTAGAACCTGCCATTTTCTATTCCTCACTATTAATCTAATAACTACTTCTGTAATTAATCTTCGTATAAAGGATATTTGTCTGTTAATGTCTTAACTAATGCCATTGCCTGTTCCTTGTTAGCATCAACATCTTTAACAAGTAATGAAATAGCTTCTGCAATAACGTCCATATCTTCTACAACCATTCCTCTTGATGTAACTGCAGGTGTACCAAGTCTGATACCACTTGTTACAAATGGAGATGCAGGATCATTAGGAATAGTATTCTTATTACATGTAATGTTAGCGGCATCTAATAATTTCTCACACTCTTTACCCGTAACATTCATATTTCTTAAATCAACAAGCATTAAGTGATTATCTGTACCACCCGAAATAAGATTAAAGCCTCTGTCTGTAAGTCCTTTAGCAAGTGCCTGTGCATTATCTTTAACACCTTTCATATACACTTTAAAGCTGTCATCTAATGCTTCCTTGAAGCAGACTGCCTTAGCTGCGATAACATGCATAAGCGGACCACCCTGAATACCTGGGAATACTGCTTTATTAAAGTTGAACTTCTTAGCACTTTCTTCATTGCATAAGATCATACCACCACGAGGTCCTCTTAAAGTCTTATGTGTTGTTGTAGTTGTAACATCAGCATAAGGAATTGGGCTCATATGAAGTCCTGTAGCAACAAGACCTGCGATATGTGCCATATCTACCATAAGATATGCACCAACTTCATCTGCTATCTCTCTGAATTTCTTGAAATCAATTTCTCTTGGATATGCGCTTGCACCTGCAATGATAAGTTTTGGTTTTGCTTCCTTGGCAATCTTTAATACTTCATCATAATCAATATATCCATCATCAGTAATTCCATAAGGAACGATATGGAAATATTTACCTGAAATATTAACAGGACTTCCATGTGTAAGATGTCCACCATGTGCAAGATTCATACCCATTACTGTATCACCTGGCTCTACCATTGCGAAGAATGCTGCAAGGTTAGCCTGAGCACCTGAATGTGGCTGTACATTTGCATAATCACAACCGAATAACTTCTTTGCTCTTTCAATTGCAAGAGTCTCTACTATATCTACATATTCGCAGCCACCATAATATCTCTTACCTGGATAGCCCTCTGCATATTTGTTAGTAAGATGACTTCCCATAGCTGCCATAACTGCTTTACTTACTAAATTCTCTGAAGCGATAAGCTCTATATGAGTTCTCTGTCTTTCTAATTCCTGCTGCATAGCTGATGCTACTTCAGGATCGTATGATTTTACATTATCAAATGAAAACATTCTCTTCCTCCAATCTTAAATACAATGAAACTGTAATCTCACTATTTCACAATATTTACTCTAATAATAATATAGCTTAAAATGTCAAAATAAACATTTCGACACCTTAAGCTAGTATAACATAATTTTTTTATAATTAAAACTGTTTTTTATTCTGTTCTAAGTGCAATAACAGGATCCTTCTTAGAAGCAACCCTTGCCGGAATAAGACCTGCTATAAATGTAAGAATAATACTTATAACTACAAGTGCAACACCACCTGAAACTGGAAGTTTAGACATACCTGAAATATCCGTAATATTCTTAATGATAATATTAATCGGAATATTAAGTAATAATGTAATTATAATTCCAATCATACCTGCCACGAAACCAACTATAACTGTCTCTGCGTTAAATACTCGTGATACATCTTTCTTAGATGCACCAATACTTCGTAATATACCGATTTCCTTAGTTCTCTCAAGGACTGAAATATAAGTAATAATACCAATCATAATAGAAGACACCACAAGCGAAATTGCTACAAATGCGATAAGTACATAACTGATTGCATTAATAATTGTGCTGACTGATGACATCATAAGTCCGACATAATCTGTATACTCAATTTCTTCTTTACCCTCTGCCTTCAGCTTGGCATTATATTCATCTATAATATCAACTATTTTCTCTTTAGATTTGAAATCTTTAGGATAAATATTAATTGATGCAGGGTCTTCAAGATTAGCAACACCAAGCTTAGTTAAATTAGCTTCATAACTGTTCTCTGCAAATGGTTCTCCTGTAAATACATCAACTGCAGGATTGGCTAACTGCTCCTTAACAATATCACTGTCATTAACTGTATTTATGAGATATTGTGTTAATTTATTCGTATAAGCAACATTTGTGGTGATTGATGCGTTGCTTGCATCTCCATTTGGTTTTAAGATACCAACTATCTTAATGTCTACGGATTTAGCTAATAACTGTTTCATAAATTCTTCATCAGAACTCATATCTTTGTATCCGTTGCCATCTTTAACATAAACGTCTGTATTTACCACAAGTTTAAATGTCTGATTTAATAATTCATCATAAGTAAAACTTACCTGTTCGTCATTCAGATTCTCTTCCGGAACATTACCCATCTGCATCTGCGCAAATACTTTCTGCAACTGGCTGATATCTATAAGACCGAGTGCATATAAAGAATACTCGGAAATCATATCATCCTTATCGACTACTAAGACAACTTCATTATATTCCTGTGGAAGTCTGCCCTCTAAAATGTCATACTGTGACTTGATTAATTCCTCATTATCAATCATTTCTGACCATGCATCTGTGTTTCCCATCATCGACATACTTCCACCCTGAGTCATCTGGTCCATTCCAAGACTTTCAAATACTGTACTTGGATTAACCTTAAATATTCCCTTGGATGTGTCTGCCTTATAAATATTTAAGTCCACATCATATGAATACTGAATATCATTTGTTAAATCTTTAATGCCTGATTCATCACTTTCAATATATGACATAAAACTCTTTAAATCATTTACGGTAACGGATGTTAACATCTTGTTAATCATATCCGACATCATACTGTTAGAATATATTCTTCCTGGCTGTTTATCCTCTATCTTCTTCTCTTCGCCCATTCCAAGGAACGAACTGTAATCAACAGCTGTCTTCTGAATCGTCAGTGGATAACCGGAAAGTGTATCCTGCTCAACTCTATGAATATATGAACGCATACCATGTGAAAGTGACAGGATAAGTGCAATTCCTATGATACCGATACTTCCTGCAAATGCTGTTAATATCGTTCTGGCTTTCTTAGTCATAAGGTTATTAAGACTTAATGAAAGTGCTGTTGCAAATGACATACTTGTCTTTTGCTTCTTAGCTTTCTTACCTGTTTCTTCCGATTTATTATTCTTAGAATCCTGCTTATCTGTAGCCTTGTCATCATCACACTCTTTACCATTATAAGGATTAGTATCATCTACCACCTTACCATCAAGTAAACGGATTATTCTTGACGAATATTTATCTGCAAGTTCCGGATTATGTGTAACCATAATGATTAATTTATCTTTAGAAATATCTTTAAGTATATTCATAATCTGAATACTTGTAGCTGAATCAAGTGCTCCTGTAGGCTCATCTGCTAGGAGAATATCAGGATTATTTACTAATGCTCTTGCAATAGCAACTCTCTGCATCTGTCCGCCTGACATCTGATTAGGTTTCTTATGTATCTGGTCTCCAAGTCCAACCTTCTCTAATACCTCCATTGCACGTTTTCTTCTCTCACTCTTCGATACACCTGATAATGTAAGTGCAAGTTCTACATTAGATAAAACTGTCTGGTGAGGAATAAGATTATAACTCTGGAATACAAAACCTATTCTGTTATTACGATATGTGTCCCAGTCTTTATCCTTATATTTCTTAGTAGATATATCATCTATAGATAAATCACCATCTGTATATCTGTCTAATCCACCAATAATATTTAACAATGTTGTCTTACCACAACCGGACTGACCGAGTATCGACACGAATTCATTTTTTCTGAACTTGATTGAGACACCTTTAAGTGCCTTAACTGTCGTATCGCCAGACACATAGTCTTTTGTTATGTTCGTTAACTCTAGCATTTATTTCTCCTTTTTACTTATTTTCATTTAGTTTTACATTATAAAGCCTTGATTTTTTATATGCAAGTGACTTTTGTAATTTTATTTTTTTATAATGAAATTTTTTCTCATATAATATCACAACACAAAATCACAACAAAAATAATAACCGCCATAGCTTCGCGTGATATTCTCATGTCTGCTTAACAGGAAATATCATACAAAACTAAAGCGGTTACATATCAATTTTTCTTAAATGTTCTAATTAGTACGAAATAACCTCATGGCCGTCTTCTGTAACTAATACCTGAATCTCCCACTGTGCAGATGGTTTCTTATCCTCAGTGTAAACTGTCCAGCCATTATTGTCATCTACGAATACATTTGCTCTTCCCATATTAACCATTGGCTCAATTGTGAACATCATTCCCGGAACCATAAGCATCTCTGTTCCTTTCTTCGTAACATAGCTTACAAATGGCTCTTCGTGGAATTCAAGTCCGACTCCATGACCACCGATTTCTTCTACAACGGAGTAACCATTTGATTTGACATAATCATTTATTGCCTGCCCCATATCTCCGAGGAAATTCCATGGTTTAACCTGTTCAAGTCCTATCTCAACAGCTTTCTTTGTAACTTCTACAAGTTTTCTGTTCTCCTCGCTTACATTTCCCATACAGAACATTCTTGATGAATCTGAGAAATATCCATTGTATATTGTAGAAACATCTACATTTATGATATCTCCATCCTTCAAAATATCATGAGGCGATGGTATTCCATGACATACCTGGTCATTAATAGATGTGCATACGCTCTTAGGAAATCCCTCATAATTAAGTGGTGCGGGTATTCCACCCATTTCAAGTGTTTTACTATGAACAAGCATATTTATCTCTTCTGTACTCATTCCTATTTCAATATTTTCTGCCACATAATCAAGAACAGCTATATTTATCTTGGCACTTTCTTTTATTCCCTCTATATCAGCTTTTGTCTTTAATAATCTTTTACTTGGAACTATACAGCCTTTTCTTCTATACTGTAACATCTTCTCATCTATTATCTGGTGACAATATTTATATTTTTTACCACTTCCACAAGGACATGGATCGTTTCTTCCTATTACTTTAATGTTTGGGTTCATCTTTAATGACATAATATCTCTCCATTCCACAGACACTTGATATTGAATATTAAAGAAATCACAATGTAATTAATACTATTTCGGTTTCTCTGATTACATATTTGTGGTGTCTGCAACACAAATACCATACTAATAATACTCTTTTTGAAATATTTTTTCAATGCAAATGAATACGAAAATTTATCATTAATTAAAATGTGGTTGTGCCTTAACGATTATTAACCGTTAGAGCAACAACCACATTTATTTAATATTCTAATCATTAAAATCACTATTATTAATCAATGCAACTATATTCGCCAATCTTGCATCTGTGTATTCATCTTCACCTAATACAGGTCTTTCGACCAATTCCTCGTGAAGATACTCTATACCACCTCTTACATACGAATTAAATAAATCCATATTCTCCTGTACTTCTTCTACCGTCTTTGGCCCGCTAAAAGCTCTTTCGATTCTTTCTTCCTTTGTAAGTTCTGTAGAATCATCAAGTAATAATACCATTTTCATTATATGTAATAAATCATGTCTCACATTATTTAACTGTGTCAATTGAATATTTCTTACATCGCCTTTATCCTCTTCAACCTTTTTCTTTAGTTTTAACCCAATTACTGCGGCTAATGGATACAATTCATATAATGTTCTTATATATGATTCCTGGATATTATTCTGTTTCCACAATTCATCTAAGTAAGTGGCATGTTTTCCACTTATTTTAACATCACTATTAAAATATTGAAGTTTTATATTTTCATTCATTTATCACACCTACTTTCTCACAATTCTTGCACTGTTTTCTTCCGGTTCTTTTTCAACCTCATATTTATAATCAGGCAATGTATATTTTTCAAGTCCTGATGCTGTCCAGTCTTTATCAAGCATAAATATTATTACCTGCTCTGCCGCTTCTGGCAGAACACCTGCTACCAAACCAATATTTTTATCACTAAGTTTTGAAAACGGTCCATCTAGGACTAATGGAAGATTTAATACATCGCTTTGTTTAAGAGTCTCATTATCTTCTTTCTTCTTTTTCTGAGCCAATTCTAATATACTTACAATGAATACAAAATTACGTGCTATTATCTCACCCTCTGAAAGATTGAACTCTTCTATCTTCATTCCGTCATTTCCAAGCTTATGATAATATAGATGTAATTTATAATCATCTTCCATCTGTGCATATTTCTCTTTCTCATTAAACATCTCTTCGAACTTCTGCTTAATAATTGCATTTAATTCGCCAATCAACGGTTCTTCGCGTTTTTTCAAAATGTCAGTCACCTCGTCATATAGAGCCTCTGCGTAATCTATCATTCGTTGTATTCTACGATTTTCCAATGTATTAGCCGTTTCTTTTTTCTCTTCCTGTTCTAATCCCTTTAATCTTAACCTTGCACTTTCAATATTTCTCTCACGCCTTGCTATTTCATTAAAGGCATCAGTCATTCTCCTCTTGTTGGCTTCCATTCTTCTTCGTTCATCCTTAAAATTAATCTTCGTATCAATTCTTTCCTTTAAATCTGCCATTTCCTTTTTCTCATTATCTAATTCATCCATAGTTCCTTCTATATTACTTGCCTTTTCTGCAATATCTTTTGCAAAATCAGTAATATTATTTTTCCACATTTCTAATACAGTCTTGTATGAATTAATTGTTGTAGAATTAACATTCCCAGTAATTTTATTTCTTAATGCATTCAAAGTCTCAATTTCTTTTTCTGTAATCTCATTACCACATATACACTTCTTATTCTCAATCAGATAATCAATTGTATCAGTTGTTATATCAGGAATTGTATTAACATCATCCTTTTTATCTTTATCATTTTCAAGAATATTATTAATGTCACTTAACATCGACATTGCAAAATATTTATAGCCATCTTTACTGAATTCTTTAATGATATCCGCATAATTTGATTTTATAATCTCTTCACTTTTATTAGCTGTTTTTTCTACTTGCTCATATCTTCTTTGTTCCTCTTCTATCTTCTTATTTGAATTAAGAATTTCTTCTGCTCTATTAACTTTTTCTCTAAATTCTTTGTAATCTTCTTCTTGTTCTTCCTTCTCTTTTGACCATTTTTCTATAAGTGTTTCCTGTTCTTCTATTTGTCTTTTTATATCATTAAATTTAGTACTGCTTCCACTTATTCTTTTTTTCAATTGTCTTATAAGACATTTAGACCTGTCATTTAATAATTGCTCTTTCATTTTTACTAACGGAGTTATTCCCATTAATGAACTTATAGACTTCTTTAGTTCATTATTAGTTGTCTTTTCATCACTCCATTTTTCACCATCAAAGAAGAAATATGCTGATAAATCTTTTGGAAATAAAAGTTTTATCGTATCCTCTGCCTTACCTTTTTCTTCACTTTTAGAGCTGTCATTATCTTTCCAGTCACTCCATCTTCCATCTTTTTCTTTACTTTTGAACCATAGTTTTTCTTCAACTAATTTAGATGTCATACTTGGAAATTTTCTTGCATATTTTGCTTCTCTTCTGAAAATATATGACATATCTTCATCTATAATTTCCAGTTCAACTGATACCGATGCATCATCGATACTTCCAAGTCCTGCTAATACATCTTTATTTAAGAGTATTGTATTTCTCTGCGTACCATATTTTGTATCGATTATCTCTCCATAAAGTCCCCAACGAAACGCCTGTGCTAATGTAGTTTTACCAAATGTATTCTCACCCATAATGACCGTTACATTTTTCTCATCATCACAAGAGAATTCTATCTCATGTTCACCTTTATATCTCATAAAATTGTTTATCTTAATTCTCTTAAATTTCATGCTGCTGTTCCTCCTTATCAACTATTTTTCTAATCTCTTTTTCTATAATTTTTATCATAGCATCATCATCATACTTATTAGTTCGAAGATTATTACCCTCATACATTCTAATCAGGTTGAATAAATAATCTAATTTTTCCTTATCTACGTTGTTCTCATTCATCTGTATCTTCCTCCTTTAATCTTTCCATTTCTTCATCTAAATCAAGATATATATTATAGGCTTCCTGTATTGTGTCTATCGCATCAAAGCCTTCTCTTTTATTTATTGCAGATTTTGTGAATTCCTGAATTCTTAACATTTCACCTACAATAATCCCTTTATCTTCTTCATAATTGTCACTATGAATCATCAAAAATGGTCTTGGCAATGTAATAAAATCATATATTATTGCAATATCTTTTCCTTTGGCTTTCCTTAGAAGTCGTCCTCGCCTTTGAATAAATTCTTTCGGATTCTGACTACTTGCCAGAATAAAAGCCTTCTGAATATTAGGAATATTTACGCCCTCATCAAGACATCTGATTGCTGTTAAAACCTGATACATTCCTCTGTCAAAACATTGCTTTATAGTTTCTCTTTCATATATGTCTTCATCAGCCGTAAATTTATGTACACTCATTCCTAATTCGTCTTCTATCATTTTATTAACTAATAATATTTGCTTTTCTTCTTCATCTGTATTTTCGTCTATTACTTTTGTTGCTCCGCAATATACCAGAATATGTGAATCATCACGATATTTTTCCATATATTTTTTTAGAAGTCCTATTTTATCTTTTGCACCTGCAATAATTCTTCTTCGTTGAAATGCTTTTAGTTTACCTACTTCATTTAGTTTCCTTTTACCATTTTTATTTACATAACATTTACTCATTTCCTTAGTAATTCTTATATATTCACTTAATTCCTCATCAGATAGAAATGAATAAATTATATGATATTCATACTGGCATAAATTACCTTCTTCAATAGCTCGTTCTAACGGATATTCAATACACCTGTCTTTAAAATATCTAAATATGGCATCTGTCCCTGATTTATCTCTATGCCTTTCTATAGTTGCTGATAGAGCCAGACGATATTTAATATTTTCATTAAGACATTCCACCATACCTTTCGAGCCAACATTATGTGCTTCATCTACAACTAATAATATGTTTTCATCACATGTAAAGTTCTTGAAAATGTTCTGAAATTTTTCACTTTTAAAAGTATCATTTGTAGTAATACAGATATATGGTTTTTTTAGCAATTTGAATCTTTTATTGGCATCAATTAAATGTTTATACCATTCTTTATCCTTTGATTGCCCGTAAGCTAATATAGGATTCGTCCCCCACTTAACTAAATCTTCCTCCCATTGAGTTATCAGATGTATATATGGACAAATAATGTATACAGCAACGTTATTGTCTAATTCAGTTGCCAGATACTCTATGCTTCCCAATGCCGTAATAGTCTTTCCTGTACCTGTTGCCATATCATATATTCCTGTAAAGCCCTGCTTTTTCCAATTAATAATTGCCTCTCTCTGATAATCTAACAATTTAATCGTATCAGGTATCTTAATAAATACATTTTTCTTTAATCTGTTAACTCCACTTCCAAATTGTTTTTCATCAACTTTATAATCTATATCTCCACACCTGTAAGCCAGTAATTTATCTATTATAATCTTAGGAAATGGTATTACCTTTAACTTACTTGTATTATCTTCTAAGAGTCTCTTGAAATTACTTTCCATTTCATCTACATATTCTTTTTGCTCGGCAGAGTTGCAATCAGAAAATACCGTAATTAATTCAAAGTTATTTTCAAACCCATTTTCCGAATCATTCATTGAACCTGAAAAAGCTATTCGGTCTCCTGCTTCATCATAGGCTATGCCAAATTTCTCATGATAAATATTTATTCCATTATCATCTTCCATAAATGCAATTTTGAAATTCAATACACCGTTTGCCACTAAAGTAGCTACTATATTAAGTCTTTCCTTTGCAAACTCATCTATCGGATTAGTAAGCGATACATCAAGTGCTTCTACAAATGCCTTTTCCTTTGTTTTATATCCTAAATTAATTGCTTCTATGTCCTCTTTACTCAATTTTGGAGAACATATAACCTCTATTTTTCCGCCATTTCTCTCCATAGCAGCTAAACCCACAGATAACATTTCTAATGAAGTAGTTGAGAAATATCCAACTGCGCGTCTGTATAGCTTTGCATTTTCTAAAAGCGGAACTAAAAAATCTAAAGCTACATTATCATTCATGTCTGAACGATACATACGCTTACATTTCATATCCTTGAACATCTTCGTACCTCCTAATCTACATTCTCTATCGTTTCTACACCATATTTTCTACAATTCCTCTAACGCATCTATAAGACTTTCAATATTCTCTTCTGTCGTATATCTTCCGATACTCGCTCTTACTGTACCTGCATATTCTTCGCTATGAAGCCACTTATGGATATACGGTGCACAATGATAACCTGTCCTTACTGCAATATCAAAATCTTCATCTAGAATTTTTCCAACCTCATCAGCCTTATAACCCTTTACATTGAAGGATACAATTGCGATATGATTATGCATATTTGCAGGCAGATACAATTTTATATTTCTGTTTTTCTTTAATCCGTCTATAAGCTTGTCTGTCAGTTTTTTCTCGTATTTGTATACATCTTCTATCATATTATGTTCTATATTATCCAGTGCAGCACTTAGTCCCGCTATGGCTACGATATTGTGGCTTCCAGGCTCCTGACCGACAGTTATCTCCTCCGGCATATGAAGATTAAGCGAGTCACTTCCTGTTCCACCTGCTATGTATGGTGCTAATTCATATTTATTATTAGTTATAAAGCCTGCTGCCCCAAATGGACCATACAGACTTTTATGGCCTGCAAATGCTATGAAATCAGCATTTATAAAATGGCTATTTGCTCTATCTTCAATAATTTTTACAAGTCCTAATGATTGTGAAGCATCTAATATATTAATTGAGTTATATTCCTTACCATACTCAAAGATACTCTGTACCGGTAAAATATATCCTGTAACATTACTTATGTGATTACAGCATATTAAAGCCGGAGGTTCCATTGCAAAATCATATTTAACCTTATCTAAATCAATCTCTAATGTCTCGGGATTAATTGGAAGTTCACGTATTATTAATCCACTCTTTATGCTTTCTCTTTTACTCTTAAGTAAAGCAAGAGTTCTTGCAACTGCATTGTGTTCATATGGCGATACATATACAACTGCATCATTTTTAGAATTAACTGCCTCTAACCCATTTATAATCTGATTTAGTGCAATTGTTACTGATGGAGTAAATACAACATTGTGACAATCTCCATATACCAGATTCACTATTTTATCTCTTGTATTCTCAAGCAGCTCATTTAATTTTCTTGCAGCCTTATATGAACCTCTGCCAGTATTAAACGCACAATTACGGTTAGTTCTGTCCATTATCTCATAGACTTCCTCTGGTTTTGGATATGTAGTTGCGGCATTATCTAAGTAAATCATTTTTAGCACTTCCTTTACTTCAACATCTGCTCTAATATCTTTATCATTGCTGAAACTTTCTCATTCATTTCAAGTGAATCACCAAATTCATTAATTGTTGATTCGACTGCATTAATAAGATAATCACTTACACCATCATCATCAGCCTTGTTATAATATTTCTCTACAATGTTTCCATTAGAATCTGTGAATACTATCTTCTGCTTTCCGTCAGTATTTTCTGAGATATCATTTATTCCGGAGGCTTCGTCAATTACTTCCTTTAACGCTGTAAGATATCTCTCTTCGCAGCTATCGTCCCAGTTCTCTACATACATACCGATAAGATTATGTGAAATCTCTGAAATAATAACTTTATTATTGTGTGTCTTCAGCGAATTAAGCAGCATAATAAACTGATTAAGTCTCTGGCTTACTACTGAACTTGATACCTTTTTCTCCACTGAATCATTCCAGTTCATAAGCACTCTGTATAAATCATCCCGTTTTGCACCACCAAATAATTCCTTAGTGGCTTTTTCAAGTTGCCTATACTTTATATCAATAAATCCATCGAGTTTTTGCTTCATCCTTCTAACATCTTCTACTAATTCTTTATATGAGAAATCTCCATTTGCTCCGAGAATATCAGGAAGCTCTTCTAACAGATAATCTCTTGGATTAATATCTACTCTTTTTAAAGATTTAATGAACTTATTGAGTTTCTTATCAGAATATTTACTTACAAGTGTATATTGTGGTAAACCTCTTACCCATTTCTGAATAAGCTGCATAGTTATATTCATTTTGTCATATCCTGCTTCAGAATACTTCTCTATATCACCGCCAAATACATAATATAAACGTTTGCCATATTCTTCTTTATCATACCATCCACGCTCTATCAACATGCTGTATTCATAAGGCTTATCACAGATATTATTTAATGTTGTTCCATTAAAAGATACCTCTTTATCATGGTAATAGATAACAACTGCTCTTTTAATACTGGTTATTTCATTAGCAATATAGATAGGTATAACTCCCTTTCTTGCACCGATATTTTCACCTTGCAGCCTGTCAAATAATTTTCCAAAACTTACTTTTTTACCATTGCATTTTTTTACAAAATCGCCGATTATACCATACACACATATTGTTCCGCTGTCATAAATTCCTTTTTTAACGGCTCTGTAAATAGTCGCTTCAGGACTTGTCCCTGTTTCATACTTAGTAACGTCACCATTTGTGAGAATTTCATCGATAATCTTAATTCTGGCTTTTCTTATTGGAGCAGAAAGTGTATTTTTATTAATCATCTCATTATTGATTTTAGGCGCATTATTATAGTAATTACTGCATATCCGACTTAATAGTCTGTTAAAGCCCACCTCTGAATATACATCTTCTATGTTTTCTAATGTAGTGTATGTTACTATAACTGACCTCTTGTATTCAGGCATAAAATTATATTTTATAATTTCATTTACCTCATAAATTAAATCCTGAATATACAATTCTAATTCCTGCACTAATGCCTTATTGCTTTCAATAAATTCATTATCACCTGACAATTCCCTTGCTGCCATATATTTCTTAATATAGCTATAACCTGTAAATGCATATTTTGAGCATAATACAACAATTCTTTTATCCGCTAATTTCTTAACCTTTTCCTGTACCTTGCTAATATCTGCAATTTTATCAGAAATAATCATAATGATTTTGCCGTCAGCGAATCTGTCCTTGAATAAATACTCAGAATTGCTAATCTTCATAAATGTATCTTCTGTCATAAATTCATATGAAAAATATCTTGTCATCGTATATTCCATATTATATTTCTTAGGAAGTACATATTCTTCTTCCATAATCCTGCTTATTACAAGACATTCGTCCACATTATCATACTTTGAATAAGCAATATTCTTTATCTCATTTTCTAAATCAATTCCTATATTAATCTTGAAATTATATGAATTAGTTCTGTTTCTCCAGACAATTATATTCTCAGCCTTCAGACTGCTTACTGCCTGTTCTAGTAATGTGCTACTTATTCCAAGTGAGAGTCTTATTGTATTGTCATTTATACTTACATCATCATTACCACTGCACATTTCTAATAACGCAATGGTCTTTATCACCTGTTTCTCAAGTAAATCTTCTGTCTGATGCAGTGCATAATCTGCTCTTAGCCATTCATTATGAATCTTCTGGTTATCGTGTTCATCCATAAATATATTTTCAAAATAATCATAAATTGCATCCGCACCTATAAACATTCCGGTATTATCATTAATATTAATTATATCTGATAAAGAATGTCCCTCATTTCCTGATAAGAATGTGAATATACTTCTCTCATTCTGTGCAACTTTTTCACTTATATTGCTAAGAAGCCATACTGATAAAGGTGTAAGGGGATAACAACCGATACCCATAATCTCATTAAATTTATCCTTATCAAATATATTCGAAAATATCTTCATCTCAAATGTCTTATCTAGAATATCTTCATATAAATCATAGTCATTTCGTGCATGTAGATATTTATCTAATTTCTTTTCATCTTTACATATAACCTTTGAAATAACTTCGTAATTATTTCTTGAGGACACCACGTATCGTATTTCTCTTAATCGTCCTTCAACTCCCCTGAATTCATTAATTACACTTTTATCTATTCTGTTGCCGTATTCTTTTATGCTCTTATGTGCAACAAATGTAATATGTATCTGGCTTTCATCTGACCTGTTAGCAAGCTCGCACATATCCTGCAATAACTTCATATCATTTGCAAAGCCATCGACTAAATGTCCCTCGATAAATTTACTGAACTCATCAAATACTATAAAAATACCTGAATAATTGTAGTCTTTACATAATTTATCAGCTATTTCCCTGTATATAGTTATGACATCCTCCTGAATCAATGGATTAAATTCATTACCTGAAGTCAGAATCGCATATATTTTCTTGAACTCATTAAGTGTTTTCTCCCTGCAGCTTCTAAGATTAAAGCAGAAGGCTTTCTCATTAGTATCTATAAGTTCTTTAAATTTCTCATATGTATCCTTATATTCTTTCTTCCATTTTAATATAACTTTAATAGCTTCTTCATAATACGAATCGACAACTATCTCCTTAATGCCTGCTCTTTCTAAAGCCTGATTTAATGCAATTTTAAAGGAAATCTGTAATGATTCGCCAGGTGAAATGATAACAGGAAGAAATGGTCTGTCAGCATGTGAAAGTTTAGATATCAAATCTAACAATAAATGCGACTTCCCCTTTCCATAAGGTCCGACAATTATCGTAGCTCTTCCTGTGTGTTTATTCTTTATTGAATTAATGTATTCATTCTCAATTAACATAGAAGATTCAGTTGCAATATACTTGCCTACCTTATTCTCATTTCCAATATCTAACTGAAGATTAATAGATTTCTGAAAATTATTATCTATCTTTATGATACTTTGTAACTCACTCATTAAATTCTCCTAACCGTTGTAATATTCATTCAGAATGTCAGTATCTGACATCTCTTTAGTAAGATAAATCATATCAAGTCCTGCCGTTCTATTTAAGATAATATATTCATTTTCTGCCAATTTATCCAGATATTCATACACATCATTTATTTTAAGATTCAGTAATGCCTTTAAACCATTATTACCATAAGTCGCATCACTGATATTAATGCTTCTGTCATCTTTACTATTTATCATTCTATTAAGTATGAATAGAACAACTTTTTCGTCAAGTTTGTCTATGTCCGGCACAGTCTTTTTATACTTAAGATTATTCTTAGTAATTAGTCTAAGTCTTGTAAAAGGACTTATCGTATTCTCTTCCGGATCATAATTCTTACATCTTACTTTAGAATACATATTAAGTATTCCGGTACAGTCATCCGCTAATGATTTCTCAGAGAATTCATCTGTTCCAATAACATTCGCAAGATGATTAGACATAATTCTTATCATATCCTCTTTAGTAAATTCTTCAAGATTACCTGCATTAAAGAACAGATTCCATATGGTTGCTTTCTCGAAATTACTTGCAATATTTATATGTAATATCCATAGGGTAAATATATCCTCAATATATCTGTCATTTTCATATATACATTCACCTAAGGCTGTCCTTTTATAACTGTATTTCACATCTTCTTCTATCAAATCAGAAGCAAGCGCCCAGTATTTAACAGCCTTTGCCATATTAGCACCCACGCCAAGTGTATCTGCACCATAGTTTAATGAAAACATTTTAGGTTCAGTCTCTATTAATCTGAGTGCTTTACTAAGCCAGCCTTCTCTAGGCATAAATGATTCATGACCTTTTAACTTGTATTTCATATTTTTCACACTACCTCTTAATCGCTAATACTTTTCTCATATAACAGCCACCCACAAAGTGACCTACACATTCGCCACAATGTTTACACCTGTCATTATCAATTCTATAATTAATTCTTCCGTCTTTATCCTGACTAATCTTAATCGCATCATGACGGCATACTGCCTCGCATGCAAGACATGCCATACACATCTGGTATTTCGTTATCTGACACTTTATCTTCTCTTCTGCGTTTTTAATATTTCTAGAGCCGGCAATTCTATAATTGACAATAATTACCTTTAACTGGTTACTTCCGACTCTTCCCTGAATTCTAAGTAATACATTCCCATTATGGCCGAGTACATAGACTTCTCCAAGTCTCTTATTACCCATCTCGTAATTAAGCTCGCCAAATGGCTTAAATAATTCAAAGAATTCTTCCGTTATATTCTTCTGTAATTCATAGTTAAACGCATTCTCTTCTAATGCACATGGTGCAAATGAGACAACCGAAGTCTTGGCATACTCTATGCCATTTCCACCCTGTCTTGCTTTCCATTTACCGCTGTCTATATATACTTCTGCATCTTTCTTACCGATATTCCTGGCAAATTCAATCAGCATATCTCTAAAATGAAAATATTGCTCAGGCATATGAATCTTAGATAAGAAACCCGACCAGTCACTATTATTAGGACAACACCAGCAGCCAACCCTTGCATAGCCTAAACGGTATGCATTGTTAAAATTAACCTTTGCGGTAAGCATATACAACCATACATCAAAATCAAACCAGTCAATTATAGGCGAAACTGTCCTCTGCTTCGCAATCTTTGGACTATCTGATTCTCTGTCGTATTTGCTTCTGCTTGCCGATTCGCTTCTCCTTATCCCATAAAATGTCAGTATTCTCTTCTTATTCTTGAAGAGAATATCTATCCTTCTAGAGATTGCTCCCGTCTTAAATATCGTGCAGCACCATCTCATTACTCTGCTCGGAGGTCCTATCTGCTTACACAATTCTTCAAAATCTTTATCCTTATTTCTCGAAGAAATAAGCGGGGTCTTAGGGTGTTCTTTTTTAAATTCCTCCACATATTTCATCGTCTCAGGGAATTCTAACGTCGTATCTCCGAAAATATGCAGAATTCTTGGCGTACTAAGTGCTTTCATTACTAAATCTGATGTTACCGTAGAATCTTTACCTCCACTAAAAGATACAAACATCTCATTTAAATCATAACCTGCTGCTTTATCACGGATATAAGACATTGCTTCTTTCGTTATGTAGTTATATCTGTCTTCATTTGCATGTATGAACTTTGCTATAATTTCATTAAAATATTCATATTTATTATCAACTGACAAACGATTATATTCATTTCTCACATAATTATCATCAAGCTCCATAAGTTTTTTAACAGATACATTTATCCTCTTACCATCTGCATAATAATTATTACCAGTACCATTCCATACAGATGATTTTATATAAGCAAACGGTTTTCCCAGGGCTATCTCGATTAACAGTCTCTCTTCCGGAAATACCGGTCTTACATCTGAAGTAAGCCTCCTCAAGTGACTGCCACATATAGGACATTTATCTTCATAAACAGGGACATTACACTTATCACACCAATAGATTACGGACTGTACTTCTGTTCTCTCTCCACAAATATTACATATACTTTCCTTAGCCTCTATATTATCTCTTACACACCAGTATTTAATCACTTTAACCTCCGTTCAGGATTACCTGTATCCACAAATCTGTTCGGCTGTATATTCAAATATTCACACAGACTAAGCAGCTCTGTAGCATTCAGCTTTCTGCCCTCACTTATGATTTCATCTACTGATATGCCTGTATATTCATTTATCTGGCTTAATGAAATATTGTTATTAACTATGTATTCATATATATGTTTAGTTACACTCTTATCAAACATAGGCAGAATTTCCTTTTCGTTTCTTTGTTCTAAAGAATTATTCTTATCTTTTTCTTATTATATTCTTGTTTAGATAGAATTTCAATAAATATTTTCTTTTTCGACAATACATTTCATTGACACCACCAAAAAGCTGGATTATTATACCTTAAGAAGCTTTATTTGAATGAAAGGTTTACAGTATATAATATGAAGAATCCAAAAATCGGTTTAATGTTGAGATATTATAGAAAATTAAGAAATATGTCTGTGAGTGATGTAGCTGAATCTCTTGCTGAAAATGATATAAATGTTGCAATTAAGACTATATATGGCTGGGAAAATGGAACTACACAACCCGATGCTGATACCCTGCTATTTCTCTGTAAAATTTATGGAATAGAAAATATCCTGGGAACATTCGGATATAAAACACCTGATACAGATCCAATAATATTAACGACTGCTGAGAAGAGATTAATAAAAAAATACCGCAGTATGCCTGAATTGCAATCTGCGGTTAATAAATTACTTGATATATAAAATGATATTAAAATAATATATAATAAGCTATACAGCTATAACTCAATATATAAATAAAAGAAGAAGCATAAACTTTTGTTATGCTTCTTCTATTTTTGCTGTAATCTCTTTAAGACTCTTATCAAACTCTTCTTCTGATGAATTATTAAATATTAATAATGTTCCAGGATCATTAGGGTCTTCAAGATTAGTTGGTATTGTAAAGTTCACATTCTTAATATATTCATGCCAATGTGTCAACTTCCATGTATCTCTGTCTGATGCTCTGTCAATCATTCTCTGATGGCATACCTCTGGATCTGTTCTAACCCAGACAACAACTAATTTAGCACCTTTCTTCTTAAGCTCTCCTTTAAGTCCTTTTATGTACTCATCATCTCTGATTTCAC
Source organism: Eubacteriaceae bacterium (assembly GCA_902362455.1). Classification (GTDB taxonomy): domain Bacteria; phylum Bacillota; class Clostridia; order Lachnospirales; family Lachnospiraceae; genus Bovifimicola; species Bovifimicola ammoniilytica. Next base: position 33,492 of record CABIWJ010000015.1, read on the forward strand.
TTGTAAATGGTGCATTTATTAATACTGTGTCTTCATATGTTAATGCTTCCATTGCAAGAGCCATAATAGCTTCATATTCATAATCTCTGATTTCTGCATTAAAGAAATCACTACTTCTGTTATATGGCTGGTTAGCTACCTTGAAAATCTGCTTACTAAGACAGATAAGTGTATCTTTATCAAGATATACAACATGGCTTAAAGCTTCTGCTAACTTCATTGATACAAATGTTTTTCCACAAGCTGGTGGACTTGTCACTAAAATAAGTTTCTTCATAATGTCACCTTACCTAATAATATGATATATGTAAAATTTTATTTAACACACAAAACGAATTAGGGTACATCGACCCTAATTCGCTATATTATATCATTACTTTGTGAATAAGACAACATTTTTATATCAAATAATATCTAAATATTTTATGAAATTTATAACTATTCTCCTGCTTTTATTTCTCTTATTATTTTTCTTATAGGAAGTACAAATGTAGGTGATACTGATAATTCATCAATTCCCATCTTAATGAATTCTTCTGTAAGTGTTGTATCTGCACCTAATTCGCCGCAGATTCCTACCCAGCAATTGTTCTTATGTCCATTTTCCACAACCATTCTGATCATTCTTAATATAGCCTCATGGTGTGAATCATAGATATCATCAAGTTTAGAATTCTGTCTGTCAATTGCAAGTGTGTATTGTGTCAAATCATTTGTTCCAATGCTAAAGAAATCTACTTCTTTTGCGAGCAAATCACTTATCATGACGGCAGCTGGTGTCTCTATCATTATGCCTAACTCCACATCACCCACTGTAATGCCCTGACTTATAAGTTCTTCCTTAACCTCTGCAACGATTGCCTTAATCTGTCTTACTTCATTTACCGATATTATCATAGGAAACATTATTGAAATATTTCCATAGGCACTAGCTCTTAATAATGCTCTTAACTGTGTCTTAAAAATATCCTGCTGTTTCAGGCATATTCTTATGGCACGATATCCCATTGCCGGATTATCCTCTTTATCAAGTCCAAAATAATCTACCTGCTTATCAGCTCCAATGTCTAATGTACGGATAACAACCTTCTTTCCTGCCATATTCTCAGCAACCGCTTTATAAGCTTGAAATTGCTCGTTCTCTGTTGGAAATGTATCATTTTCAAGATATAAAAATTCGCTTCTGAAAAGTCCTATTCCATTTGCATCATTTTTAAGTACATTTGCAACATCTGCCACACTTCCGATGTTTGCATATAATTTAATATGTTTTCCATCAAGTGTCACATCTTCTTTTCCTTTAAGAGACTGTAACATTTCTCTGTCTTTGGCAATCTTTTCCTGTCTTTCTTTCATAACCTTAATTGTAGCTTCATCTGGTTCAAGGATAAGTTCTCCATTGTAACCGTCTACAACCGCCATCTTACCATTCCATTCCCTGTCAATCTTGATTCCGATAAGTGCAGGAATATTCATAGTTCTGGCAAGTATTGCTGTGTGCGAATTAGATGAACCCCCTTCTGTAACAAATGCAAGTAATTTTTCTTTATCCATCTGTACTGTTTCACTTGGAGCTAAATCATTTGCAACTACGATAACCGGCTCATCTCCAAGAATATTTTCACTGCTTCTTCCTGCTAAAATATTTAAGACTCTCTCTGAAATATCCTTAATATCTATTGCCCTTGCCTGAAAATATTCATCATCCATTTCCGCAAACATTTTAGAAAAATTATCACTGGTTGTAGCAACAGCATATTCGGCATTAACGCCCTGCGAAGTTATAATATTTTTTACTGAATCATTATAATCATCATCTTCTAACATCATTGCATGTACTTCAAATACTGCCGCATTCATTTCTCCGACTTCTTTTACGGCTTTTTCATAGATGGCATTCAATTCTTCAATTGCCTTTTCCTTAGCTTTATTATATCTTGCAATTTCTGCATCAGTATCTTCAACCTTATGTCTGAAAATCTGAACACCATCTTTTGAATAAAAAAGTATTTTTCCTATTGCAATTCCATTAAATATTGATTTTCCGGTAAATTTCTCCATATGTTCACACCCTTGCCTTTCATATTACAGCTCTTACAGATTAGCCTTAAAAAACTCTTCAATTTCTGCACAGGCTGTTTCTTCATCTTCTCCTTCAACACTGACTGTAACTTCTGCACCATTTTTAACTCCGAGACTCATAACCGCCATTAACTTTGATGCATCTGCTGATTTACCATTTGCTTCAATTGTAACCTTAGAAGCATACTTCTTAACCTCCTTAACAAGTAAGCTTGCTGGTCTTGCGTGAATTCCAACTTCATCTGTAATTACATAATTAAATTTTTTCATAATTGTCACCCTGCGCTTTTGCGCCCTTTCTTTTTTTATTTTATATTTAAGTCTCTTTCCTGTAATCATCTTATGACTTCAGGCTTTGAACTTTGAAAACCTTAATAATCCTGTTATATTAAAATACCCAAAAAACCGGCAAAATATTATATTATTATAATTAATGCCAGTCTCTTGGGTTTTGCCTGCTTTACCAGTAACAATCCTAAGCGGACTGATTTTGATTTTACTATTTTCTTACGTTGGCTTTTTATAAGTTATTTTTCTTATATGTATTGTCAGATACATAAGTTCTTCGTCAGGAAGTATAAAATTGAGTTCCTTGTCCACAAATAATGCAATTCGTTTCGCACATTTGTATTCATCCGCATATTTTCTAGTTATCATCTCGAATAATTCTTCATCTTCTTCACCATGCGTCTCATATCCGGTTCCCGTAAATAATCTGTAGGTCAGATATTTAAGATGGGTAACAAATCTTGAATAATATTCAGATTCTTCATCAAGCTTTATCTTAAAATGATATTTAACTATATTCATACAATTCTGAATCATCTTAGTTATCATCATTGTCTGATTCATATTTGTATTATCTAATTCAGCATTTACAAAATGCATCGCTATTGATGCCGCCTCATCCTCTGGCAGTTCAATACCAAGCTCTGACTTTATCATCTCTAGAGACTTAAGACCTATCTGGTATTCGAGCGGATAAAATTTCTTAATCTCAGTTTTTAGCTGATTGCTCATATTCTGATTCTTATGAAATCTGTCTATCGCAAAATTAATATGATCTGAAAGTGTCACATATATGCTTCTGCTTAATTTAGTAGTTATTATATCGTATGCATACTTTATAATTTCAGTTGTAAGCCGTAAATGTTCAATAGGCATATTCTCGATTATTTCCTGAAAATGTTTAGATTCTGTATTACTGTCAAGTCTAAATATCTTCTCCACCTTGGATTCATCTACTTCTTCGCCTGCTTTTCGTCCAAATCCAAGACCTTTGCCCATTAAGACCAGTTCTCTTCCTTTATCATCTAATGAGCTTATAATATTATTATTCAGTACTTTTTCTATCTTCATTTTGTCCCTCCCGGCAAGTTAAAGCCGAATTATAATATTACTTTGTAAATATGGAGCATTTTTATTTTAAAGTAAATAAAGTAAGTACGAAGTATTTTCTTTAAAATAAAAATAACCATACATCGAATATAAAAGGATACTCTTATTTTCAAATGATGGTTATGCCTGCCTGACCAGTTACACGCCTTCTTTACTACTAACTTAAGTTTAATATATATCGTGTAAATTGTCAATATTTTTATGTATTTTTGTATATTTTAAACGTAAACTTTCTTATAATTTATGCAATATATACAAATTACGGGATATTAAGTTAGATATGAATTCAATATCTTTGCGTAATGTGAATTTTTAAATTCCAGTTTCCTAACCCTAAAATCATCAAATTCGGAATTTACTCTTGCACATAGTTTCTGTTACTAT
>CABIWJ010000016.1 GCA_902362455.1 Eubacteriaceae bacterium
CATTTTTGCTTAGTGTTCATATCAATATATTCATCACTAACATTTTCAGGCGATAATTCTTTAACTTCCGGTGCTGTTTTTTCTATAACTAACTTATTTTCTGATAATAAAACATAATCACTATTTCCTGCATTATCTGTTAATTTAGCATATATATACTTACTAAGTGTTGTATCCTGTCTCTTGATAGTTACATTAACTTCATCATCAGATATTTTCACATCAGCAGGATTAATTTTATTCTGTTCTATTTCACTATCCTTAGGTTCATCGATTATACTATCTAATGCATATACTTCTACATTATTTACTCCGGATATTTCATCTTTTACATAGAAATTTACCTTTACATCGTCATTAGTAAACATCTCATTTCCAATTGGGCTGATTTCCATATCATTTTTATCTTTAAATGTAGTTTTCTTTTCTGCATCATTTATAACATAAGGTGGCTTTGTATCAATACCAATTTCTTTTGATATATTAGAATTGTCATTTCCTGCGTTATCTCTAGCTTTAACAGATACAATATAATTGTATACTCCACCTATTTTATAATCAGTTGTATACGTGCCTTTTATTTCTATAATTCTATTACCATCTTTTATGGCTTCTATATTTTCAAGACTAGCCTGCTTATTATTAACTTCTATTTTATAATCTTCCGGTTTATTATTGTAATCACTTACATCAATTCCTGACTCTTCATCCGTAATTGTAATTTCATATTTAACATTTTTATTAAACCAATTCGAATAAAATGAATTTTCTTTCTTATCTATGCTAATCTTTGGAGCATTCTGTTCAATTATTAATTTTTTATCTGATAAAGCTACATATCTGTAATTTCCCACCTTATCATATAATTTGGCATATACATATTTTTCATAAGCAGCTCTGTCAGGATTAGGTGCAATTATTGTATATGTTGCTACACCGTCGGTAATTTCAGCATTACCACGTCTATTACTGTCGTTTAATAAATCATTAATATCCTCTACTGTTCTATTATCTGTATCAATAAATTCATCATATTCATATATTTCTACTTTGTCTATTTCTGAACTTAATTCATCATCTTTTACATTAAATAATATATTTACATTTTTATTACCATACATATAAAAATCATCTTCATTGGTAATATTTTTAAATTCTACTTTTCCATCTATATATGGTGCATTTTCATCTACATAGATAATATCTTTGCTATCATCACTTTCTTCGCTCTTATTATCTGCATTATCAGCAGCCTCTATGACAATTTCATATTTACCATCTATTGGTGTATAATCTTTTAACTCGAAACTTCCATTAATGATTTTATTAAAACCATCGTCTGTTGTCTCAATAATATTTTCTGTTTTATTACTTACTTCATTGCCATTAACTTTTATACTATATTCTTTTATACCTGAACCATTATCAGATATTTCATAGTTATAACCATATGACTCTATATCTTGAACTTTTATCCATTTTTTACCATCTAATAAACTATAGTCATTATTGTTAATTGAAATTGTACATGTTGGATTATCGTTATCCAGTAATAATTTTTTATTACTCAATAATACATAATTTTCCTTACCACATATATCTTTAATATATGCACATAGATATCCTCCTGTGTAATATCCTTTTTCCACCATTTCATAATTCAACGTTGTTACCAGTGTAGTATTACTGTTATTAATATTATTATATTTTAAAATAATGGACTTATTTTTTATGTCATCTGTACTATTAGTATTTGCAAGATAAAATTCTACAGTTTCAATACTTGATTGATTATTATTATTATCTGAATCAGTATCAAATGAAACATTTAACTTATTACCAATTATGTAATTATCTTTTTCTTCAGTAAAACCACTAATTTTGATACTATCATTAATAATTTCAGGTGCTTTACTTTCTACATAGATAACCTTTTCTTCAGTACTATCTATATTATTTGCATTTATTGAAGTTACATTTATCACATATTTATCATCCTTAAGTATGTCTTTTTCTAATTTTATATTATATTCTTTAGATTTTTTCTGATTGTCCTCGTCATATGTAATATTAATTATTTCTGTATTATTAACCTTAATTACAGTTTGTACAATATTGCTTTTATCATCTTTTACATTGACTTTGATTCCAGGATTATTGTCTAAGTCATCAACACTTATATAATTTAAACCTTTTTGCTCATCCTTAATCACTAAAGCATCTAATTCAAATGTTATCTCTGGTTTACCTTTTTCCTGTACATTTCCCGAAGATGACGTATTGCCATCTGAGGCTGTATTTCCCGAGCTTGAAGTATTACCTTCTGATGCATTGTTACCTGATGTGGCACTGTTTCCAGATGTTGCACCATTATATTCAATTGCTTTGGTAACATTCGGAATTCCACATACAAGCATGGTTGCTGCCAATGTGGCTGCCAAAATTCTTCTTTTACTTATCATTTCTTTCTGTCCTTTCTCTAATGTTTTATATATTATATTTAGTTATCATATTCTGCTATAACATCATATTCTCCATCTTCATCTAATGTAATAGTTATACTGATTAAGCGATTATTACCATCTACTTTACTTGTTGTATTGCAACCATCTGAAAATGCATTCTCTAAATATGTCACAAAACTGTCCTCTCCTCCATAAGATTCGAATATAATTGCTCCATTATCTTTTATATAATATCTGGCCGGTTCTCCAACATACTCTACAACCGCCTCATTACCTCCATCCATAACTGCCTCTGTTATACAATTCTTAACAGTTTTTACTACTTCATCCAAATTCTTTGAATCTTCTTCTTTGGTTGCCTCTAAATCAAATTCTTCAGAATCATCATCTTCTTCATATGTTGAATCGTCATTCTCAGAATCTATTGAAATCAGATACCATGAATCATTAATTTCAAACATTGTGAACCAATACTGCTCCGTTTCACCAGAATTATCATCTTTAGTTCTATAGGAAATATCTGCCTGTACTCTTTTAGCTGCGGTTATATGTACAGCTTTGCCATATTCCTCTTTATACATTTGGTTAATCTCTTTGATTGAATATCCAATATCATTTTCTTGTTTAATTATCTTATATGTAAAAGTAATATCATCATCATCTGAAATATCTTCATCAAAGCCTTCTTTAAATTCTGTAATAAAATCTTCCATGAATTCTTTAATTTCTTCTTTAGACGAACTCTCTGTCCACTCTTTTATTTCATCAATAGCTTCTTTGGGCATAAGTGATAACAACTTTTCTGTATCTTTATCATTAACTGATTGAATAAACTCTTTAACGACATCATTAGAACTTCTGCTTTTATTTTTATTTACCAATAACATTGTCACAGCTATTCCTGATACTATAATAAGTAACATTACCAGACTTATTATTACTCCAGTAATTAATCGTTTCTTCTTTCTATTAGGCGAAGCTGTTTTCTTGTTTTTCTTATTTGTCTTATTGTTAATATCGTTTTGTACTGTATATGGCTGATTATTATAATACTGTTCACCATATGTGTTAGTACTTATATTACTTTGTTGTCCCGTATAGTATTGATTTACATATTGACTATTTTCATAGTTATTTCTATTATTCTCATATCCAGTATATGGTTGATTTAGCCTTTGCTGACCTCCATACATATTTCCATTTGAATTATTCTCATATCCCGAATATGACTGATTTGAATATTGAGTGTTTCCATATGAATTATTATTCACATAATTTTCTTCCATGGTACTTCCACACCTTGGACAAAACGGTGTTCCGGCACTTACTTCTGCACCACATTTTCTACATAACATATTTTCTTCCTCCTGTTTATCAATATTAAATGACTATATCCGTATTTATATACACTATATCTCTGATTATAATAAATTCATTTGGCATAATATCAGTCTTCTGATATGAATTAACTATTGAGCCGGAGACTACATTGTAAATAGGCCTAACATTATTATTACTATTCAATAATGTGGTTTCCTCCGTATACAATAAGGTTGTCTCATCATTTGATAATACAGTGGTTTCCTCTATATTATTTTGTGTGATTTTTGAAGTCGGTATTTTACTGGTAATTGGGACACCACCAATTTTAGATGTCCTGCCCAGTTTTCTTCCTGTATCCTGTGTAATATTTCCAGACGATACATCACTTGTATACGAATTATGTTCATTTATTTCTTTAATTGCCTTTTTCCTTGATATACCTGTGATGTAGCCAAATACCCGGTTAATCTTTAGTGTAAAAAATAAAATAACAGCGATTACAAGAAAAACTACGGCACATATATATCCTATCTGTGAAATCAATCTATATTTATCAACAATATTCATAATTAATCCTCCATATAGACTGTATCAATTTTTCTATTGACATATTCAAGTCTTGACTCTATATATTTTTTTATCTGTACAATATCTTCCGTCTTATCATCCTGAACACTTCCACTGATAATTTCAACATTATCTAAACAGATATTCATCTGATCCTTAGTTACACCATCAGTTTTAAATTCATCTGTATATCCCTCTATTGCATTTAATATCATTTTGCATGAATTAAGTTTAAGATTGTCATTGACTCCTTTATTCAATATAGCTTCAATTAACTTATCTATGTTTTTCCAATATTCCATATATTCGCCTCTATCAGTAGACTCCGTAATGGAATTCTGAATGTTTCTTCTGAAATTCGCCATATTGTAAAATATTTCTGCCAAGTCTTTATTACTATCTCTTTTAGACACCTTTCCAAAATAAGTGCATACTGCATCAAATCTGGAATTATCTTCCTCCATTGTCTCATCGCAATAGTACCAATATAGAATTCCGATGTTATAACATACATCACTGTATCCCAGTTCATCACTTTTTAATGACTTCCCATATGTAAGCATAACCTCTTCAATTTCATTCATTTCGGTTCTGGAAAATATTTTGTCATCCTTATATATTTTATTGATTAACTCAAGGTATGCCTCCTTATCTCCCGGTTTAATCTTTATCGCATCTATATATAAATCGTGTTTTTCATCCATTGTAGAACTTTCTGCCCGCTCTAAAACCGAATCATATTGTTCTTCTGTTTTGGCAAGTACCAGTTTATTTCCTGTGATACCTGTTGCTACTCCGGCTAAGGATAAACATACCATTGAAGAGAAAGCAATCATCTTTCTCCACTGTTTTTTTCTATATTTTTTATCACTCTCATCGCAATGTTCTAAATCATACATTAATTCAGCACAATTCTGATATCTCTTATCTGCATCATGTTCGGTACATTTTCTGATAATCTGTTCTAATCCCTCTGACAGCATCATATTACTTGCCCTTATTCCCTGTGCAAACCCACTAACTGTAGGATAATTTCCCGTAACTAAATGATACAATGTAGCACCAAGACTATATATATCTGTTCTTGCATCTGACTCACTTGTCTTTTCATACTGTTCCGGTGCTGCATATCCGACCGTACCAAGAGCAATTGTATCTTCCATCTTCATTCCCTTGAATTCTCTTACAGTTCCAAAGTCGAACAATTCAACATTGCCATCTGGTTTACGCATTATATTTGCCGGTTTCATATCTCTGTAAATTATGTTTTTCTTATGTAAATATCCAAGCACATCGCATAACTGTTTTCCCCATTTAATAACCAGTTCCTGAGGCTGGGCGCCATACTCATCTAACAGTTTTTTCAGTGTAACTCCTTCGATATAATCCATAACTATCAGATAATTATCTTCATTTTCTATAACATCTATAATTTCCGGCATATTAGGATGTCGACAGTTTTTGAGCAGATTAATCTCAGCTTTAATACCTATACTATTTATAGAAGCATCATTCTGACTATCTTTTCTTACTTCTTTGATTGCCCATGATTTATTAACACTTTCATTCATAGCCAGATATACAACACTCATACCACCTTTACCTATCTGGTTAAGAATCTTATATTTTCCGTCAATGACTTCACCAATCTTTAACATACTAACCTCATTTCTGAGCGGCTTGTCGCAAAGAGGCGATGCGAAATTCGCACAGGCGATTTCTCATCTGACATAAACGATATTTGCTTTCGCTCCGAAGCAAATAGCTGTGTGAAAAACAATCGCATCAGCATTATTTTTTCACACTAACCTCCAGATATTTTTCTAATATGTTCTTATAAATGCTACAGAAATATTATCTTTTTCATTTCTAAGCTTATTCATCTCTATTAATGTAGTTCCATTCCGACTCATTATTTCTTCGTTTGTTGAAACCTCCGGTCCAAGGTAAGCATATATCTCTTCCGGTAAAATAACGTGTCTAAAACCATCTGAGCAGAACATATATACTGTATCCTTTTGCACCTCACCAAAGAACATATCAGGAATGACAACCTGAGAAGCACCTATGCATTGCAGAAGTATACTTTTTCTAGGATCGTTATCTGCCTGTTCTCTTGTAAGTAATCCTTTTCTGAATTCACTTTCAACAAGTGTCTGATCTTCAGTAATAACCTTTACTGCACCTTTTAACTCATATGCTCTGGAATCACCCACGTTCATAATGTAATATCTTGTGTCTGTAAATAATCCGACACATAATGTGGTTCCAATTGCTATTCCATTTCTTCCACCATATTCACTTAAACGTCTGTTTTCAATAGCAACTATTTTCTCCCATTCACTTCTGATTACTCCATCAGATAATCCATTTTTAACAAGTGCAGGCAAAGTATTATAAAACCAACCTGAAAATGCATTTACTACGTCTGCACTTGCAACTTCTCCGAGTGCTAATCCACCCATTCCATCACACATAACAACCATAGCAATATTTCCTATTACAGTTTTAGCAACCTTTATTGTGACACTATCCTGATTAGTTTCTTTATGAATACCTACATCTGTACATGCAGCCACTAAATATTCCATTCAAGCCTCCATTACATTACGCTAAAGATAAATTCTTCATCAGCAAGTTTTATCTTACAATCATTACTGATACTTACTTCAGTGTTAGGTGTTATTAATTTTCCGTTAATATATGTATGATTTTTAGAATTCGTATCTACGATATAATATTCATTATTATGATTGATAATATATGCGTGACTACGGCTAATTGCTGTGTTATCAGCAATAAAATAATCTACAAAACTTTTTTCTTTACCAATAAGGAATTTCTCCTTTGTAATTGGTATGCGTTCTCCATTTTTCTCTCTTATTAAATATGCCTGCTTTATATTTTCAGGATTATTAGGATTCATACTTGCATTTAACACAGTTGTCTCTCCACTATACGCATTTCCTAATACAGTTGTTTCTCCAAAACCTGGCATATTATTCTGTGGTACATTACCCATTCCCATATTATATTGAGCCATATTATTAAATGAATTATTGCCCATTCCATTAGAATTAGGTATTGAATTATTTAACATATTATTAGATATCGTTCCATTAACCGACATATTATTTGAATGAATTGCCTGATTATAATTCAGCTTTACATTTGTATTCTGAGCATTTTGGTTTGGCACATTCATATTTTTATTATTTTTCTCAGACTTACCACCAAATAATTTACTTTTCTTTTTCTCTTTCTTATTGGCTTTCTCATTTTTCTTAGACATTGCAGTCTGACCAGGCATCTGGTTTCCTACCGGCTGATTCTGTCCCGGTACCTGCATCTGGTTTCTTCCTGCTATCTGACTCTGTCCCGGCACCTGCATCTGGTTTCTTCCTGCTGCCTGTGGCTGTCCTGACATCTGCATCTGATTTCTTCCTACCGCCTGACTCTGTCCTGGCACCTGCATCTGGTTTCTTCCTGCCGCCTGACTCTGTCCCGGCACCTGCATCTGGTTTCTTCCCGCCACCTGACTCTGTCCCGGCATTACCATCTGATTTCTTCCTGTCTGCTCTGATTTATTAGGTATATATGAAATGTCATTATTTGTCATACCTGATGCAGCAAATGTATCAACTATTGTCTTTACATTATCATCCTCTATAGAATTTCCCTGTTTCATCTTATAATCGGCTGCTTGTCCGGCTGACATATTATTTAAGCCTGATTGTACATAACCTTCTTCTTTAACTGAATCATTCTTTAACCCGGCTATTTGATGAAGATAATCGTAGAAACCTACCAATGAAAATGATGCTGAATTAAGATAACTTATTATCTGAGCCACATATTCACAATTCTCTGTCGCATCATACTTAGAAATCAATATAAGGTTCTTAAAAAACATACTATAATCTACTTTTTTCGTTTCCATCTTAAGTGGCAGATAAATCATACCAACCTCATATGAACTTAAATCAACATATATCTTTTCCATATCTAGAACAAAACAATCCTGTTCAAGCAGGTATTCATCGGCTGAAATAAGTGTTCTTATTGTATTTGTAAGTACTGAAATAATTACTTTCTTTGTTACATTTCTCTCTAGTAACTGCTGTAATGTAATCTTTGATGTAATATTATATTTCAATAAACGTAATGAATTATTCTGTGTATAAATCATTTTTAATAATCCCGGAATATTAGAATTCTGCTGAATCATTTCTATCGCAACCATATCTGCTGCTTCATTTTCTTTTAACTCATAAATCAAGTTTGTATTTATATCATTATTTTCAACCTTAAATTCCTGCATAGTATGTTATCCTTTCATTTATCTGTATAATTTTATTAACTGCCAACTATCTCCTGCCAGAACATAAGCACTGCCACTTGATGAGAAATTCTTAGCACCATCAAACTGCTGCTCTATTACCACTTTTCCATTCTTATCTATATATCCCCATTTTCCATCTATGTTTACTGCTGCCAGGCCATTAGAAAATGAACCTGCATCTACGAACTGTGGCTTTATAACCATTTTGCCTTTAGCATCTGCAAAACCCCATTTTCCATCTTTCATAACTGCCAAATATTCATCCTGAGACATTAATCTGACATCTTCATATTCATCTGAACCGATTTTATTCTCGTTATTGTCCATAAGATAGAATGTGTCATTTTTCTTAACTGCATATATTCCTGAACGTGAAGCATAGCCAAGCTCATCTGTCTTAATCTCTTTATATACATTTTTACTGCATTTCTTACCTTTATTGTCTATCAGATAATAACCTGTCTCATCTTTAACCATTGCTTTGCCATTATTAAATGCATAAGCCTCTTCATATTCTCCAAACTGCTTTACAAAAGATGAATTAGTGTAACAATATTTACCGTTTATCTTCGTTGGTAATAATCCCTCTGAATATGTACCTATTTCTTCTATCTGTGTTCCCTCCGGTAATTCTGCTACGTCAACTGCCTCACCTGTCTTATCAATGAACCAATATTTATTTCCATCAGTGGTCATAGGTGTACTGTCTGAATCAATATAAGGTGATAACTGCATATATACACACGATAACATTACCGTGCCATCAGAATAGACAATTCCATATTTGCCATCTTTATCTGTTACCCTGCACATATTATTGTAGAATTCATCTACTTCTACATAGCTGCTATATGCATACTCAAACTTATATTTCAATTCATTTTCTACTTTAGTCATATATTCCGAAGTAACCTTTCTACTTTTAGCAGCATTTATTACTTCCATACAATTACTGTAATTTCCTTTATCATAATAATATTTTAATGACATATCATAGCCTTTGTTAGAATACTTATGGTTATCAATAATTTCCTCTACCATATCCTCATATGCATAATATTTACCCCATGCGTAGTACATATCAGCAATCTCACATTGTAAATCCAATGAATTATTCATCTCTTTCGCTGCTGTATAATAGGCATTTGCCCTTTTATATAACTGCTTGTCCTCAAAATAATGTGCATATTCTATATACTGATTATATTGCTTTTCTTTCTTAGCACTTTCATTGAATAAGTAATACCAGCTTATAGCGAACATAACCACTACGCCTAAAGCAATTAGTAGTCTGTTTCTCTTATTATTAGCATTACTATTTTCCTGAACATTCTCTGTTTCATTCTCAATATTCTTCTTTTTCTTCATCTGTCATCACCTACATTCCCGTAAGAATTACCGATACATATGTACCTAATAGAATAAATGGTGCAAATGGAATAGTATCCTTCTTACTCTTTTCTTTCTTAACTAATAAATATATTGAAGCTATCATTGATAACACTAACGACATAAAAATGGCACTGAATGAGCTTGCAAAACCAAAATATAAAATCATAATAAACATAAGTTTTATATCCCCCATTCCAAAACCGTTCTTTATAATAAATATTCCAATAATCGCCATAAGTAATACCAATACAAAGCCAAGTCCCATTGATTTTAAATTAATAACTGCCTGTCTGCTGTCTAATATAAATTCAGCTATTAACATAATGACTCTTATTCCAAGACTTATAAGTATTACTTTATTCTCGATTATTTTCTTCTTATAATCTATGGCTGCTACAGGTACGAGAATAATTAACATTATCAATAATCTTATATTATCTATGAGCCTGTTCGAATATCTAATATCCAGAACACAGTCCAGAATTATTAGAAACACACCTGAAATCAGAAAATAAATTATGTGTTTCTTATTTGCTTTCGTAAATGCCTTTTTATCCTTAAATTTGCTATAGTTCTCATATATAAAGCCTATGAATGTTCCTATAACTGTTAGTATTATGAGTATTGCCAGATTCATATTAAACCTCATTTCTTAGCTACTTATTGTGAAGAGGCGATGAGAAATTCGCATAGGCGATTTCTCATCTGCCTGTGAAAAATAATCGCATCAGCATTATTTTTCACACTAAACCGCATTTCTATTTCATGTATCTTCCTGCAATGCACAACCATATGATGATGTCAATTTAACTGTAACTCCATGTGTCTTACAGTCCTTTATGATTTCTTCATACAGTTCCTTTACTCCCTCGTCCTGCGGAATGACAAGGTCAAGTATATAACTCTTATTCTTACCACTATCGTAAGTTACCTTTTCAGTTCCTCCGTCTCCAATTCTCTTTATGGTAACCTTACTCTGATTCTCACATGAGCTTACAATTCCCGATGTCAGCTTTTCTATCTGATTCTTTATATACTTCTTAGTTTCCTCCGACTTAAGTGTTTCTAAATTAACCTCTCCATACAGCGGATTAGATGAAGATATCATTACAAATGTGTTCGTTTCTGAATTGTATAACTGTGCATATGTAGAACCTGATAAATTTTCATATCCTTGTGTTTTATAATCACTAATTCCCATATTTCTGATTAATTTATTAATTTCAGTCGGATCTGTTCCATTCCATACTGAATCGGTATTAGTATATTGTGTAGGTGTACTTTCATCTTTAACTGTTGATTTACCACTACTTTCATCAACCTTCAATACCTGACCATCGCCATGCAGCCAGCCTTTAGTACTTGCTTTCTGTTTAACGGAATATTCTAAATTAACCGGTAATAATGGAATTATCTTTATCTTATATTCAGCTACAATTGTTATCTCATCTGAACCATATGGAAATAATGTAGAATGTGAGAAATCTATACCATTTATATATGATGTCTTACCGAATCTTGAACCCGGTACTATTCTCATTCCCTGTAATATCTGTTCTAAATCTTCATTGCTCTGACCTTTAGAGGTCATAAGATGTTTCTTCATCATTCCTCTGGCTAATGGATCCACAATAAGTTGTGACTTAAATATCTCTAGTCCCTCGCTCATTATCAATTGCCCGATTCCAAAGATGAATTTCTTAGGGTCTTCTGCAATAGTCGAAACTGTTTCTTTAAGATTATCTATCTGCTCTTTAGACTGATCAGCATTACTCTTAACACTATCGTACATAGTCTGCACTGAAGCTGCTATACTGCTTAAATCAGAAGTATCTGTATTAGCTACTGCACCTTTCATATCCTTTCCCACATTCTGTGTGGCTTCATATAATGATGCTATATTGCTAATGGTATTATTAACATCTTCTTTTTTAGTATTCGCATTTTCCTGAAGTTGACCTACACTTTTATCAAGCCCTGTAACTCCAATAATATATGAATACTGTGAAAATTCTTTCGCTGTATTATTCAATGCTTCAGCCACCTTAGCCTGTGTAATACATACTGTCAGCAAATCATAAAGCATCATAAAAAAGAACATAAATGCTGTTAAAGTCAATGTTGCCTCTACAGTTATTACTCCTTGATTCTTCTTCATTTAAGCACCTCCATGTATGCCCGGATATTTTGCATAAATTATTTATCACTATCTATGCCTGCTTATTCCTCTATTGTTATTGTGTCTATTGATTTATCCATTATTTCCTTTATCTGTGATTTTACTTCTTCAAGATTATAGGCACTCTCATCTACCTGTGTTAACTGTTCTGAACTGAAACCGATATACTGATATGAATGTTTATTCCCATTAAAGCAGAAACAATAAAACCATATTGGATCACTTCCCTCTTTCTCTAATGTCCCCTCATATTTAATTCCCTCTATTCCATTCTTAGTTGTATAATTCTCCTGCTTCTCTATGTTATATGTTCTTTCCTCTACATCCCCATATATAATATCCATTCCCAAATCTTCTCTATGCTTCTCAATAATCTCACCTAATTCATATTTATCATCAAGATTTGTTGACATTGCAAAAAACATCTTTTCTGAATCGTTTATTTCACTTAATGTATTACTATAATTATGCATATATGGTAAATAATAATTAACCTCTGCCTTATAATATTTTCCCAAATCCGAATCATCTTTATTACTTTTATCAACAGTTTTATCTTTCTCTGTTTCATCCGTATCTTCTGTTTCTTCATCCTTATCTGAATGTGTAGTGGTTACTTTAGTATCTTTCCCACTATCCTTATTGCCACTATCTTTCTTATTTCCACATCCTGTACATATCATTGCCATTATTCCTGCTGTTAATAGTGCTATTGTTAATTTCTTCTTCATTTCTTTTATTCTCCTTTATCCACTATGATTATTTTGTTTACTCACCAATATTAAAATTATTGGCCCATTATGTTATTCTATTACTCTCTTTGACCTCAACTCCTTTATTTATTATTTTATTTTAGAAGATAATTAACATTATAACTAATTTTCATAACTCCTAAAACTTATCCAGCATATTAACATTTATACATAATTATGTCAATTTTTTTCAAAAAAGAAAAGTAAATTTACTTTATGCCTAAGAAATTTACTTTTCCTTTTTGGTATACTGAATATAAATATTATATATTGCTCATATTTTTATTCATATTCTGTAAATTATTTAACTTGGATTTATTATTCCATTGGTAATTTATAGACTTATTGAATTTTATTTATTCTTTTCAGTCTTTTTTTCGGTAATTTTAGTTGAATTCTTGTTTGATTTTCTAATTATCATAAGAATAATTAATACGATAATTGCAACTACAGCACAGCTTATTCCTATAACAAGTGGTTTATTGTTAATAAATCTAATCCATAAATTGGTTGTTATATAGAAGCCCTTTATCTCTGTCTCGCTTTCATTACCTGATTTATCAATGCACTTAATTATTAAATTCTGAGATTTATTTGATGATGGGATTGTTATCTTTAAGGTTCCATCTTCTGACATATTTTTCTTTATGTCATCTCCCTCCAATTTCATAATCTCTTTACCATTTAATAACACAATTACTGACTCTGCCTCGATATTATCCGTAACCTTGAATCTGATGTCTTTACTATCTGCAACATACACATTTCCTTTTTTTAATTCAAAAATTGTGCATACCGGTGGTTCATTATCTATAACAAATGAAAACTTTTCAGAAATAGCATCATTTTCAACAGAATCTTTTGAAGCAATTGTTACATGATAAATACCATTTTCCTCAAAATTATCTTTACTTATTATATATCTGTATTTACACCATGTGTCTATTCCTTCTACTTTTTCTATAGTATAATCTTTACCTTCTACTAAATCCCATGTGGTATTTCCTCTATATACTGTTATCTTAATGGTATCTGCTGAAAGTTCATTTACATTTATTTCATTAAATATAATATCTTGTGGATTAATTAAATATTTATCCTTTATATTTAATGTTTCTTCATCATCTATATAATATGTTGGACCATTTCTGTTAATTGAAAATAATACATTATTTTCTGTGACTCTACCTGCTTTATCAGATGCCTTACATACTAATCTGTAGATACCATCTGATTCAAGATTTGCTACACTAAGCCTTCTTCCATTTTCTATATTCTGATAATCAATACGAACATTTGCTTTCTCTTCATTATTGCTTATTAAGTTTGTAGTACTTCCGTCTTTATTTAGTAAATCCAAGGATATACTTAGACTTTCAAAATATGTATCAGCCGAAGAAATATTAAAACCAACTACATTGTCTCTGTAAGCTCTTTCGTTATCCACTCCTGATATAATAACCTCAGGTGCTTTTTTATCTATATAGAACGCAGTATTATATGCATTTTCAATTGTATTACCTGCCATATCAGTATAATTTGCCATAATACTATATAATGCCTCTTCATCTAATGCAATAGATGCTGTATGTGTATCACCATTATTTATCCAGTTTATATTCTGCTGTACTGCTGCATTATTTCTATTAATCAGCAATTCAAAACGTGATGCATCAAAATTATGTTCAATAATTGTAAATGTTGCAACTCTCTGATCAAGATAATAATTTCCATTTACTGCTGAATTATTATTAAACTGAACTGATAATGCTGGTCTTGTTTTATCAATTGTAAACTCTGTTGGCTCTACTGTTCCTGATACAAAATTAATATTTGCAATATTATCAGCATTATCCTGATATCGCATAGCAAATGTATAATCACCATCATTTACATACGAGAGGCTTGCTGTATATGTTGTATTATCTCCATTTCCTGTTCCATTTGCCACACTCCAGTCACTTATAATCGGCACTATACCATCAGTATTTTTAATATCAATAACAACATTCTTAGGATTAAAATTTCTTTCTTTAATAGAAATTATTGCTTTTCTATCCGATTTAAACATCTTTCCATTAGTAGCATCTGGTATATTATTATCATACGAAATGCTAATTTCGGGTGCTGTCTTATCTATGCTGAAAGTATCTGTTGCATATGAAATATTACCTGCTCTATCTTCTACCCTTATATTAACCGTTATTCTGTTGTCATTATTTCTTACTGCAATAGCTTTAGAAATTGCTGTAATAAGGTTCTTATCAGTAGAAATTACATTATAATTATCACCATTTATTTTTCCTGAATTATCAATATCAATTCTTCCTGAATAATTGTTTTCTTCACCATTAGCTGATGTGACTTCCCATTCAATACTTCTGATACCCGATGTTACATCTTTAATATTAAATACAACAGGAATATCTTTATTATAAAGGTCTAGTCCTGAATTATCCTTATATGCTGTCTTAGGTCTGTTTATGGTAATTATATCTTTATCATTTCTGTTATCATCTATTACAATAGCATCTGGTTTTACATAGCTGCTTGCTTTTGTCAAATCACCATTACCTACATTATCAACAGCTGCAACATAAATCTGTCCCCTAAATGCTTCTGGTATCTGAATGGTTATTTCATTATTTGTTGGTGTAACAATTATTTTGTTCTTTATTGCATCTGAAACTTTTTCTCCATTTTTACATAAGAAATATCCAACTTTACTTATTCCTGAAGATGTACCGTCATCGGCTAATGTAACTGTTACTTTTGTAGTATGCTTAAAATAGTATCCATACTTATCATCTGTAACTGGTAATGAATTTCCTTCAATATATTTGTCAGATTTCATAGTGAATTTTGTAGCCTTTGGTGTATTAGAATCATAATATACCGTATATGTTTCCTGCTTATGATTGCCGGCATTATCACTCATTTCTATTACTATGGTATACTTTCCATCTTTAGCTGCTATAGGGCTTAATTCAAATGTACCATCAATATCATTTACAACACCTTTAGCAAAATTAAGGTTACCATTCTGTTTTGGAGTAACTTTCTCTTGTTTATCTTCATACTTTACATATATTTCGTATGATGCAATTCCTGATATTTCATCTTTAATCGCATAATTATATGTTACTTTACCTTTTATCCATTTTTGCTTAGTGTTCATATCAATATATTCATCACTAATATTTTTAGGTGACAATTTAGTAACTTCCGGTGCTGTTTTTTCTATTAACAGACCATTTTCTGATAACAGTATATATCCGCTATCATTTCCTACGTTATCATATACTTTTGCATAGAAATATTTATATTCTTTATTAGTATCAGCTATTTCAAATGTAACTTTTCCGTCTGATAACTTTACATCATTATCATTTATCTTACAAATATCTGAAATTTCGGTTTCAGAATCATCTAATATTTCCTTAACCGCGTATACCTCTACATTTCTAATTCCTGATGATGGTATAATGTCATTCACACTGAATTCAACCTTTACTGTACCCTTTGCAAACATTTTTCCATCAACTATTTTTACATTTTTAAATTCAGGCTTATTTTCTTCTGTTATTATAACTTCAGGATTATCTAAATCTGCATTTACTACATATGTATATGCCTTATCTTCATTAGAATTTCCTGCATTATCAATAGTTTCAATTATTATTGTATATTCGCCTGATTTATCCGGAACCAATTCAAATGTACCACTAACATTTTCTACTACACTGTTAACAAAATCAAGGTTACCATTCTGCGTTGGAATAATTTCTTTTTTAACTTCTTCTTTACCATTTTTATACTGTACATATATTTTATATGAGGATATACCTGCTTCAGTATCTTCAATTGAATAATTATATGTTACTTTACCTTTTATCCATTTTTGCTTAGTGTTCATATCAATATATTCATCACTAACATTTTCAGGCGATAATTCTTTAACTTCCGGTGCTGTTTTTTCTAT
>CABIWJ010000017.1:0-837 GCA_902362455.1 Eubacteriaceae bacterium
GAATATGATGACAACGACAGGCAGATTGCAGAAATCTATCCGGATGGAACAAAGGAACAGACAGAATATGACAAGCGGGGCAGAGTTTCTAAGCAGATAGACAGAAATGGAAATGTGACAAAATATGAGTATGATGGTGCAGATAATCTTATTGCAGTAGAAGATGCAACAGGCAATAAATATTCATACACATATGATGAAACATATGAACTAACAAAGGTAACAGATGCAAATGGAAATGCAACACTGTATTCATATGATGAAGAAGGCAGATTAATAAAAACAACTAATGCTTTAGGAAAAACAGCGGAATTCAAATACGATGAAAATGGTTATCAGACTTCATTTGTAGATTATGCGGGCAATGAAGTGACTTATTCATATGATAACTTAGGTCGACTTGTTAAGAAAAATAATAAAGACGGTGATGTGAATATTACATATGATTCACTTGGAAGATTAAGTAAAGTTACTGATTCTAAGGGAGATGTAATATACACATATGATGAGTACAATAGACTTGAATCAAAGACAACATATGACCTTGGAACAATTAAGTACACATATGCAGACAATGAAGAAATAAGTTCGATTACATATAATGTAAATGGCGAAGATGTTGCAGCAACATCATACAGCTATGACTTAATGGACAGACTTGTAAAAGTTATAGATCATAACGGAGTAGCAACCGTTTATGAATATGATTCCTTAGGAAACAGAACAAAAGTCAAGCATGAAGGCGGACTTACAGTTTCATACAAATATGATGTATGTTCAAGACTTATAAATGAAATAGTAACTGATAAAGATTCTAATGTCTTAATGTTCTATGAT
>CABIWJ010000017.1:1147-2164 GCA_902362455.1 Eubacteriaceae bacterium
AGTAAGCAACAGAACAGGAAAGACAACAAAAGTTACAGGTAATGTAGATGATTATACAGAAGATGTAGAGACTGGCAACACAATCTATACATACAATGAACTTAATCAGCTTATTAAATCTGAAACAGTAAAAGTTCCTGAGACAGAAAGTTTTGTAAATGCTTCTGAAACAAATGCAGATATTTTAACAATTAACTATACATATGATGACAATGGAAATCTTACATCAGAACATGGAACCAAAGACAAGACATATACATATGATGCAGAAAATAAGCTTTTAACAGCAACAGTAAGCAGTGGAAATGCTGTCACAATCGAAAGTTATACATATGACTACGAAGGCAACAGAATCAGTAAGCAGGTAAATGAAGAAGAAAAAGTATTCTATCTTAATGATACATATACAAGTCTCACTCAGGTTGCATTAGAACTTACAAAGAATACAGAGAACACTTATAAAATAAACAAGTATTATACAAGAGGACTTGAATTAATCAGTGCTGATATAAAAGAAGACATACAAGCAGATGTACAAGAAGATGCGACAGGAAATACAACAAAAAATACAACTAAAACATACTGTCACAAAATCTACGTTCAGGATGGACATGGCTCAATAACGGCACTTGTAGAAAATTCAAAAATAACAGATACCTATACATACGATTCTTATGGTATAATATTAAAGAAAACCGGAGATACAGATAATGATTATCTCTACACCGGTGAGCAGTACAATGAATCAACAGGTCTTTACTATCTAAGAGCAAGATATATGTCACCTGAAACAGGTACATTTACAACAATGGATACTTATGCAGGAACTCTTGATAATCCTGTAAGTCTTCATAAGTACCTGTATGCAAATGGCAATCCTGTAATGTATACAGACCCAACCGGCAACTTCTCATTAATGGAGACAAGTGTTGCACAGGGAATCCAGGCAACAATTAATACAATAATTACACCTGGATTTAGTCTTCAGAAAATGCTTACACTTGCAAATCTTGCTGT
>CABIWJ010000017.1:2244-7722 GCA_902362455.1 Eubacteriaceae bacterium
CGAATGGTATTCTGTGGTGAAGCGACTGTTCTTGATGTTGCATTATGTATTGTAAAAGGACTTGTGGTACAGTCATTAATATCCTGTGTTGCAACTGCAGTATTTGGCGAAGCGGCAGCATTTATGCTAAAGTTAGTCGGTATAGGTCAGGATACATATGGATTAATTGAAGCAATAAAGAGTAAAGATCCAAAAGAGATTGTAATAGCAACAGTCCGACTTGCAGTGTCTGTATTTACACTTAAAAGCCAGTGCTTTGCAGGTGACACATTAGTCAGTACAGAAGAAGGCAACAGACGAATTGATGAAATCAAACCGGGAGATAAGGTCTTATCATATAATACTGAAACCGGTGAAAATGAGTTACAGGAAGTTAAGAATGTATCAGTATCAAAGACAGATATACTGGTACATATAATAACAGATGATGGCAGAGACATAGAAACTACAATGTTCCATCCATTCTATGTTAAGAATGTGAAGAATGAAGATGGCACAGGAGAGTGGAAAGCAGCTTCGAATCTTAAAGCAGGCGATGAACTTTTATCAGAAGATGGAAATAAAGTAAAAGTATCAGAAGTAAAAGTAGAAAAACTTGCAGAAGAGATAACAGTCTACAACCTTGAATTAGATGAAGTGCATACCTATTATGTGGCTGGCGGAGTACTGGTGCATAATATGTGTGCTACTGATAATAACAGTGATACAAGTGATAGCGAGGGTGGCAAAAATACAAAACATGGAGAGCAAAGACTGGCAGAGAGAGGATTTTCACAAGAAAAAGTAGATGACATTGTAAATAATTACTCACAGAAGGTATATCAAGATGGAGGAAGAACAGTGTATGCCAAAAAGAATGGAAATTATTACGATGTGATAATCAAGAATTCTAAAGGTGAAATTGTAACTGCAGTTGGAGGAAATACAAAATCACTAAAGACGTGGAAAAATGTAATAAGAATGCTAAATAATAATGGTGGATATAGTTCCTTACCAATGAATTAAAAGGAGAAGAACATAGATGGCAAATCTGTCAAATATAGAAGGTAATATTCAATTTCAAATCTGTCTAAATAAAATAGCAGAAGAAAAAGAAGCAGAATACGAAACATGGATTTATAGTGAACTAGAGATAAAATCTAATGTCATTAAGTGTTCTATTGGAGAACACAATAATTTTATGTTAAATAAATATGAATTAGATAATCTGTCAAATCATCTTAATAAATTATTGAGTAATTTAAAAAAAAGAAGTGAATATTCGTTTGAATTTTCGAATTATGAATGTAATTTTGAAGTGAAAATGTGTACAGTAGTAGTTGATGAAGTCATAGAAGTTGAAGTTTGGATTAATTGGGCAAATTATACCAATGGTAAAGATATAGGATATGATGTTGGTATAAGATTTATTGCAAATATGGAAGAATTACAACTGTTTGTGGATTCATTTAATGAAGAAATGAATTGCCTATTTTCAGATTGAGTATATTACAAATGATTAGTAGATGCAGTAGAATATATTGTCTTCAATCTAAATAGTCCAGCGGTGTTATGTCAAGAGATCAATGATATAAAAATCATGTATTTTTGTATATATCTCATGAAGACAAAAAACACCCACCTAAGCCCTGTCGACCAGATTTTTAAAAATGAGCAGGGCGTAGCTCATCAGCAAATAGATGAAATCTACTTTGTTGGACAGTATAGGCGGTTGTCTTTCAGCAGTCGAAAGACTAAACGCACAAATTTACGGGCAGTTAATGCGAGTGCACGTTTGTGTTGGCATCTGTTGACCTCTTTGTATTTGAGGTGGTAGAAGTCGCTGTATTTCTTGTCACATCTTACAAGAGAGAATGCTGCTTCACACAGATAGTACCTTAAAAATCGGTTACCAGATGGGATGAGCCGTGTAACTTCGGCTTCGAAACCACCGGACTGGTGCTGCTTCCAGGCAAGTCCTGCATATTTAGCAAGAGCAGCCTGCCTGTTAAAACGATTGATATCACCGATTTCAGCCATGATTCCGGCTGAATATACAGGTCCGATACCCGGAATGGATATCAATACGTTTGGCAAGAGTTCCATCTGGGCTTTAATGGCTTTATCGAACTCTTTGATTTGAGATTCCAATGCCTTCATGGAGGTTATGGATATAGAAATCACCTGGTTGACAGAATCATTTACCGTCTTGGGTAAACGGTAAGAACTGCGGGCAGCTTTCTGAATGGCTTTGGCTACTGCATCCGGATCAGGAAAGCGGTTCTTTCCTTTTTTCATGATGAAGTCAGTAAGCTCATGTAAGTCCATATTTGCCAGTGCTTCTGCGGATTCAAATTCATCGTATACAGCAAGGGCAGTAGTACTGAAGGTATCACTAAATACCTTCTCCTGCGTCATCGTAGAATACTTCTTGAACAGCACATTCATAAATCGCTGCTTTTCTTTTACCAGATTTTGAACATCGAAGAAACGTGCACGAGTGAGGTTCTGGAGTGCTTTGTAGTGGTAGTCTCCGAGATAAACCTCTTTGTTGATTCTACCGAAACGCAGGCAGTCAGAAATAACAAAAGAGTCCACATAATCATTCTTTGGCAGATCGTTATAAGTATCATGAAACTTTTTGACCTGCTTAGGGTTGAGGACATGAATCTTTCTGTTAAATGGTGCCAGAGTGGCATCTTCCCTTAAGAAGTACACAAGATTGTCTCCATAAACAGAGGTTGCTTTAAGACCAATCAGAACCGTGTCAAGGGAATGCGAAGTTAAAGCAGAATGAATTCTTTTTACCAACTGGGTAGAACCTTCATGCGAGTTTGCAACAGAAAAGTTACTGTGCTTATCACCATTTGGAAGCATTAAGTAAACGACATTGGATTTGCTGCTTACATCAATACCGACGTAAAGTGTGTTCATTGTAATCCCCTTCTTTCGTTGTGAATTAAAGTGTTCAATCGGCTTGGTAAAACCCATGATCATGGAGCATCGACACCCTCGCATATAAGAATCCAGCTTAAGATGGACAGATGCGAAACTATACTGCTAGATGGTAGTCCATGTACTTAAGCAAACAGCCAGCCGGTTTGAAGCTAACTTCCATGTCAGGGGAACAGACTATTTATGAAGCAACCATTACTGGTTCAACAGGAGAAAAAAGAACTATTACCTGATTGACACTAGGACAATTATATCATGGGCTTTACTAAGCCTATTGAACAATATTTATTTTGTAACTTATTAACCAAGATACATGTATTTATGTATATAAAAGATATTATACGAGGAGAAAATAAGATGGAAGAATTGTTATTTAATTTAAGTTTTGACATTGTAAAATGTATTCAAGAGGAACGATATGATGATTTAGAGATGCAGGGGTGTCTTAAAAAAACATCGAAAGAATACTTAAAGAATGTCTTAGATGATTATGGTGGTGTATTAGATATCGTTCAGAAAGAAGAATACCTAAAATCTTTCCAGTATATCAAAATAAATAATCAAGATATTTTTAAGACATATTTGGATTTAATGATTGATGGCGAAAGAAGCGACTTAACAATTATTTGTGAGATTGAAACGGACGATTGTGGTAATGTAAAAATAGCAATTGAGGATTTACATGTTCTATAATTTTAATTATATTTCCGCTTAAGGAGATTCGAAGTCAAAACTGAATAGTAAGCATTAGAGCCAGCTGTGTATTGATAACATCAGCTGGCTCCTGCATTATGTAGTATTCTTACCCATATTTGCCCACTGGAATTGAATTAATCAGTGCTGATATACAAGCAGAAATACAAGCTGATGTACAAGCAGATGTACATGAAAATGTAACAGAAGATACAACAGAAAATGCAACAGAGGATACAACAGAAAATACAGCTAAAACATACTGTCATAAAATCTACATTCAGGATGGACATGGTTCCGTAACGGCACTTGTAGAAAATTCAAAAATAACAGATACCTATACATACGATTCTTATGGTATAATGTTAAAGAAAACAGGAAATACAGATAATGATTATCTCTACACCGGTGAGCAGTACAATGAATCAACAGGTCTTTACTATCTAAGAGCAAGATATATGTCACCTGAAACAGGTACATTTACAACAATGGATACTTACGCAGGAACTCTTGATAATCCTGTAAGTCTTCATAAATACCTGTATGCAAATGGCAATCCTGTAATGTATACAGACCCAACCGGCAACTTCTCATTAATGGAGACAAGTGTTGCACAGGGAATCCAGGCAACAATTAATACAATAATTACACCTGGATTTAGTCTTCAGAAAATGCTTACACTTGCAAATCTTGCTGTGACAGCATATGATGTTGCTACAACAATACGAATGGTATTCTGTGGTGAAGCGACTGTTCTTGATGTTGCATTATGTATTGTAAAAGGACTTGTGGTACAGTCATTAATATCTTGTGTTGCAACTGCAGTATTTGGCGAAGCGGCAGCATTTATGCTAAAGTTAGTTGGTATAGGTCAGGATACATATGGATTAATTGAAGCAATAAAGAGTAAAGACCCAAAAGAGATTGTAATAGCAACAGTCCGACTTGCAGTATCTGTATTTACACTTAAAAGCCAGTGCTTTGCGGGTGACACATTAGTCAGTACAGAAGAAGGCAACAGACGAATTGATGAAATCAAACCGGGAGATAAGGTATTATCATATAATACTGAAACCGGTGAAAATGAGTTCCAGGAAGTTAAGAATGTATCAGTATCAAAAACAGATATACTGGTACACATAATAACAGATGATGGCAGAGACATAGAAACTACAATGTTCCATCCGTTCTATGTGAAGAATGAAGATGGTACAGGAGAGTGGAAAGCAGCCTCGAATCTTAAAGCAGGCGATGAACTTTTATCAGAAGATGGAAATAAAGTAAAAGTATCAGAAGTAAAAGTAGAAAAACTTGCAGAAGAGATAACAGTCTACAACCTTGAATTAGATGAAGTGCATACATATTATGTGGCTGGCGGAGTGCTGGTGCATAATTATTGTGAAGATCATCACATAGCATCAGATAAATCTAAAAAAAGTGGATATACTAGTGAATATGAAGCAATATTTGAATCTGCGGGTATGAGTTTGCAAGATAAAGAGAATATTGTGAGTTTGGAAGAACATAGAGGTGCACATACAAAGGCATATAAAGAATTTGTTCTTAAAAAATTGAAAGAGGCAGTTGAAAATAAAACTAGCATTGCTGATAGAAATGCGGCATTAAAGTTAGCTTTAGGTGAACTAAAAGAATTACTATTAAGGTATAATAGACTACCATATTCAGATGGAAAGAGTATTATCGAAGAATTAAGTAAATAAAATAATAGAGGTTTTTTTAAGCAAAATGCTATATGTCCATATGCAGTAAATAATGCATATGGACATTTTAAGGAGGTTTAAAATGGAAAAATTGGTTTGCAGTTGTGGCAGCTTTAATTTTATAGAGGAA
>CABIWJ010000018.1 GCA_902362455.1 Eubacteriaceae bacterium
ATTACAGGTATCAGTCCCAAGCCATTTAATATGGCATGTCCTAAATTCTTCCAGTTGAGTCTGTCAAGTGGTGACAATCCAAATGGATCTGTCAGCTTTATAGGGTTACCCTGGACATAACTGTATCTGTTAAGACTCTGGCTTACATTGATACTTCCATATACTACGTCCTGATTGATGAATCGCTTGATATTAATATTATAATATCTTGCTCTCATATAGTAAAGACCATTATCATCTGTCATTACGCCTAGCTGACCATTATATAAGAATGGTGTTATCTTAGTATCTCCACTTAGAACTTCACCGTAGGCACCATATTCATAGCTTTGGATTACATTTCCATTATTGTCGGTTAACTTTGTGGTACTTCCAATATTATTGTAATGATAGTATGTTGTACCATCCGTATCTTTATCTGATGATTTGTCCGATGATAAATCCTGTACTTTATTATCGGATGTTGTGCTGTCTGCTTCATCATCATTATAACTGTATATCAGACCATTGCCATATACATAGACTGTATGTATCTTCTTTCCGTCATTAGTTTTCTCATATGATTCTAATACCTGCGACATTTCGCCTGCCACATCTGTCACATATGTAATCTTTTTATCAGTTGTTGTTACTGATGTTCTTGTATTTTCGGCATCGTAGTCGTATGTTACATTTCCTGCACTGATAAGTCTGTTTCGGCTGTCATATGTAAGGTTACACATTTCACCATTCACAGGACCATATAACATATTTCCGTCTTTGTCATATTTTATCTTTTTATTATTATAGCTTATGAGACGGTTTGCACTGTCATATTCCATTTCTAATGAAGTAGTTACTGTTTCACCATCAGATGTTACGATGCTGTTACTTTCTGCTGCAAGTTTCAATGCTGTCTTGTTAATGCTATCTTGTTATTTTACTCTTAAAATATTTACTTCCATTTACAACACTCTTTACTATAGAATAAATCAACATCAACCGCTGCATCATACAATTCACTTATAGATGTCAACCTATCGTATTCTGAAATTGCCCTCATTGTTCCAATAAGTCCTCCATTAGACGGAGGCAATGTTCCATCCTTTGTTTTTTTTATTAACTGATTAACTACACTTTTAAATCTATACAAATATTCCTTTTTATCATCGCCTACTATAAGAATTGCTTTATCAATCTCTTCTATTAATTTTTTCATTTTTTTCAGTAAAATTTTTCTTTTATCTAAATTCATATAATTCAATCTCCTTTAATTTATAAAACTTCTAACTTCTTTTATCCATTTAGTATCAATTTGATTAAATAAATACTGAACTCCACCACCTGGTCTAGGATCTTCAATCAGCAACTGTTCTTTTGCAGTTCCTACCGCATATTTAACCTTTGTTCCTGCTGAAATTTTTGCAACTTTTACAGTATTCCTATTTCCCCAATTTTTCGATAACGCTAATCTGTTCATATATTCATTTAAAGTTGTAATATTATTTGCTTCATCATGACTTGTCCAATAACATAATGAAGCATCAGGTGCATCTGAACTATTTTCAGCAGAAAAACGCATTGTCTTCACAACAACAAGTGCCTTGAAAACAATGCGTTCTGCATCTTTGAAAAACAATATTCAGTTTTGCTTTCGGGTGTCCTTATGTTGAGATATAAATAAAATTATTGCAAAGCATCTCCAAATAACTTATCTACCAATAAATCAATATTATCAAATTCGTCCACTATTTCTCCAGACGGTTTGTCTAGTTCATAATATTTATTTGTCAATAAATCATACGTATACCAACTTGTATTACTGTCTCCAAAAAATATATATTTTCTCTGCCATTCATTCTCATGCCATACTCTATTGTTATCAATAAATCCGTTGATTGGCTGTTTAGGCTCATTATTCAATAGCGTTGAATCAATCCCATAGAGAATGAATCCATTAAATTCTAAACCATTCACTCTCTTTAATACATTTATGTAAGGATGTAAATATTCTTCACTAATGACGTCTCCTATCTCTTCTAAAAATCTCTGAATATCTTTTTCTGTTGCTCCATCATTTATTTCTTCTCCAAAAATAGCATTCATTTTCTTAATTTCTTGTAATTTTTTATTCCACATTTCTATCCTCCCTAATGTGTTATTGGATATATATTTCCGTTAGGTTATGGCCATGCAACCACTATTATATCACCTTCATTCATATCTTTCATAACACTGTTTTGATAATTTGTTAACACTTTATGGTATGGCTCATTTTGTATCAGTACCATATTACTAAAATCGTTTGTTCCTCCTCCGTCTAATGGAATTTTATGATGTACTTGCCAACCTGTTGGAACATATCCATTCTGTATTTTTAGTATATCAGCTTCCATAAACCCTGCGCTCCTTAAATACTCTGTTTGTTTTCCCATATCCATCAAAAAGTCTTTACGCACACTTGTATTAAATTCACTTCTTAGTTGACTTAATCCTGATGAACTACGTTTTTTTAATGTAATATCTTGTACATTAACATTATTTAAAGTAACATCCTCTCCTCTTAATTTTCCTGTAAACGAAGAGCCACTGCCACTCT
Source organism: Eubacteriaceae bacterium (assembly GCA_902362455.1). Classification (GTDB taxonomy): domain Bacteria; phylum Bacillota; class Clostridia; order Lachnospirales; family Lachnospiraceae; genus Bovifimicola; species Bovifimicola ammoniilytica. The sequence goes on from CABIWJ010000018.1 coordinate 2,579, forward strand.
CGCAACCATTCTTATCCGCAAAGAACTGCAAATTACATTCCAACAGTGGTTCTTTCTTTGCTTTCTTACCCCATTTACTTCCAGCACTGTCTCCCACCACTTTCTTCAATTCTTTTGAAGATGATAGCAGGTTCTTTCCACTTGTTGCTGCCGTAAATGCGTTTATTCCAAATGACACCAGATTCTTAGCTGTATCTTCTGAGAATAACTTGCCATTTATCATATTTTTGACTATCGCTTTGGCATTGTTAACGCCTCCGATTGCCGCCTGTGTAAATGTTGCCGCGTTACTTACCACCTTGCATACTGTACTTACTATTTTAGCTACTGTGGTTATTTTCGCTGCTGTCATTATTCCCGAAGCAATATTTCCTATCATCGGTAATGCCGACATCATCGACAACGCTGCCATTCCATATTTGCTATAAATTTTTAATCATTAAAACGACAGTCACATTTAAAACAGCAAGGACAATAAGAAAAACCATTCTTGGTTATATAGATTTGTATTAAATTTATCACTTATAACACTTCTTTAGCAACAAATCGTTAATAGGTGTGTTAAAATCAACTTATTTGAACTTAATATTCAATTTTGATTTTTTGTATCCTTATATTCACTCAACATATGAATTGTGTCCTAGAAAGATTTCTAAATTAAACTCTACAAATAATTCGACTTCATAGGAGGTATTTTGATTAATTTAAAACCCATAATTAATTATTTAAGTAGTGGACATTCTTAAATAGAAACATAATTAAATATTATATTTCATCATAAGCATCGCCTAAATAATTAAAATTATCATCTAGCCAGTATAAATTTTTACCTTGATTACTATACAATTGTGATACTAATTCTGTAAAATTTAGTGCAACAATGCCACATTCTCCAACCACACCATGTCTATCCCAAAAACTATCGTAGCATTTTCCTAACCTTTCTTTTGCCAAATCAATAGTGATATAATTATTTTGGTTATCTTTACCAATAATATACCACTCTGATGATATATCTCCCTCACAAAGTTCACCGACGATAATTGGGTTTGCTAATACCATTTCTTCTGGGCTTACAATCGTAAACCCAAACTCACTATCAACAAAGAATGAAACACCTCCACAATTCTCATAAAACACTTTTAAATCATTAGGCAAATCAACTCCTTCCTTTAGGACTGGTAAACCACAAGGATTATATACAATACATCCTTGAGTATTTCTAATTTTATTAAGCAACTTCAAAATATCCATTACTAATTCCTTTCTAATCCATAAATATAACAATTAAATTCTCTATAATAATCATTTCTCGCAGATAAAGGAACATTTGCCGCATCAAACATTCTTTCCGACAAATCTTGCACTTCTTGTGGTAACACACTTGTCCAATCAACCTTTCCGCCTACTTTTTTACCAGTTTTCTCATACAACCAATCTCTATATACTGATTTTGTAGCTGCATGTTGTTCTGGTGTTAATGCTATTGTTGTAGATTTACTTGCCCTTGATTTATAACCATCAATATTATGGGTTGCCCATATATCCAAAACTCCATGATGATTTTCTAATCCAGGAGTTTTATCTCCATATTCAACAATATCAAATACTTGTGACTCGCCGCCACTCTTATCCGCAAAGAACTGCAAATTACATTCCAACAGTGGTTCTTTCTTTGCTTTCTTACCCCATTTACTTCCAACACTGTCTCCCACCACTTTCTTCAATTCTTTTGAAGATGATAGCAGGTTCTTTCCACTTGTTGCTGCCGTAAATGCGTTTATTCCAAATGACACCAGATTCTTAGCTGTATCTTCTGAGAATAACTTGCCATTCATCACATTCTTGACTATCGCTTTGGCATTGTTAACGCCTCCGATTGCCGCCTGTGTAAATGTTGCCGCATTACTTACCACCTTGCATACTGTACTTACTATTTTAGCTGCTGTGGTTATTTTCGCTGCTGTCATTATTCCCGAAGCAATATTTCCTATCATCGGTAATGCCGACATCATCGACAGCACTGCCATTCCATACTCACCGTCGTGTGCATACCATATGGCATTGGCTATATCAAATGCCTCTCCGATTACAGGTATCAGTCCCAAACCATTTAATATGGCATGTCCTAAATTCTTCCAGTTGAGTCTGTCAAGTGGTGACAATCCGAATGGGTCTGTCAGCTTTATAGGATTACCCTGGACATAACTGTATCTGTTAAGACTCTGGCTTACATTGATACTTCCATGTACTACGTCCTGATTGATGAATCGCTTGATATTGACATTATAATATCTTGCTCTCATATAGTAAAGACCATTATTATCTGTCATTACGCCTAGCTGACCATTATATAAGAATGGTGTTATCTTAGTATCTCCGCTTAGAACTTCACCATAGGCACCATATTCATAGCTTTGGATTACATTTCCGTTATTGTCGGTTAACTTTGTGGTACTTCCAATATTATTGTAATGATAGTATGTTGTACCATCTGTATTTTTATCTGATGATTTGTCAGATGATAAATCCTGTACTTTATTATCGGATGTTATACTGTCTGCTTCATCACCACCATCATCAATATAACTGTATATCAGGCCATTGCCATATACATAGACTGTATGTATCTTCTTTCCGTCATTAGTTTTCTCATATGATTCTAATATCTGCGACATTTCTCCTGCCACATCTGTCACATATGTAATCTTTTTATCAGTTGTTGTTACTGATATTCTTGTGTTTTCGGCATCGTAGTCGTATGTTACATTTCCTGCACTGATAAGTCTGTTTCGGCTGTCATATGTAAAGTTACACATTTCACCATTCACAGGACCATATAACATATTTCCGTCTTTGTCATATTTTATCTTTTTATTATTATAGCTTATAAGACGGTTTGCACTGTCATATTCCATTTCTAATGAAGTAGTTACTGTTTCACCATCAGATGTTACGATGCTGTTACTTTCTGCTGCAAGTTTCAATGCTGTCTTGCTAGCAGTATCCAGTACAGGTAATGTGTAATTGCTATCCTCTGTTAAACCATTGGTTGTTTCAAATTCATTTTTAACCGATGTATCGACTGTTGATTTGTCTGATGTATCAGCTGTTACATCTACAACACCTACGATATTTCCTCTGACATCGTATTTATAATGATATTCGTTGATGACCTCACCTGTGGCGGTTTTTATGTCCTTTTTAGAGATCAGTAAACCAAGCTCATTGTATTCACAATGCTCTTTTGTTCCGTTTGGTCTTTCTGTATCTGTCAGATTTCCTGTTTTATCATATTTATAGTAAGTTACTCTGCCTTTGCTGTCTGTTACTGTCGCTATCTGACCGCTTGCATAGTATGTATAGCGGATTATTTCTCCACCTGGATATGCTATTGTAAGTATATTGCCTAATTCATCATAGCCGTATCTGATTGTTTTGCCATTTGCATCAGTTACTGTTTTAACATTTTCTATGTTGACTCTTGCTAAATTTATATTTAAAATATTCTAATTCTACGTCATTCACATATTTCAAATTTTTTATTTTTTTCATTATATGCCAATGGTTTAACATTTTGAATCCTAGACAATATAAATTTACATTTTATAAAATCATTATTCTTACTCTGTATATTAATTTCATATAAATTTTGTTTATATACAACAGATATTTTAGATATTATAAAAGGTAATCTGTAAACTTTCGAAGATATTTCCTTAATCCCCCAAAAATCAATCTTAACATATACTTTTTCCCATTCTTTCCATTTATTAGGTGGATATTTTACATTTTGATTAACTATTATATCTAATGACATTCTGCCTGCCATAATTTCACTTCTTGAATACTCGACTTCCGAATTTACAAAATTAAAATCATCCCCAAAAATATTAGTTAATATAAACCCATTTTCTATACCATTTGTCATAACATTTTCTCCATAATTATTATTTTTTAAGTAGATTAGCCTTATTTTTTCCAATTGTATTCTGAATTAAAATAATAATGATTTTTTGTACCTTTTACCGTTCCAGTTTTTATATTTGTTTCTGGTCTAACATTAAAATGGGCTGTCTGATTTCCTATTCCATTACTGTATTTATGTCCATACGAATGATCCTGTATATAAACATACTCTATAAAATTGCCAGCGCCATCAGTCTTATTATTGACCTTATATTTCATTTCTCTAGACATTATTATTTTTCCATTATTTACTATTGGATTGTTAAATTCATCTAACAACATTACCATCTGTTGGCTTTCTGGATGTTGAGATTTATTTATTCCTAAATCATTTTTTATTTGATTTAAAGCCTCCTTTCTCGAACTACAACCATTCTTCTTCCCAAAGAACTGCAAATTACATTCCAACAGTGGTTCTTTCTTTGCTTTCTTGCCCCATTTACTTCCAACACTGTCTCCCACCACTTTC
>CABIWJ010000019.1 GCA_902362455.1 Eubacteriaceae bacterium
TTGCCTGTTGCATCTTCTACTGCAATAAGATTATCTGCACCATCATACTCATATTTTGTCACATTTCCATTTCTGTCTATCTGCTTAGAAACTCTGCCTCTCTTGTCATATTCTGTCTGTTCCTTTGTTCCATCCGGATAGATTTCTGCAATCTGCCTGTCGTTGTCATCATATTCATATTTAAATATGTTTCCTTTTGCATCTTTGGTTTTAACTAACTTTGAACGGTTATTGTATGTAAATGTTGTAACATTTCCATATGCATCTTTTATGGATGTATTTCTATTCATGTTATCATATGTGTATTCTGTTACTCCACCTGAAACACTTGTAAATGTTAATACATTTCCATTTGCATCATATGTATATTTTTCCTTTGTTCCATCAGCATATGTCTTAGTTGTCAGTCTGTTAAGTACATCATATTCCATTGATACAGTAATTCCATATCTGTCAGTTGCCTTTATGTTATTACCATTTTTATCATATTCAAATGTTTCACTTGTTCCGTCAGAATATGCAGCATATGTTAAATTATCTTCACTATCATATGTGTACTCTGTTCTAAGTCCATCTGATGAAACCGCAGCAGTTACATTATTCTTATAATCATACTCATAAGTTGTAACCATTCCCGTATTACTAATCTTAGATGTAATATTTCCTGCCTTGTCATATACATATCTTGATGTGTATTCTTTCTGTTCACCGTTTTCTGTTCTTGTTACAGTAACACCTATGCATCTGTTTTTCTCATCATATTCATATGTAGTAGAATTCTGGTTTCCATCCTCTAATGAAATAAGATTACCATTTTCATCATATTTAAGTTTTTTAACCTGACCAATTTCATCTGAAATTGATGAAAGTTTTCCGTCTTTTTCGTATGTTAAATCAGTTTTATTTCCAAGGGCATCAGTCATCCCGGTTATATTTCCCTTTGAGTCATAATCCATACTTACTAAAAGTTTATCGTCTGCTTTTATGCTGTTGACAATGTTTAAATCATTGTATTTAAGCTCTTCTTTCGTTCCATCCGGTAAAATAAGAGTTTTGAGATTACCATCCTTGTCACGCTCATACTTTGTGACATTACCATTCGCATCTGTTGATTCAATAAGTTTATTATCAGTATCATATTTATTTGTAGTTGAATTGCCAAGAGCATCAACTGTCTTAATCACATTTCCATTGTCATCATAATAAAATACTGTTGGATTGCCATTTCTATCTCTGACAACTTCCATTTTTGCATCAATATCGTGTTCATACTCGATTCTGTTTCCGTTAGAATCTACAGTTGCTTTAAGTCTGCCATTTTCATCATATTCATTTCTTGCAACAGGTTTTCCTGATGGATCAAGTATTTCTGTAAGATTATGGTCATCATCATATGAATAAATAATATCTCTTCCGGCATAATCAGTTGTTAATACAAGATCACCATTATCATCATAACCATATTTTATGGAATTGATTACATTATTCTTACTGTCTGTTTCTGTTGCACTAATAATTCTGCCTTTACTGTCTCTTGTAAAATTAATTCCATAACCATCTGAATGTGTAAATCCATTTTTGCTGATATTTACAACATTTCCATTTGCATCAGATGCTTTTGTAAGGCCTTTTGCAGGAGAAAGATACATCTTTGTTCCTTCTTTTGTAGTAAGGACAAAGTCCTGTATATCAAGTAAATTTATATCTTCAAAATATAAATTACTTCCCTGTAAAAATGCGGTATTATCGCCATCAATTTCAAGTGTCTTTGTCTTATCAGTTTCACATACAAATTTTATCTGAACCTGATCTATTGGAACCCATGCTCTTTGATCCGGTAACAATTTCAGACTGAATTTATCACTTGTTCCATCACCATAGGTTACTGTAATATCATGGTTTAATGTCTGTTCAATGTAATAAGATGTAGAAAGTTTACTGCCTTTTTGAACCTGGTTATAACCTTCATATAATGGATTACTAAGTGTAATTTTTACACTCTGCATTCCAAGACTCCATCCATATCCAAAGTCACTAAAAGATTTATTTCTGCTGTCATAATTTCTATTTACCTGTAATGGTACACCTGACACATTTGAGCTGATATCTGTAAATCCTAAAGCCATATTTCCAACTTTAAGATTACCTGTTACATTAATTATTCTTTCAGTTGTTGACCTGTTGCCACCGTTATCAACTGCTGTAAGTTTTAATGTATAGCTTCCGTTCATAAGCATTGTTGTGTCAAGTTCTCCGACTTTTCCATTTTCAATGCTTTCGTATCCTTTTGCTATCTCTACATAATCNTCTTTAACCGTACCTATGATATCTGTTTTTGTTTTTAAGTCACTATCTGCTTCAGGTGTTATAAATTCTGCTGTTGGATGAATGTTATCACTTCTGTCAAAGAATCTAATCTGCTTTGTAACTGATTTCAATTCTCCATCTACCATTGCTGTAAATGTGACATTGGCAAGACCTGCCTCATTCTTTGTAACTGATACCTTTTTACCATCTAACGTTACATCTGCATCATCAGAGGTAACACTTATGTCTGCCGTATTCTTTGGATAGGAAATATATCCTGCCACAGTATCACCTGCATTTGCAATTGTATTTGCAAATACTAATGCAATTTCCTGATTTTCATTATTTCCGCCTATATTTGTTCTTCCATCTTCATACACCGTAAATGTATATGTTGTAGTTCTTGTATTTCCTGCTTCGTCCTTTGCAACTACTTTTACCTCATATTCACCCACACTATATTCCGGGAATTCATATGCTGCAATCTCGGCATTATCTATATTGGAATTTCCTGTTGCAATAACTACTTCATCAATAACTTTATTATCTTCTTTTTTGCCTGTAGTTACTTTATATTCTTTTAAATGTTCGTCTGTAATTGAACCTGTAAGCTTAATTTTTAAAACCTTATTTTCAATTACTGCATCTAAATCAGCTAAAATATCCGGTGCTGTTTTATCATCATTTTCAACAAAATGTCCTGCTGTGTATGTAAATTCTGCTTTTGAAACACAGGTATTTCCGGCCGCATCTATGGCTGATAATTCCACCTCATATGTTCCATCTGATAAACCTTCTGTTGAAATAGTTCCAAGTTCTGCATTTTCTACATTTTCATAGCCTTTGACAATAATAATTTTTACTGACTCATTTGCCTTATTGAAATACGTAAGTGTATATTCTGAAAGCTTTGTTTCATCCGATACTGAACCCTCAATTACAATATTTTTATTTTCTGCATCTAATGCTATTTTTGTAAATGCTGTAACCGGAGGAATCTTATCAGCTTCTTCTTTTTCTACTGTTATGTTGAAGCTTACTTCTGCTGTTAAGCCCGCTTCATCTTCTGCTGTAATTCTATAACAGTAGACACCTTCCTCAAGTTCGTCTGTATTAATTGTTCCAATAACAGCGTTTACAATTGCTTCACTGCCTTCTGCTACGAGAACTTCTTCGCTATTTTCATCACCTGTTTTTGTTCTTGTAACTTTATAGCCCTTAAGTTTTCTGTCATCAGTAATTGAACCTTTTATTTCTACAATTCCTGATATAATGCCATCTTTAGGTTCTGTAATAATAATTTCCGGAGGAGTAACATCTCTGTTATCTATTACAGTAATTGTTTTTGTTTCGGTTGTGACATTTCCTGCAATATCTGTAGCTATCGCTGAAATAGTAATAACACCGGCTTCATTTGCTTTAAGCTCGTATCTGTTATATCCACTTCCGATTACATCATCATTGCATTTTATTTCAAAAGTAGAAATACCAAAATTATCTTCAGCATATCCCTCAATATAAACTGATTCGCCTATATTTACTTCTGTTTTGCTTACACTTAATGTTACCTTTGG
>CABIWJ010000020.1 GCA_902362455.1 Eubacteriaceae bacterium
TAGGTCGAAAGCTTAACCAAAACGGTTTAGGAAAGAGGACGGAAGTTAAGAATTGGAAGATAAGTTAATGTGTAGTTTTGAAGGTACAGCCTTTTAATTGGCCTGGTGGCTCAGCTGGTTAGAGCGCCGCCCTGTCACGGCGGAGGTCGTGGGTTCGAACCCCATCCGGGTCGTTTATAATTGAATTATGGGATCTTAGCTCAGCTGGGAGAGCATCTGCCTTACAAGCAGAGGGTCACAGGTTCGAGCCCTGTAGGTCCCATTATTTTCTATATTATAGGTACATTGTTAATGTGCCGATGTGGCTCAATTGGCAGAGCAGCTGATTTGTAATCAGCAGGTTATCGGTTCGAGTCCGATCATCGGCTTTATATGGATGGATTCCCGAGTGGCCAAAGGGGACAGACTGTAAATCTGCTGCAAATTGCTTCGGTGGTTCGAATCCACCTCCATCCATTAAAAAAAGGAATAAATATTTTATTTCTGTATATAATTTAATATGATATCGCGGGGTGGAGCAGTCTGGAAGCTCGTCGGGCTCATAACCCGAAGGTCGTAGGTTCAAATCCTGCCCCCGCAACTATTTGTATTTATAATAATACAAGCCCAGATAGCTCAGTTGGTAGAGCAAGGGACTGAAAATCCCTGTGTCACTGGTTCGATTCCAGTTCTGGGCATTTCCTGAAAAGGAATGAATGGGATATTAGCTCAGGTGGTAGAGCACTTGACTTTTAATCAAGTTGTCCGGGGTTCGAATCCCCGATGTCTCATTATATGGGAAAACTCATTGCTTTTAGTGATGAGTTTTTTTATTGTATTCGTATAACCTTCTCACTTAAATTTAGAGGTCAAGCACACAGAAAGTGAGGTTGTTAATATGAAACAAATCTAAATGAACAAATCTAAAAATTTATCTGTAAATGATGCTTATGATTTATTTATCAGAAAGTGTCGTGTCAAGAATTTATCCCAAGCATCCATTGTGTCATATGAGAATAAGATTCATCCGTTTGTAGATTACTGTGATGGTGGTCTTATCAGTGCGGTTACAATCGACACAGTGGATGGATTTACCAATCATCTTAAAACAGAACATAATGTGAATGATGTATCTGCCGTATCTTATTTACGGTCTGTGAGAGCGTTCCTATATTATTGCATGGAATGTAACTACATGACCACATTCAAAATTCATCTTCCAAAAGCACAGAAGGACATTAAGGAGACTTACTCGAATGAACAGCTGGAGAAATTATTAGCCAAGCCAGACCTCAATAGTTGTACTTTTACGGAGTTTAAGACATGGGTGTTTGAAAACTATATGCTTGCTACTGGAAATCGTCTCAGTACGGCTCTAAACGTCCATATCTGTCCTGTTGTCAGTAGATTTGGACAACCATACACATAAAAAGGGCATAGTTGTCGCCCTAGAAAAACACATAAAAAGGAGCATAAAAAATGAGATTATTTTTAGAAGAAAATTTGGTTACAGGAAACACATTAACACCTGATGGAGTGCTTGCATACATAGCACTGAGAAAGATGATGGATGAGAATATCTTTTTGAAGTCATTGGAGATTACAGAGGATTGTGTATCTATTAACAGAATGGCTTATACACTTGTTGGTGTAAGTGAGAAATATCCTAAAGCATTTACGGATGCATTGCAGCGTGGAATATACGAACTTGATGCCGTGGATAGGATTAAGATAGTGCAGTCATTTGGCAAAGGAATTGAGTTCGTATTGGATATAAAGAATTTATACTTTGATACTTCAAAGGAAGGACAGCATTTTGTCATGGTATCATCTGATGAGGTTGAGAAGATTCTGACACATGATGCAGATATGAAGAAGAAAATATCCATCCTGAAATATTATGTGGCTCTTGTCAGTTCGTTTGATTGGTCTGCCAATATGAAATGTAAGGATGGTATGCCTAATCTTCAATATAACCTTGGAGGACGGCAAGTCTGCCAGGGTGCTTTTTGAATTGCAGCAGATGACGGATGGTGGTACAAGTATCTGATGGTCGAAAAATTCATAAATTTTTGATATAATTTATCTGAAAAGTGTAACCTCGGCATGGTAAACGGTGCTTATATGGGTGAAGGCCTTTTAAATACGAAGGAAAGGAGATGAAAGCCTTGGATGATAATAAGATAGTTGAACTGTATTTGTCACGTGATGAAACAGCAATAAAGCAGACTTCCGAAAACTATGGAACTCGTATACGCTCTTTGGCAAACAACATAGTCAAGGATTTGAAGACCGCAGAAGAATGTGAAAACGATACATATTTGGAGGCGTGGAGAACCATCCCGCCACATGAGCCAAGAACGTATCTTTTTGCTTTTCTGGCACGAATCACAAGACATATTTCGCTGAATATATGTCGAGACAGAAACCGATTGAAACGCAGTGCATTTATATGTGAACTCAGCACAGAAATGGAACAATGCATACCGTCCCCAGATGATACGGAATGTCGCATTGACGATATTATCTTGAAGGATGCAATTAACAATTTTCTTGCTACTCTTGATGAAGAGAAAAGAAATATATTCTTGCGTCGTTATTGGTTTTTGGATTCCATAGCTGATATCTCCAAACGCTATGCTATTTCTGAAAGCAAAGTGAAAACAACACTCTTCCGTTGCCGTAATCAGCTACGGGAATATCTTGAGAAGGAGGGCTACACTTTATGAGAGGAAATGAATTTTTAGACAAAATGGAACTTGTGAATTCGGAATATGTTGAAGCGGCAGAAAAGGTTCCTTACAAAAAGAAAAAAAGGTGGGTCAAATGGGGGTCAATAGCAGCTTGTCTTGCAATGATTGTTGTGGCAGGCACAATGATATTTAATAATAGCAACACATCACCTATTTTCATTGGTGGAATTGAGCGAGAGTACAAAAATATCTCCGTTTTATGTGGAGAATCTGCTATTGAATGGCCTTGGGAATATAAGACACTTTCTGAACAGTATACATCTGTTATAATTGAAGGTAAG
>CABIWJ010000021.1 GCA_902362455.1 Eubacteriaceae bacterium
ATGAATTGAAATGTAATCCGAAGCATCCAATCCCCCATTTTCTTTAAAAAACTCTGTATTTTCTATTGACTTTCCATAGCTGGTCTGGTATGCATTAGCATTATATTTGTTAACACCATATATTTCGATTTTGTTCTATGTATCTTTTTAATCTATCTTCTAATGGTAAACCGTCTTCGCATGGCATATATGGAACTAGATTGCTGATTTCTTCCGTATAATCAAACTCTTCATATACATCTTCTATAATATCAAAAATTTTATCTTTCGAATAGGTAAACGCATGATAAATAAAGGCAAATATCCATTTTGACTTTATATTATCTTCACTAGGACTTTCCTCACATGAAACTAATTTTTCTAAAATATCATCAACCTCTTCATCATCAGCAATTAGAAGTTGAATTATTATTTCCATATATGGGACATCATTTGAAAGAATTTCATTAGCATATGAAATTACATCTTTTATCGAAATATATTCTCTACATAATCCATACTTTAATTCAGACCATTTCCAATCAGAAATCAATGTATTCAATTCTTCAAATTTTGCATTATAAGATAACATTAATAACCTCCTTTTGGAACAACTTGGTTAGGAAAACCTGTATATGTACCACCATTAATAAATCTTTGATGTATAACTTGCCCTTTTGAATTTAAAATATATTCAAAAATACCTTGATTTCCATCCATCTTTCCTTTAGTTTGTAAAAGTATATATGAACTACCATCACCACCTGTAAAACTATATGTTTTACCACTAGCCAACTGCTCTTTTGACAAGAAACTTGCTGCTCTATGAGCAGGGTCATCCTTTAATGCACTCCTCACCCTTTCTGCATTCATTATCTCATCTGCGGCGTATGAACTCTTTAATTTTTCATATTGATCTACATTATGAGCTGAGTTTTTGCCACCCTCGCTATCACTGTTATTATCAGTAGCACACATACTAGGTACTAGCACTCTGCCAGCCACATATAATACGTATGCACTTCGTATAATTTACTTAAATAACAATGGTATATATAAACTCACCACAATTATTTTTTTCATAATCTTCTATATAACTCAAAGCTCTTAATTTGCTTTTTTGATAAAACTCTTCCGAACTATCTTTATTCATATACCAACTATCAAATGTCATTTTGATAGTTTCATTTTCTATCTTATAGACATCTCCTCCTAAAATACCTATTTTTCGTTTTGATAATTCTTCGAATATATCTTTTATATTATCCTTATCCCAAGCATATTCATTTATTCCAAGTGATAATAAGCTAATTCCTTTTTTTAATAATTCTTTTGAAATAACACTTGTAATTGTTTCCATAAGCATATCTTGCATAATCCAATTATCAAATATAAGATTATTAGAATACACATTTCCTTTCTTTTTATTTTTGATATATTAAAGAGTTCATCTACTCTTGTATAATAATATCTAAAGCACCGTGGATTTGTTTATATGAAGATACGTCACTGACTATTAAAAGTAGACTCAGACCATAACTTTTCGTCTATTACTGGTAATCAGTTAGTTAATGCCTGACGTTTTATTTTTCGAGAATACACTGTCGAATCTCCTGTTAGAAGACAACATTTCTAAATACTTTAGTTACACCATATACTGTGTCGGACTTGACGTTTCCAAGTACAAACACAACCATTCTATTCTTTATCAATCAAACTCTACTTTAATCAGCAATTTATTCATACTCAAACATTAAGACATACATTCAAAACAAAAGACTTTGATTATGAGGCTTCTTTTCTCCACAACTTGAGTATTATCAGTTAACTATATTTTATTTAAAAGCCTCAGTGATGAGGCTTTTTTAAGTTTACCATTTTAAGAGAATAATTTTTTAATATTGACTCCTAATAGTTATTTTTCTTATATATTTGAAATATTTTTATGATATATTAATTATTGGGTACAAATAAATGATGGTTACAAGTAACACCATCTGGCTCAATTATATACTGAAATACACCATCTTTTCCCATATAAGAACCTGCAATTTCTATTTTTATTCTTGTGATATTATCGCCACCTACAATAGTTGTTAATTTGCCAGCATTTCCGAAAGCGTTTACACTATCTGGAAATGAATGATAATCTCCCAAATCCATTTGACTTTTTACCTTATCTGTATATTCAATGTCTTCTAATGGATTTTCAGAGTTTATACCACTATTCGAACCATTTCCAACACCACCTAAATCTTTTTTATCAGTAGCACACATATTATGCACCAGCACTCCGCCAGCCACATAATATGTATGCACTTCATCTAATTCAAGGTTGTAGACTGTTATCTCTTCTGCAAGTTTTTCTACTTTTACTTCTGATACTTTTACTTTATTTCCATCTTCTGATAAAAGTTCATCGCCTGCTTTAAGATTCGAGGCTGCTTTCCACTCTCCTGTACCATCTTCATTCTTAACATAGAATGGATGGAACATTGTAGTTTCTATGTCTCTGCCATCATCTGTTATTATGTGTACCAGTATATCTGTCTTTGATACTGATACATTTTTAACTTCCTGTAACTCATTTTCACCGGTTTCAGTATTATATGATAAGACCTTATCTCCCGGTTTGATTTCATCAATTCGTCTGTTGCCTTCTTCTGTACTGACTAATGTGTCACCTGTAAAGCACTGGCTTTTAAGTGTAAATACAGATACTGCAAGTCGGACTGTTGCTACCGCAATCTCTTTTGGATCTTTACTCTTTATTGCTTCAATTAATCCATATGTATCCTGACCTATACCGACTAACTTTAGCATAAATGCTGCCGCTTCGCCAAATACTGCCGTTGCAACACAGGATATTAATGACTGTACCACAAGTCCTTTTACAATACATAATGCAACATCAAGAACAGTCGCTTCACCACAGAATACCATTCGTAT
>CABIWJ010000022.1 GCA_902362455.1 Eubacteriaceae bacterium
AGGTGACATATATCTTGCTCTTAGATAGTAAAGACCTGTTGATTCATTGTACTGCTCACCGGTGTAGAGATAATCATTATCTGTATCTCCGGTTTTCTTTAATATTATACCATAAGAATCGTATGTATAGGTATCTGTTATTTTTGAATTTTCTACAAGTGCCGTTACGGAACCATGTCCATCCTGAATATAAATCTTATGATTGAATAATTCATTATTATTTATATCAGCACTGATTAATTCAAGTCCTCTTGTATAATACTTATTTACTTTATAAGTGTTATCTGTATTCTTTGTAAGTTCTAATGCAACCTGTGTAAGACTTGTATATGTATCATTAAGATAGAATACTTTTTCTTCTTCATTTACCTGCTTACTGATTCTGTTGCCTTCGTAGTCATATGTATAACTTTCGATTGTGACAGCATTTCCACTGCTTACTGTTGCTGTTAAAAGCTTATTTTCTGCATCATATGTATATGTCTTGTCTTTGGTTCCATGTTCTGATGTAAGATTTCCATTGTCATCATATGTATAGTTAATTGTTAAAATATCTGCATTTGCTTCAGAAGCATTTACAAAACTTTCTATCTTTAGAACTTTTGTTGTTTCGGATTTAATAAGCTGATTAAGTTCATTGTATGTATAGATTGTGTTGCCAGTCTCTACATCTTCTGTATAATCATCTACATTACCTGTAACTTTTGTTGTCTTTCCTGTTCTGTTGCTTACTTTGTCATAGGCATATTTATTTTCAATAGTTCCCTGATATGTAATAGTATCAGTTGCTAATGTGATGTTTTCAGAATCAATATTTATAACATCATCAAAGTCAACACTATCATTTATACTAATCTTTTCTTCAGTAAGTCTTAAAAGTTCATCATACTTATATTCGTTTTTAATTACTCTTACTGTAGTACTTTCTGATGATTCTCTTGTGATTTCAACTGTCTTTGTCTTTTCTCCTGCCTTACCATAACTGTAATCATAGAACATTAAGACATTAGAATCTTTATCAGTTACTATTTCGTTTATAAGTCTTGAACATACATCATATTTGTATGAAACTGTAAGTCCGCCTTCATGCTTGACTTTTGTTCTGTTTCCTAAGGAATCATATTCATAAACGGTTGCTACTCCGTTATGATCTATAACTTTTACAAGTCTGTCCATTAAGTCATAGCTGTATGATGTTGCTGCAACATCTTCGCCATTTACATTATATGTAATCGAACTTATTTCTTCATTGTCTGCATATGTGTACTTAATTGTTCCAAGGTCATATGTTGTCTTTGATGCAAGTCTATTGTACTCATCATATGTGTATATTACATCGCCCTTAGAATCAGTAACTTTACTTAATCTTCCAAGTGAATCATATGTAATATTCACATCACCGTCTTTATTATTTTTCTTAACAAGTCTGCCTAAGTTATCATATGAATAAGTCACTTTATTGCCTGCATAATCCACAAATGAAGTCTGATAACCATTTTCATCGTATTTGAATTCTGCTGATTTTCCTGAAGCATTAGTTGTTTTTATTAATCTGCCTTCTTCGTCATATGAATACAGTGTTTCATTTCCATTTGCATCTGTTACTTTTGTTAGTTCATATGTTTCATCATATGTGTATGAATATTTGTTGCCTGTTGCATCTTCTACTGCAATAAGATTATCTGCACCATCATACTCATATTTTGTCACATTTCCATTTCTGTCTATCTGCTT
>CABIWJ010000023.1 GCA_902362455.1 Eubacteriaceae bacterium
TTTTATGTGGAGAATCTGCTATTGAATGGCCTTGGGAATATAAGACACTTTCTGAACAGTATACATCTGTTATAATTGAAGGTAAGGAATACACCTCAACTGGTATAGCCATTGATAGTTCTTTGATTGGAGAGCCAATTGGTGTATATGATGTGGAAGGCTATGATTCCTATACAGATAAAAAGCATCAGATGCAAGCAGAGGTTTTTGAGAATAGTGGTATTTCCGCAGAACACATTATTGCTGTCAAATTAGGCAACGAATATTATACATTCACATATGGGGAGTATAATCCACCTGCTACTTTAGGTGAAGTATTAGATGAATATAACCTTGCCAATGTTCTTGAGTTCAATCGTTTTAGAACATATAGCGGTTCTACTGAAAATGGATATTTCCAGATTGATGATGATGCATATATTTGGGATGTGTTGAGTAATTGCCGTGATGCTACATTTATCCAAGATGATACTTGGAATGGCAGTGAACGAGATTATATAAGTTTTACTGCAACATCAGATGCCCTTGGTGTATACAAGCGAGTATTTTATGTATCCAGTGATGGTTATGTCCGCACAAATATTTTTGATTATGCATATACGTTCCAAATCGGAGAAGAAGCAGCAGGTAAAATTATTTCCTATGCAACTGAAAATGGAATCGAAACTATAGACGAACCATACACCAACACTCTTGCAGGAACGATAACGGAAATTTCCAATGGATATATTTGGGTTGATGATTCTATTTTGTGTAAAGACGCATCTGAAGGCTTGATTTTTAAGATTCCGATGGATGACTTGAGAATTAGTCGTTGTATTGATTATGAAAAAATAGATATTGGAGACGTGGTTGTCGTATCCTTTACTGGAACTATTGATGTAGAAGCAGGATATGTTGTAAGTGGCGCATATTCTGTAGATAAAGGGACACTTTCCGATGGTGGAGTACCTGTTCCAGAATAAAGCAACAAACAAATATAAAGAAGCGTTCATCTACGGATGGGCGCTTTTTTCATGCCTGGAAGGAGGTGTTGTGGCATGAGGGATAAACTCAAAGGCAAACGCATTATGGTCTGGATATTCATGGGCAATGCCAGAATGTATGAAGCCCTGCGCGATTACGGAGACCGCATCGACACCATCGGTCTGTTTTCCTTCAAGGTGGATAAGACCGGCACCATCACCGAGAGCGGTGTTGCTATCAGCAATATGCTGACCTACATCAACAAATGGCCCCACATCCGTTGGCTGCTTACCGTTGCCAATGACG
>CABIWJ010000024.1 GCA_902362455.1 Eubacteriaceae bacterium
GATAATGTTTCATATGCAGTAAACGCAGAAAAAGAGATTGAAAAAATCAATACCACCTATGTAACCAAAGAACAGTTGATGAATTCATTTAAACCATACAGTAATGGAACAGCAGTAAATTACGGCAAGCTGGTATTTGGTCAGAACAGCAGTAGAAATCCACAGGAATGGTACATCTTAGGAAAGGATGAGGGTGTATCAGGGGATAATACCATCATCGTTGCCGCAAGCCCGATTGCAAGAGGGCAGAAGTTTAATTCAGACATAAGCAATAAGAATGATGAAAATCTATGGTCAGATTGTGTTTATAGTGAAGCGACTATAACAGAAGTATACGCAAATCACTATGGAGCAAGTGAACTTCGTGATACACTGCAGGGTATGACTACGAATACATCCTACTTCACCTCAGCCGAGCAGGGCTTGATGAATGCCACCACAGTGACAACGAAGGATACGAAGAATAGTAGTGTAACCTATACCACCACAGACAAACTGTATGCGTTACAGGGAGATTTTGATAATAACCAATACTTGTGGGCAGGAACCGATGACAGTACAGTACTTGCCATGAGAAGTTACTGGAGGAACGGAGAGTGGTTCTGGCTGCGCTCGCCTTACGGTCGTGATGATGACAGTGCGTTGCTCGCTTATCCGGGCGATTTTGTCGACTACGACTATGTCGACGGCGGATTAGCTGTTCAGCCCGCTTCCAATCTGGATCTGTCATCTGTTCTCTTCGCATCTGCTGCGACAGCAGCATCATCTGATACAAAATCGGAAAAGATAACAGACAGTGCGGCGATGACTTTAAGACTGGACGGAACAGGTAAGGATATTGGTACAGTAACATATAACACCACAACAGGTGATATTAAGGTGGTGAAGGGCAGTACATCACAAACAGTGGCACTTGTAGTGCAGGGCAAGGACGGAACAAATGACTGGTATTACAGTAAACAGATTACAGGAACAGAGGCGATAAATGTATCTGCTATTGAGGCAGAATCAAATACACCGGCATCAATCAATTTATCAGCCTGCAAAATCTGGCTGGAAATAACCGAGGATAATGTTTCATATGCAGTAAACGCAGAAAAAGAGATTGAAAAAATCAATACCACCTATGTAACCAAAGAACAGTTGATGAATTCATTT
>CABIWJ010000025.1 GCA_902362455.1 Eubacteriaceae bacterium
TCCTGCATATTGAACATATTCATATGAACCATTTCTGAAATTAGTTAAATTGGTTTTATTTATTTTAACTAATTTAAGTCCACTACCCGTAACAAGTATGCAATATCCCTGAATATAGTTTTCTTCTTCTGAGACTACGGTATTGAATAAGAAGCCGCCGCCTTCCATACTATGCCAGTCAGTACCATCTCTCTGTAAATCAAAATCAAATACTTTTCTATCCGGATTATTATCTTCAACATATAGAAAATCTTTAAATGCTGCATAATAATATCCAACCATTTTTATATCTTTTCCTGTATATTGGATATGATGTGGAAGAACATAGCCCCAGTCATTAAATCCCGGATGGTCATACTCTTTCCAGGCAAATGTATCTGTCGCTGTAATTGCAGATGTACTTACTGTAGTAATATTGGCTTCAATTCCTTTTTCCTTTAACTTATCTTCGACAAGCTTACTTGCTTCTGAATAAGCATTCAATACATCTTTATCTGCACTGCCAACCGTAAAAATAATGTCTGCAATTTTACTTTTTTCTACAGTCACCTTTGACTTTGGTGCCTGGTTAGTAATCTCAAATACTTTTTCTGTATTTCCTGATAAATATACCGAATCATCTATTAATGATGGAATTGTATCTGTAAATGTTTCTTTTACATTAAGTACAATTTTGTATTTACCAACATTATCTAACTCATAGTTAAATGAGCTTCCATCACCATCTCTTTCATCTATAATTTCAGTATCATCAAATATATTATCATTGTCTGAATCATAGAATAATATGTAATGTCTGTAGTTAAT
>CABIWJ010000026.1 GCA_902362455.1 Eubacteriaceae bacterium
GGATTAATTGGGCAAATTATACCAATGGTAAAGATATAGGATATGATGTTGGTATAAGATTTATTGCAAATATGGAAGAATTACAATTGTTTGTGAATTCATTTAATGAAGAAATGAATTACCTATTTTCAGATTGAGTATATTACAAATGATTAGTAGATGCAGTAGAATATATTGAAGAGATAGGGAGGCGTGGTAAATATGTTTATAAAGTCAGAAAATCAGAGATATATTGTAAATTACAAATATATTGATGAAAATAATATATATGCAAAAGTATTTTTTATAAAAGATAAAAATAGGATAATTGAAAAAAATTCAATTCATGCTAAATCGGGAGCTGGTGGAGAAAGAATTGCAATTTCAAATGATGGAAAATATTTGGTAACAGCTTTTTATGAAAAAAGAGCATTCATTTATAATATTAACAACGAAGGTAATTATAAATTAATTAAAACAAAAAAAGATGCAGAATATCGTGAGGATATATTTATTGAAGAATATATTCTGGGAATAAGACAAAGTGATTTGAATTACGAAATATTAGAGGAAAGGATTGTAAAATTGCAAACATAGTTATAATTATCAAAAACATTGATTGAAATAGCTGTTGAATAATGTGATATGTCCATATAAAGTAAATAATGCATATGGACATTTTAAGGAGGTTTAAAATGGAAAAATTGGTTTGCAGTTGTGGCAGCTTTAATTTTATAGAGGAA